>NZ_JBICYI010000001.1:151872-699483 GCF_043200825.1 Streptomyces sp. NPDC048370 | reverse complement strand
GGGCCCCCCCCCCCCGCGCGCCCCGCCTTGGGGTGCTTCGGCACTATATCAACACAACCCCCTTTTTTTGGGGGGGGGGGGGGGGGCGGGCCCCCCCCCCCCCCCCCCGACGGCAGACCCGATGAAGCAGAAGTATTCGACTGCACGAAGGGGAAGCCATGACAGCGACGACCGACGGAAGCGCCGGGGCCGTGGGCCCCCGAGCGGCCGCGGCCAGCGACACCACCGCCACCGCACCCGTGCTCGGCGGCCTCGAAGAGGCGGCCGCGCGGGCGGCGGAACGCTCCATCGCACACCTGCTCGGCCGCCAGGACGCGCAAGGCTGGTGGAAGGGCGACCTGGAGACCAACGTCACCATGGACGCCGAAGACCTCCTGCTGCGCCAGTTCCTCGGCATCCGGGACGAGGACACCACCCGCGCCTCCGCCCAGTACATCCGCGGCGAGCAGCGCGAGGACGGCACCTGGGCGGGCTTCTACGGCGGACCGGGCGAACTCTCCACCACCATCGAGGCGTACGTCGCGCTGCGCCTGGCCGGGGACCTGCCCGAGGACCCGCACATGGCCCGCGCCGCCGCCTGGATCCGGGACCGGGGCGGGATCGCCGCCTCCCGGGTCTTCACCCGGATCTGGCTCGCCCTCTTCGGCTGGTGGAAGTGGGACGACCTGCCCGAGCTGCCACCCGAGCTGATCTTCCTGCCGAGGTGGTTCCCGCTCAACATCTACGACTTCGGCTGCTGGGCCCGGCAGACCATCGTGCCGCTCACCGTGGTCTCCGCCAAGCGGCCGGTGCGGCCCGCACCCTTCCCGCTGGACGAGCTGCACACCGACCCGGCCCGGCCGAATCCGGCGAAACCCCTCGCACCCGCCGCGAGTTGGGACGGAGTCTTCCAGCGGCTCGACAAGGCGCTGCACGTCTACCACAAGGTCGCCCCGCGCCGACTGCGTACGGCCTCGATGAACGTCGCCGCCCGCTGGATCGTCGAACGCCAGGAGAACGACGGCTGTTGGGGCGGCATCCAGCCCCCCGCCGTCTACTCGGTGATCGCCCTGCACCTCCTCGGCTACGACCTCCAGCACCCGGTCATGCGGGCAGGACTTGAGTCGCTCGACCGCTTCGCCGTCCGGCGCGAGGACGGCTCGCGCATGATCGAGGCCTGCCAGTCGCCCGTCTGGGACACCTGCCTCGCCACGATCGCCCTCGCCGACGCGGGCCTCCCGGCCGACCACCCGGCGCTCGTGCGGGCCGCCGACTGGATGCTCGGCGAGGAGATCGTCCGGCCCGGCGACTGGGCCGTCCGTCGGCCCGGACTGCCCCCGGGCGGCTGGGCGTTCGAGTTCCACAACGACAACTACCCGGACATCGACGACACCGCCGAGGTCATCCTGGCGCTCCGCCGGGTGAGGCACCCCGACGCCTCCCGGACCGAGGCGGCCATCGCCAGGGGCGCCCGCTGGACCCTCGGCATGCAGTCGAAGAACGGCGCGTGGGGCGCGTTCGACGCCGACAACACCAGCCCCTTCCCCAACCGGCTGCCGTTCTGCGACTTCGGCGAGGTCATCGACCCGCCCTCGGCCGACGTCACCGCCCATGTCGTGGAGATGCTCGCCCACGAGGGCAAGGCCCATCACCCCCGTACCCGCAGGGGAGTCGAGTGGCTGCTCGCCGAACAGGAGCCGAACGGCGCCTGGTTCGGACGCTGGGGCGTCAACTACATCTACGGCACGGGCTCGGTGGTCCCGGCGCTGACCGCCGCAGGACTGCCCCGCTCCCACCCGGCGATCCGCCGGGCCGCCGGCTGGCTGGAGTCCGTACAGAACGAGGACGGCGGCTGGGGCGAGGACCTGCGCTCGTACAAGGAGCAGGCCTGGATCGGGCACGGCGTCTCGACCGCCTCGCAGACCGCCTGGGCGCTGCTCGCCCTGCTCGCGGCCGGCGGGCGCGACACCAAGGCGGTCGAACGGGGCGTCGCCTGGCTGGCCGGTACGCAGAACGCGGACGGCTCCTGGGACGAGCCGTACTTCACCGGAACCGGCTTCCCCTGGGACTTCTCCATCAACTACCACCTCTACCGGCAGGTGTTCCCGCTCACGGCCCTCGGCCGCTACGTGAACGGCGAACCGGCCCTGTCCAGGGAGGACTGATGGGCGACGAGCCGGGGCCACCGGCCGGCTCCGCGGCGCCGCTGCTGATCGCCTGCGCGCTCGGCATCGAGCAGCTCGCCCTGCGCAGCGGCGACCGGGCCGGCGCGCCCGGCGCCTTCACCGTCGTGCGGACCGGCATGGGTCCTGTCCACGCCCGCCGCGGCGTCGCCCGGGCCCTCGACCGGGAGCCCTGGCGTGACGCGGCCGTCATCGCCTCGGGCTTCTGCGCCGGGCTCGCCCCCGGGATGCACCCCGGAGACCTGATCGTCGCCGACGAGACACGGGGCGCACCGGGCGGCCCCGACCCCGCCACGGCCTGCACCGGGACCGAGCTCCTGGTGAAGGCCCTGACCCGGGCGCTGCCCGGGCGCACCGTCCACACCGGGCCGCTGACCGGCTCCGACCACGTCGTCCGGGGCCACGAGCGCGCCGAGCTGCGGGCCACCGGCGCCATCGCCGTCGACATGGAGTCGGCCGCCACGCTCCGTACCGCGCTGGCGGCCGGACCGCGTCCGGTTGCGGCCGTACGGGTGGTCGTGGACGCTCCAGAACATGAACTGGTCCGGATCGGCACGGTACGCGGTGGAATATCGGCGTTCCGTGTTCTTCGTGCCGTCCTTCCCGCATTCTTCGAATGGCACCGTTCTTTGCTGCTCCCCAGGAGGTGAGCGAGTTATGGCCATGCCGCTCCGTCAGACCGTCCGGGTCGGGACCTATCTCTTCGAACAGAAGCTCCGCAAGCGGGACAAGTTCCCGCTCATCGTCGAACTGGAGCCCCTGTTCGCCTGCAATCTCGCGTGTGAGGGCTGCGGAAAGATCCAGCACCCGGCCGGTGTGCTCAAGCAGCGGATGCCGGTCGCCCAGGCCGTCGGCGCCGTCCTGGAGTCCGGGGCGCCGATGGTCTCCATCGCGGGCGGCGAGCCCCTGATGCATCCTCAGATCGACGAGATCGTGCGCCAGTTGGTGGCGAAGAAGAAGTACGTCTTCCTCTGCACCAACGCGATGCTGATGCGCAAGAAGCTGGAGAAGTTCACCCCCTCCCCGTACTTCGCCTTCGCGGTGCACATCGACGGGCTGCGCGAGCGGCACGACGAATCCGTCGCCAAGGAGGGCGTGTTCGACGAGGCGGTGGCGGCGATCAAGGAGGCCAAGCGGCAGGGCTTCCGGGTCACCACCAACTCGACCTTCTTCAACACCGACACCCCGCAGACCATCATCGAGGTGCTCAACTACCTCAACGACGACCTCCAGGTCGACGAGATGATGATCTCCCCGGCGTACGCCTACGAGAAGGCCCCCGACCAGGAGCACTTCCTCGGCGTCGAACAGACCCGCGAACTCTTCAAGAAGGCCTTCGCGGGCGGCAACCGGCGCCGGTGGCGGCTCAACCACTCGCCGCTCTTCCTGGACTTCCTGGAGGGCAAGGCGGACTTCCCGTGCACCGCGTGGGCGATCCCGAACTACTCGCTCTTCGGCTGGCAGCGACCCTGCTACCTGATGAGCGACGGCTACGTCCCCACGTACCGGGAGCTGATCGAGGAGACCGACTGGGACAAGTACGGCCGGGGCAAGGACCCGCGCTGCGCCAACTGCATGGCGCACTGCGGCTACGAGCCGACGGCCGTCCTCGCCACCATGGGCTCGCTGAAGGAGTCCCTGAGGGCGGCCCGCGAGACGGTCTCGGGCAACCGCGGATGACACGACCGCGGATGACGTGACGCGTACGGGAGGGCCCGCTGCACCACCGCGCGCGGGCCTCCCGTACCGCCGAGCACGGCCGCACGGCCGAGGGCGTACCTGCCGATCGACGAAAGGGGGCCGAGCATGACGATTCTGGAGAGCATCCGGGGGCCGCGCGACCTCCGGCCGCTGAGCGGCGCGGAGCTCGACGAACTGGCGGAGGAGATCCGGCAGTTCCTCATCCACGCGGTCGCCAGGACGGGGGGCCATCTGGGACCCAACCTCGGCGTGGTGGAGCTGACCATCGCGCTGCACCGGGTCTTCGACTCACCCGACGACCGGATCCTCTGGGACACCGGGCACCAGAGCTACGTCCACAAACTCCTCACCGGACGCCAGGACTTCTCCAAGCTGCGCTGCAAGGGCGGGCTCTCCGGCTACCCCTCCCGAGAGGAGTCGGCCCACGACGTCATCGAGAACTCGCACGCCTCGACGGTCCTCGGCTGGGCCGACGGTCTCGCCAAGGCCAACGAGGTCCTGGAGAAGGGCGACCACGTGGTCGCCGTCATCGGTGACGGCGCCCTGACCGGCGGCATGGCCTGGGAGGCGCTCAACAACATCGCCGCCGCCCGCGACCGGCCCCTGATCGTCGTGGTCAACGACAACGAGCGTTCCTACGCCCCGACGATCGGCGGGCTCGCCGACCACCTGGCCGCCCTGCGGACCACCGACGGGTACGAGCGGGTCCTCTCCTGGGGCAAGGACGTCCTGCAGCACACGCCCGTGATCGGACAGCCGCTCTACGGCTCGCTGCACGGCGCGAAGAAGGGGTTCAAGGACGCGTTCGCCCCGCAGGGGCTCTTCGAGGACCTGGGGCTCAAGTACGTCGGTCCCGTCGACGGCCACGACCTCGCAGCCGTCGAATCCGCCCTGCGCCGGGCCCAGCGCTTCCACGGGCCGGTCCTGGTGCACTGCCTCACCGAGAAGGGCCGCGGCTACCGCCCGGCCCTGGAGGACGAGGCGGACCGCTTCCACGCCGTCGGCGCCATGGACCCGGTCACCTGCGAGCCGCTCGCCCCCTCGGCCGGCCCCTCCTGGACCTCCGTCTTCGGGGACGCGATCGCCGAGATCGGGGCCGAGCGACCGGACGTCGTCGCGATCACCGCGGCCATGCTCCACCCCGTCGGCCTCACGAAGTTCGCCGAGCTCTTCCCCGACCGGGTCTGGGACGTCGGCATCGCCGAGCAGCACGCCGTCGTCTCGGCCGCCGGCCTGGCCACCGGCGGACTCCACCCGGTGGTGGCCGTCTACGCGACCTTCCTCAACCGCGCCTTCGACCAGCTGCTCATGGACGTCGCCCTGCACAGGTGCGGCGTCACCTTCGTCCTCGACCGGGCGGGCGTGACCGGCACGGACGGCCCCTCCCACAACGGCATGTGGGACCTCTCCGTCCTCCAGGTCGTGCCGGGACTGCGGATCGCCGCCCCGCGCGACGCCGACGAGCTGCGCGCCCAGCTGCGCGAGGCCGTCGCCGTCGACGACGCACCGACCGTGCTGCGCTTCCCCAAGGAGACGGTGGGCGCGCCGGTCCCGGCCGTCGACCGGATCGGCTCGATGGACGTGCTCCTCCGGGACGAGGACGCCGACGTGCTCCTCGTCTCCGTCGGCGTCATGGCCGAGGCCTGCCTCCAGGCCGCCGATCTGCTCGCCGGACGCGGCATCCGCTGCACCGTGGTCGACCCCCGCTGGGTCAAACCGGTCGACGAGGCCCTCGCCCCGCTCGCCGAACGACACCGCATGGTGGCCGTCGTCGAGGACGGCGTCCGCACCGGTGGAGTCGGGGCCGCCGTCGGCCAGGCCCTGCGCGACGCGGGCGTCGACGTCCCCCTGAGGACCTTCGGGATCCCCGAACAGTTCCTCGCCCACGCCAAGCGCGGCGAGGTGCTCGCCGACCTCGGCCTCACCCCGGTGGAGATCGCCGGGAGCATCAGCGCCGCACTGACCCGGAAGAAGGGGCGATGAGCAAGGAGTTCGACCTCTCGGCACTGCTCGCCGAACGCGGCGCGGAGCGCTACGAGCTGCACACCCGGTACCTCAACCACCAGCTTCCGCGCATGCTGCACACGATCGGCTTCGACAAGGTCTACGAACGGGCCGAGGGCGCCCACTTCTGGGACGCCGACGGCGAGGACCACCTCGACATGCTGGCCGGCTTCGGCGTCATGGGCCTCGGCCGGCACCACCCCGTCGTCCGCCAGGCCCTCCACGACGTCCTCGACGCCCAGCTCGCCGACCTCACCCGCTTCGACTGCCAGCCGCTGCCCGGCCTGCTCGCCGAGAAGCTGCTCGCCCACAGCCCGCACCTCGACCGGGTCTTCTTCGGCAACAGCGGTACGGAGGCGGTGGAGACCGCCCTGAAGTTCGCCCGGTACGCCACCGGGAAGCCCAGGATCCTCTACTGCTCCCACGCCTTCCACGGCCTGACCACGGGTGCCCTCTCGGTCAACGGCGAGAAGGGCTTCCGGGACGGCTTCGCCCCGCTGCTGCCCGACACCGCGATCGGCCTCGGCGACCTCGACGCCCTGGAGCGGGAGCTCCGCGAGGGCGACGTGGCGGGCTTCGTGGTCGAGCCCATCCAGGGCAAGGGCGTGCACGAGGCTCCGCCCGGCTTCCTGCGCGCCGCCCAGGAGCTGCTGCACCGGCACGGGGCCCTGCTGATCGCCGACGAGGTGCAGACCGGCCTCGGCAGGACCGGGGACTTCTACGCGTACCAGCACGAGGAGGGTGTCGAACCGGACCTGCTCTGTGTCGCCAAGGCGCTCTCCGGCGGGTACGTGCCCGTAGGCGCGACGCTCGGCAAGGACTGGATCTTCAAGAAGGTCTACTCGTCCATGGACCGCGTCCTCGTCCACTCCGCCAGCTTCGGATCGAACGCCCAGGCCATGGCCGCCGGGCTCGCCGTGCTCTCGGTGATGGAGAACGAGGGGACGGTGGCGCACGCGCGGCGGATCGGCGAGCTGCTCTCCTCGCGCCTGAAGGAGCTGGTGCCGCGCTACGAGCTGCTGCACGAGATCCGAGGGCGCGGGCTGATGATCGGGATCGAGTTCGGGCGGCCCTCGTCGCTCGGGCTGCGCAGCCGGTGGACGATGCTGCAGGCCGCCCGTAAGGGCCTCTTCGCGCAGATGGTCGTCGTGCCACTGCTCCAGCGCCACCGGATCCTGACCCAGGTGTCGGGCGACCATCTGGAGGTGATCAAGCTGATCCCGCCGCTGGTCATCGACGAGGCCGACGTGGACCGCTTCGTGACCGCGTTCACGGCGGTGATGGACGACGCCCACGGTGGCGGCGGGCTGATGTGGGACTTCGGGAAGACGCTGGTCAAGCAGGCGGTCGCGCAGCGCTGACGGGCGGGCGATCCGTTCCGTAAGCGCACGGGGCGTGGATCTTTGCCTCTGGGGCAAGAAATTTGCCTCAGAGGGAAGATCCTGGCGAAATGGAGGCATGGAGCACCTCCCCGGGGAGCCGTCCCCGGACCCTGCCGCACCGGACCTTGCCGCACCGGGCCCTGCCGCACCGGATCCCGAGTCATCCGATCCGACCGCCGCCGTCCTGCCGGACGTCGCACCGCAGCTGCGCGGCCTGCGCCGGCGTCGCGGGCTGACCCTGGAGGCCGCCGCGCAGCGGGCCGGACTCTCCCCGGCCCATCTCTCCCGGCTCGAGACGGGCCACCGGCAACCCTCGCTCCCGATGCTGCTCGCCCTGGCCCGTATCTACGGTACGACGGTCTCGGCGCTCCTGGGCGAGGTTCCGGCCGAGCGCGATCCGATCGTCCGGGCCGGCCGGTCCGAGCCCGTCGAGGCCGACGGCTGGACCTACCGCCAGGCCGGGGGAGCGGGCCGCGCCCTGCAGGCGCTCCGCGTCCACGTGCCGTACGCCACCCGGGCCGACATCGTGCGCGTCCATCCCGGGGAGGAGTGGCTGCACGTCCTCGACGGGCAGGTGCGCCTCTCGCTCGGCGACGCCGTCCATGTCCTGGATCCCGGGGACAGCGCGCACTTCGACTCGCTCACCCCGCACCGCATCGGCGCCGCCGGTCGCGGCGGGGCCGAGCTGCTCTTCGTCCACACGCTGATGCAGAGCCCCGCCGCCGAGCTGTGCCTTGGTGACGGCGCACCGCATCTGCGCTGAGCCCTCCGGAAAGGACCGATATGTCCGAGAAGTTCAAGCCGGTCACCGGCGAGGAGCGCGAGGCCGGTAAGTTCCCCAAGGGGCTGGTGCTCCGCCTCTTCGCCTACCTCGTGGCGGGGCACCTCTTCGCCGGCTTCCTCTATCTGCTGTTCGCCCTCGGCGCGCAGAACCAGTGACCAGGCAGGGGCGCGGTCACGCCTCGACGACGAGCCGCTCGCGCAGCCGCGCACGGGTCTCCGGGGTGAGCTTCAGGCCCTCGGTCAGGTAGTTCTCGACCGTCCCCCAGGTCTGCTCCATCGTCTCGAACGCGGCCCGCAGGTACTCCACCCGCGCGTCGAACAGCGGGCTGATCAGCTCCATCACCTCGGGCGCCATCGCGTCCGCGGAGGTGGAGCTGCGGCGCACCTTGTAGCGGCGGTGCGGGTCGTTCGACTTGACGTAGTCGGCCTCGACCGCCTCGCGCTCGACGCCCACGGCGAGCAGTGAGATCGCGATCGAGAGGCCGGCCCGGTCCTTGCCGGCCGCGCAGTGCATGAGCGCGGGGACGCTGTCCTCGGCGAGCGCGTGCAGGATGCGGCTGTGCTCCGCGGTCCGCTCGACGATCATCTGCCGGTACGAATCGGACATTCGGGTCGCGGCCTTGCCGTCCCCCAGGATGGCGCGGAGCTGCTCCAGCTCGCCGGACCTGACGAGCTTCCAGAACTCCTTGCCGTCGGCCGGGTCGTTGAGCGGTATGTTCACGTTCCGTACGCCGGGCAGTTCGACGTCCGGGCCCTCGATCCTCACGTCGGCCTGATTGCGGAAGTCGAAGATCGTGTGGAGTCCGAGGGTGGAGAGGAACGCCGCGTCCTCCTCGGTCGCGTGGGCGAGGTGGCCGCTGCGGAAGAGGCGGCCGAACCGCACCGAACCGCCGTCCACGGTCGGCAGTCCGCCCACGTCCCGGAAGTTGCGTACCCCGGTGAGCTCGGGTTCGGTCGACGGGACCTGCGGCAGCTGCTGCGTCACGAGTGCTCCTGAAGGTTGACGGATCGCGATCGGTTCCTGATCGACTCCTGGGCCAATCATCCCGGGTGCCCGGGGTCGTGCGCACCCCTGGGTAGGGGATTGGGTGTTCTGTCCGAATTGGACCCTTCGGTATAACGCGCCCTGATTGCAGGGGAGATGGTATTCGGGGCGTGAGCAGCGTCATAAAGGTGACGGACCGTGCCTGATCGTCCGAGGTAATTCCCGTACCGGAAAAGGAAATCGATCCACCGTCATCCACGGAGGGTGACCGGAATTCGGTACGGATATCACGCCGCGGAATGCGAACGGAAACCGGCGGCTTGTTCGCCTCGACCCCGCTCGTCTAGCGTCACCGTCAATCCGGTCGGACCGCCGAATCCTGCCACCGTCCGGAATCCGCACCCATCCACGTACGGCAGGAGCGGGGGACCCAGGTAAGTACGCCGCACCGGTCTATCCGGACGGCTTGGGGTGAAGCCGCGTGAGAACGCGGCCGGACATCTCCAGTCCGAACCCGACAGCTCACCTCGTAGGCGACGGAGAGGAATTCGCCATGCCCGCGAAGGGTAAGCATCGCCGTCCCAAGGTCAACCCGATCACGCGCGGATTCGTCGCCGCCGGTACCGGCGGCGCCGTCGTCGCCCTGCCGCTGCTCGGCGCGACCGGAGCCCACGCCGCCGAGAAGGCCGCTCCGACCGTGACGCCCGAGAAGGCCGTCACCGCCGTCGCCGCCGCTCAGGCGAAGGCCGCTCCGGCCGCCGCCCCCACCGCGAAGCCGAAGACGTACTCCGTCGTCCCCGGCGACTACCTGTCGAAGATCGCCGCCGAGTACCACCTCGCGGGCGGCTGGCAGAAGCTCTACTCCGACAACCGCCAGGTCGTCGGCGAGGACCCGTCGCTGATCCTGCCCGGCATGAAGCTCACCCTCGGCGCCAAGTCGACGGCCAAGGTCGCCCCGAAGGCCGCGCCCAAGGCTGCCCCGAAGGCCGCGCCCAAGGCTGAGAAGAAGTCCTCCTCCGACGCGAGCGAGTCGCGCAGCTCCCGCTCCTCCGACCGCGGCACCGTGGCGTCCACCCAGGACTCCGCTGCGACGCAGTCCGCCCCCGCGAAGACCTCCTCCTCCGGCTGGGTCGCCCCGGTCGACGGCGGCGTCTCCACCCCGTACCGGGCCTCCGGCTCGATGTGGTCCTCCGGCTACCACACCGGTGTCGACTTCATCGCCTCCTCCGGCACCTCGGTCAAGGCCGTCGGTGCGGGCACCGTCCACTCGGCCGGCTGGAGCGGCGCGTACGGCAACGAGGTCGTCATCCAGCACGCCGACGGCACGTACTCCCAGTACGCCCACCTCTCCTCCCTCTCCGTCTCCGCCGGGCAGTCCGTCACGGGCGGCCAGCAGATCGGCCTCTCCGGTTCGACCGGCAACTCCAGTGGCCCGCACCTGCACTTCGAGATCCGCACCGGTCCGAGCTACGGCGCGGACATCGACCCGCTGGCGTACCTGCGCCAGCACGGCGTCGGCATCTGACGCTTCCGCGTCACCCGCAGCACCCCACAGGGGCCCGGCACTTCGGTGTGCCGGGCCCCTGCGGTGTATTCCGGCTTGGTGGAATCTTGACCGGTGGCGTATCTCACCCGGCGTCAACCCCTCCTTACGGTCGCGTAGGTCACATGTGTAAGGGAAAGATGAACTCCCGTGGCAGACGATTCGAGATCAAGAGACATGAACGCATTCGGGTCGTACGCGGCGATCGGGGACAGCTTCACCGAGGGCGTGGGAGATCCGGGGCCCGACGGGAAGTACGTCGGCTGGGCGGACCGCTTCGCGGTGCTGCTCGCCGACCAATTGCCGGAGCACGACGCATTCCGTTACGCCAACCTGGCCGTCCGAGGCCGCCTTCTCGACCAGATCGTGGCGGAGCAGGTCCCGCGGGCCAAGGAACTCGCCCCCGACCTGGTGAGCTTCTGCGCGGGCGGCAACGACATCATCCGCCCCGGCACCGACCCCGACGACGTCGCCGAGCGCTTCGAGCGCGCCGTCGCCGACCTCACCTCGGCCGTCGGCACGGTGATGGTGACGACCGGCTTCGACACCCGCGACGTACCCGTCCTGCGGCACCTGCGCGGCAAGATCGCCACGTACACCGCCCACGTCCGGGCCATCGCCGACCGCTACGACTGCCCGGTCCTCGACCTGTGGTCGCTCAAGTCCGTGCAGGACAGGCGGGCCTGGGACGACGACCGGCTGCACCTCTCGGCCGAGGGGCACACCCGGGTCGCGCTGCGCGCCGCCCAGGTCCTCGGCATGGAGGTGCCGGCCGACCCGGACCAGGCCTGGCCGCCGCTGCCGCCGAGGGGGACCCTGGAGGTCCGCCGCGACGACATCCACTGGGCCAAGGAGTACCTCGTCCCATGGATCGGACGGCGCCTGCGGGGGGAGAGCTCGGGCGACCACGTGGCGGCCAAGCGGCCCGACCTCATGCCGCTCGGCGACCTCATGCCCCTCTGAACGACCCGTCGAGAGCGGCCGGGATCCGTTCCAGTACCCCGCCCGCGAACACGTCGTACAGCGGCAGCGTCTCCAGATGCACGTAGCCGATGTGGCAGTCGCAGACGGCGAGCGGGCAGGCGCGCGGGCGGAGGGCGGCGCGGTACGAACCGTCGTACAGATTGCCCAGCTCGGCCTTGACGAAGTGGCAGCGGCGCACGGTCCCTTCGCCGTCCACGGAGATCACCGACTCGCCGGTCCGGCAGGGGAGACCGGCGGAGCGGTGCGGATGGCGGCTGTACGGGAAGAGGGGGTCGAGGGCCGTCCAGCCCTCGGCCTCCTCGTCGGTGTACGTGTGTCCCTCGGCCGCGTTCACCCAGAGGTAGACCTCCGGCGGGAGGTCCGCGCGCAGGCGCAGGGCGTGCTCCCGGTGCTCGGGCAGGCCGACGACCCCGACGCTGAACCGGGTGCCCCTGGCCGCCAGCGCGCGGCACTTCGCGAGGAAGCGGTCGTACGGCGTCTGGCCGGGGTGGTACGTGCACCAGAGCGCGAGGGTCCCGGGGTCGGCCTCGGCCAGCCACTCCGTGCGGCAGCTCAGATTGGTCTGGATCGCCACCCGCTCGATGTGCGGCAGGTGGGACAGCTCGGTGAGGGGGCGCCGGTACCAGGAGCGGACCAGGCCCTCGCCCCACGGTGTGAAGAGGATCCTCAGCCGGTCGCCGGTCCGCTCCACCGCCCAGGCAGAGAATCGCTCCAGCGCGGCGCGGTCGGCCCGGAGCTGCTCGCGGCTGTCACGGCGCTTGGCGAAGGGGCAGTAGGGACAGTCGTAGTCGCAGGAGGCGAGCGGCCCCCGGTACAGGATCGTCAGGTCCACGGCCGCGCCCCTACTTCGGCTCGTAGGCGGCCATCGCCGCCCGGACGGCCGGGGAGAAGAGGGCGGGGCCGAGCGCGTCCGAGTGCGCCAGACCCTCGGAGGAGAGCCGCAGCAGCCCTGCGGGCGCCGTCGGATCCAGCCAGCCGAGCGCCTCGAAGCGGCCCAGCTCGTCGGGGAAGTCCGCGAAGGGCGACGCGCCGAACCGCTCCTCGTACTCCCCGGTCGGCATGCCCCGGGCCTGGAGGAGCGACTGGAGCAGATGGCGACGGCGCGCCTCGCCCGCGTCGACCCAGCGACCCACCCGGGCCCGGGTGAAGTCCTCCGTCGCGGTGTAGTCGTCGATGATCGCGCGGATCTCCCGCATCTCGACGGCGTAGTCGAAGGAGTAGTGCAGCGACGAGGTGTACGAGCGGGCGCCGCAGCCAAGGCCGATCATGCCGTCGGTCTGGCACGCGTAGTCGTCGGCGCCCTGCGGCGGGGCGTCGGCGCGCCGGAACATGCGCATCGACACCTGCTCGTAGCCCCGCGCGAGCAGATGGTCCCGGCCGTGGCGGTAGAGCCGCAGCCGCTGCTCGTCCCACGCGCGGTCGGCGGTCGCCGTGAGCCGGCCGAGGCCGGTGAGGGGACGGACGTACAGGGGATAGAGATAGAGCTCCTCGGGCCGCCAGGCGAGGGCGGCGTCGAGCGAGTGGGTCCAGGTCTGCTCGGTCTGGCCGTCGATGCCGTAGATCAGATCGATGTTGAGGACGGGGACGCCGGCCTCGCGGATCCGTCCGAGCGCGGCCTCGACCTCGGCACGGCGCTGGGGACGTACGGCGGCGCGGGCCTCCGCCTCCACGAAGCTCTGCACCCCGATGCTGAGCCGGGTGGCTCCGCGCTCGGCGAGGACCGCGAGCCGGTCGGCGGTCGCCGTCGACGGGGAGGTCTCGACGGAGAGCGGGACGGCACGCAGGTCGACGCCCATCCGCTTCTCGGCGATGTCGCAGAGCCGGTCCAGTTCGGCGGCGGTGAGGAAGGTGGGGGTGCCGCCGCCGAAGGCGGCCGTGGCGAAGCGGACGGGGGCGCTGTCGCCGAGCGTCTGGCTGTCGCTGACCGCCTGGCCCCTGCTGAGCGTCTGGCTCTGGCCGAGCGCCTCGCGGACGGCGGTCGCCTGGCGGTCCAGGGCGTCGAGGTAGCGGGTCGTCAGCTCGTCCGGGGCGCCGATCCGGGTGAAGAGGTTGCAGAAGCCGCAGCGGACCTCGCAGAAGGGTATGTGGGCGTAGAGGGAGAGCGCGTCCTTCGGCTCGCCCCGCCAGAGCGGGGCGAGCGAGGGCGTCGGGTCGGGGAGCGGGCGGTACGCCGTCTTGTGCGGGTAGGCGTAGACGTAACTCTCGTACGGTCGCGGTGACTCGGTCATGCGAGACCCTCCGTGCGCGGGCCGTCCAGGACGAACTGGGCGTACGGGACGGTCCAGACGACCTCGTGGCCGAGCCGGTGACCGGTGAAGCCGTCCTCTCCGTACGCGGTGCCGTGGTCCGAGCAGACGATCGCGAAGCAGGGGCGGCGGCTGCTCATGGCGGCGAAGAGGCGCCCGATGTGCCGGTCGACGTAAGTGAGGGCGGCCGCGTGCGAGGCGCGGGTGTCGCCGGACGCCCGGGTCCCGCCCGGGAGATGGAACCAGTTGGGCTGGTGGAGCGCGGAGACGTTGACGAAGAGGAAGAGCCGCTGCTCGGGCGGGCACGCGGCGACGATCTCCTCGGCCCTCGTCACCTGGGACTCGAAGGAGGTGGGGGAGGCGACGCCGAAGGAGGGCTCCCAGTGGCTCTCCTGGAACAGCCCCGGCAGCACCGAACCGAGTGGGCCCTGCCCGTTGAAGAAGCCGACGCCACCGACGCACGCGGTGCGGTAGCCCTCCTTGGCCAGGCCGGAGACGAGGCCGGGGGTGTCGTACACGAACGTGCCGTCGGCGGTGGTCTCGCTGCCCGCGAACCGCGCGGCGAAGAGCCGGGGGTGCGGGCCGGGGGCGGCAGGGGTCGGCAGGAACCCGGCGAAGATCGCCTGGTGGGAGGCGTACGTGAAGCTGCCGGGGGCGTGTCGACGCTCCCAGCCTCCGCCGGGGAGGTGCCGGGCCAGGTTCGGGATGCGGCCCGCGGCGGCGAGCTCGGCGGCCACGTCGTACCGGAGGGTGTCGAGCGTGACCAGGAGGAGGTCGTGGCTGCCCACGATCTCGTTCATGTCGGGTGCGTGCTGCCGGTTCACGTGGTGCTCGTTCCTGTGGTGCGGGTGGTGCTTGTGCTTGTTGTGATGGGGGTGGTGCTCGTGGGGCGGTTGGGGGTGCCGCAGAGGAGTGCGGCGACCTGGGCGGCGTAGGTGTCCAGGCCTTCGGCGCCGCTGCCCGGCAGGCCGGTGAGGCCGGGGAGCAGATCGCCGAAGGCGTTGACCTCGCCGACGGCGAAGCGCCGCCAGCCGACGGCCGGCAGCAGATCGATCCCGACGCACCGCGTGCCCGGGAAGGCGTCGGCCGCTCGCTCGCACACGTCCATCGCGTCCCCCCACCGGCCGCCCGCCGCCGAGATCGCCGCGCGCGCGGCGCCCAGGTCGCCCCGGGCGCCGCCGAGATGGAGGTTGGTCATCGGGGAGCGGCTGGTCCGGACGACGGCGTGGGTGGCGCGCCCGTCGATCACGACCACCCGCAGGTCGGCCGCCCGGCCGTGCTGCACCGCCTTCGGTAGCCAGCGCTCGATGTGCAGCCCGTCCGGGGCGAGCGCGTCCACGATCGCGGCGACCTCGCGCTCGGTCGTGTAGCGCCGCACCCGCAGGGAGTTGAAGAGGCGTCCGTCCGGGGCCCGTTCCACGGAGGTGGTGGCCTGGACGCGCCCGGTGCCGTTCGTCTCCACGGCCAGGACCCCCGACGCGGACGAGCCGTGCGCGAGCTTCACGAAGACCCGGGGCAGCCCGAAGCCCGCCATGAGGGAGCGGACGTCCGCCCAGTCCCGTACGGGCTGGCCGTCCGGGCCGGACGTCGGCGATTCCGGCACCGGGACCCCGGCCTCGCGCAGCCGGGCGTGGGCGAGCCGCTTGTCGAACAGCACCGCGGGCTCGGCGGGATCGTCGATCAGGACGGCCCCCGCCTCGCCGACGGTCCGGGCGAGTCGCGCCGTGGCGGCCGTGAACGACTCGTACCAGCGGGCCGTTCCCTCGACCCGGGTCGGGTCGTCCGTACCGCGCAACAGCCGCTCGACGTCCGCGTCCTCGCCGGGCGACTCGAGCCGTACCGTCTCGCCCGGGTGGAACCGTCCCCCGCCCCGCAGGACGTCGAGCCAGGGCTCGACCCGCGCCTCGGGCAGCCCGGCCGCGCGCACCGCGTCGCGGAAGTACCCGACCCGGCGGTTGTCCGGATTGCCGACCACGACGAGGCGCGGGGAAGGGGTCATTCGGCGACCGCGACGTACCGGAAGACCTCGCCGTCGCCGTCGTCCTCCGGCTCCTGAGCGTCGTCGACGTCGACCGTCACGCCGTACGGCGTGAGGGCGTCGACGATCCGCTCGCTCATCTTCTCGCTGAGGTAGTGGTGGGAGAGGTCGAGGTGCGTGAGGTGGGTGAGCGGCTGCCCCACGAGCAGCGCCTCGGCGCCCTCGTCGGTGAGCGTGCCCATCGACAGGTCGAGGCGGTCGAGCCGGGCGACGACCGGGGCGCCCGCCACGGCGGCGGCGATCTCGTCCTGGAGCACGCTGTTGCGCAGGGCGAGGTCGCGCAGGGCGGGGAAGCCGGTGCCGGCGAGCACCGGCGCCAGGTCGTCGACCGTGGAATCGCCGCCGTACTCGTCCGTGCCGAGCCAGAGGTCCAGCTTCTCGAGCGCGGGCAGGTCACTGCCCGCGATGCCGCGCACGACATCGGCACCGAGACCGCCCGACTCCACCACGAGCGTGCGCAGCGCGGTGTGCCGGACGGAGGGGAAGGCCAACTCCGTTCCACCGCGCACACCCAGCTCCCGCAGACGGGGGTAGGCGGCGAGGAGCGGCGTCACGTCGGACTGCTGGATCCAACTGATCTCGCAGTCCTCGAACGTCATGTCGCCGAGGAACAGGGCCTCAAGGGAGGTGAGCCGGTCCTCCGCGGCCTCGACGAGCGCGGTGACGATCGCCGCGGAGGAGGTGTCGTACGCCTCGTCCCAGCCGCCGACGACCAGCGCGCGGACCCGGTGCGTGTCGACGCCTGCGAGGAAACGGGCGAAGACCTGCTCCCACTGCTCGTCGTCCGGTCCGCAGTACGTCGGAGCGGAGACCCGCCAGGCCACGGAGTCCGGGTCCGGCAGTTCGACGACGGCGTCACGGTCCGGGAAGTCGAACACGGGCAGGCCGTGGAACTCCTGCATATCTCCCGAAATGGTCATGAGTGCTCCAGACACCGGACGGCGATGATCGGCTGACGCGAGCAGTTGTACCAAGCCCCACCGACAACGCCGTGCGCCGGGGCGGTCGGAGGCCGTTGTCAGTGGCTGCCTCTAGCGTCGAATGCGTGGTCGACACAGCCCGTGCCCACCACGGAGGGGAGAGCCATGTACCGGCAGGGAGACGTGCTCATCGTGCCCGTCGCGGAGACGGCGGTGCCCGCGCACGCCAAGGAGACGGCGGGGGAGCCGAGGGACGCCAGGGGCCGGCTGGTCCTGGCGCTCGGCGAGGTGACCGGACACGCCCACGCGATCCCGGGCCCCGGACGACTGGTGCGCGAGCCCGGACCGTTCGGGCCGTTCCTGCTCGAACTGCCCGCGGGCGGACGGGTGGTGCACGAGGAGCACGCCCCGATCCCGCTGCCGAAGGGCTGGTACCGGGTGGTGCGGCAGCGGGAGTACACACCGGGTGCGTTCCGGATCGTCGCGGACTGACAGGGAGCAGACATGGCAGGGGGAGACATGAGCGAGGGAGACATGAGCGGGGGAGACGTGTCAGGGGGAGACATGGAAGGGACATCGATGACGGTGGACAGGTGGCGGGCCGTCGCGGCCGCCACCGGGGCGGCCGACCGGGCGGCGGCGGAGGCGGGGGTACGGCTCGCGTACGCCACGGCCGGGCTCGCTGAGCCGGAGCGGATCGTCTGGGCGCAGTCGCCCCGGGCGGCGGTCGCGCTCGTGCGGGGACTGACCGACGCGGGGCGCTCGGTACGGGACGAGGTCCGCACCCGGCCCTGGGCGGAGGAGCGCCGCCGGGTCCACGACGAACTCGGCCCCCGGGGCTGGACGGCGCTGTGGTCGAGCACCGGGGCGCCGCTCTGGGACACCACGCGGGCGCTCGCGGACCGGATACGGTCCGCGGTGGTGGACGGCCTCGTCCAAGGGCCGGCCGAGACGCCGGCCGAGGGACAGGCCGAAGCTACGGCCGATACATCCGGTGGAGCCTCCTCCGAGGCGCCCGCGGACGGCGCGTCCGTCGACGCACCCGACGGGGTCCGGGAAGAGGCCGCCGCCGTACGTCTGGTGCTGCTCGACGCCGTCCTCGGCCAGCACGACGCGGCCTGGCTCGCCGCCTTCGACGGGCGGGGCGAACGCCTCGCCGGGCTCGCGGCGGTCGCCGAGAACGCGGGTTGGTGGTGGCCGTACGAGAAGGCCGCCGTGGTGTGCGAACGACCCGTCGAGCTGCACCGGGACGAGGCCGGACGCCTGGACCGGGGCGACGGCCCGGCGCTCGCCTTCGGCGACGGCTTCGCGCTGCACGCCTGGCGGGGCATGGCCGTGCCGGCGGAGTTCCTCGCCGAACTCGGCGGGCTCACCCCGGAGCGCATACGCGCCGAGGAGAACGCCGAACTGCGCCGCGTGATGCTGGAGTTCTACGGCTACGAGCGCTATCTCGCCGAGTCCGGCGCCGAGCCGGTGGCCCGGGACGAGGCGGGCGTGCTCTGGCGGATCGAGCTCGTGGACGACGAGGACGTGGTCATGGTCGAGGTGGTCAACGCGACCCCGGAGCCGGACGGGACCTTCCGTACGTACTGGCTGCGCGTGCCGCCCCGGACGAGGACCGCGCGTGAGGGCGTCGCGTGGACCTTCGGGCTCGCGGAGGCGGCCTACGAGCCGCTCGTGCAGACCTGAGCGGGTGACCGGGCGGTCGTGGCACCCGGGCGGGCAGCCGGGGCGGTGCTGGGATGGGCGCGGCCGGGAACACCCCGCCCGGCACCGACCCCCGTCGAAGGGACCGCTCGTGACGATCCGTCGCCATCCCCGCCGCACCCGTGTCCACGTCCGAGTCCTGCGCCGCGCGGCGGTCGTGGGCGTGGTGCTCGGCGCCGTCACGCTCGCGGGTGGCGCGTCGCCCGCCCTCGCGGGTGCGCCGTCGGCGGGGCCCGCCGACGTCCGGGCCGCCGCCCCGGCGACCCTCTCCGTGACCGGGACAGGACGGGCCTCGGCCGCGCCCGATCTCGCGGTGCTCTCGGTCGCGGTCGAGGCGCGCGGCAAGACCGCCAAGGAGGCGATGGAGGCTCAGAACCGGGCCGCGAAGAAGCTGCTCGACGCGTTGCGGAAGGAGTCCGTCGAGGACCGGGACATCCGTACCGACAGCCTCTCCCTCTCGCCGGTGTACGCCCAGACCGCCGAGGGGGACAGCAAGGTGACGGGCTACCAGGCGGCGCAGAGCTTCTCCGCGAAGATCCGGGACGTCGACAGGGCGGGCCAGGTCATCGGGGCCGTCACCGAGGCGACCGGAGACGCGGGCCGGGTCAACGGCGTGAGCTTCGACGTCGCGGACCGGAGCGGGCTGCGGGCCAAGGCCCGCGAGATCGCTCACAAGGACGCCCACGACAAGGCCGCGCAGCACGCGCGGCTGAGCGGGCACCGGCTCGGTCGGCTCGTGTCCCTGTCCGAGACCGACGGCGGGGGTTCCGGTATCGGAGCCGTACCGGAGATGCCCGCCGACGCTCCGGGCGTCCCGCTCGCCCCCGGCGAGGTCGAGGAGCAGGTGACGGTCACGGCCGTGTACGAGCTGATCTGAGGAGCCCGGATGGTGGCGGGCGACCAGGAGCGCGGGCGCCTGGGCGCGGGTCGTCCTACGGGGTCGGCGGGGCGTCCGGGGCGTCCGGTGCGTCAAGGGACGGCAGGCCGAGCTCGCGGGCCAAGGCGGCGTCGGCCCACTCCAGCATGGCGGCGCGGGAGAGCGACCCGGCGTACGACGTCATCTGCACGGCGAGCCCGTCAAGGAAGGCGGTCAGTCGCCAGGCCGCGCCCGCCGGGTCGGCGCACGGGAACTCCCCGGCCGCCGCACCCTCGGCGATCACCCTGGTGAGGGCCGCCTTCCACTGCTGGTCGAGCGCCCCGGCGACCTCCCGCAGCGCCGGCTCGCGCAGACAGGCCGCCCAGCCCTCGATCCAGAGCCGCCAGCCCTTGGCCTGCCCGGTCGGCGCGTACCAGCGGACGGCCGCGCGCAGACGGCGCAGGGCGGTGGTCCGTCGCCCCAGGAGCCGGCGCAGGTGTGCGAGGTCGCCCTCGGCGGCGTACGCGAACGCCTCCGCGACGAGCTTCTCCTTGGTGGAGAAGTGGTAGAGCACCAGCGCGTTGCTGACCCCGAGGGCCGAGGCGACATCGGCGATCCGGACGGCCGCCACACCGCGCGCCTCGATCTGCTCGACGGCGGCCCGGAGCAGCTCTTCCCGCCGTTCCGCCACGCTCAACCGCACTCTCGCCACGCCGGCCAGCCTACACAGACCATGCCACGGGCAAGATCATTTGCGCGGCGGGCGGGCAGGAGGGCAGGCGGGTGCGCGCGTGCGGTCCGGCTCCGAGGCCGGTGAGGCCGGTGGGGGTGTAGAGGTCGGCGGGGGTGGTGGGGCAGCAGGTCAGTACCAGCCGTACCGCTCCGCGATCTCCGGCAGTCGCTCCTCGACCAGCGCGTGGGCCGCGTCGCGCGGGGTGGAGCCGTCCGCCTCCGCCCGGTCCAGCGTCCGGCCGACCAGGGCGCGCATGGCCGCGCGGATGTGGGCGAAGGCCTCGTCCGGGTCGGCGGTGATGTCGCCGAAGAGGGTCCACCACCACCAGGCGTTGGTGGCGGAATTGACGACCACGTCCGGCAGGACCGTGATCCCGCGCGCTGCGAGGAGTTCCTCCGCGTCGGGGATGACCGGCATGTTGGCCGCCTCGACGACCAGACGGGCCGTGATCCCCGCCTGGTTCCGGGTGTCGATCGCGTAGGAGACGGCGGCCGGGACGAGCACCTCCGCGTCGGCCGCGAGCCAGGCGTCGCCGGGCTCCTCCCGGTCCCCGGGGCGCAGCACGGCGCGGTCCACGGTCCCGTGGGCGTCGCGCGCCGCCAGGAGCGCCTCGACGTCGAGCCCGTCCGGGTTGGTGATCGTGCCCCGCACGTCGGCCACCGCCACGACCGTGAGTCCGGCCCGGGACAGGAAGCGTGCGGTGGCCCCGCCCATGGTCCCGAAGCCCTGCACGGAGACCCGGGTGCCGGCGTACGGCAGGCCCGCCCGATCAAGGGCCACCAGGACCGATTCGGCGACCCCGCAGCCGCCCGCCAGCTCGTCGAGGCCGATCCCGTCCACCTCGGCCTCGAACGCGTCCGCGAGCCTGCGCCGGGCCCGCGCCTCGTCGTCCAGGAGCGGGTAGACGGCCTGGATCGAGGAGACGAGACCGGCCTCGGCCGCCGCCCTGTCGACCAGGTCCTGGGTGAGACCGAGGTCCTCGCCCGTGGTCCAGAAGCGTTCGATGTAGGGGCGCATCGCCCGCAGGTAGCGGACCAGGATGCCGTACGCCTCGGGCGAGCGCGGATCGCAGTCGATTCCGCCCTTGGCGCCGCCCAGGGGGACGTACCGGCTCTTCGGGTCGTAGTGCAGGGCCTCCTTCATGGTCATCCCGCGCGCGAGCCCGGCCACCTCCGCCGACGTGCACCCCTCCCGCATCCGCAGCCCACCGCTGCACACGCCCCGCACCAGCCGGTCGATCACCAGGTGCCCCTGTCGGCCGGTGACAGGATCCGACCAGGTCAGCGAGATCAGCGGGGCGGTGCTCATGGTGTTCTCCGGGGGGATGCGGCAGGGGGGACGCGGCGAGGTCGCTACTGAATGGGCGTTCAGTATCGCGCATCGCCCAGGTCGGGAGCGGCGCGGGCCGACCATAATGGAACGACCCCGACCATCAGGAGGTCCCGTGACCGGCACCGGCTCCGACCATTCGCTGCGGGCCAGGCTGCGCGCCCTGCGGCCCGAGGCCTTCGGCGCGGATCCCGCTGGGGAGCGCCTGGAGCGCATTCGCCGCTCGCCGAACTTCGCGGACGGCGTCTTCCAGAACCCCGTGGCCGCCCGGCACCGGCCCACCGGCTCCACCGTCGAGTTCGCGAAGATCTACTTCCAGAAGGAGGCCCGGGCGCGCCGGGCCCCCAGCGGCACGATCCCCGTGCACGCCACCACCCTGGCCGACCTCGCCAAGCCCCCGGTCTCCGGCCTCCGCCTCACCTGGATGGGGCACTCCAGCGTCCTCGCGGAGATCGACGGCCACCGGGTCCTCTTCGACCCGGTCTGGGGCGACCGCTGCTCGCCCTTCGCCTTCGCCGGGCCCAAGCGCCTGCACCCGGTGCCGCTGCCGCTCGCCGCGCTCGGCCCGGTCGACGTCGTCGTGATCTCCCACGACCACTACGACCACCTCGACCTGCCCACGATCAAGGCGCTGGCCTCCACGAACACCCTCTTCGCCGTACCGCTGGGCGTCGGCGCCCACCTGGAGCGCTGGGGGGTGCCGGCCTCGCGGCTGCGCGAGCTGGACTGGAACGAGTCCACCGAGGTCGGGGACCTGCGGCTGACCGCGACGCCCGCCCGCCACTTCTGCGGCCGGGGCCTGCGCAACACCCAGCACACCCTCTGGGCCTCCTGGGTCGTCACGGGCCCCGCGCACCGGATCTACCACAGCGGCGACACCGGCTACTTCCCGGGCTTCGCGGAGATCGGCGCCGCGCACGGCCCCTTCGACGCCACGATGATCCAGATCGGCGCGTACAGCGAGTACTGGCCGGACATCCACATGACCCCCGCCGAGGGCGTCCAGGCCCACCTCGACCTGCAGGGAGGGCGCCCGCACGGCGTGCTCCTGCCGATCCACTGGGGCACCTTCAACCTGGCCCCGCACGCGTGGGCCGAGCCGGGGGAGTGGACGGGTGACGCCGGCAAGGAGCTCGGCCAGCCGGTCGCCTCCCCCCGCCCGGGCGAGCCCTTCGAGCCCACCGGTACCCTCCCCGCCGACCCCTGGTGGCGCGCGGTGTCCCAGCCGCTCACCCGTGCGTGGCACGCGCCCGAGCGGGTCCAGGCCGCCACCCCCGCCGCCGAGACGCGGGACAGCGACCTCGACCTCGCCGGCGACCGCTGAGGGCAGGTCCTGGCGTCCGCGAGCGGGGCGTCGATGCGAACGCGAATGCGAAGGTGAACGGCGGCGGGGAGTCGTCGGGCCGGATGTGAGCCTCCCGTGCGGCGCGGGAGAGAGGCCAATCGCTCCCCTGTGCGAGAGGGCACGGCTCGATTCCGGTCACGGCCGAATTCCACCGAGGGTGGAGGCGTACAGACGCCTCCACCCTCTTCCGTTCCGTGGCTCGACCACCCTCGTCGAGTTCCGGCCATGCCTTCTCGGCCTGTCGTGCGAAGGCTGATAGCAGAGTGGGTCATCTCTACGGGTAAGTTTGCCAACTGCGCACCGCACGTGAACGGTTGACGTCTACAGTGGGTGGTTGGTGATCATCGGTAGTCTCGACAGACCCACGTAAGACACCCCCCGTAGTACGCCGCATCCTGGGCACGTACCAAGGACACTCATGTCTCAACTTCGCGCACCCGCCGGGCGGTCCGAACGCCGTGAGGGCGGGCGGCACGGCCGGTCAGGCGCCCGTTCCGCTTCCGGCGCGGGGGCTCCGAACCCCGCTCAGCACACCGCGCCGCTCCCGACGGAAGCCCGCATACGACCCCAACTCCTGCGTACCTCCGTGCTTCCCGCCGTCGCGGTCGCACTCGGTGGCGCCGCCGCCGTTCTCTTCACCCTCCGCTCCACCGGAGCAAGCCCCACCCCCGGCCTCTGGGCCGCGCTGACGGGCGCCGCGGCCCTCACGGTCGCCTCCGTGACCGCGGCCGCGCTCGGCGCCGACCGGGCGGCCAAGTCCGTCCTCGACCGCTGCAACGCCCTGCGCCGCTCCAGCGCGCGCGGACAGAACGAACTGCGTACGGTCGTCGAACAGTTGCGCAGGGGCGAAGGTGCCCCGGACCGTCCGGTCACCGCGCCGACGGCCCCGTCCGGAGACGAGTTCGACCTGCTCGCACAGGAGTTGAACCGCTCGCACGAGGCCGCCGTGGCCGCCGTGGTGCAGGCCTCCCGGCTCTCCAGCAGCGTGGGCAACGAGCAGAAGGTCGAGGTCTTCGTCAACCTCGCCCGTCGTCTCCAGTCCCTCGTGCACCGCGAGATCCAGCTCCTCGACGAGCTGGAGAACGAGGTCGAGGACCCCGAGCTGCTCAAGGGCCTGTTCCACGTCGACCACCTGGCCACGCGCATCCGCCGCCACGCGGAGAACCTCGCCGTGCTCGGCGGCGCCATCTCCCGCCGCCAGTGGTCGAATCCGGTCACCATGACCGAGGTGCTGCGCTCCTCCATCGCCGAGGTCGAGCAGTACCCGCGCGTGAAGCTGGTACCGCCGATCGACGGTACGCTCCGGGGCCATGCCGTGGCCGACGTCATCCACCTGCTCGCCGAACTCGTCGAGAACGCGACGCTGTTCTCCGCACCGCACACCACGGTGCTGCTGCGCGCCCAGTACGTCACCGCCGGCCTCGCCATCGAGGTCGAGGACCGCGGTCTGGGCATGCCGGTCACCGAGCAGAACAAGATGAACGCGCTGCTCGCGGACCCCGACCAGGTGAACGTGGCCCACCTGCTCCAGGACGGCCGCATCGGACTCTTCGTCGTCTCCGCGCTCGCCCGGCGCCACGGCATCGCGGTACGACTCCAGTCCAACATCTACGGCGGTGTCCAGGCCGTTCTCGTGCTGCCTCAGGGCCTCCTCGGCGCCGACCCCGAGGGGCTCGCGCGGAGCGAGAGCCAGACGGCCCAGATCCAGCAGGTCCCGCAGGCCCAGCAGGTCCAGCAGACGCCGCAGGCGCCTCAGGTCCAGCAGGCGCCGCAGGGGCAGCAGCAGCTGCCTCAGCCGATGCCTCAGCGGGTGCCTCCGGCCGCCCCCTCCCCCCACGGGGTGCCCACCGCCCCGGCCCCGACCGCCGCGCCCGTACACGCGCCCGCGCACCACCCCGTACAGCCGCCGCAGCGCACTCCCGTACAGGCGCCCGCGCCGGCGCACGGACCGGCTCCCGAGCCCGTGCGGGCCTCGGCCCACGGGCCGGAGCACGCGCAGGCCGACCCCCAGCACCGGCCGCTGACGTACACCACCTCCGCCCCGGCGATCCCCTTCCAGCAGACGGAGACCGTCGAGCGAGCCCAGCCCCCGGGGCGCCCGCTGCTCCCCAAGCGGCGCGCCCAGGAGCACCTCGTCCCGCAGCTGCGCGACGAGCCGGTGGCCCGCAGGCCCGAGGAGCACGCACTGCACGACCCGGGTCTGATGGCCGCGTTCCAGCGCGGCATCGGACTCGCCGAATCCCAGCCGTCCCCCCAAGAACCGCTGCGTCCCGGTGACGCGCGCAAGGAGTAGATGCACCATGGCGAGCAATGTGCCGAACGGCCATTCCTCGGATCTCGACTGGCTGCTGAGCGGTCTGGTCCAGCGGGTCCCGTACACCCGGAACGCGGTACTGCTCTCCTCCGACGGCCTGGTCAAGTCGGTCCACGGCCTCGACACGGACGCCGCCGACCACATGGCCGCGCTGGCCTCCGGGCTGTACTCGCTCGGCCGCAGCGCCGGCGCGCGGTTCGGCGACGGCGGCGAGGTGCGGCAGGTGGTCGTCGAGCTGGACTCCACGCTGCTCTTCGTCTCCACCGCCGGATCCGGCACGTGTCTGGCGGTCCTCGCCGGGCGTGAGGCCGACGCCGCCGTCCTCGGGTACGAGATGGCGATGCTGGTCAAGAGCGTGCGGCCGTACCTCGTCACTCCCGCCAGACAGGCGGCGGGCGCAGCGGGCAGCACGGGACAGTGAGCGTGGTGTCCCCCCAGGAGGGGCCCTGGCTCGACGACGCGGCGGGCCGGCTGATCCGTCCGTACACCGTCAGTGGTGGCCGGACCCAGCCGACCACCGCGCTGGACCTCCTCTCCATGGTGATGGCCACCGGCTCCTCCCCGCAGCCACATATGGGTCCCGAACACAGCCTGGCTCTCGGGCTGTGCGACGGACCCACCTCGGTGGCGGAGATCGCGGCGCACTTACGGTTACCGGCCGTCGTCACCAAGGTCCTGCTCTCCGATCTCGTGGACTGCGGGGCGCTGACCGCCCGCGCGCCCCGCTTCCACGCCAATCCAACCGACCGTTCCTTGCTGGAGGCAGTGCTCGATGGCCTACGACAACGGCTCTGAGCGCCACGAGAGTGTCGCGGCCGACCCGTTCCCCACCGCGCTCAAGATCCTGGTGGCCGGCGGCTTCGGCGTGGGCAAGACGACCTTCGTGGGCGCGGTCAGCGAGATCGAACCGCTGAGTACGGAAGAGCTGCTGACCCAGGTCAGCGCGGCCACCGACAGCCTGGAGGGCGTGGAGTCCAAGACCACGACCACGGTCGCGATGGACTTCGGGCGCATCACTCTCGACGACAGGAACGTGCTGTACCTGTTCGGCACCCCCGGCCAGGAACGATTCTGGTTCATGTGGGACGAGCTCTCCGAGGGCGCTCTCGGAGCGGTCGTCCTCGCGGACACCCGCCGCCTCCAGGAGTGCTTCTCCGCTGTCGACTTCTTCGAGCGGCGGGGCATCGGATTCGTGATCGCGGTCAACGAGTTCGACGGCGCCTACCGCTACGAGCCCGACGAGGTCAGGGCCGCGCTCGACCTCAAGCCCGAGGTGCCGGTGGTGCTCTGCGACGCGCGGATCTCCAGCGCGGGCATCCGGACCCTCCTCACCCTCGTCCAGCATCTGCTCACCACCATCCCGGCCCCCGTGCCGAGCTACGGAGCACCGTCATGACCTACGACCCGACCGGGCATCTGCTGCTGACCCCCGTCGACCAGGAGGCGCCCGCCCGTGTGCGGCGGCTGCGGGAACTGGGTATCGGGGAGCGGCCGGAGGTCGCGTTCGACGAGTTCGCCCACCGGCTGGCGGAGGTGACCGGCGCCCCGTTCTCGATGGTCAACTTCATCGACGAGAACCGGCAGTTCTTCGCCGGGCTGCACACCCCGACGGGCACGCACACCGGCAGCGACCTCAACGCGGCGGCCGGCGGGAACGTGGGCCGGTACATGGACCGTGACCACGGCTACTGCCCGCACGTGGTGGTGCGCCGTAAGGCGCTCGTCCTGGAGGACGTCTGCGACTACCCGCGGTTCGCGGGGAACCCGGTCGTGGACGAGATCGGCATCCGGTCGTACATGGGCGCGCCGCTGATCGACCGTACGGGCATAGCGCTGGGGACGATCTGCGTGGTCGACACGGACGTACGACCGTGGGGCCGGGCCGGTCTGGAGACCATCAAGTCGCTCGCGGCGGAGCTGGTGGAGCAGATCCACCGGCGGGAGGAAGGGCTGATCTGACCCCGTGCGCCCGCGTGAACGGGTGGCGCCCCGGGACGGCTTTCACAAGAGCCGTGCCGGGGCGCTTCTGTGTCTGTGGTCGGTCATGCGTGGACCGGCTCCAGCCTGAGCAGGTCCGAGAGCTTCTCGGACCAACTGCCCTTGTCCTGGCCGAGAGCCACCTCTGCCAGCCGCAGCAGCTGGATGTCGGAGGTGCCGGCCGGGGCGAACATGTGGTGCGCGTCGCGGAGATAGCGTTCGATCGGCCGGTCGGTGAAGAGCCCGGCGGCCGCGTGGATCTCCATGGCGTTGCGACCGGAGTCGATCGTCGACTCCACGTTCACCAGCTTCGCGTTCATCAACTCGGTGTCGCAGGACATCCCTTGGTCGAGCAGATGGACGGCGTGGTACGCGGCGAGTCTGGCCGTCATCAGCCGCGACTGCATCTGACCGAGCTTCAGCTTCACGGTGGGCAGCTGGTGCAGCGGGTTGCCGTAGCGATGACGCTCCGCGCAGAACCGGGTGGTCTCGTCGAGGATCGCCTGGTGGATGCCGAGCGAGACGGCGGTGAGGTTGGCCCGGCCGTACAGCACGCTGGAGGAGTACGCGACGGACAGACCGTCGCCCTCGTCGCCGAGCCGGTTGGCGGCCGGTACACGGCAGTTCTCGAAGACGAGTTCACCGAAGCTGAAGCCGTGCAGGCCCATGGCTTGCTGCTGGGGACCGGTCCTGAACCCGGGGCGATCGGATTCGACCAGGAAGGCCGTCAGACCCTTCGATCCCGGACCGGTCCTGACCACGACACCGTGGAGATCGCCTACGTGGCTGTTGCCCACGAACACCTTGCTGCCGTTGAGGATGTAGTCGTCTCCGTCGCGGACCGCGCTCGCGGTCATCCCGAGGACATGGCCGCCCGACTCGGGCTCGGTGACCGCGATGGTCGGCAGGCACTCGCCGGCGGCGATGGCCGGAAGCCAGGTCTTGCGCTGCTCGTCGCTGCCGAAATGGACGATCTTCGCGGTGCCGAGCTGGGAGGCCTGCACCATGGCGCCCATCGCGCCGCTGACGCGGGAGAGCTCCTCGATGATGATGGTCTTGGCCAGGTGACCGGCGCCCATTCCGCCGAATTCCTGACCGATGGTGGCGCCCAGCCAGCCCTGCTCGCAGATCAGCCGGGACAGTTCATGGTGCACGGACCGGGACGTCTCCATCTCGGCTATGCGTGGCCGAACCTCACGCTCTGCGAAGTCCCTTACCGTTGCTCGGAGTTGATGATGAAGTCGACTGCTGAAGTAGCTGTCCACGCGAGTCCCTCCCCTGCGAATCGCCCGCTCGATAGAATGTTCGAGCAGGTCATGCATCGGCAGTGGCCCCGTCCCGAACAGGCCGACACTTCATGGTGTTGATCTTTCTGGTGAGGGGCAATATCGCCACCGAGTTTGTCTGAAACCGGAGTGGTTGACGCCGGCAACTGACTGTGTTTCGGGTGGAGTTGACCTGTTCGAGCGGGTCCCCAGGGCATTCCCCGTGGGCATCTTTCTGCCACATGCCAAGGGCAAACTGTTCGAGGGCATATGGCGATGAGAGGGGCAGGGTCGCCCCATAGGCCACCTGTTCACCAAAGGGGCGGTATCTCGGAAGAGTCCCGGAGTGCGGACATGGCCGGAACGGTGGGGCCGGGCCCCCGCGAATCCTTCGATCGAGGGGTGGCGGACGGCGTACGGGTGCGTGCGGCGGCGCCGGGGCGCGTCACGGGGAGTGAGGGGGGCGCGCTCCGGCGCGTACGCGGACGGGTACGCCGGACGCGGATGGGGCGGGCGTGTGGCCGAGAGTATGGCCCGGTGCGTGGGCGGGTGTCGGTGTCAGTGGGGCGTCGTACGGTCGATGTATGGCCACTGCCGACGATGTACGCCGTATCGCACTCTCACTGCCCGCGGCGGTCGAGAAGCTCGCCTGGGGCATGCCCACCTTCCGGGCGGGCCAGGGCGGCAAGATCTTCGCCTCGCTGGACGACGACGACCGGGCGATCGGGGTCAAATGCCCCAAGGAGGAGCGCACGGAACTCCTCGCCGCCGAGCCCGCCAAGTTCTTCATCCGCGAGGGCCACGACGACAACTACGCCTGGATACGTGTCCGGATCGACGCCCTTGACGACGAGGACGAGCTCCGCGCGATCCTGGCCGACTCCTGGCGCCAGGCGGCCCCGCGCCGCCTCCTCGCGCAGTATCCGGAGGTGGGCGTCGATCCGGAGCGCGGCTGAGCCGACGCGGCGCGCCCGCTCGCGCGCGCCCGCGTCGGCTCGGCGGCCGCTCGCGGCCCGGTCAGAGGTCGAGGAAGGCCGAAATCCGCTCGCGCAGCCCGGCCGGGTCGAGGCCCTGCCCTGCCAGGTGCTCGTCGAGCGTGCCGTACCTGCGCAGCTCCCGGCGGGCGACACCGAGCCCGAGGACCCGGTGGGGGAGCGCGGCCAGGGCGTCGTTGGCGGCGGCGGTCGACGTACCGGCGAGGTAGGGCTCGACCAGGACGACGTCGGGGCGCGCCGCGTCGACCGCACGGCGCAGGCCAGAGGCGTCGAAGGGGCGGACGGTGGTGGCGTAGAGGACGGTCACGTCCAGGCCCTCGGTCGCGGCGAGGACGTTGTCCAGCATGGGCCCGACGGCGACGACCACACCGGCGCCGCCCTCGCGGACGGTGCTGAAGCCGGGGGAGACGGGGCGGGCGGCGGCGTTGGACTGGACGGAGAGCCGGACGTAGACGAGGCCGTCGCCCGCCACGGCCTGCCGCACCAGGGTCTCCGCCTCGTCCGGGTGGCCGGGGACGTGGATCGTCCAGCCGTCGAGCGTGTCGAGCAGGGCCACGTCGCCCGGCGCCATATGGGTCAGGCCGCCGGCCGGCCAGTCGTAGGAGGCGCCCGCGCTGACCAGCACGCCGCCCACGCCCTGGTGGCCGAAGTCCAGCTTGACCTGCTCGAAGGGCCGCTCGACCAGGAAGCTCGCGAAGGTGTGCAGCACCGGCCGCATCCCGGTGAGCGCGAGCCCGCCGCCCGCGCCGATCAGCAGCTGCTCCCGGATGCCGACGTTGATCACCCGATCCGGATGGCGCCGCTCGGCCTCGCTGAACCCGTCCCTGCTGATCTCGGCGAGAACGAGCGCGAGGCGCGGGTCCTCGTCGAGCAGCCGGCTGGTGGTGGCGATGAAGCGGTCACGCATCGTGTCCATGGGGGAAGCTCCTTGTTACGCGTCTCGGGAGGGAGGGGGCTGATCAGGCGTTCTTGGGCTCGACGCGGGCGACAACGGCGTGCGGTCGCCCAGGGTGGGGTGCGGTGAAGGCGGCGTACAGCGCCTCGTGGTCCCGCCCGTCGACGGTCTCGGCGGACCAGCCGGCGGCCTCGAACCGCGAGGCGATCCCGCCGGGCCAGCCGTGGGTCGCGGAGCCGTTGTCGATCACCAGCGTGTGCAGCCGCTCCAGGCCGGCGGGCCCGGCGTAGGCGATGGCCTCGTGGTTGCTGCCCTCGTCCAGCTCGGCGTCCCCGATGAGCACCCACACCCGCGCCTCGGTGATCCCCCGCGCCCGCAACCCGAGCGCGCTCCCCACGGCCAGCGGCAGCCCGTGCCCCAGCGACCCGCTGCCGATCTCGGCGCCCGGCACCAGGGTCCGGTCGGGGTGGTGCCCGAGGGGCGAGTCGTACGAGCCGAAGCCCGGGAGCAGCTCCTCCGGGAAGAAGCCCTTGGCGGCGAGGACGGCGTAGTACGCCATGGGCCCGTGCCCCTTGGAGAGCAGGAACCGGTCCCGATCCTCCCTCTCCACGGTCTCGGGCGACACGCGCAGCACCCGGTCGTAGAGCACCCAGAGCGCGTCGAGGGTGGAGGTGGCGGCGGGCGAATGCTTCTCGTCACCGGTCATGAGGCCCATGAGGCCGTGGAGCCGGTCGATGTCCGTGTTCGTCATGCCACCCACCGTGCAACCTCAAGCGAAGTTGAGGTCAACCACGTAAAGCGGTTCGTGACCACCCAAGGAAGTGCGGTATTGTTCTCATGCGCGTTCAGCCGGGGGGAAACCCCAGGTCAGACGGGCACCGGGACGTGGCGCAGCTTGGTAGCGCACTTGACTGGGGGTCAAGGGGTCGCAGGTTCAAATCCTGTCGTCCCGACTGTGCGGAAACGCAGGTCGGAGGCCGTTCTCTCATTCGTGGGAGGGCGGCCTTTCGTGCGTTCGGGGGCGTGGTGGTCGCAGTGTGGTCGCACGCCGGTGCCTGGGCTGGTTCGCCAGGGGGCTGGCGGCGGGTGGTGTGGGCGAGCGGAGCTGGTGGAGGGCTTCGCGGAGGCGGTTGATGTGGTCGCGCGGTGGTCGCAGCCATGCGGGCTGGCCCGTACGGTCGGCCTTCTGCTGGGCGCCGCTGAGGACGTGGTCGATGGTGTCGACGGCCTGGTGCGCGGCTTGTTGGGTGAGGTGGCTGTAGAGGTTCGCGGTGGTCGACAGGGTGGAGTGCCGCAGTGTCTTGGAGACCACGGTGAGGGGGACGCCGGCGGTGATGGTGATGGTGGCGGCGAGGTGGCGTAGGTCGTGGACGGTGACTCGGGGGACGCCGGCTTCCTCGGACAGCTGGTGGAGGCGGTCGAGCACCGAGTGCGGGCCGAGCGGGCGGCCGTCGGGTCGGCAGAAGACCAGCCCCGCGAACGGGTCGTTGGGGTCGCCGGGGGCCCAGGCTGCCGAGCCAGCGCGGCGGCGGAGGGCTGTGGCGACGCGGGGTGAGATAGCGACCCAGCCTCTGCTCGACCGGGTCTTCGGTGTCGTGATGACCAGGCGGTTGTTGTCGACGGCGGAGAGCGTGCAGCGGATGTAGAGCACGCCCTCGCCCAGGTGGACGTCGTCCCAGTGCAGGCCGAGGGCCTCGCCCTTGCGCATGCCGGTGCCGATGAGGACCTCGAACAGATCGGCCATCTCCGGGTCGGCCTGGTGGCAGTAGGCAAGGAAGCGGGCCGCCTCCTCCGCTGTCCAGATCCGCCGCTCCGGCGACGGCGGCCGGTGCAGGACCGGGGGAGAGGCCGGGTTGTGCGGGAGGCGGTGCTGGCGGACGGCGTCGCCGAGCGCGCTGGAGAGGGTGGCCAGGCACCGGTAGAGAGTGGTGCGGCCGCGGCCGGCGGCGAGCTGGCCGGTGACGAAGGCCGAGATGTGCCGGTGGTCGAGCTGGTCGAGCTTGAGGGTCCCGAACGCGGGGACGAGATCGTTGCGGACGTAGTCCCGGTAGCGGGCCATCGTGGTCGGCTTCAATACGAGCGCCTTCGCCGTCAGCCATGTGTCCAGGTAGGCGGCGACGGTCTGGTTCGGGTCCGCGTCGAATCCACCGGCCTCACCCTCAAGGAACCGGCGCAAGGCTTCTTCGGCCGCATCCTGGGTGGTGAAGCCGCCCCGGCGCACCGTCGTCCGACGGTGGCCCGGGGCGGGGACATCGACGGCGAAGCCCCAGGTCCCGTGGGTGCTGTCGGTGACCAGATGGGGGCAGCGGGCACCTATCTGGTGACGGTGGGTGTCCCTGCAGCCACAGCGACGGTAGATACGGCCTCGGCCGGCGCTGGTACGCATGGCGATCGCCTCCACGAGGCGGGAAAGGTCCGACACCCTCAGCGTGCGACCACAGGCGACCACCACGCCCGTCAGAGGGGCCGTGACCAGCGGATTTCCCTTGTCTGCGCGTCCAAGGGACCCGCAGACGCTCAGTAGATTCCTCGTCTGCTGGTGGTAAATCTGAGCCAAGCGGTTGACCAGCAGGATGCTGGCCTTGTGGGGGGGGGGCTCTGGTCCGGGAATGGTCCGGATCTCGGCCGCGCCGGTGCCGCGAGGTTTCATTCCCCAGCGCTCACCCTCGTCGAATTCGGATGGGACTCCCGCACGATCGCCGTGCCACGCGGCGGCAGCATCCTGCGCCTGGTCGAGCAGATCGGCTAGATCGACGGCACCGACATTCCTTCGGCCGTCTGGAAGCACTGCGCAGGCATGACCGCGTCGCCATCGTCACCGATGAGCAGACCCGCCCTGGTTGGCTCCCGTCCAACGCGGGAGTTGCCGCGGCGGCATGCCCGAGACCCGGATCGACGACCTCGTCCCGCAGACCGTGCCCGTGCATACCGCGAGGCCACGATGACGTCCGGCAGCGGCAACCGGCACGCTCTCGGCAGCCTCACCTACGCGGCGTTCCGCATGATCCCGCTCCTCGACGCCGGACGCGACGCCACCCGGCCCTGGGAAGAGCAGCACCAGATCAAGCGCTGAGCGCACTGAGGCCGTCATGCGGCACCGTGCTCCTCATGGAATCCGTGACCCTCATGGCCGCAGTCGGCCGAAGCGCAACTAGCGCTGGTGCCAAGCGGCTGCTCAGCAACTACCGATCCTCCGGGGTCTCCAGGGCGGGAAGTCCCGAGGATCAGAGCAAGGCATAGCGCGCGTTCCTCGACGCTGCGTCCCGTCTCACCAGCGCTTCACTCCGCGTGCACTTCATGATGTACGAGAAGGAAGAGCCCGGGAGCGACGAGGTGCGGAGAACCGCCGACTCGATGCTCTTGGACCTCCATGTGCGCCTTCAGGCGGGACAGGATGACTTCAGCTCCGCCCTGCTTGGCAGGAGGTGGTAGAGGTGGCCAGGGGGCGAGAGGGAAGTTCCTGGAGGCGGCTCGGCACGACCTCGCGCACAGCCCTAGTTGGTGGCAGTTCGCGCGCCGCTACAAGGAACGTCAGTTCAGGAAGCGTACCGAGGTACGGAGGTAGCACGGTGGTAGCGCCGGTCACGTCGGCAATGCCGTTCGTGCCGACCGAAGAGCCTTGCGCCGCCTTCGATTGGTCCCGCGAATTGACCAACAGCTCGGCTGGTAGGCTTGCCACCACTGCGGCAGGTACCAGAGGTCATCCCTGACCGTGTCCACGAATGCCCGGTGAGCCTCGCCGACTTGATCGGCTGTCTTCCAGAACTCACCCTCGTCGCCAGAGACTAGGTCGAACATGCCGTTGACTGCGGTGAGCACAGCGTCGGCTGCCTCGAGAGGCTTCGGGTTCGCGACGACTCGCAGGTCCATGTACGTCTGGAGTGTCTCGGTCAGCAACCGGTGAAGGGGCTCCACCATCCCCTGCGCCTTCCTGGGGCTGATCCAGGCGGGTATACGACCTTCACGAGCAGCCGCTGATGTTGAGCTTCGACCATCGCGGCTACGGTCGCCTGCTGGAAGCGGGCGTAGACCTGGCGCCGTTCTTCCCGGCCCCCGAGCTTGGTCCCTGTCTGCGACATCAGCTGCTTGGTGACGGCGCCTACCAGGGCGCGCGATGCTGCGGAGGCGGCGGCTCCGACTGGTTCGACCATGCCCGCATCCAACACCAGTTCGTCCACAGGACGCAGCAGAATCGATGATCCATCTGTGGAGCCAGCAGGGGGTATGCCGACTGTCAGTGCCGTAGGGCATGCTGCCTGCTGTCACACTACGTTCAGAGGAGTGCAACGTGACCATGGCCAACACCCAGCCTCAGGGCGGCGGAGGCGGACAGAGTGGAGCCGGCGGTCCGAGCGGGAGCGGCGCAGGAGGAACCTCTGACACGACCCGGGACTACCCGAGGAAGCTGACACTGAAGAGCCTCACGGCCGGCGCGAATCCGCGCAAGAAGCCGAAAAGTGGCGGCGCGTGACTGCCGGGAGGGTCGCGGCGGAATTCATCTCTCAGCAGCTGACGTATGTCCGGGCGCGCCGCGACAACGTCGAGGCGCGGGCGGTTTCGCTCATTACCACGTCGGGTGCTGTGGCCAGTATCGGACTCGCTTTCTTGGGAATCCTGGCGCCGGGACGAAAGCTGTCGACTGCTCAGCTCGCCAGCGCATCCTGCGCGCTCACGGCCTTCATCTTCGCCTGCATCTGCGGACTCTTGGTGGTCAAGCCGCGGACCGCACCCGACGTCATCGAACCGAGCGATCTCCGAGTGATCATCGCTGAGGAACACTGGGAAGCCCCCGAGGGACAGGCTCAGCGCGTCATTGCGGACGCGCAGGTGGACGTATTCGAGGAGACGACCAAAGCGATCAACGAAAAGGGGACGTGGTTGCGCCGCGGATTCATAATGGAGGTGGCTGGGATTGCGCTCTTGGGCATTACAGTCCTTCTGACAATCCGCAACCGGTGATGCCCTGCTGCGAGATCCGCGATCCGACACAATGAGGCTGTGATCAAGGAATTCGGTAAAGACGGTCACCCGCTGGTCACGACCGCGATGGCCGCCTACTCGCTCGGCATGAAGCCCGACTCGTTCCGCTCCTGGGCGCGCCGCCACGGCATGACCGCCGCCGACTACCCCCGTGCTGTCGAGAGCACAGGCAGGCCACCGCCCTCTGGGGTCTCGCCGACCTGCGAAGATCTGCCACGCATCATCGGCTGAATGGCGCAGGTAGTGCCCACGGGGACCCGCCGTCCGGCTGGCCCTGAGGGTTCGTGAGTTGATTCAGCGAAACGCTTGTTCGATGCCGAAGACGAGTTGGTGGGCTTGGGGCCATCCGGCCTCGATAAAGAAGTCGCAGATTTCGCGTAGGGCAGTCAGGTTTTCAGGGATCCTAAGGATGTCTCGGTGGTCGGCGAGGATGCGTTCCGCGAACTTGACGCAGGTACTGACGGCGAGAGTGTCTGCCGTGTAGCCGCTTTGTGTTCCTGTCGTGGTGAGGATGCCTCGTACGCCGATGAGGCCCTGCTGCGGGCGTTGGTCCAGAACATGCTCGTAGATCTGGACGAGGTGGTGGGTGACCTTCGCGTTAGGGACCGCCATGAGCAGGTGCATCAGTGGCGTGGCTTCGTCGACGAGTTTGACCTGTTCCTCTGTGGGCTGGCCATCACCGGAGTCACCTGGCTTGGTGGCCACGTAGATCTGGAGGGCGATCGTGTCGGCCAGGAGGAGTTGTGCCCGCAGGTCTTGCTGCTCGGCGTCCGTCAGTGCTTGGGTTCGCTCAAGTAGAGATGTGATCTTGGCCATGGCTGGCTCAGCCAACTGAAAGTACAGGTCCAGTGCTCGTGTCCTGACTGCGGGATCGCTATCGGTGAGCGCCCCGCGCAGGTTATGGATGCACGTCAACCACGGTTCTGCGCCCGGCCACTGTTCTGCCATGTGGGTGACAGCGTTGCCGGCTTCGGGCATGGCGTGGTGGACCCACAGGAGCCCGGCTGTTGTGGCACACGTGGCTGCCGCAGAATTCCGGTTGGCCGTTGGGGCGATGCGTGCCGTTACGCGGGCGAGCAACTCCATTCCGCGGCCCCAGTCGCCCATGGAGCGGCAAGCCGCATCGACTGTCGCGCCGAGTACGGCCTCGTCGTCCTGGTCGGCCAAGCGGTTTAGGAGCTCCCAGGCGAGGGTTGGGTCAGTGTGGTGGAGATAGCTGGCCGCCCGGGCGACGGTGAGTCTGATCCAACCAACGGGATCTGCGGCGAGTTCTTGAAGGGCTGATGTGAGCTGGGGGCCGTACTGCTCTGGCAGGCGGCTGAGCTGGAGCAGGCCGCGTGCGGCGTCGCCGCGGGGGCCTCGGGGGATGAGGGTGTCGAAGTGGGCGTTTTCCGTGCTGGGTTCGGGTCGTCGATGTACAGCGAAGGCCAGCAGCATGTCCTGGGCCTGCGTCAGCATGTCGCCCGGGGTTTGTGCGTTGCGTGTCCAGATTTCCGCGGCTTGCGCCAGGAGGTCTTCCGATTCGTCGCGGACAGTGTCTGGGAGATCACCGAGCATGCCCCACAGCTCGGTGGCTTCGGGGAGACTGGACGTGAGCTCTGATACCTCAGGCACGCCGTTGAGATGGCGGTCGGTGAACTCGCGTAGCACCGTGATGAGGCCTCGGGCAGCCACGGTTGAGGGGGCCTCGTCTGCGCTGGACCCCGAGGAAATCGGCTCCCATGGGCTTGGGTCTGTGGCAACCCAGCTATCCCAGTCACCCTGCTCGAGTGACCGGTCAGTCGCTGTACCAGGGTGGTTCGTGGACAGGGAGTCAACGAACGCGTGGTAGCGCCGGGCCGCTGTGGCCGCTTCGGGGGCATCTGAGCCGACGTCCGTGGGCTTCAGGGCTTGTACGGCGTCCTTGAGAGCGGCTGACTGCTCCGGATCGAGGTCTGGATGGATTGCTTGGATGAGAGCCGCCGCGGCGCCGAAGAGGTCGGGGACGGTCAGGTGCGTCGCCAAGGTGGCGGGCTGTTCGAAAAGCGCCCTCCGTAGAGCGGCGTTGTCGGCTGCTGCCAGCAGGATGCGCCGCCACACGCTGGCAGCGTGCGGCGCGGACGCTGCGGCTCCGACGATGGCTTGAGGGTGATTCTCATTCGCCCCGGAAGCGTGCCTCTGGAACGTATCGAGTAGTTCCGGAAGATCCCGTCCTGCGGGACTGAACGGGAAGTCCCACCGTCGTGAGTCATCGACGATGATCTCGACAGGGTTGCAGGCGAGTCGAATCGTCACGGTCGGGGCGTCTGGGCGCTCCGTGAGGCTGAGCCTGCTGAGGATCGACAGGGCGACCGTGATGTTCCACCGCAATACGTCCGGGAAGCTTTGGACCAGGCTGTACTTGGACGAGTCGAAGTCCTGTTGTCGGGTGGATTGCAGGGTGAAGACAGCTCCAGAGCCCATACGCGTGGCTTCGGATGACGTCTCCTTGTGGTTCAGAACCGCCACGTACAGGTCCTCGACAATTCCGGGCACCTGATCGATCAGTCGCTCGATGCTGTCCGTCAGGGCGAATAGGTCGTGGTAGCCGCGTTCGGAGAGTTGCTTCGGGTCGATGGCCCGGCGAAGCAGAGTCTCCGTTGCTGCGGGGTCGCTTGCTGCGGTCTGAATGACGGCGGTGATCGCCAGTCGTGCCCCGGACACGGGTGGCTGGCCCCACAGGTACTCCATCAGCCGGCGTGCGGCGAGGCCGCATGCCCGCTGATGCTCGGGCACCAGGGCTTGGTACTGCGGAGCAAGTTTTCGGACCAGGTCTCCCAGAGCCTGGAGGGTCGCCGCGGGATGGTGCGAGAGTCGTTCGGAGATGGCCGCCCATACCCCTGCGCCAGGAAGCGACGGGTCGGCGATTCTGATGGAGACGGCGATGGCCGCTGCCTGCAGGAGGCGCTGCGCCGCGGGGATGGCATTCGACGTGGCTTTGAGCAGGGGCTCGAGGTCCGCAGTACTTCGCGTATTGCGGGCCATGACCTCGGCGGCGGCGGTCATGGCCATTGGGCTCATTCCCGGATCGGCGAGCTTCAGGACCAGCTCACAGAACACTGCCGGCCCCTGGTTCCAGGCCATGTCCAGGTACATGTCGATGCTGGGACGGGCGAACAGGAGGAGATCTGGGTCTTCCTGTAGGCACTCGGGCAGGCCTCCACTGAATGCTTCGAAGTGCACCAGCGCGACCGCGTAGTCGAAGAGCACATGGTGCGCGAACTGCAAGGGTCCCCGACCGGGTCCGCCCGCGATGCTGGGCGCAGAGGTGAGGACTGACCGAGACAGCAGCGATTGGAGGACGGTGGCTGCAGATGCGTCGCCGGACAGGATCTGTTGGGCGGGCACAGCCAAGCGGCGTTCGCGCACCGCGTTTGCGCACAGCTTTGCGAGCAGGGCCTCACGGGCGCTCCCATCCTGGCCCTCGCTGATTCGGCTCTGCCAGTAGCGGCTCAAGAGATCGAGTCGGCTGCCAACGCCAGCGAGCCCGGCAGGAGATACACCGTCATGGAGCAGCTCGGCGGCCAGCCGTAGATTGAACGGGTTCCGAAGAAGGTGCCGCTGGTGGTCGTCGGAGTTGTCGATCAAGTCTCCGAGTTCAGGAAAGATGCTGCTGACCTGTGCGACTTCCTCGTCGTCCAAATCATCCACTTCAGCTGGATCCGCAGGGAAGGCCGTGCGCAGCTGAGGAGAGTGGGACAAGTCCCAGGTGCGGATCGAAGCAACGACCCGCCAGTGCGGCAGCCGACGGCCCACGTCCTTGATGATCGACCTCCAGAGCCCGGACGATGCATCGGTCCGCGCCGCGTCGAGAGCGTCGATGACAAGCAGCCCAACCTCACCTGGGGACCACTGGGCCAGGACATCCAGGAGCGGGTGTCGGAGTCCCAACTCGGACTGCAGGTTTCCAGCGCTGGTCGCTGCAAGGCTGCCCACCTGGAGGAAGAGCACGGGGCGCTGAGCATCACGCGCCGTCGACGCAATCTCGTGGAGGATGACAGTCTTGCCCGCGCCGGGGCCTCCCACAACGAGGAAGGACTCCGCCAAGGACCGTTCGGCCAGCCCCGAGGCCGAACTGCGGCTGATCGATACGGCTCCTTGTGGTGCGGGGACCGTGGTAAGCCCGCTGCTCAGCTGCTCGATGCTTTCGTCGGTGACGTGCGTCAGCCGGACCACGTCCGCCCTGAAGTTCAGCAGTGTTGCGAGAGCTAACCCACTCACGATGAGTGACTCCTGCAGCTGCTCCAATCCCGCTTCTCCGTGATTGATGGCCAACTGCCTGCAGGTGCTGAGCAGGACATTCCATGCGGCGGTTGCCTGCCCGGCCTCGGCGATCACAGATGCGCGAAGCCGGTCGAGAACTCCTACTTCAGCTACGCCGCCCACCTCCACATCGAGAGTCCACACGTAGCATTGCCTCAGGAAGCCTTCCAGCTCAGAAGCAGAAGGCGCTGTGTCGCGCTGCTGTTCCCACTCCCTTGCCGCATGAGCAGTGAACGCCTTGTACGCGGACACCTGTCTTGCGTTGAGCCGGAGAGCGGCGATGTCGGAGCCGACCGGGCTGTTCCTCAGCCGCTGGAGAGCCTGTTCAAGGTCGTTCCTGACTGCCCCGGAAGCCTCTGAAGTTGTCACGAGGACAAGGCGGTCATCATCGTGCTCGGGTAGCAGGTACTGAGCAACGAACTGTCTTACAGTCTTCGCTAGTTCGCTGGTCTTCGTGGTGCCCAAGGTGATTGATCGTTTGGCTTGGAGCGCCAGGGTGATGCCGTCGGTGGTGTGTACCCTGCAGTCGTCGACAGGCTCGCCGGTCTCGCACGCGACCTGCTCGACCGCGCCAGTCCACAGGCCCTGCACCGGTGCTGCGGCCTCGCTGGCGAGGGTGGCGACGGCGAACCATGCAGCGACGCGGTCCTGGAAGTCAAAGCCGCCAGCTCCAGCGCTACCGCCCGCGTCCGAGCGAGCTGACGAGTTCTCGTTCACAGGCCGCTCCTCGATCTGTTTCACCTGGAGCGTCGACTTTATCTCTGCCGCTAGAAGATCTACCCGGTGCCGGCGTCGAAGGCTGGCAGATCGATGGACCCAGCCGTGTGCATCGCCCTGGTCGAGGTTCGTCCAGGAGTGCAAAACGCTGACCATTGGCCACTGCAGGGCAACGAGAGTCCGAATTTGGCCATCCTGCCGATTGCCGCATACCGACCCCGGCTTCGCACAGCACACACCGAGCTGGCTGGATACGTGTCGAACTCCTGACCGGCGGCACTGTTCACAAGCACGGCAGGCAGTTTGGTGCACCACGGAGTGACTTGTTCCGGGCAATGTGCGCGATGTGCTGCGATGTGCCCGGCCCTATCCGTTTCCGTCAAGCTCCCTCATCTCGCTGCTCTGTGTGCATGGGTGATCGCAGACTGTTCTTCTGGCGTGGAACGACGGCGTATGGGACGAGGGGGAATGGTGGCTTCGGAACTGGACGTGATGGCCGTGGCTGTGCCAGCGGCGAGTGCCGTGGCGGCGGAGATGGCCAGGGGCGGCTGGTTGTCGTTGCGCGGAGCCCTGGCCCGGTTCTTCAGACGGGATGGGGAGTCGTCTGTGGAGCGGCAGTTGGAGCTGCTGGATGCGGCGGAGCAGACCCTCGCCGAGGCGGCAGAGGAAGACCGCGACGATCTGCGCATCCGGCTGGAGCAGCGGCTCGTCCTGCAGCTCGGTGCCTATCTGGACCGCTATCCCGACATGGGCGAGGAACTGGCGGTGCTCCTGCCCGCCCCGCAGGACGACGCGCCGTCGGAGGGCGCTCCGGTGTTGACCGCGCAGAGCAACACCAACAGCCAGATCGTGCAGGCGTTGGGCAACCTGGACGCGGGCAGTGGGGGTATCAACTACGGGGTGCCGCCACGCAACCCGAGGGCGTGAACGGGCCGTGACCTCGTCCACCGTGCCGCCCGACAATCGTGTATCCCATGGGGGGATTCACGCGGCCAACAACACCTACTCGACTCTGCTGCAAGCTGGGCGGGACATCAACCTGCACCAGCAGGAGCCTTTGCCCACCGAGCCCGTGCCTCCGGCGGAGATTGACGCGGTCCGCCGTGCCTGGGTCGCCGAGAACGGCGAGGGCAAGGAGATCGCGACCGCCCCGGAAGTGCTGGCGATGCTCGGCCTGGACGAGCGCGTAGTCGTGATCGCCGGCCCGCCCGGGACGGGCAAGACCGCAGCGGGACTGCGCGCCCTGTCTGAGCTGCGGCCCCTCCTGCCCGGCAACAGCGGGCCCAGGCTACGGCTGCGCCTTGAGCACGTATTGCCGGACTGGGAATCGGTTGAGAAAGACAAGTTCTTGCTCCCCGCCGAGCACGGCCGGGGGTACCTGCTTGACGTTTCGGGCGAGAGCGCGCGCTGGGAGAAGCCGGACGTCACGGCCAGGAAGTTCCTCGGGCACGCCGAGAACCTGCGGAAAAGAGGTTCCTACCTTGTCGTGGTGGCGGGTGAGCGCGGCTGGCCCGAAAACGACCCGGTCCTGGGGCGCACCGTCGTTCGCGCCGTCCACGCACCCCCGGGGGACCGGATCGCGCGGCGCCACATTGAGCAGCTTTATCCGTGGGTCGCACGCCGGGGATGGTTGCAGGAAAGCGTCCGGGACGTCGACAGGCGGGGCGAGGAGAGCGACGGTGAGGACCGTCGAGCCCCGCTAGATGATCTTCTTCGCGCCGACATGCATCCGGGCGACGCCGCGGCACTCGCCCGTGAACTCAGCCGCATCGGTGAATCGGGCGGCACGGTCAAGGACGCCCGCGACCTCGTACTGCGCTGGCGTGAACGAGTCAGCACCGTCTTTCGCGAGACACAGGACAGCGCGGATGATCGGGCGTTGCTGCTGGCGGCCATCATGCTTGAAGGACTCAGCCCCGCCGAAGTCCTGGCCGGGGCGCGTCTGCTGCTCAGGGACCAGAAGACGCGCGGCATCCGGGACATTCTCACGGGCCGTGACCTCGTCACCCGGTTGGAGGCGGTCCAGGCGAAGAGTGACGGGCAGCGCGTCTCCTTCAGCCACCTGCCCGGATACCCGGCCGCGGTACTGCGGCACTTCTGGCGCCAGCTCAGCGACATCCAGCCCAGCCTGATCCAGTGGGTCAAGCAGCTCACCGCCCCCAAGGGGCTCGGTGCCGGACGGATCCCGCAGATCGCGGATCTGCTCGCCCAACTCGCCGTCGACGAAAGCGATCTGCGTCCCCTGGACGTCGCCCAGGCATGGGCCACCGCCAGTGACGCCGGGCAGGACGGCGCCTCCCGTCTGCTCGCGCGCGTCGCTAGGGACTCCTCCCTCGGCCCGGAAGCCCGTACGAAACTGCGATCCTGGGCGGGCCAGGAATCCCGGGCCAACGCCACCGTGGCCGCGGTGGTGTGCCAGGGGCCCTTCTCCAAGGAATACCCCCGCCAGGCGCTCACCTGCCTGCGTTGGGTCCTGGGCCGTGGCGAACACGACAGTGCCGTATCCGTGGCCGAAGAGGTCCTGCGCGCCATGGGCTCGGACCTCCGGCTGCTGCCGCGCGTGTGGGACACGGTCAACAAATGGCTGACCGAATATAAGCAGCCGGACGATCGCAACCATCTCGCGGCACGCCGCGCAGTCCTGACTCTGCTCCGTCCTTCCGCCGAGTACCCTGCCGCGACCCTGCTACTGGCCAACGCCCTGGAGCACCCAGACACAGCCGACGAACTGGTGCAGGGATGGTCCGCCGCCCTGTCCGTGCCAACGCTGGAAGCAGGGTGCGAGGAGGTCCTCACCGCCTGGGCCGAAGCCGTTGCCGACGGCGTACTCGACGCTGATGCAGTGGTCGAGGTACTCAACCGCGTCATCCGCGAGCACTGGATGACCGGTCCGCTGTCCACCTTCATCGCTGGACGGGCCGGCACGGGATACACCTCACAGTCGGTCGTCGACCTGCGCGAGCGCCTAATCCTGCGATGGAACGACCCCCGGCCGACGCCGCCCGGCGGCCAGATCCAGACGCCGCTGGGCCCCGCAATTGCCCCCGACGACGATTCCACCCTTCGCGCCGGGACGGAGGACGTGACATGAGGCACGGCTTCAAACGGGCCCGCCGTAAGCGACTCCACCGGGAGATCGGCGCCTTCTCCGCAGTGCTGCGCAGCAGCCGACCCGGCATCCACTACACCGCCACCATCCACGCGACCCTGACACCGGAGCCCTCAGGCCCCTACGACCCGGACGAGATCGCCGACCGTGTCCGCACCGCCCTGCGTACCACGGCGGCAGCTGCAGTACGCGACCAGGACCCGATCAACCTCCCCGCCGCACAGGACGCCTGCGCACGGCAATTGCGCCAACCTCAGGAACTCGGCCTTCCGGACGGTGCCACCGTCACCGCCTCCGTCCAGCTCGAACTCGCGGATGAGGACCGTGCCGCGGTGAAGGAACTGCTCACTGCCATACGCGCCCAGGCGGCCACAGACACCCTCACCAGGCAGCGCGCGGAAGCCCTCGCCCAGGAACTCGCCCACCCGGCAGCCCTCCTGGCCCGATGGCTCCAGCAGCCCGATGCGCAGATCACCCAGCCGCCCGCTGACGCGGAGCTGGAAGCGCTCGCACGACGGCTGCGCGGCTACCCGAAGGACCACGACGAACCCATGGAGCGGCAACTCCTGACCATCCTGCGGGATTTCCTCGCCGAGTTCCCCAAGGAGGAACAGAAGCGACTACTGGTGGTACTCCTGGCCAACGGGATGCGCGCCGCCCGGAAGCCTGGTCATGCCGACCAGGTCGAAGCCCTGCTGAAACCGCCGCCGGCGACCAGTGAGACCAGTCCCACTGCCACGGACGCATCGTGAGCGCCCGGCACACGACGTTGTGGCGTCTCCTTTTGTCCCCGCGAACCAGCTGGCGGGCGTTGCTCCTGATGCGCCGCGCCCGCGCATACGCCTCGCCTCCCCAGCAGCTGTCGTTCGACGCCGCCTGGCGACAGGCCCGGGTCCAGCGCCACCCGGGCGACTCCCACTACCTCCTGCACGGCCACGGAGACCGTGTCTGAACCCGGGCTATACGTTCTGGGCGGGGCTCGACGCTTGCTACACGCCGAATCGGACAGCGCGCACCGCCGCTGCGACAACAACGGACCATCCGCGGACAAGCCGCCCTCGCGGCGTGGGCCCTCATACTTGGTCAGTGCGCCACTGCCCAGGTGGTTGGCGGCACTCACGAAGGGCAGGTACCTGAGCCGATGAACTTGCGCGTGCCGGCGTACGCGTCGTAGACGGCGACTGCCCAGCGGGTGTATTCCCAGCTCTTGTTGCTGTGGAATTCGAGCGTGAGCTTGCGGCAGACAGCCTTCTCGACGGCCCCTGTGAGGTTGGACTGAGAGGCGCGGCTGGTGAAGCGGTTATTGGGGTCGTCGGTCCAGATGTAGGCGGCTTTTTCGACGGGGTCGAAGCCGAGGCTGATGCCGTCGTTGAGCGCGATGGGGTCGTCATTCGTCTCGGTGGTGTTGGTATTCCAGGTGGAGACGATGGCCTTGACCGTGGCATCCGCGACGTGGATCTCCGCCTTGTCGCTGCTGGGTATCTCGGCCGTGGCCATGCCGGACTCGTCTCCGTGCCACTGGCCGGCTGTTTCTGAGATGCAGCCGTCAGTGGCCTCGCCATAGCCGAGGGGTGCCGCATCGAGATCGCCGTCGGACGTCTTCCAGTAGATGGCGAAGCGGCCGTACGGCCAGGTGGCCGGGTCGTTCTTGAGACGGTGAGCGAGGGCGGAGCAGGCCGCCATCTCGCCGGCTCTGCGGAACACCTCCTGGTAGTTCTCGGGCAGCTGCGGCACCGGCCCACCGGTCACCATCACCGTCTGCGCCCGCTGGTTGAACGTGATGGTGGGCTTCATGAAGTCCATGTCCTTGGTAGCCAGCATGGACGTCATTCGGCCCCGAATCGCCTTCTCGGCGTCACGCTCTTCGGGGCTGCCGGCGATGGTGCTCGCACTCCACTCGTCGGAATGTGGTTGCGTTTCGTCGCCGGTTCGCGTGTAGGCGGGATTCGTGACTCCGGCGAGGGGTTCCTTGGGGATCCTGATGGTCCGCGGATCGACCACAGGAGCGGACGGGGTCTCCGCAGGCGTGCCAGCAGCCGTGGTTCCAGAAGCGCTGAGCGGGGCGGATATCTCGGTGGAGGGTGTCGAAGGGGAGGCGTGGCCGGACGTGAGGTCCACATCCGCACGGTCGTCACTGTTGTAGAAGGCGACGATGCCACTCGAGACGGCGGCGATGGCGATTGCGGTGACGGCGGCGGTGATGAGCGCGCGCCTGCGTGTCGGGGGCGTGGGAAGGCTCCAGGTGGGGTCCTCCATGTCGGGGAGGTTCCACGCGGTGGTGAGGCGGTCACTGATCCGCGTCGGCTCAGGTTCGGCGGTCATGCCGAGGACCTGGGTCGTCTGACCGGCGAGGAGTCGCGCGCATCCCTCTGCCGCCGCTTCGGCGTGGATTCGCTCGGCGGGGTTCTTTGCGAGCGCCTTCGTCAGAGGCTCGCGCAGTTCGTCGGGGAGGCCGTCGAGATCGGGTTCTTCGGACATAACGCGGTAGGCGACCACGTCGGGAGCTCCGGTCCCGAAGGGCAGGCGCCCTGTGGCGGCGTAGGCGACGAGGGTGCCCCAGGCGAACATGTCGCCCTCGGGGCCGGCGGTGCCGGTGCGGTAGTGCTCGGGGCTGATCCACCCGGGAGTGCCGGTCATGACACCGGTCCGGGTCACGGAGGTGCCGTCGGCGGCATGGGCGATCCCGAAGTCCAGGACCCGGGGACCGGCCGGGGTGAGGATGACGTTCTGCGGCTTCACGTCGCGGTGGGCGACGCCAGAGGCGTGGATTGCGGCGAGGGCCTGGGCGGTGCCGGTGGCGAAGGCGTACAGGGTTGCGCCGGTGAGCGCCCCCTGGGCGGCGAGATGCTGGTCGAGGGTGTGCCCGGGCGCGTAGGCGGTGGCCAGCCAGGGGGTCTCGGCATCCGGGTCTGCTGCGAGGAGAGGGATGAGGCACGGTCCGTGTACGCGGGCGGAGAGCTGGACTTCTCGGCGGAAGCGGGCCCGGAATTCAGGGTCCTCGGCCTGTGCGGGGTGGATCACTTTCACAGCGACACGGAGGCCGGATGGATCGAGACCGGCGTGGACGGTGCCCATGCCACCCGATCCGAGACGGCCGATGATCCGGTAGGGACCGACCCGCTTCGGGTCACCGGAGCGGGCAGGCTGTACCCGCCCGTCTACGCGAGCGATGCTCACAGGGTGTTCGTTCCTCTTCTGCGATGGAGCGCCATGAGGCTGACACACACCCATGAATGGAGTCCCCAGCCCAGGAACGGGATGCTATCGGCAGACTGCCGTGATGGGCGGGGCAGTTCGCTGCTTCGTTGTCACTCAGAAGGATCGCGGAGGTGCATGAGGCTGAGCCCGGACGTGAGTTGGGGACCAGTTGGGGACCACACGGCATGCACGATGGTGCGCGACAGGCCGCCACGTGCACTCTCTGCGACCGGATTAAGTCTGCTATATCCGGAAAATACCGCCTACCCCTACATCTGGGGGTCAAGGGGTCGCAGGTTCAAATCCTGTCGTCCCGACTTTTCGAAGTCGCAGTTCAAGGGCCGTTTCAGATCACTCTGAAACGGCCCTTGATCGTTTTTTGGGGACCGCGTGGGGACCAACTCGCCTTGACCGGTCAGTGGGCGACCACGATCCGGCTCGGCAGGGACCGGGGCGCGCGGAGCCCGCTGAGGTGTGCTGAGAGTGCGGCGCCGACGGTGGTGATCTTGTACACGTCGGGGTGCAGGTACCGCTGGGTGGTGGCCAGCGAGCCATGGCCGACGATTTTACGGAGGACGTGCACCTGGACCCAGGCGTCGGCGAACCAGGTGAGTCCGGTGAACGTGCGCGTCGGGCGCGAGGCGTACCGGCGTAGGGGCAGATGGCCTGGTCATTAGCCGCCCGCCGACGATGACCCCTCCGTGCTCGAAGTAGCGTGCTTCAACGCGGACGGGTCGATGGCCACCATGTGCGGCAATGCGCTGCGTTGCGTGGCATGGACGGCCGAGTGCGACCAGGGATTCCGTACGATGCAGCTCCGGATGGCCGGCCTCATGCACGAGGCCGGCGTCGACACCGACTCCGCGTGGGTCACGGCTGAAGCGGGCGCCATTCACCCCCGCGTCTTGCAGACGGTCATCAACGGCAGGCCGACCTGGTTCGACAGCGCGCATACCGGCACTGAACACGTCGTCGGCGTCGTCGTCATCGCCACCATGCGCGGCCTCGTCGCCAAACGTGAGGTCACTGTCCACAACCTGGCCGGTGAGCCTTTCACCGTCCGCCCGCACGACGGCCACCCGAATCGGGCCGCCTGGGTTGGCGGGCCAGTCACCCAACCTTCGAAGGGGTACTCGCATGACCCTCTATCTCGACCCCAGCCCAAAGCGCGCGGCGTACAAGGCCACCGAGGAACTCCGTACGTGGGGGCAACCGGCGGGGCCTCGGCGTCGCCCTCATCTAAGGGCCGGTGTCCGCTGAAGACAGGCGTGCCGTACTGCGGCAGCGGAGTCGCGGCCCCTGCGGTTGCCGCGGACAAGATCCTCTGCGAGCGGGTCATGCTGACCCTCGGCGTCCCGACGCCCGGCTGGCGCGTCTGGTCCGGCGGCCCGGCGAACTGGGCCGGCCAGGCCGTCATGGTGAAGCCGCCCTTCGGCGGGTCCAGCGTGGGCATGAGCCTCGTCCGCGACGCGGACGACCTGCCCCGCGCCTTGGCGGAGGCTGCCGGCGAAAGCGACGAAGAGGTGCTCGTCGAGGACTACGTGATCGGCACCCCGTGACCGTGGGCATGCTGGAGCTTCCCGGCGGCTCGGTCATCGTCTTCCCGCCGCTGACCACCGAGGCGACCGATGCCGACTTCTACGACACCGACACCAAGCTCGACATGGACTCCAAGGGCGCCGTCACCCTCCGCGCCGCCGAACTGGAGACCGTAGCACTGAACCGGATCGCCAGGGATGCCCGGACACTTGGGACGGGATCGGGCTGCGCGGCTCGGCCCACATCGACTTCATCGTCACCGAGGACGGCGACGCGTACGTGCTGGAAGTCAACAGCACGCCGGGCATGTCCCGTGGCAGCACCTTCGCGGTCGGGGCGGCGACGGTCGGGCTCACGCACACGGATGTCGTACGGGTGATGCTTCACGAGGCCTTGGCCCGGCCGCCGTACGATATCCCCCCTGCCCACTCCCGTGTTCTCCAGCACCACGGCGACGCGGAAGGCTGCCGTCTCCCTGTAGGAGCATCCCACTGTGCCGCGCGTCCACGATGTCCCCCTGTGCCGACAGCTCATCGACCCCGCTGAATGGGATCTACACGGCGGGTGGGCACTTGGGGACAGGATCGAATGGTCCAACCGGGCGTGCGGCTTGGCGTCGTTGAGAGCGATCCTGCTCGCCTACGGGCGCGAGGCGCCCACGGTGACGGAACTCCTGAAGCTCGCCGTGAAGCACGAGGTTCTGACTCCGCGTGGAGCGCTGCACGCCGGCATCGCGAACCTGGCGACCGAGCTGGGGGTACCCTCCCTGGCGGAACCCGTCCCCGTTGAAGACCTGCTCGGCCGCCTCGATGACGCCCCCCTCATCGTGTCCGTTACCGGGCAGTTCCCCGACGACGGCCGAACGGGCGGTCACCTCGTCATTTTGTACGGTTATGACGACGGCCCCGAGCCGGTGATCCTCTTCCGAGATCCGTCCACTTGGGGCCAGTCACATGATCGAGTCCCCCTCAGCCGCCTGTCCGCTTCCTACACGGGGCGCGCGATCACCTTCGCGCCCCTGCTCGACAACGGAGACGGCTGATGCCCGAGACGGACGGCGACACCGCCGAGGCCGCAGGCGGCCGAAGGATCGCAGATGCTGCAGCTGGGCGAGGAGGCGGTGGAAGCGCATCGCTCGGTCGGGTAGTTCGCCGCCGAGGTCGGCGTCGATCTCGTCCTCGCGATTGGCGAGATCTCGCGAAGCAGCTTGCCCTCGCAGCCGGGGCCGCAGGAGTGCCCGAGGTGGCCATGGTGGGCGACAACAAGACCGCTGCGGCCTTCCTGCACACCGTCCTTCAGTCAGGGGACAAGGTGCTCGCCAAGGCGTCGCGCGGCGGCCAGCTCTGGCAGATCGCCCAGTCCCTCACGGGCCAGCCCGTGACTGACCTGTCCGGTCGCCACTGACTTGAGAGCCGCCGCCAGCGAGCAGACGACGTTTGCCACCTGCGGTATTTGCTGCGGCAGTTGCGTACGCGTTTCCGCGATCGACCATCCGCCCGGCTGCGGTTCTGCTGTGCGGACTTGAGGGGAGGGGACCGTCAGTGCCCGGCGCCAGCATGCATACCTGGGTCATGCCCCAGACCCTCCGTCACGGGCAGGCACTCGGCGAGCAGGTCGACGACGTCGCGCCAGGCTCGCTGCGCGTGCCGTGGGTGGTAGCCGACGCCGGGGACCGTGGGGTGGTCGACCGGCGGGTGGTGGAAGGCGTGCAAGGCGCCGCCGTAGACCGCGAGGCGCCAGTCGACGCCCGCGGCCTGCATCTCAGCGGTGAACGCATTCCGTTGCGCGGGCGGCATGATCGGGTCTTCCGACCCGACCCCGGCCCACACCGGGCAGCGAATGCGCGCCGCCTCGCCCGGTCGGCCCGTGGTCAGTGCGTTGACTGTCCCGATCGCGCGCAGGTTGACGCCGCCGCGCCCGAGTTCCAGCCCGACGGCGCCTCCGGTGCCATAGCCGACGGCGGCGATCCGGTCGGGGTCGGTCCGCGGTTCGGTGCGCAACACGTCGAGCGCCGCATGGCCGATGCCCCGCATCCGGTCGGGATCAGCGAGCAGCGGTAGGCAACGGGCCAGCATCTCCTCGGGGTCGCCCAAATAGCGCCCGCCGTGAAGGTCGAAGGCCAGTGCTACATACCCCAGTTCGGCGAGGGCATCGGCCCGGCGGCGCTCGACGTCGCTGAGCCCCATGCCCTCTGGTCCGAGCAGTACCGCGGGCCGGCGGTCGACACCGGCCGGGAGCGCGAGGTGCCCGATCATCGTCAAACCGTCGGCCGGGTACTCGACCGTGCGCGTCGTAATCTTCGTCATGAGACTGGACTGTAGTGATCGTCGAGCCCGGTCCGGCCGCCGTTCTGCCGCTGGCAGAAGCGGTGCTTGCCTACCGCGGCTGGTCGGCGCCAGCTACCGGTGCGAGCGCATCACGCAGCTGTTGGATCCGTTGGAAGTGCAGACCGGTCATGCCGACTGCGGTCGCCGCGGTGACGTTCGTGAGGGTGTCGTCGATGATACAGACACCGCGACGCGGGAACCCCGGCTCGCTGGGCGGCGATCTGATAGACACGCGGGTCGGGCCTGGCCACGCCGATCCGCGCGGTGTTCACGACGGAGTCCACTGCGTGGGTCAGCCCCAGCTGGGCGAGCTCGGCTTCCAGCCGGGTGGTGGCGTCGGAGTCAAGCACGACAGGAACCCGCCGACGCGCCGCTGACAGCAGGGCCAGGACGTCCCCGTCAACCCGGCCGATCAGCGCCCCCCAGGCGGCGGAAGGGGCATGCGCTCTCTCCGCTGATCCGCATGCCTAGGCAAGTGATCCGCATGCCTCGGCAAGATCCTCTGCTACGGCCGAACGCGACTGTTCGGGACACAGCCTGCGACGTGACCTCGCCACAACGAGACACGACCAGCGCGGGACACAGCGAGTGCGGAAACAAAACCGGGCCCGGCCGGAAGAGGCTGATGTCGGCGATGACGTCCTGCGGGTCGCGGGGCTGGAGCCTGCCGACCAGGTCCTGCTGGCCCGGGGACTCCAGCTGGAACATCCCAACGGTGTCGGAGTCCTGGATCATAATCCGCAGGCAAGGAACGCAAGCGAGTTGTGCTCCACTCACGCGCTCGGATGCGCGAGGCGGCAGCGGGTTGTGCTCGAGTACGGCGGCAACTTCGTGGCCTACATCGACGACGACCCCGGTGTGCGCTACCGACACCAACGGTGAGGACCTCGACCGGCTCATCGTACAGACGGACCGGGACACGGTGTTGTACGTCGTGGGCGCTGTGAGCTTGGGACACCAGCGATGACAGCGTGCGCTGGGGGTTCCAGCCACTTGGCGGGGGTGCAGCCGACGATCGTCGGATGGCCGACGGAAGGCATGGGCTTCCAGGCTGGTGACATGACAGAGCGTGCGCAGAAGCTGGAGCCCAGCGCTTCCCATCGGCCGCCGGCCGGAGCAGGGGAACGTTGGGCAGCGCAGGAGCGCGCTCTGGGAGTTCCTCGGCATGGCGCTCGTGGCGAGCGGCCTCCGTCGGGCTGTCGTCAGCCCTGACCTGCGTGCTGCCGTTGTGCACACGATCGCCGCGACGGCCGTCGAGCTCGCGCCCTGAGTCGAGCGCCACAGCCCGGTTCGGACCGATGCCCGCCGCTGCTGACGCGCTGCGCGGGAGATCACGTACGAAAGGAATCTTTGTGAACACCGCATCCGCCCCGGAGACGACGGGTGCCGAGTCCCTGCGCGTCCGCGAGACGCTCAAGGCGCTGTACGGGTATGTCCGCCCGCACCGGTGGACCGTCGTACTCGGTCTGCTGTTGGCGCTGGTGGGGGCGGCCGGCGGGCTGTTGCAGCCGCTGGCCACGAAGGCGCTGGTCGACCGGCTCTCGTCCGGTGGCACGATCGCCACCATCCTGCTGGCTCTGACCGTGCTGGTGCTGCTGAGCACGGTGGCCGAGGCGTTCGGTGCCTATGTGCTGGAGCGGACGGCGGAGTCGGTGGTGCTGGCCGCCCGGCGCGGTCTGATCGGCCGGCTGCTGCGGCTGCGGCTCTCGGCCGTGGACCGGATGGAGCCGGGCGATCTGATGTCCCGGGTCACCTCCGACACCACGCTGCTGCGGGCCGTGAGCACCCAGGCGGTGGTCAACGCCGCGACCGGGGCGCTCACGCTGGTCGCGGCGGTCGTGGTGATGGCCTTCCTGGACGCCGTGCTGCTCGGCGTCACCCTCGCCGTGGTCGCGGTCGTCGGGGCGGGTGCCGCCCTGGTGATGCCCAAGATCGGGCAGGCCGCCGAGCGCTCCCAGGCCGCGGTCGGCGAGATGTCCACCGGCCTGGAGCGGGCCTTCGGCGCGTTCCGTACGGTGAAGGCGTCCGGCGTCGAGGAGCGGGAGACCGCCCGCGTCGAGGCGTCGGCCCGGCGTGCGTGGCGCAACGGCGTGCGCGGCGCGAAGTGGGAGGCCCTGCTGGGTACGGCGGACAACCTCGCCGTCGAGCTGGCGTTCCTCGCGGTGCTCGCGGTCGGCGGGGCGAGGGTGGCGTCCGGGGACATCCCCGTCTCCACGCTCATCGCCTTCCTGCTGTACCTGTTCTACCTGATGGAGCCGGTGTACAAGCTGGTCGAGGCGGCCTCCGCGTACCAGGAGGGCGCGGCCGCGATCTCCCGTATCAAGGAGGTGGACCGTCTGGACGCGGAGCCGCCGGCCACGTACAGGCCGGTGCGGACCGAGGTGCGTCCGGCGTCGGTCCGCTTCGAGGACGTGTCCTTCCGCTACGGGCCAGGGCTGCCGTACATCCACCAGCGGGTGGACTTCGAGGTGCCGGGCGCCGGGATGACTGCCTTCGTCGGGCCTTCGGGCGCGGGCAAGTCGACGGTGTTCTCGCTCATCGAGCGGTTCTACGAGACGACCGGCGGGCGCATCCTGGTCGACGGCACGGACATCCGGCAGTGGCCGCTGTCCGAACTGCGGTCCGTCATCGGGTACGTCGAGCAGGACGCGCCGGTGCTGGCCGGCACGCTGCGGGAGAACCTGGTCTTCAGCGCGCCCCGCGCCACGGACGACGACATCCGCGACGTCCTCGCCCGGACCAGGCTCGACACCCTCGTCGAGCGTCTCCCGCACGGCCTGGACACCCTGGTCGGGCACCGCGGTTCGAAGCTGTCCGGCGGCGAGCGCCAGCGCGTCGCGATCGCCCGCGCGCTGCTGCGCCGGCCTCGGCTGCTACTCCTGGACGAGGCGACGTCACAGCTCGACGCCGTCAACGAGCTGGCGCTGCGGGACGTCATCGCCGAGACGGCTGGCGCCACCACCGTCCTGGTGGTGGCGCACCGCCTGTCGACGGTGACGGACGCGGACCGCATCGTCGTCATGGACGCCGGCACGGTCCGCGCGATCGGCACCCACGAGGAGCTGGTGGCCGAGGACGAGCTGTACGCACAGCTCGCCGCGACCCAGCTCCTGGTTCCGGCCGAGCGCCCCGCCGTGTGAGTGGAGTGCCCAGCCGGTCTGCCCCCGCCATGCGGTGGGTGCAGACCGGCTGGGTGGCGGAGCGGCGCCCGACAGCCGTCGGATTCCGGCGCACCGGGCGGCGCGTGAGGCTGAGGACGGCGCCCGCGTCATCCGGCGGTCCGCTCCTGCATGCTCTCTGTCCGCGACCTCACCCGGAGTCCACGTGCCCGTCCACATGGCCAAGGGCCGGCAGGTTCCCCTGCACACGGCGGACGGCCGCCCGCTCAACCTGGTGCGGATGGGGATCGGCTGGCGGTCCGCTCCGCACCCCGGTTCGCTCGGGCCCTGCCGGCACGGCCGCCTCAGCAGCTTCGCCCTGCTGTACGGCCAAGGCCGGTTTCTCGACACCGTGTTCGCAGAGAACCCAGCCCACCCGGACGGCTCCATCGAGCACATCGCCGGCCCCGTGGTGGAGGACATCGCGGGTGACGGGGACCAGGAGTCGTTCGTCGCCCGTCTGTCCCGGCTGCCTCCCCACGCGGACCGCATCGTGTTCGCCGTCAGTTCTTTCCACGGCAGCACCTTCGAGACCGTGCAGAGCGCACACTGCAGGGTTGTCGACGAGCGCCTGGGCCACGGAGCTGGCCCGGTACGCGTTTCCCGCCCACGGGCGTCACACAGCGCTGGTCATGACGGAGATGACCCGCGCCGACGGCGCCTGGACCATGACGGCCCTCGGTGCTCCGGTGGCGTGCACCACCTTCGCCGACCTCCTCCGGGCAGCCGAGGCGCGATCCGGTCGGCCCACGTGCTCAGCGGCCCCGAGGCCCTGTAGCAGGACGCTGCCGAGCACACCAAACGCGGGGGTCGCCGCCCAACAGATGCTTCCTGTCAGGGATATGGCGCCGCACCGGCGCCCGGCGCACACTGTGCAACGCGCGTAGAACCGACACGCGGAGGAAACCCTCCGGTCCTTCGCGCGCAATCCGGCATGCATAGAACCGCCCTGCCGCCACGGCGTGTCCCCCACAGACCCCGTGCGGTGTTCCGCGAACCGTCCGCAACCGCTCGCGAAAGGTACCCCCATGTCACCTCCTCGCATACCTGCCAGACGCCCCCGTCGCACCGCCGAGCTCGGCACCGCCTGCCTGGCCGCCGCCGTGACGCTGGCAACGTTCACCACCGCCCCTACGGCGCAGGCCGCCGCCTCGGTTCCGTCGCAGGGATCGCCGACGCAGCTCGACGTCGGCAACTGGAACGTCGAGTGGTTCGGCGCGCCGAACTACGGCCCGACCGACGAGGCGCTCCAGCAGCGGAACGTCCGCGACGTCATGGCGGGCGCCGACATGGACGTGTGGGGGCTGTCCGAGGTCGTCAGCATCTCGGCGTTCACCACCCTCGTGGCGGGCATGCCCGGGTACACCGGGGTCGTGGCCAACGACCCGATCGTGACGAACGGAGCCCAGTACTACTCGGACTTCGGCAACACCGAGCAGAAGGTCGCCCTCGTCTGGCGCTCCAGCATGGCCACCCTGGTGAGCGCGAAGGTGATCCTGACCGACCAGAACAGCAACTTCGCGGGCCGCCCGCCGGTGGAGTTCACGTTGCGTGGCACGTTCGACGGTGTCACCCGTGACCTCGTCTTCATCGTCCTGCACGCGAAGGCAGGTTCCACCCAGGACGCGTGGAACCTGCGCAACCCCGCGTCGCAGGCCCTGAAGTCCTACCTGGACACGACCTACCCCACGCAGAACGTCTTCGTCGTCGGCGACTGGAACGACGACGTCGACACCTCCATCACGTCGGGGAAGGCATCTCCGTACGCCAACTTCGTGAACGACGCGGCGCGCTACACGTTCCCGACGCGCGCCCTCTCGCTGGCGGGCGTGGCGTCGACGACGGGCTACCCGGACTTCATCGACCACCAGCTCACCACGAACGAGGCGCACGCCAAGTACGTCGCGGGCTCGGCGAAAGCCTTCCAGCCCCAGAGCTATGTCCCGAACTACGCGACGACGACGAGCGACCACTACCCGGTGCTGGCCCGCTACGACTTCGCCATCGGCGGTGGCGGCGGCGCGAACCAGCGGCCCACGGCCTCGTACACGCCTTCCTGTACCGCTCTCACCTGCACTTTCACCGACGGCAGCACCGACTCAGACGGCACCGTCGTGAGCCGCGGTTGGAACTTCGGCAACGGCCAGACATCGACGGCGACGAACCCGACCGTGACCTACGCTGCGGCCGGAACCTACGCGGTCTCGCTGACGGTGACGGACAACGGCGGAGCCACCCACACCACGACCCAGAACGTCACCGTCACCTCCGGCGGCGGCCCCGCCAACGTCTTCATCAACGAGGTACTGGCCAACGAGCCGGGCAGCAGCACCGCCGGCGAGGCCGTCGAGATCGTGAACACCGGTGGCACGGCCATCAGCCTCGCCGGCTGGACCCTCCGGGACGGGACGGCAGTGCGCCACACGTTCGCGGCGGGTACGACGCTGCAGCCCGGCAAGGCGATCACCGTGTTCGGCGCGGCCTCGGCGATCCCCAGCGGCGTCGTCGCGGTGGCGGCCGGCACCGGCGGCCTCAACCTGTCCAACGGCGGTGACCAGGTCATCCTGCGGGACGCGACCGGAGCGACGGTCCAGTCGCTGACCTACACCTCGAGCCAGGCCGACTCCGACGGCGTGTCCCTCAACCGAAGCCCCGACGGCTCGGCGACCGGCGGCTGGGCCAAGCACAACACCATCAGCTCGCTGACCAGCTCGCCCGGACGGCACGCCGACGGAACGGCCTACTGACCCCCGGTCCACCGGCTCGGCTGCGAAGTGACCGCTCAGCACGGTACGACACGGGGTCGAGGTGAGCGGGCCGCGGGAGCCGTCGCGGCCGGGGCGGGCGGGCCGTCGAGGACCGCCCGCCCCGGTCGGCGTCAACGGACGTACTTCGCCGGCTTGGTGACGGCGTTGAGCAACGCCTCCAGCGGTCCGCGGCGGAAGAAGCGGGACCACACCGCGGCGAACACGATCGCCCCGAGGATGAACGTGAGCACGGGGATCCAGGACGTCTGGGTGCTCTCGCCCGCCGATACGCCGAGCATGGACTGGGCGAGGAAGTGGCCGACGTAGGCCGTCAGGGACATCGTGCCCACGGCGATGACGGGCTTCGCGAGACGGCGCAGGCGCGGCAGGCGGTCCATGAGGACCGTCGCGCCGACGATCACGAGGATGGCGACGCCGACGCTGCCGATGATGTCGAAGGTGGTGCCGCTGTGCGGTCCGGCGGACAGCAGTTCCGAGGCCGCCCGCTGGGGGGCCTCGAACGATCCGACGTCGAAGGACGACGCCTTCTCGAACCCGGAGGACGACTTTCCGCCCTCCGCCGTGCTCCGCAGAGCGTCCTTGCCCGCCAGGAGCAGGGAGAGGCCGTACGCGCCGGCGGCCAGGGCGGCGCCGAGGGCGGCCAGGCGACGCTGGACGGAGACGGCCGACAGGTCGAGGCGGGCGAGGGCCATGCCGGCGACGACGAACGACATCCAGGTGATCGTCGGGTAGAAGCCGGTGAGCAGCAGGTCGAGGACGCCGACCTCGCTGATCTTCTTGAGCGGGTCGTAGGCGTCGATGGTCTGCTGGACGGACTCGCTGAGCAGCGAGTTCAGGAAGAACGCCAGCTGGGGTGTGACGAGCGCGAGCCCGGCCGCGGTGATCGCCAGTGCCTTGGCCGACAGGCGTAGCAGGGGCAGGGCGAGGAGGAAGTACACGCCGTAGAAGCCGAGGATGATCACGCCCCCGTACTCCATCGCCAGCACGCTGCCCAGGGCCAGCAGGACCACGGCGCGGATCGCGATCCGGACCTTCGCCTGCCGGCCCGCCAGGCCGGTCTTCGGCTCACGGCGGCCGGCGATCAGCATCAGCGAGAACCCGGCGAGGGTGGCGAAGAGCACCGACGAGTGCCCGTCGGCCAGATACCGGACCCAGGTGCCGACGCCGTGCGTGGACGACAGGACCGGGCCGATGTGGACGATGTACATGCCGAACACCGCAAGCGCGCGGGCCAGATCCACCCCGACCAGGCGCCCCATCGAGGGTTTCCCGGCGGCCTCGGACGAGGTACGGAGTCCTGGAGGGGAGTGCTCCTGCGGAGCCGACATCGCCTGCGGCGGCTGTATCTGTGTCATACGAGGAATCTCCCGGCGAGGTGGGGAGGCGGACCATCCGGCAGGTTTCGGTGGCACCCCCGCCGACCGGCCGGGACCATCCCGCCGACCGGCGGGCCGGGGGCGGGCGGGCTCAGAGGTGGCGGTCGATGGCGGGCAGGAGGTCTTGGAAGGTGGCCCCGGAGGCGGGTTCGCCGATCGCGGTCAGCTGCCACGCCCCGTTGATCCGGGAGATCTTGGCCATGATCTGGGCGGTGTGGGAGCCGCCGCCGGACAGGGTGTAGCGGGCGAGCTCGGCCCCCGTCGATTCGTCCACCAGGCGGCAGTAGGCGTTCTCGACCTCGCCGAAGGTCGCGCCGGTGTAGGGGGTTGACGGTGAAGACGATCTGGTCCACTTCCGCCAGCATCCGAGTGAAGTCGACCGTGATGGACTCGTCGTCCCCCGGCCCGTCGCCGCCGACGCGGTTGTCGCCGGAGTGCTTCACGGCACCGAAGATGCCGGTCAGGTGCTGGAAGTAGACGACCTCCACGACCCGCCGGCCCGCGTACAGGACCGCGGAAGCGTCGAGGCCGATCGCCGCGGGACCCATCAGTCTGCCGAGGAGGCCCGTGCGCGTCCTCGCCTGCCAGCCCAGCCCCATCCGTACGTGGCTGAGGGGGGTCGTGTCGGACTTGGTCAGGCTGATCCTTTGGCCCTTGGTGAGGTTGATGGACATGCGGAACTCCCGGGGTGGGTCGAGGCGAAGGGTGTGGCCGGGCTTGGACGGCGCCCGGCGGGGAGGGCCCGCCGCCCGCACGCGGAGGGGATGTCCACGCGAGGGGTGGGCGCGGGCGGCGGCATCGTGGATGGAGACCGGAAAGACGATCTTCGCCACGTCGGCGGGCACGGTGGCGAGGTCCACCTTGATGACCTCGTCGTCGCCGTCGCCTGCCCCGGTGAGGTTGTCGCCGGTGTGCTCGACCGAACCGTCCGGGCTCGTGAGGTTGTTGTAGAAGACGAAGGACGCGTGGGAGGAGACCTTGCCGCTCTCGCCGCACAGCAGCGCGCTCGCGTCCAGGTCGTAGTCGGCGCCCGTGGTGGTGCGTACGTCCCAGCCCAGGCCGACCCGGACCGCGGTGAGGCCCGGAGCCTGCTTGCTCAGCGAGACGTTGCCGCCCTTGGACAGCGAAACACTCATGACGTTCTCTCCTGACGTGGGTGCACTCGAAGAAGGGACCGCATGCTCCTCGGGACCGGATGGTCCCGTCGGCACCGGATGCGATGAGGCGTGGCAGGGGTCTAGTTGCCGATGGCCGTGGCCAGAAGAGTGATCAGTACGGCGACGACCGCTGCGACGGCACCGGCGAGCAGGGTCCGGCTGGTGGCCGACATGGGGCGCTCCTTGCTTCTGCTCCTGGCCGACGCACGGCCACGGCGAGCGGACACGGGCACGGGATCATCCGTCCGTCGGACAGGGCCGACGCTCACGGCGTCCCGGCTTGCATGTCCCCAACCTCGTCGATGCCTCGGGGTCGCCCCCCGCCGAGCAGCGGGAGGCGCATCCGCCGCTTGGCGGCGGTCACATGCCGGGACCGCCGCCGCTCCGCCACCCCGCCACCTGGCGGGGTACGTGTGGCCGGTTGCCGGATGGTGAATCCTCCGGATCCTCACGAATGTCGTAGACGTGACTGCATCGACGACTCCGCCGACCGCCGCCCTGAAGCCTCACCCGACCGTGGTGACACCACGGTGCCGTCGCGCGGCGGCCACAGCGAGCGTCTGGTACCTGCGTGTCATCGCTCTGCTCAATGTGCTGGCGGTGCTGTCCGTTCCCCTGCGCGACCGGGTGCGGGAACACAACGAGGGCGAGCACTTCACCCCGTACCTGCTCACCGCCGGCCTGGTGTCCGCGATCCTCGCCCTGGGCCTGGCCGTCGCCATGCGCAGGCGCAAGCGCGCGGCCTGGATCTTCAACACGGTCCTCGCCGCACTGACCCTGTCGGTCATGGTCCTCTGGCTGTTCGTGCCCGGCGAGGAACCCGGCTTCCGTCAGCACGGGATCAACTGGGCCTCCGCCGCGCTCACCGCCCTCTTCCTGCTGGCCCTGCTCGTGGGGCGCGCGGAGTTCACGTCGAAGGGCGACCGCTCCAACCCGCGGACCGCGTTCGCCACCCTGGTCGGCGGTACGGTCCTCGGCAGCGCGCTGGGGGTGGCGCTGGTGCAGGCCACCGGCACCGGCGCGGGAGCGGGCCTGTCCGATCGCCTCGGCTACGTCCTGTCCCGCTTCGTCACGCTGGACCCGTCCGAGAAGGCCGCCCGCCTCGTCCAGGTGCCCGGCTGGGTCGACGGGACGCTCAACGTGACGGCGGCGCTCGTGTTCCTGAGCGTGCTGTACGTGGCGTTCCGCAGCCCCCGGGGCCGGGTGATGCTGACCGAGGACGACGAGGCCCGGCTGCGCACCCTCCTCGACCGGCACGGCGAGCGGGACTCCCTGGGCTACTTCGCCCTGCGCCGCGACAAGGCGGCCGTGACCTACCGCGTGGTCAACGGCGTCTCCCTGGCCTCCGGCGACCCCGTCGGAGACCCCGAGGCATGGCCGGGCGCCATCGACGCCTGGCTCGCCGAGGCACAGGCACACGCCTGGGTCCCGGCCGTGATGGGTGCGTCCGAGGAAGCGGGCGTGATCTACGGACGACACGGTCTGAGCGCCCTCGAACTGGGCGACGAAGCCGTCGTGGAGATCGCGGACTTCACCTTGGAGGGACGCGCGATGCGCGGGGTTCGCCAGGCACACAACCGGGTCCGGCGCGCCGGCTACAGCGTGCGGGTACGCCGCCACGAGGACATACCCGGGCCGGAGATGGCCCGTCTGGTGGCCGACGCCGACCGCTGGCGCGACGGGGCGACCGAACGCGGCTTCTCCATGGCGCTCGGCAGGTTCGGTTCGCCGGACGACGGGCGCTGCGTGATGGTCGAGTGCCACGACGCCCACGACGAACTGCGCGCGCTGCTCAGCTTCGTTCCCTGGGGGAGCAAGGGACTCTCGCTCGACCTGATGCGGCGGGACCGCGACAGCGACAACGGCCTGGTGGAGTTCATGGTGATCGAGCTGCTGCGGCAGGCGGGTGATGTGGGACTGGCCCGGGTCTCGCTGAACTTCGCGATGTTCCGGTCGGTCTTCGAGCGCGGAGACCGCCTGGGCGCCGGACCCGTCCTGCGGGTGTGGCGCACCATCCTGGGGTTCTTCTCCCGCTGGTGGCAGATCGAATCGCTGTACCGGACGAACGCCAAGTACCGCCCGGTCTGGGAACCCCGTTTCGTCCTCTTCCAGAAGAGCTGCGAACTGCCACGGATCGCCCTGGCCGCCGGCCGCGCGGAAGGCTTCGTCACGACACCGGGCCTGCCCGCCCTCTTCCGGCGGCGATCGCGCGCCGCCTGACGTGCGGCGCCTCGCTTACGGACGGTCTCTCACGGGACCGACACGGCCCTACTTGATGAGGGCGTTGGCCACGACGACCACGAGTCCGAGGAGCGCGTCCACCGCGCCGATCCGCAGGGCGGAAACCCAAGTGCGGCCGGCGGCGCGGGCCGCGAGCAGGCCCCAGGCGAACAGCAGGACCACGTTCACGGCGAAGACCACGTACTCGACGCCCTCCGAGGGCCACCATCCCCAGGCCGCGCCGAGCAGCAGGAGCAGCGTCGGCGCCGTCGCCGCCACCAGCGGCCACTCGGACAGCAGCAACCGCACCCCGGCGCGTACACCGTGGTGGGTCCGGTCGCCGCGCAGGGCGATCAGATGGGCGTAACCGTGGGCCAGGGCCGAGGCGACGGCCGTGACCAGGAGCCACTGGGCGCTGGTGAACCGGTCGGCCGCCGCCGTCTCCCCCTGCTCCGACAGGGCGGCCACCATCGAGCTGGCCAGCACCGCCCCGTACACACCCCCGAACAGCACATGGGGACGCACGGCCAGGCGGCGCAGGGCACGGACGGACTGACGCGGGTATGAGCCGGGCATGGCGGGACGGTCCTCGAAACGGTACGGACATCGGCTGCGGCCCTCGGACTCGGCGCGGGGCCACGGACCGATCCCACGGTACGAGCACGGCGGGCGCCATCCGCCGAGCCTCGCCCGCCGGCCTGCCGACCGGCCGGAGCGCACCCCCCGAACGGCTGGAGCCGACCCGCCAGGTGTCCACAGTCGGTGGGTGATCATGTCACCGCGTACCCTGCCCGGCGTACGGTCGACGTCAGGCGAACCCGTACGAGCACGCGGGATTCCCGAATGAACGGGTCGCCGAGCAGCGGGACAGCGCAGACGAGAGTGTGAGGCGGGACGCCGGTGATCCGGGTAGTGGTGGTGGACGACGAGGCCCTGGTGCGGTCCGGTTTCCAGATGATCCTGAACGCGTCCGACGGCATCGAGGTCGTGGCGACCGCCGAAGGGGCGCAGGCTGCCGACGTGATCCGGCGCGAGCGGCCGGACGTCGTGCTCCTCGACATCCGCATGCCGGACGTGGACGGCCTGACCGTGCTGCGGCAGATCCAGACGCTGCCCGACCCGCCGCACGTGGCCATGCTGACCACCTTCGACACCGACGAGTACATCCTGACCGCACTGCGCTCGGGAGCCTCTGGCTTCCTGCTCAAGGACACCGAGCCCGAACAGCTCGCCCAGCTGGTCCGCACCCTGGCCGCGGGCGGCGTCGTCATGTCGCCGAAGGCGTCACGCGCCCTGCTCCGCAGCCACCCGGGGGCCGGAGCACCCCATGACGCGGACATCTCGCGCGTCGGCCTGCTCAGCGACCGGGAACGCGACGTCCTCGTCCTGATCGCCGAAGGACTCTCCAACGCCGAGATCGGCACCCGCATCCACCTGAGCCAGGGCACCGTCAAGGACCACGTCAGCTCGATCCTCACCAAACTGCGGGTCACCAGCCGCGTCCAGGCCGCACTCCTCGCCGAGCGCGCCGGACTTCTCACCCGCAACGACGACGACACGGCAGGGAACGACGGACGATGAGCACGGGTCGGGCACTGTGGCGGCGCGTACCGCCCTGGGCCGTCGACACGGGGCTGGTGGCGCTGGCCGCGCTCGACGCCTGGATCAACCTGCTGGGCGAGGGCACCCCGGTGATGTGGGCCTGCGCGGCCGCGGGCTCCGCCGGCCTGCTCCTGCGCAGGCGCTTCCCACTGGCCGTCTTCCTGCTGACCCTGCCCATGACCCTGTTCATGGACGTCGCCGTCGCGCCGATCGCCGCCCTGTACACACTCGCCGCGTCCACCCGCAACCGCCCTCTGCTCGCCGGCTGTGCCCTGCTGAACGCCACCGCGGCCACCCTCCTGTGGCCGCTGTCGGACGCGTTCGACGGCGACCGGACCTGGACGCTCGTCCAGTTCGTCTACACGCTGGCCACGGCCTTCGCCCCCGTCCTGTTCGGCCAGCTCGTGCAGGCCAGGCACGACGTCGCCCGCCGGCTCGTCGAGGTCAAGGAGGCCCGGGAACACGAACGCGCCCTGTACGCCCAGACCGTCCTCGCCCGCGAACGCGCCCAGCTGGCCCGCGAGATGCACGACGTCGTCTCCCACCAGGTCAGCCTCATCGCCGTCCAGGCCGGAGCCCTGCAGATGGCCGCGAAGGACCCCGACGCCCGCGAGGCCGCCCGCACCATTCGCACCCTGAGCGCGAACACCCTCGACGAACTCCGCCACATGGTCACTCTGCTCCGCGCCTCCGGCGGCAAGGCAACCGAACTCACCCCCCAGCCCACCCTCGCCGACCTCCAGCAGCTCATCGCCAACAGCGGCATCGAGACCACCCTCACCGGAGAACTTCCTCCCGGCATCAGCACCACCGCCCAGCGCACCGTCTACCGCACGGTCCAGGAAGCCCTCACCAACGTGCGCAAACACGCCCCCGGAGCCCGCGCCGACGTCCACCTGCGGCACGACACACACCACTTCGCCGTCACCGTCACCAACACCGCCCCCACCCGCCCGACCGTCGCCCTCCCCAGCGCCCGCCACGGCCTCATCGGCCTGAAAGAACGCGCCGAACTCCTCGACGGCACCCTCACCGCCGAACCCACCCCAGACGGCGGCTACAAGATCGAACTACGAGCTCCCGCCCGGTCCGACTGACCGCTTCAACATGCCGAACTTGACAGGGAACCGCAGGGCGTGGCGGGCACGGTAGGTCTCCGGCATGCCGGAGACCGCGCCCCGCTCACGACCGAAGCGATCGGTGATCCGGTCGCAGACCTCCAGGCGGCGCGCGGACTCCACGTCGCCGTCGATGTCCGGCAGCGACGCCCGCCGCTCGGAGAGGTACCGCTCGAACAGCAGGTGATGCTCCAGCGGATTCCCGGTGGCCACGAACACGCTGTGGTGCACCATCGAGTCGGCGCCGGAGTCGCGGGCGGCGACCCGGATCCCCATGTGCCGTACGTCTGCGACAACCTGTGCGGCCGCGAGGAAGTACGCCGCGTTCTTCAGGCGGCCGATGATGCCGAGCTCGTAGTCGAGCTGGCCCATCGCCGTCTGGTCGAGGTCGAGGCCGCGGCCGCGGGCGGCCATCCCGACCTCGCATCGCTGCCGCAGCAGCCGCATCGCACCGCCCGGTGCCGGATCGGCCCCGAGGATGGTCGGTTCCGGGAAGTGCGGGGTGCCGAGGCCGGGGTCGGTGACGGGGTCGACGACGCGATATGCGGATGCCGAGCCGGTCCGCGAGCGTGAGCGTGCGTGCGGCGTGGCGTACGGAGCCGGGCCCCGTGCCGGGCAGGCCCCTGCAGACGATCTCCAACCGGAGGTTCGCCCCGGCGAGATCCCGCCACGGCCCAAGGAGCCGCTCGGCGACATCCAGTCGCCCGGCGGCGAGCGGCCGCAGCGGCTCGGAGGCCGGGCCAAGGAGGGTCGTCAGTCCGTCGCTGGCGTACTGCCGCAGCGCGGCCCAGTCGGCGACCGGCGGCCCGCCCGCGGCTCCCACGACCTCGGCGTGAGCGGCGGAAACGATCCGGCACAGCCGCCCCCAGCCCGCCGCGGACTGGGCGAGGAGGGTGATCCGCAGCGGCGCCTCCACCGCATGAGGCGGTCACCTCTGGAGGTACCCCTCCAACAGGTCCGCCAGCTCGTTCGGCCTGCTGAGCGCGACGCAGTGGCCGCCGCTGATCTCGTCGGGCACGATGCCCAGGCGCGTTCGCGCCAGGTCGCGGAAGAACTCGGGCGGGAAGAAGCGGTCGTCCTTGCACACGATGAACTTCGTGGGCAGGTCCGGCCAGACCGTCAGCGGCCAGGGCTCGCTGCCGGCCCGGGAGGATTCCTCCCGCTCCCTGCGCATGGCCTCCTCGGCCAGGTGGCGTGGGACGTCATGGTAAAAGCTCTCGAAGGGGTCCTCGATGGTGGACAGGCCCGCAGCGTCCCTGGCCCGGTTGCAGCCGGTCGCCTCCCACCAGTCGTCCGGCCGCTCGCCCGGGACAGGGATCATTCCGGCAAGTAGAACCAGTACCTCGACCGGGAGTCGGTCGGCCACCAGTGGCGCCGTGAACGCGCCGTAGGAGTGGCCGACGACCACGAGATTTCGCCGCTCGCCGACTGCCTCGACGACGGCGTCGGCGTAATCGCTGAGCCTCGCAGAAGGCTGGTCCGACGGTAGGTCCGGGGCAACGGTCTCATGCCCGCGCGAGCGCAGCTCGGCTTCGAGGAGATGCCAGGCCCAGCCGCTGTCGCCTCCACCGTGGATGAGTACGAAGGTTGCCATGCTCCATGTATACCTAGCGGAGTTGATTACCTCACCCGACGTTCAGGCGAAGCCTTCGCGGTCAAGATCCCGTGGCGCACACTCAACCTTCAGCAGCGCAGGGGGGCAGACCCGTCTGGCTGTCGGTGTGGCGTCGTCCGTCAGAATTCGAACAGACGTATCACTCTTGTTGTGGCTGAAACCCTCCCGACTGATCTGATCGACGCCCAGAGGCGTCTCCACCAAGCGCGCGCCAAGTACGCGGTGCTGTGCCAGTCCCTGCCGTGGTCGGTCGAGCCGATCCCGGGGTGGCCCGGCGAGGTGCACCCCCATACCGGCGTCGTCACCGGCGGCCGGCAGGAAAGCCCGGGCTGCACCCCGGAGCAGGACGCGGAGGAGAGGCGGCTGTGGGCCGTGGTGCGGGAGCTGTCGATCGAGGTCTCGACGCATCCGTACCGGGCGACCCTGGAGAAGGATGGGGGCCTGGTGCAGGCCCGCATGGCGCTGAAGAGTCACCCCGAGGCCGCGCTGGAGGTCGTCGCGGCTGCGTAGGAGTGGCTCCGAGAAGGGGCTGTCGACGTTCCCGGCGTTGGGGCTGAGCGACGTCTGTTCCCCGTGGGGGAGCCTCGGGGTCGACATGCCGCCACCGCCCGGAAACGCGGCGGCGGCGGCATGGCCTGGGGTCGTCGTACGGGCTGCGCCCCGGTTCTCGCAGGGCGTGGCCACGGGAGAGCTGTCCTGCTTCCGGCGCGGGTCAGCGCGGGAACGCGTAGCGCGACAGGCAGGAGCCGGCAGCCTTCTCGATGGCCCCGAGTGCCTCCGCCACCTCCAACACCGGTGTGTCCTCCAAGGAGATGATCCGGGCCGCGACCGGCACGGACGAAGCGATCACGTCCTCCAGCTCCCGGGCGACCCTCAGCACGGCCGGCGGCTGCTCCTCCATGAGCTCGTCCTGGCGCGCGCGAAGGAGCTGGAGTGCACCGGTCACATCCGGCGGCAGGGGAATTTGGCCTGCGGCCACCTCGTCCATGTGACCGTTCCAGTCCTCGTACGGGCCGCTGGTGTCATAGGCGTACGGGCCGTCCTCGCGGCGGACCTGTTCCCAGTCGATCGGGTAGGTCGTCCCGCCGCGCCAGCCGCACGCGCGCACCGGCCCCGCATCGATGTCGCTGTCGGCCGGGTTCCGGTGCGTCGGGGTAGGCCCCCCGCGTTGCCATGCGGAGCCCCCCTCAGAACCGGACGTTCGCCTCTTGACGCATTCGGTTCAAGCAGGTCACAAGGGCTACGCGTTCGGTCGACAAACAAGACGTTCCAGGCGTGGAATCGAGACCCTCGGAGACATGGCCTCGTAGTCCTACCTCGGACACCAGCCGCAAAGTAGCGATCCTGGGTCAGGCAGGCGTCGCCTGAGCGCCTTCAGGTCCAGGGCGGCCTCCAGAGCGCGGTGTTCTCCCCAGCTCCGTCGTCCGGCACGACAGCCCGCCATGGACCCCGCCGTCACTGCCGCGCTCCTCACCACCCCGACGGCGGTCATTGCCGCCGCGGCCGCATACGCAGCCGGACGCGCCCAGGCACGAAGCGCGTACCGGTCCGTGGGCGGCTTCGAGCAGATGCGCGGGCCGGCAGCTGTCCTCGGACTCGAAGGACCCAGCCATGTCGCACACGCCGCAAAGCAGGTCATGCAAGGTGCAGTGGAAGCGCGTGAATTTCAGTACCGCCGCAGCGCGCTCGCAGCGTGGGGCAGGTTGGCTGGCGACCGCGAACGGCTAGTGCTGTCGAATGCACACTTCTTCTCTGAACCAGGGCTCGGGCTGCCACAAGGGACCCACGCGGCCCTACCAAGGCCGCGTGTGCCGGCGGTAGGTGGTCTGTTCTGGTGGTGCCGGGGCTTGGTCAGCGTGGTGTGGGGGTCATGAGGAGTTGTTGGGGGCGTTCGACCGTGCCGACGTGGGGGCGGATCGGGTGGTTGGTGGAGGGGTGCAGGTGCAGGCGGGTGAGGACGGCGGCGATCAGGAGGGTGAGTTGGTGCAGGGCGTAGTGGTCTCCTGCGCAGCGATGTCGGCCGGCGCTGAAGGGGAGGTAGGCGTCTCTCTGTTCAGGGGGCAGGCGGTCGGGGTGCCAGCAGCTCGGAAGCATCAACTGCGGCTAGGTGCTCGCCAAAGCCTCGATCACCTGATCCAGCTCCTCTGGCTGGACCGCGAGCAGGATGGGCCCGCCAGACGATTCGCAATCCACGATCCGGGATCTCGGGTTCAAGGACACCGCCTCACGCAGGGAGGGCGACCGAACCCCCATCTGACGCAAATCGGTCGGCAGGGCGGCTTCCTGCTTACCCAGGGAAGCTTTCCAGACTAGGGGGCCCGGACCAATCATCAGACGTCCCGCCCGCCAGCGAGTGCTCTGAGCAGACCACTTGAGCATGCAGGGCACCCCGGCCACTTCGCCGGTGGCGATCGCGGTTGACCTCTGCTGCTGCTTCCGGCGCATCAGCCACCCGACGAAAGCTGCGACAACTGCGAGAAACGCTAGTTCGATCACGATCGCATTTAACCAGGCGAACTGGTCGGATGGAGCACGTGACCAGCAGCAAGCCCCCACACGGAACCGACCGGCACATGCGCGGGTGCGGGTGTGGAGCTCGGACGCCTGGAGCAGCAGGCCGTTCTCTCATCCGTGAGAGGGCGGCCTTTCGTGCGTCCGAGGGCGTGGTGGTCGCGGTGTGGTCGAAGGGCTTGGTCGTGGTGTGGTCGCAACGACCGGCCCGGGCAGGTTCCGCTTCGGGGGCGGTCCTCTCCTCCTCGCGAAGCCCGGCGTCTGGGAGAGGGCTGCGGTGTCAGTCTGCTGGGCTATTCTTCCCGCCACCGCACACCGACTGTAGGGACCACGAGAATTGACCGGCCTGTCTGCTTTTCCGCTGCCCTTTCACGCTTCCCGTTCCATAGCGTTCGCGACTCCCCGAACGCTGCGGGAAGTTCAGATGATGCGGTGCAGCTCCCACATTCGGGCGAAGCCGGGGTGGTTCGACAAGATGAACGATGCCGACATCGTCGGCAGGTGGACGCAAGAGGCGGTCGCCCAGGGCCTCACCGAAGCGCAGGTTCGATACGTGCTTGCCGAACTCGTGCATTACGTCGCGCTGCGGGACGGACGGACCGGTATCGAGGTGTCCGCCGTCGACGGGGTGTGGCAGTCGGACACGCTGGTCGACGACAAGCTCAGGTCCCGGCTGCGCGAGGCGGTTCGGGTGCTGGAGCAGGTTCCCGAAGCTGAGAAGGACTGGCATCCCGGATCCGACGGTCAGGTACTGGATCTGGTTCATCCCTCACTGTTCTGCCTGGTGAGAGAGGCGAGCGGCGCGCCCGAGCGGGCTTGGCAGAACCCGACGGACCGCTACTCGACGTACGAGTTCTCGGAGAAGTTCCAATGGCTGCCCACGGACGTCGACGTCAGTGACGACGGCGACGTCGCCTTCCGTTCGTACGTCAACAACGTCCATCCCGAGGAACATCGCGAACTGGCCTCCGTCCTGCCGGACTTGTTCGCGCGCATGCGCCCGCTGCTGGAGAACGTGCTCACCGATCTGCGTCATCCGCGGCCCCTGCGGATCGAGGCCGATCCTTACGGGTGGTACGACTCGAAACCGGAATATCCGGTCAGGTCTGCCTTCAGCGATGCCGGGGCCCACGCGGACGCACTTGACGCATGGACGGACGCCTACGAGGAGTGGTGGGAGAACCGCCGTCCGGTCATCCCGGACGCCCCTGCCTTCACCCGGCCCGAGGTACCCGACGAATCCGCCCGGGTCGATCTACGCGGCCGCCGTCTTCAGGTGATCGTCAAGCTCGCCACCGTTCATCTCACCCCGGACAAGCCCGAGTACCCGGGCGGTTCCTGGCATGTCGAGGGGATGCTGAACGAGCGGATCGTCTCGACCGGTATCTACTACTGGGACAGCGAGAACATCACCGAAAGTCGGCTGAGTTTCCGGGCGGCACTCGACGACCCGCACTACGAACAGAACGACGACGACGGTCTGCGTGAGGTCTACGGCCTGGAGGACGAGGACGCACTGAACCAGATGCTGGGATCGGCGTCGACGCCGGAGGGGCGCTGCCTGGCGTTCCCGAACGTCCTGCAGCACCGCGTCAGCCCATTCCGCCTCACGGACCCCACCCGCCCGGGACACCGCAAGATCCTTGCGTTCTTCCTGGTCGACCCGTCGGAAGCGATCGTCTCGACATCCGATGTGCCACCGCAGCAGCCGTGGTCCGACACCTCGACCATGACGCTTGAACAGGCCAAGACCTACCGCGAACAACTCATGCAGGAACGCAAGTTCTTCGTCGACGAACACAACGAGCAGATCTACGAACGGGAATTCTCCCTCTGCGAGCACTGAACCTCGGTGGGTCCGCCCCGCGTTGGGGCGCCTGAGCCGGATCAGTCGGGCGGGAATGCCTGGGGCCCGGGAGTTTCCTCCCGGGCCCCAGGGCGGCACCCGGGGCTCCTGGGCGGCACCCGGGGCTCCTGGGCGGCACCCGGGGCTCCTGGGCGGCACCCGGGGCTCCTGGGCGGCACCCGGGGCTCCAGGGCGGCACCCGGGGCTCCAGGGCGCGCCCCGGCCGCCCGACTCAGCCTCGGTCCGTCGGCTCCTCGAAGGCGCGCAGCAGGCGCTCGGCGGCCGTCGTCGCCGTCAACACGCCGTCCCTGAGCTGCTGTTCGACGTCGGGCGTCAGGTCGCGTACGGCCGGGTGGGAGTGCAGGCGGCCGAGGAGTTCGTCGCGGACCATCGTCCAGGTCCAGTCGACCTGCTGGTCCCTGCGGCGGGCGGCGAGGCGGCCGGTCGAGTCGAGCAGGGTGCGATGCTGTTCGAGCCGTTCCCAGACGGTGTCGAGCCCCGTCGACTCGCGGGCGCTGCAGTGGAGGACGGGCGGCGTCCACGCGGCGTCCGCGCCGTGCATCAGCCGGAGCGCACCCGACAGCTCCCGGGCGGCCGCGCGGGCGTCCCGCTCGTGCGGACCGTCCGCCTTGTTGACCGCGATCACGTCCGCCAGCTCCAGGACGCCCTTCTTGATGCCCTGGAGCTGGTCACCGGTCCGCGCCAGGGTGAGCAGCAGGAAGGAGTCGACCATCTCGGCCACGGTGGTCTCGGACTGACCGACACCGACGGTCTCGACGAGGACCACGTCGTAGCCCGCGGCCTCCATCACGATGATCGACTCGCGCGTCGCCTTGGCGACCCCGCCCAGCGTCCCGGCCGTCGGCGAGGGCCGGACGAAGGCCGCCGGGTCCACGGCGAGACGTTCCATCCGCGTCTTGTCGCCGAGGATCGAGCCGCCGGTCCGGCTCGACGACGGGTCGACGGCGAGCACCGCGACCCGGTGCCCCGCGCCGGTCAGCATCGTGCCGAAGGCGTCGATGAACGTCGACTTGCCGACGCCCGGCACGCCGCTGATCCCGATCCGTCGCGCCTTGCCGCTGTGCGGCAGCAGCTCGGTGAGCAACTGCTGGGCAAGGGCCCGGTGTTGGGGGCGGGTGGACTCGACGAGCGTGATCGCGCGGGCCACGACGGCACGCTTCCCGTCGAGCACCCCCTTCACATACGCGTCGAGGTCGATCACAGCTCGTGCCCGAGGCCGTCCGACAGTCGCCGTACCAGGTCGTGGGCCGCGTCCGGGATCACTGTGCCGGGCGGGAAGACGGCGGCCGCGCCCATCTCCAGGAGGGTCGGCACGTCCTGCGGAGGAATCACCCCGCCCACCACGATCATGATGTCCTCGCGGCCCTCCGCCGCCAGTTCCTCCCGCAGCGCCGGTACGAGCGTGAGGTGGCCGGCGGCCAGCGACGACACCCCGACGATGTGCACGTCCGCCTCGACGGCCTGCCGCGCGACCTCGCCCGGGGTCTGGAACAGCGGGCCGACGTCCACGTCGAAGCCCAGGTCGGCGAAGGCGGTGGCGATCACCTTCTGGCCGCGGTCGTGGCCGTCCTGGCCCATCTTGGCGACCAGGATGCGCGGCCGGCGGCCCTCGGCCTCCGCGAAGGCGTCGACCAGGGTGCGGGTGCGTTCGACGGACGGGGACTGCCCTGCTTCGGTGCGGTACACACCGGAGATCGTACGGATCTGGCTCGCGTGCCGCCCGTACACCTTCTCCAGGGCGTCGGAGATCTCACCGACGGTCGCCTTGGCGCGCGCCGCGCGGACGGCCAGCTCAAGCAGGTTGCCCTCGCCGCCCGCCGCCCGGGTGAGCGCGTCCAGCGCGTCCCGGCACGCGGTCTCGTCCCGCTCCTCGCGCAGCCGCCGCAACTTGGCGATCTGCTGGGCACGTACGGAGGAGTTGTCGACCTTGAGCACGTCGATCTGCTCGTCGGAGTCCACCCGGTACTTGTTGACGCCGATCACCGGCTGGCGCCCGGAGTCGATGCGCGCCTGGGTCCTGGCCGCGGCCTCCTCGACGCGCAGCTTCGGGATGCCGGCGTCGATGGCCTGCGCCATGCCGCCCGCGCGCTCGACCTCCTGGATGTGCTTCCAGGCGCGGCGGGCCAGGTCGTACGTCAGCTTCTCCACGTACGCGCTGCCGCCCCAGGGGTCAATGGAGCGGGTCGTGCCGGACTCCTGCTGGATGAGCAGCTGGGTGTTGCGGGCGATCCGCGCCGAGAAGTCGGTGGGCAGCGCGAGCGCCTCGTCGAGGGCGTTGGTGTGCAGCGACTGGGTGTGGCCCTGGGTGGCCGCCATCGCCTCGACGCACGTACGCGTCACGTTGTTGAAGACGTCCTGGGCGGTCAGCGACCAGCCGGAGGTCTGCGAATGGGTGCGCAGGGAGAGCGACTTGGCGTTCTGCGGCTCGAACTGCTTCACCAGCTTGGCCCAGAGCAGGCGGGCCGCCCGCATCTTGGCGATCTCCATGAAGAAGTTCATGCCGATGGCCCAGAAGAACGAGAGCCGGGGCGCGAACGCGTCCACGTCCAGGCCCGCTTCCCGCCCGGCCCGGATGTACTCGACGCCGTCGGCGAGGGTGTACGCGAGCTCCAGGTCGGCCGTCGCGCCCGCCTCCTGGATGTGGTAGCCCGAGATGGAGATCGAGTTGTAGCGCGGCATCCGCTGCGAGGTGAAGGCGAAGATGTCGGAGATGATCCGCATCGACGGCTTCGGCGGATAGATGTAGGTGTTGCGGACCATGAACTCCTTGAGGATGTCGTTCTGGATGGTCCCGGCCAACTTCTCGGGCGGTACGCCCTGTTCCTCCGCCGCGACGATGTACAGCGCGAGAACCGGCAGCACCGCGCCGTTCATCGTCATCGACACGGTCATCTTGTCCAGCGGAATGCCGTCGAAGAGCTGCCGCATGTCGTAGATCGAGTCGATCGCCACGCCCGCCATGCCGACGTCACCGGTCACGCGCGGGTGGTCGCTGTCGTAACCCCGGTGCGTGGGAAGGTCGAAGGCGACCGAGAGGCCCTTCTGACCGGCCGCCAGATTGCGCCGGTAGAACGCGTTGGACTCCTCGGCCGTGGAGAAACCGGCGTACTGACGGATCGTCCAGGGCTGGTTGACGTACATCGTCGGGTACGGGCCGCGCAGGTACGGGGCCATGCCCGGGTAGGTCCCGAGGAAGTCGAGGCCCTCCAGGTCCTGCCCGGTGTACAGCGGCTTGACCGCGATGCCCTCCGGGGTCTCCCAGAGCAGGTCGTCACCGCCGGCGGCCTTCTTCACCGCCGTACGCCATTCGTCGGCGCTTCCGTCGGCGGCCGGGGTACCCAGCTCGATCCCGGAGAAGTCGGGGACGGACATCAGGACACTCCCATCCGGTCAAGGGTGGCGGCGAGCACGGCGACCGCGTCGCAGCCCGCGAAGACATAGGTGTCGACCGCGTACGGCCCGGGCCGGCCCGCGAGGAACACGTGCCCCGCGCCCCCGGTCCTCAGCTCCCGCGCGCGTTCCTCCGCCTGCTCCTCGTAGAGCGCGTCGCTGGAGCAGAGGCAGGCCTCGCTCGCCCCGCTCTCCTCAAAGGTGCCTCCGGTGACGGCCTCGATGCCGCCCGCCTGGAAGAGGTTGGCGGCGAACGTGGCTCGTGCCGTGTGCGCGGCGGCGGGGCCGAGCGTGGCAAGGAAGATCCGTGGCCGGGCGCCGGTCGCGGCGAGGTGTGCGTCGGAACGGGCGCGCAGCGCCTCGAAGGCGTCGTCGCGACGGACCCGGGGGAGCCCGCCGGAGGGCGGCTCGGGCGCGGGCTCGCGGATGACGGGCTTCTCGGCGAGGTTCGGGAACTCGCTGACACCGGTGACGGGTTCGCGCCGCTTGGCGAGCTTGGCGCTACGGGCCGACCAGGTCTCGGCGAGCCGGTCGCCGATCATCCCGGAGCGCAGGGCGGCGGCCTGGCCGCCCGCGCTCTCGATCGTCTGGAAGAACTCCCAGCCCGCGTGGGCGAGTTCGTCCGTCAGGCGCTCCACGTACCAGGAGCCGCCCGCCGGGTCGATGACCCGTGCGAGGTGCGACTCCTCGATGAGGATGGTCGAGGTGTTACGGGCGATGCGCCGCGCGAACGCGTCCGGCATGCCGAGCGCGTGGTCGAAGGGCAGTACGGTGACGGAGTCGGCGCCGCCCACGCCCGCGGCCAGGGTGGCCACGGTGGTGCGGAGCATGTTCACCCAGGGGTCGCGGCGGGACATCATCACCGGGGATGTCACCGCGTGCTGGCGCTGCGCGCCCGCGCCGCTCGCCCCGCTGACCTCGGCCACCCGGGCCCAGAGCCTGCGCGCGGCACGGAACTTGGCGATCGTGAGGAACTGGTCGGCGGTGGCCGCGTACCGGAACTCCAGCTGCCCGAGGGCCTGTTCGACCGTGAGTCCCGCTTCCGTGAGCTGCCGCAGGTACGTGACGCCGGTCGCGAGTGCGCACCCCAGCTCCTGCGCGGCCGAGCCGCCGGCCTCGTGGTACGGCAGTGCGTCCACGGTCAGGGCCCGCAGGCCCGGGTACTCCTCGACGCAGCGCCGGGCGAGCCCGGCGGCGGGGGAGAAGTCGTACGGCCGGCCCGTGCGGGCCTCCAGGCCGAGGGGGTCCGCCCCCAGGTTGCCGCGCGCCGCCTCCGGGGCGACGCCCCGCTCCTCGTAAAGCCGCAGCAGTTCCCGCGCGGCCTCCTCCACGTCCTGGCCCGCGTCGAGGACGACGGGCGCGAGGTCGAGGTAGACGCCTTCCAGGACCTGGCCCAGACGCCCGACGGGGAAGCCGCCCTCGCCGACCACCAGCCAGAGCGAGGTGACGCCGTTCTCCAGGTCGGCGAGGACCGTCGGGGCGTCGGGGGTCGTGTGTCGCTGGCGTACGTCCCAGCCGCCGGCTGTGTTGCCCTCGGCGCGGCCGGACCGGACGAACGGGGCGAAACCGGGGAGGCCGGGCTCGGGGGCGGTGTCCTCGGCGGCATAGAGGGGACGGACGCGGAGCGCGTCCTCCAGGGCGGTGGACAGGGCGTCCTCGGCCGCCGGCCCCTCGACGTCCTTGCCCGACTTGCGCAGCACCCCGGCCACCAGGTGCTGCCACTGTTCACGGGATGCGTCGGGGAATTCGGCGGCTAGGGAGAGCCCGTCGTCGGGAAGGACAGTCATGCTCGGATGTTAGGTCAGCTCGCTCAAACGGTAGTCGTGGCACCGCTGTGACCTTGCCCATTGCGGGTAGGTCTTGAAGCGCCGACGGCATCCGTTCTAGGGATGGAGCCGCGGGTGATCACCCGCCCGGGGGTGGATTTACTAGGACGTCCAACTATATAGTCGCGGCGAAGGCCCGCGGTGCAGGGAAGCCGGTGTGATTCCGGCGCGGTCCCGCCACTGTGACCGGGGAGTACGCCGTCGAGCAGCACGCCACTGACAGTCCGCTGTCGGGAAGGCGGACGGCGCGCGCTGATCCGGGAGTCAGGATACCGGCCGCGGGATGTTCCGTGTTGTCCACGAGGATGGAGCTGACACGCATGGCATCGGTGCGCCCGCACACTCCCAGCGGATCCGGCCGACGGGCTCCCGCCCGTCGAGGAGTCCGTCGAGAAGGATCCCACCACCGCAGGCCCGTCAGGACCTGACGGCGCCTCCGCCATTCGCGCTCTCGCGCCGCACCCCCCACCGTCCCGCCCACGCCTCCCGGCGTGCGCGCGGTCGCGGTGGTCCTCCGGCGCGCCATCCGGATCACCTGACGAGAGCAGGCATTCATGGTCCGCGCACAAGACACCACCCCCGTACGCGAGTTGACCCACTTCGTCGGCGGCAGGCACACCCCGGGAACCTCGGGGTCCTACGGCGACGTGTACGACCCCAACACCGGCGAGGTCCAGGCCCGCGTGCCGCTGGCCAACCGGGCCGAGACCGAGGCCGCCATCGCGGACGCCGCCCGGGCGCAGCGCGACTGGGCCGCCTGGAACCCGCAGCGCCGCGCCCGGGTCCTCCTGCGCTTCCTCCAGCTGGTCGAGCAGGAGAAGGACGACCTGGCCAGGCTGCTCTCCTCCGAGCACGGCAAGACCGTCGCCGACGCCCACGGAGACCTCCAACGCGGCCTGGAGGTCGTGGAGTTCGCCGCCGGCATCCCGCACCTGCTCAAGGGCGAGTTCACCGACAACGCCGGGACCGGCATCGACGTCCACTCCCTGCGCGCCCCCCTCGGCGTCGTCGCAGGGATCACCCCGTTCAACTTCCCCGCGATGATCCCGCTCTGGAAGGCAGCCCCCGCCCTGGCCTGCGGAAACGCCTTCATCCTCAAGCCCTCCGAACGCGACCCGTCCGTACCGCTGCGGCTCGCCGAACTCTTCCTGGAGGCGGGGCTGCCGCCCGGCGTGCTCAACGTCGTCAACGGAGGCAGGGAAGCCGTCGACACCCTCCTCGACGATCCCCGCGTCGCCGCCCTCGGCTTCGTCGGCTCCACCCCCGTCGCCGCGCACGTCTACGCCACCGCCGCCGCCCACGGCAAGCGCGCCCAGTGCTTCGGCGGCGCCAAGAACCACATGATCGTGATGCCGGACGCCGACCTCGACCAGGCCGTCGACGCCCTCATCGGCGCCGGGTACGGCTCGGCCGGCGAGCGGTGCATGGCCATCTCGGTCGCCGTCCCCGTCGGCGAGGAGACCGCCGACGCCCTCGTCGCCCGGCTGAAGGAGCGCATCGGCGCGCTGAGGATCGGCCGCAGCGACGACCCGGACGCCGACTTCGGCCCGATGGTCGGCCCGGACGCAGTCGAACGGGTCCGTACGTACGTCGGCATCGGGGTCGAGGAGGGCGCCGAACTCGTCGTCGACGGACGCGACTTCGTCCTCCCCGGGCACGAGGGCGGCTTCTTCGCCGGGGCCTCCCTCTTCGACCGGGTCACCCCGGAGATGCGCGTCTACCAGGAGGAGATCTTCGGCCCCGTGCTCTGCGTGGTCCGCGCCGCCGACTACGAGGAGGCCCTGCGACTGCCGAGCGAGCACCTCTACGGCAACGGCGTGGCGATCTTCACACGTGACGGCGACACCGCACGGGACTTCACCCGGCGCGTCGACACCGGCATGGTCGGCGTCAACGTGCCCATCCCGGTGCCGGTGGCGTACCACACCTTCGGCGGCTGGAAGCGGTCCGGCTTCGGCGACCTGAACCAGCACGGCCCCGACGCCATCCGCTTCTACACCCGCACGAAGACCGTGACCTCGCGCTGGCCCGCCGGGCTGCGCGACGGCGCGAGCTTCACCCTCCCCACGATGGGCTGAGCGACCATGACCACGACCCTGCTCACCGAGGATCAGCGGGCCCTGGTCGAGACCACCCTCGACTTCGCCCAGGACCACCTCGCCCCGCACGCCCTGGACTGGGACCGCGACAAGCACTTCCCCGTCGACGTCCTGCGCAAGGCCGCCGGACTCGGACTCGGCGGCGTCTACGTCCGCGAGGAGTCCGGCGGCTCCGGCCTCACCCGCTCCGACGGCGTCCTCGTCTTCGAGACCCTCGCCTCGGGCTGCCCGTCCATCGCGGGCTACCTCTCCATCCACAACATGGTCGCCTGGATGGTCGACCACTACGGCGACGAGGCCCAGCGCCTGCGGTGGCTGCCGCGCCTGTGCGCCATGGACGACCTGGCCAGCTACTGCCTCACCGAACCCGGCGCCGGATCCGATGCCGCGGCCCTCACCACCCGGGCCGTACGCGACGGGGACCACTGGGTGCTCACCGGGGTCAAGCAGTTCATCTCCGGCGCGGGCGCCTCCCAGCTGTACCTGGTGATGGCCCGCACCGGGGGCGACGGCGCCGACGGCGTCTCCGCCTTCCTCGTCGACAAGGACGACCCCGGGCTCTCCTTCGGGCCCGACGAGCGGAAGATGGGATGGAACGCCCAGCCCACCCGCCAGGTCGTCCTGGACGCGGTCCGGGTTCCTGCCGACCGGCTCCTCGGCGGCGAGGGCCAGGGCTTCCGCATCGCCATGAACGGCCTGAACGGCGGCCGGCTCGGGATCGCGGCCTGCTCCCTCGGCGGGGCGCGCAGCGCCCTCGACCGCAGCCTCACGCACCTCGCCGACCGGCAGGCGTTCGGGCGGCGGCTCCTCGACGCCCAGGCCCTCCGCTTCCGCCTCGCCGACATGGCGACCGAACTCACCGCCGCCCGCGCCCTGGTCCAGCAGGCCGCCCACGCCCTCGACCGCGGCGACCCCCGGGCCCCGGAGCTGTGCGCGATGGCCAAACGGTTCGCCACCGACACCGGGTACTCCGTGGCCGACCGGGCCCTCCAGCTGCACGGGGGCTACGGCTACCTCAGCGAGTACGGCATCGAGAAGATCGTCCGTGACCTGCGGGTCCACCAGATCCTGGAAGGAACCAACGAGATCATGCGCGTCATCGTCGCTCGCGGACTGACGGAGGCCTTCGAATGACCGCCCCGGACCGCGCACAGGACCACGCACCCGTACTGCTCCACACCACCGGCCACATCGGCCACATCACCCTCAACCGCCCCAAAGCCCTCAACGCCCTCACGCACGCCATGGTGCGGTCCATCGACGAGGCGCTCACCGCCTGGGAGCACGACCCGGCCGTCGAGACCGTCGTCATCAGCGGCGCCGGTGAGCGCGGGCTGTGCGCGGGCGGAGACATCCGCGCCATCCACGAGGACGCCCGCGCCGGCGGCCGGGCCTCCGCCGACTTCTGGCGCGACGAGTACCGGCTCAACGCCAGGATCGCCCGCTACCCCAAGCCGTACGTCGCCCTCATGGACGGCATCGTCATGGGCGGCGGCGTCGGGATCTCCGCGCACGGCAGCGTCCGGATCGTCACCGAGCGCTCCCGGATCGCCATGCCCGAGACCGGCATCGGCTTCGTCCCGGACGTCGGCGGCACCTACCTGCTGGCCCTCGCCCCCGGCGAACTCGGCACCCACCTCGCGCTGACCGGCGCGCCGGTGGGCGCCGGCGACGCCCTGCTCTGTGGGCTCGCCGACCACCACGTACTGTCCGCCGCGCTCGGCCCCCTCCTGGCCGACCTGGCCGAGCTGCCCGTACGGGACGCCCTCGCCCGCCATGTGCGGCCCGAGCCGCCCGGGGAGCTTGCCGGGCGCCGGGAGTGGATCGACGCCTGCTACGCCGCCGACACCGTCGAGGAAATCGTCCACCGGCTCCTCGGCCACGGGAACCCGGAGGCGAAGGAGGCCGCGGAGACCCTCCTCGCGAAGTCCCCGACCTCGCTCAAGGTCACCCTGGCCGCCCTGCGCCGGGCCCGGCACCTCGGCCCGCTGGAACGGGTCCTCGACCAGGAGTACCGCGTCTCCCTCGCGGCCCTGACGAGCCCCGACCTGGTGGAGGGCATCCGCGCCCAGGTCGTCGACAAGGACCGCGCCCCGCGCTGGCGCCCGGCCACCCTCACCGAGGTCACCGACGCCGACGTCCAGCGCTTCTTCGCCCCCCTCGGCGAGCCCCACGAACTGGGGCTCGCCGGACCCGACTCCACCCCGGAGGTGGCCTGGTGAGCCGTACCGTCGCGTTCATCGGACTCGGACACATGGGCGGCCCCATGGCCGCCAACCTAGTGAAGGCCGGCCATCGCGTCCTCGGCCACGACCTCGACACCGACGCCCTGGCGAGCGCCGCGAGGGCGGGCGTGGAGCCAGCCGCCACCGCCGCCGAGGCCGTCTCGGGCGCGGACGTGGTCGTCACCATGCTGCCCACCGGCCGCCACGTCCTCGACCTGTACGACGGCGTCCTCGCCGCCGCCCACCCCGGCACCCTCCTCGTCGACTGCTCGACCATCGACGTCGCCGACGCCCGCACCGCCCACGAACGGGCGACGGCCGCCGGTCTGCGGGCCCTCGACGCCCCGGTCTCCGGCGGCGTCGTCGGCGCGGAGGCCGCCACGCTGACGTTCATGGCAGGCGGGACAGAGGAGGAGTTCGCCGAGGTACGCCCCCTCCTGGAGGCCATGGGGAAGAAGAGCGTCCACTGCGGCGGCCCGGGCGCCGGCCAGGCCGCCAAGATCTGCAACAACATGATCCTCGGCGTCTCCATGATCGCCGTCAGCGAGGCGTTCGTCCTCGGCGAGAGCCTCGGCCTCTCCCACCAGGCGCTCTACGACGTGGCCTCCACTGCCTCCGGGCAGTGCTGGGCTCTCAGCGTCAACTGCCCCGTTCCCGGCCCGGTTCCGACCAGTCCCGCCAACCGGGAGTACCGGCCCGGCTTCGCCGCCTCCCTGATGGCCAAGGACCTGGGCCTGGCCGCCAACGCCGCCCGCGACGGCGGCGTCCGCGCCGAACTCGGACTGCGCGCAGCTGAGTTGTACGCCACCTACGCCGAACGCGCCGGAACCACCGAGGACTTCTCCGGCATCGTCCGCACGATCAGGGAGAACGGAGGACGCGCATGACCGTCCACGACGTGCGCGAGTACGAGACGATCCTCGTCGAACGCAAGGGCCGCACCGCCCTCGTGACCCTCAACCGGCCGGGCGCCCTCAACGCGCTGAACCTCCAGGTCATGAACGAGGTCGTGGCCGCCACCGAGGCCCTCGACCGGGACCCGGACTGCGGCTGCGTCGTCATCACCGGCTCGGCCAAGGCCTTCGCCGCCGGGGCCGACATCAAGGAGATGCGGCCCCAGGGCTACCTGGACATGTACCTCGCGGACTGGTTCGCCGCCTGGGACCGGCTCGCACAGCTGCGCACCCCGACCGTCGCCGCCGTCTCCGGGTACGCCCTCGGCGGCGGCTGTGAACTCGCCATGCTCTGCGACGTCCTGCTCGCCGCCGACACCGCCGTCTTCGGCCAGCCGGAGATCAAGCTGGGCGTCATCCCGGGCATCGGCGGCTCCCAGCGGCTGACCCGCGCGGTCGGCAAGGCCAAGGCCATGGAGATGTGCCTCACCGGCCGCACCATGGACGCGGCCGAGGCCGAGCGCGCGGGCCTCGTCTCCCGGGTCGTCCCGGCCGACGAACTGCTCCCCGAGGCCCTCGCCGTCGCCGAGACGATCGCCGGCATGTCGCTGCCGGTGGCGATGATGGCCAAGGAGGCGGTGGCCCGGGCCTTCGAGACCACGCTCGCCGAGGGCGTCCGCTTCGAACGGCGGCTGTTCCACGCGGTGTTCGCCACCGGCGACCAGAAGGAGGGCATGGCCGCCTTCGTCGACAAGCGACCGCCCGAGTTCCGCCACCGCTGATCCCGGATCGCCCGGCGTCACGGGCCGGGGCCGGGGCACGCGCACGTGCCCCGGCCCCCTCGCGCGCTCCGGGTCAGGACGCCGGCAGCTCGCTCCGTACCGTGCGCGCCGCCGCGACCAGGTTCTCCAGCGAGGCACGGGTCTCCGGCCAGCCCCGGGTCTTCAGACCGCAGTCGGGGTTCACCCAGAGCCGCTCGGCGGGAATGGCCTTCAGCCCCGTACGGAGCAGGTCGGCGGCCTCCTCGGCGCTCGGGACGCGCGGGGAGTGGATGTCGTACACGCCGGGACCGGCCTCGCGCGGGTAGCCGTGCGCGGCCAGCTCGCGGGCGACCTGCATGTGCGAACGGGCGGCCTCCAGGCTGATCACGTCCGCGTCCAGGTCGTCGATGGCCCGCACGATGTCACCGAACTCCGCGTAGCACATGTGCGTGTGGATCTGGGTGTCCGGCCGGACCCCGCTGGTGGAGAGCCGGAACGCCTCCGTCGCCCACGCCAGGTACGCGGCGTGGTCCGCGGCCCGCAGCGGCAGGGTCTCCCGCAGGGCAGGCTCGTCGACCTGGACGACCGAAGTGCCCGCCGCCTCCAGGTCGTTCACCTCGTCGCGCAGGGCGAGCGCCACCTGCCGGGCGGTCTCGCCGAGCGGCTGGTCGTCGCGGACGAAGGACCAGGCGAGCATCGTGACCGGTCCCGTCAGCATGCCCTTGACCGGGCGGTGGGTCAGGGACTGCGCGTACGTCGTCCAGCGCACCGTCATCGGCGCGGGGCGGGAGATGTCGCCGGCCAGGATCGGCGGCCGGACGTACCGGGTGCCGTACGACTGGACCCAGCCGTGCTGGGTGGCGAGGTACCCGGTCAGCTGCTCGGCGAAGTACTGGACCATGTCGTTGCGTTCGGGCTCGCCGTGCACCAGGACGTCCAGGCCCGCCTTCTCCTGGAACGCGATCACCTCCTGGACCTCCGCCTTGACCCGTTCCTCGTAACCGGCCGTGTCGAGCCGGCCCGCGCGCAGGTCGGCGCGGGCGGTGCGCAGTTCGGCGGTCTGCGGGAAGGACCCGATGGTGGTCGTCGGCAGCAGCGGCAGACCGAGATGGGCGTGCTGGGCGGCGGCCCGCTCGGCGTACGGCTGGGAGCGGCGGGCGTCGGCGGCGGAGACCGCGCCGGTACGGGCGCGCACGGCCGGGTCGCGGGTGAGCGGGGACTCCGCCCGCGAGGCCAGGTCGGCCCGGTTGGCGGCCAGTTCGGCGGTGATCGCGGAGGTGCCGCGGGACAGGCCCTTGGCGAGGGTGACGACCTCGGCGGTCTTCTGCCGTGCGAAGGCGAGCCAGCGCAGGATCTGCGGGTCGATGTCCCGCTCGGCGGCGGCGTCGAGGGGGACGTGCAGCAGGGAGCACGAGGCCGCCACGTCGACCCGGTCGGCGAGACCGAGCAGGGTGCCGAGGGTCGTCAGGGACTTCGCGAGGTCGTTGACCCAGATGTTGCGGCCGTCGACCACGCCGGCGACCAGGCGCTTGCCGGGCAGCCCGCCGACAGCCGCGAGCGCCTCCAGGTTGGCGCCGGCGGAGCCGGTGAAGTCGAGCGCGAGCCCCTCGACCGGTGCCTTGGCGAGGACCGGCAGGGCCTCGCCGAGCCGGTCGAAGTACGAGGCGACCAGCAACTTGGGCCGGTCCGTGCGGCCACCGAGCTCGCGGTAGACGCGGGCGGCGGCGTTCAGCTCGGCCGGGGTGCGGTCCTGGACCAGCGCGGGCTCGTCGAGCTGCACCCACTCGGCGCCCGCGGCCCGCAGGTCGGCGAGGACCTCGGCGTACACCGGCAGCAGCCGGTCGAGGAGCGTCAGCGGGTCGAAGTCGGCGGCCACCCCGGGCGCGGGCTTGGCGAGGAGCAGATAGGTCACGGGGCCGACGAGGACCGGGCGGGCGGTCAGGCCGAGGGAGAGGGCCTCCGTCAGCTCGGCCACCTGCTTGGAGGAGTCGGCCGTGAAGACCGTGTCCGGACCCAACTCGGGGACCAGATAGTGGTAGTTGGTGTCGAACCACTTGGTCATCTCCAGCGGCGCGACGTCCTGCGTACCGCGCGCCATGGCGAAGTAGCCGTCGAGCGGGTCGGCGGAGACGGCGTCCCGGTGGCGCGCGGGGATCGCGCCGACCATCACGGTGGTGTCCAGGACGTGGTCGTAGAGGGAGAAGTCGCCGGTCGGCACCTCGTGGACGCCCGCCTCGGCGAGTCGGCTCCAGTGGGTGCGGCGCAGTTCGGCGGCGGTGGTCCGGAGGGCGTCGGCGGTGACGCGGCCCTTCCAGTACCCCTCGATCGCCTTCTTCAGTTCCCGGTGCTGCCCCTGACGGGGGTAGCCGTACACGGTGGCCCGTGCTGCCGCGGCTGCGGGCTTGGTGGTCACGGAGATCTCCTTCGCGAGATGAATCCCTGAGATCCCGGCGACGGGACGAGAGCGCGAAGGGGTGACCGACCGGACGGCCTACCTCGCGCCGTACGCGCGGGTCTCCGTCTGGTGTGGTCGCCGACCCGCCCTCGAGGTCACCGGAATGTCCGCGCACGCATGGTCCGTACGCGGGCAGATGGCAGGTCTTCGGACTCGCGGGCACGTCCTCCACGGGGGAGGACACCTAGTGGCCGTCGCTTCCCAGACCCGTACGGGTCCAGTGCGTATGACGGCGGTCGTTCCCGCTCACCGCTGCGGGGCAGTCCCGGATTTCCACCGGGTTCCCTCTTACGACGCATCCCGTCCGGCTGACGGGGCGAACCAGCTGCACCGGCCACCCTAAGGGGCTGTCCAGCGCTGTGCCGGGAGATGTCCACCATACGGATGGTGAGGTGAGACACCTTGCCGGTCCGCCCGTCGGTCCGCCCCGTCGGTCCGCCCCGTGGTTCCGGGCTCAGCCCCGGCCTGCGTACGGGTGGAAGCCCCGGCCCGTCTTGCGGCCAAGGAGACCCGCCTCCACCATCCGCTGGAGCAGCGGAGGCGGCGCGTAGAGGGGCTCCTTGAACTCCTCGTAGAGCGACTCCGCGATCGAGGCGACGGTGTCGAGACCGATGAGGTCGGCCAGCTTCAGCGGGCCCATCGGGTGGGCGCAGCCCAGCTCCATGCCGGCGTCGATGTCGGCGGCGGTGGCGAAGCCGGACTCGGCCATGCGGATCGCCGAGAGCAGGTAGGGCACGAGCAGCGCGTTGACGACGAACCCGGCCCGGTCCTGCGAACGGACGACCGTCTTGCCCAGCGCGTCCGTCGCGAAGCGCTCCACGCGGGCGACCGTGTCCGGCGCGGTGTGCAGCGAGCTCACGACCTCCACCAGCGGCAGCACCGGCACGGGGTTGAAGAAGTGCAGCCCCACCACCCGGTCGGCGCGGCTCGTGGCCATGCCCAGGCGCATCACCGGGAGCGAGGAGGTGTTGGTCGCCAGGACGGCCGACGGGTCCTCGACGATCTTGTCGAGGCGGGTGAACACCTCGGTCTTGGCCTCCGCGTTCTCGACGACGGCCTCGATGACCAGCTGCCGGTCGGCAAGCTCCTCCAGATCGCCGGTGAAGACGATCCGGGCGAGCGCGTCCCGCGCGGCGGCCGGCTCCAGCTTGCCCCGCCGAACCGCGCGGTCGAGCGATGCGGTCACCCGCTCCCGCGCGGCCCGGGCGGCCACGGCGTCCGTCTCGCAGACGATCGTGTGCCGTCCGGCCCGCGCGCAGACCTCCGCGATGCCCGCCCCCATCTGGCCGCCGCCGACCACTCCGACGCGGGTGATCTCGTCGGCGTCGGCGATCGCGGCACCCGTGCTCTCGGCTTCCGCGATCGCGGCACCCGTGCTCTGGGAGCCCGTGATCCCGGCGCTCATGAGCGGGGCTCCGCGTGGCGCACGAGGTGGCGGGAGTAGGCGTCCGGGGTGAAGAAGAGCGGCAGTTCGCCGCTGAGCGCGTTCCGTTCGAAGAGCGCCCGCACCTCCTCCACCGGGGCCCAGGGGTACGCGGCGCCGAGCGCGGCGAGCTCCTCGTCGAGGAGTCCGACGACCGTCTCCCGGTCGATCAGCCGGTGCCGTACCCACTGCCAGATCTGGACGCGGGCGATCTCGGCGGTCGCCGCGTCCTCCATGAGCCCGTCGAGTGCGACGGCACCCTGACCGCGCATCCAGGCCGCGAAGTAGCCCAGGGCGACCGCGATGTTCGTGCGGATGCCCTCCGGGGTGGGCGGTCCGCTGATCCGGCGTACCGACAGCAGGTCCGCCGGGGTCACCTCGACGTCGTCCCGTGTCCGGTGGATCTGGTCCGGGAGGTCGCCGAGCACGCCGTCGAAGACCTCGCGGCAGACCGGGACGAGACCGGGATGGGCGACCCAGGAGCCGTCGAAGCCGTCCTCCGCCTCCCGCTCCTTGTCGAGCCGGACCTTGGCGAGCGCGGCCTCGTGGGCGGCGGGGTCCTTGCTCGGCACCTGCGCGGCCATGCCGCCGATGGCGTGCGCGCCCCGCTTGTGGCAGGTGCGCACCAGGAGTTCGGTGTAGGCCCGCATGAACGGCGCCGTCATGGTGACCTTCGCCCGGTCGGGCAGGAGGAAGTCGGTGCGGTGGCCGAAGGTCTTGATCAGGCTGAAGAGGTAGTCCCAACGGCCCGCGTTGAGACCGGAGCTGTGCTCGCGCAGCTCGTGGAGGATCTCCTCCATCTCGAAGGCGGCGGTGATCGTCTCGATGAGCACGGTGGCGCGGACCGTGCCCCTCGGGATGCCGAGCAGCTCCTGCGCCAGCAGGAACACGTCGTTCCACAGCCGGGCCTCGTACCGGTTCTCCAGCTTCGGGAGGTAGAAGTACGGGCCGTGGCCCGCGTCGATCTGGCGCCGGGCGCAGTGGAAGAAGTACAGGCCGAAGTCCACGAGGGAGGCGGGCACCGGGGCACCGTCGAACTCCAGGTGTTCCTCGACGAGGTGCCAGCCGCGCGGCCTGACGACGATCGTGGCGAGCCGGTCGCGGTCGGCGAGCCGGTACTCCTTGCCGTCCTCGCCGGTGAAGTCGATGCGCCGCTCGATCGCGTCGAGCAGGACGAGCTGGCCGCCGACGACGTTCTCCCACGTCGGCGCGGTGGCGTCCTCGAAGTCCGCCATCCACACGTGGGCACCGGAGTTGAGGGCGTTGACCGCCATGCGGCGGTCCGGAGGGCCGGTGATCTCGACCCGCCGGTCGGTCAGACCGGGCGCGGGCGGCGCGACCCGCCAGGACGGGTCGGCGCGGACGGCGGCGGTGGCCGGGGAGAAGTCGAGGGGGGCACCGCCGGCCAGGCGCAGGGCCTGGCGGCGGCGTTCCTTCATCAGGTCCAGTCGGCGTGCGCCGAACGCCGCCGCCAGCTTCCCGACGAAGTCCAGGGCGGCGGGTGTGAGGATCTCGGCGTGCCGGTCACCCGGTGCGGCGAGGACGCGGACGCGATGGGTCAGCGCGGTGGTGGGCATCGGACTCTCCTGGGTGGAACCTGCGGGCGGACGGACGGACGGACGGAACGGGACCTGGGGTCGGGCCTGACGGGATCCGGGTTCGGGCCTGACGGGACCTGGGTCCGGGCCTGCGGCGACCCGTTTTGGGTCTTACCGGAGCCGAGTTCAGGCCTGACGGCACCCGGGTTCGGGCCGCGAGGTCCTAGTGGAACTGCTCTTCCTCCGTGGAGCCGGACAGGGCCGTGGTGGAGGAGGCCGGGTTGACGGCGGTGGAGACCAGGTCGAAGTAGCCCGTGCCGACCTCGCGTTGGTGCTTCACGGCGGTGAAGCCCTGCGCCTGCGCGGCGAACTCCCGCTCCTGCAGGTCGACATAGGCCGTCATGCCGTGCTCGGCGTAGCCGCGGGCGAGGTCGAACATGCCGTGGTTGAGGGAGTGGAAGCCGGCCAGCGTGATGAACTGGAACTTGTAGCCCATCGCGCCCAGTTCGCGCTGGAACTTGGCGATCTGGTCATCGTCGAGGGCCGCCTTCCAGTTGAAGGACGGCGAGCAGTTGTACGCCAGCATCTGGTCCGGGTACCGGGCGTGGATGGCCTCGGCGAACTCCCGTGCCTGTGCCAGGTCCGGGGTGCCCGTCTCGACCCAGATGAGGTCGGCGTACGGGGCGTAGGCGAGGCCGCGCGCGATGACAGGGCCCATGCCGTTGCGGACCCGGTAGAAGCCCTCGGCCGTACGCTCGCCGGTCACGAACTCGGCGTCGCGCTCGTCGACGTCGCTGGTCAGAAGCGTCGCCGCGAGGGCGTCGGTGCGGGCGACGATCAGCGTGGGCACGTCGGCGATGTCGGCGGCGAGCCGGGCCGCGTTCAGCGTCCTGATGTGCTGCGCGGTGGGCACGAGGACCTTGCCGCCGAGGTGGCCGCACTTCTTCTCGGACGCGAGCTGGTCCTCGTAGTGGATGCCCGCCGCACCGGCCGCGATCATCGCCTTGGTCAGCTCGAAGGCGTTCAGCGGTCCGCCGAAGCCGGCCTCGGCGTCGGCGACGATCGGCGCGAGCCAGTCCGTCGTGTCCGTGCCGCCCTCGGCCGTCGCGATCTGGTCCGCCCGCAGCAGGGCGTTGTTGATCCGACGGACCACCTGGGGAACGGAGTTGACCGGGTAGAGGCTCTGGTCGGGGTAGGTGTGGCCGGCCTGGTTGGCGTCGGCGGCGACCTGCCAGCCCGAGAGGTAGATGGCCTGGAGTCCTGCACGCACCTGCTGGACCGCCTGGCCGCCGGTGAGCGCGCCGAGGGCGTGGATGTAGTCCTGCTCGTGCAGCTGTCGCCAGAGCCGCTCGGCGCCGCGCCGGGCCAGCGTGTGCTCCTCGCGGACGCTGCCGGAGAGCCGCAGCACGTCCTCGGCGCCGTACGTGCGCTCGATGCCGGCCCAGCGCGGGTCGGTCGCCCAGCGCTCGGCGAGCTGCTCGGCGGTCGGGTTCGTCTCTGCCATGGTCGTCACCGTTTCCTTGGATCTGCTGTGTTTGCCAACCCCTGGTGCGTTCGTTCGCAGAGGTGGCACCAGGTGTCTCGACTTGGGTCGCGGCCCGCCGACGCCCGGGACGGGGCGGAGGTGAGCAATCTGGCCGTCCAGACTGTCGCGGCGCCGGGATTGCCGACATCAGGGCATGAATCGGATCCCGACCCGCGGCCTGGACCTGCCGGGTCCGGCGGGCCGCACTCCGACTCTGGCACTGGCACCCCGTGCCATCAATCGTGGATGTCTGCCAAGTTCTGCGAATCTTCCGACGCCAGATTGCCAAGATTGCGAAGGCTTCGAAGGGTGCCGTCTCGCGTACGCTGCTGCTGTCCCGGACTCGGAGGAGCGCGCGGTGGGGAAGACGTATGCGGGGGCGCGGCTGCGACGGCTGCGCGAGGAACGCCGGATGAGCCAGGCGGAGCTGGCCAGGACCCTGGGCATCTCGCCGAGCTACTTGAACCAGATGGAGCACGACTCCCGGCCGCTCACGGTGCCCGTGCTGCTCCGCCTCACCGAGACCTTCGGCGTCGACCCGGGGTTCTTCTCCGAGCGCGACACCGGCCGACTGGTGGCGGACCTGCGGGAGGCCCTTGCGGGGGAGCTGTCCGCGTCGCGCGTGGCCCCCTCGGAGCTGGCCGAACTGGCCTCGCGCATGCCCGATGTCGCGCGCGTCCTGGTCCAACTGGGCCGCCGCAACCAGGCGTTGTCCGAGCAGCTGGCCGACTCAGCCGACGGCCGGCACACGGCCGGGGAGGTGCCGCGCTCACCGCACGAGGAGATCCGGGACTTCTTCTACCGCCGCCAGAACTACCTGCACGACATCGACCTCGGGGCGGAAGGGCTGGCCGCGGAGATCGGCATCCAGCCGGGCGAGGTCGTCCGGGCCCTGACGGCTCGGCTCGCCGACACCCACGGCGTACGGCTGTCCACGGAGACCGGCGACCGGCTCCACCACTACGACGGGCCGACGCGGACCCTCCATCTCTCCCCGCGCCTGCGCCCCGGCCAGCGCGCCTTCCGCATGGCCACCCAACTGGCCCTGCTGGAGTGCGGCGCGGAACTCGACCGGCACGCGGCCGAGGACTTCGCGCCCGGATCGCCCGCGCACGCCCTGGCCCGCATCGGGATCGCCAACTACTTCGCGGCGGCGCTGATCCTCCCGTACCGCTCCTTCCACGCCGTCGCCGAGGAGTTCCGCTACGACATCGAGCGCCTCACCGACCACTTCGGCCTCGGCCACGAGACGGTCTGCCACCGGCTGAGCACCCTGCAACGGCCCCGGCTGCGCGGGGTGCCCTTCTCCTTCGTCCGCGTCGATCGCGCGGGCAACATGTCCAAGCGGCAGTCGGCGACCGGCTTCCACTTCTCCCGCGCGGGCGGCACGTGCCCACTGTGGAACGTGTACGAGGCGTTCGCCGCCCCCGGCCGCATCCACGTCCAGATCGCCGCGATGCCCGACGGGCAGCGCCATCTGTGGACCGCCCGCGCCGTCACCCGGCACCGCGGCGGCTGGGGCGAGCCCGGCAAGACCTTCGCGATCGGCCTGGGTTGCGAACTCCGCCACGCCTCGCGCGTGGTGTACTCCGACGGCCTCGACCTCGACAACGCGGCGGCGGCCACGCCGATCGGGATGGGCTGCCGGCTCTGCGAACGGCTCGACTGCCCCCAGCGCGCGGTCCCGCCGCTCGGCCTCCCCCTGCGGATCGACCAGAACAGCGGCACGTTCGTGCCGTACCCGGTGGCGGACTCGGCGCGATGACGGACGGGCTCACGGCCTTCCTGCCGGGGTTACGCCTTCCCCGCGGTGCCGTCGTCCGCGGGCTCCAGGGTCTCCTCGGCAGGGGCTTCGACCGGAGTGGCCGCGACGGCCGGGGCTCCGCGGAAGCGGAAGCGAGTGCGGGTGCGGGTTCGGGTGCTGAGGCGAGCGGTGACGTGGGTGGCGATCGGCTCGGTGTAGCGGGCGGTGAGCGGGCCGAGGACGACGAGGACGAGGACGTACGCCGTCGCGAGGGGGCCGAGGGCCGGTTCGACGCCGGCGGTGACGGCGAGACCCGCGATGACGATGGAGAACTCGCCCCGGGCGACCAGGGTGCCGCCGGCCCGCCAGCGGCCTTTGACGGAGATCCCGGCCCGCCGGGCGGCCCAGCGGTGGCGATCTTCGTCGCCGCCGTGACCACGGCGAGTGCGAGCGCGGGCAGGATCACCGGCGGGATGCTGGCCGGGTCGGTGTGCAGCCCGAAGAAGACGAAGAACACCGCCGCGAACAGGTCCCGCAGCGGGCTGAGCAGGTTGTGCGCGCCCTCGGCGACCTCGCCCGACAGGGCGATGCCGACGAGGAAGGCGCCGACGGCGGCGGAGACCTGGAGCTCGATTCCCGCCGGGTATTGGGTCTTGAGGTTGGTCACCAGATCACTGGCGGTGTATTCGAGTCCCAGCATCAACAGCAGGAGGATCACGCCGATTTCGGCGCCGATCGCGACGAACTCCTCGCTGGTTCCCAGCGGAAGGAGCCCGCCCTCGCCGAACGCGAGGCCCGCGAGCAGGTAGAGGGGTATCGGGGAGAACTGGAAGCGTCCGGCGAGGCGGCCCAGCAGGCCCAGCGCGAGGATGATCGCGCCGAACTCGATCAGGAAGACGGCGGAGGAGTGCATGGCTCTCACTCCCGGCCGAGGATCGAGGCGGCCGCTTCGACGCCCTCGCGGGTGCCGATCACGATGAGGGTGTCCCCGCCCGCGAGACGGAAGTCAGGGGCGGGCGACGGGATCGCATCGGCCCGGCGCAGGACCGCGACGATCGAGGCGCCCGTCTCGGTGCGGGTCCGGGTCTTGCCCAGGACCCGTCCGTTCCAGTGCGAGTGCGCGGACAGTTCGATCCGCTCGGCGACGAGCCCCAGGTCGGTGGTGGAGAGCAGGTTGGGGCTGTGGTGCGAGGGCATCAGCGCGTCGATCAGCGCCTCCGCCTCCTTCGCGGTGAGCCTCGCGGACAGCGCGCACTCGTCGGGGTCGTCCCTGCGGTACGCGTTCAGCGTCCGGGTGCCGTCCCGGTGGGCGATCACCGACAGGCGCCGGTGCTCACGGGTCGTCAGGTCGTAACGGACGCCTATGCCGGGGAGCGGCGTGTTGCTCATACGTGGAACGGGCACGGGAACCCCCTGTGCGTGCTGAAGCCGAAAGAAGAAACGAGTGGCGCCCCCGGCGTCCACCCTGTCGACATGTCTACCGGCCGAGCGTCGCGATCTCGTGCTCGAAGAGGGGCTTCCGGATTCACGTCCTTCCCCGCGAAGTAGCGGGACAGTGCGGGCTGGACAGCGCCCCGCCCCGGTCATAGCCTCCTCCCTACCTATTCAACTATTTGAGTATTGCGAGGGCGCATGCACCCGTTCCGCAAGGCCGTCGAGAACCGGGACACGGCCGCCATCGAGGCCCTGCTCGCCGAGGACGTCGTCTTCACCAGCCCCGTGGCCTTCAAGCCGTACGCCGGCAAGGCCATCACCGCCGCGATCCTCCGGGGCGTGATGCGGGTCTTCGAGGACTTCACCTACGTCCGCGAGATCGAGAACGCCGACGGCCGCGACCACGCCCTCGTCTTCACCGCGACCGTGAACGGGCGCCGGATCCAGGGCTGCGACTTCCTCCACTTCGACGAGGACGGGCGGATCGACGACTTCACCGTCATGGTCCGGCCGCTGTCAGCCGCGCAGGCGCTCGCCGAGGCGATGGGCGCCCAGTTCGACCGCATCGCGCAGGAGGCGGCTGAGGCATAGGTGGCTCAGGCATGGCAGGGCGGCCCGGGCGTGGCCGGCCCGGGTATGACTGGCCCCGGGTATGGCTGGCCCCGGGCGTGGCCCGTCGCTCTACCAGGTCGGCGCCAGGGCCAGGAGGCGGTCCCGGACCAGGGTGACGTGCGGGTGGGCGGGTGTGCCGGGGCGCTGCGCCAGGTAGGCCGTGTTGATCGGCGGGTCGTCCGTCTCGTGGAGCGGGGCGAGGGCGCCGGAGGCGAGTTCGTCCTGGCAGAGGTAGCGAGGGAGGACCGTGAAGCCCGCCCCGCCGACGACCGCCGCGAGGACCCCGCGCAGATCGGGAACGGTGACGGCGGCCCGCCGGCTCAGGCGCTGGTCGAAGACATGGCGCCAGTAGCGGCGGGCGATGGGGAGGTCCTCGGCGTAGGTGATCAGGGGGACCCCGTGCAGCGCCCCCGGTCCCTCGGTGGTGACTCGGCCGCCGAGGCGCTCGGCCAGGGCCGGGGCGGCGACCAGGACGAACTCCTCGTCCAGAAGCGGCACGGCGGCCAGGGTCCTCCCACGCGGTCGTGAGGTGGCGATGACCAGGTCGTGCCGCCCGGCCCGCAACTCCTCCAGGAGGGGGTCCGTGAGGCCCGTGGTCACGCGGAGCTGCACGCCGTCCGCGACGAGCGGCGCGAGCGCGGGCAGCACCCGCGTGCAGAGGAGCTCGGCAGGTCCTGCCAGATGCACGGGGGAGGCCGAAACCTCCTCCGCCGGGTCGTGTCCGGTCGCCGCAAGCAGCGCGTCGAGCGGGCCGGCGACGCGCGCCGCCAGATCCTGGGCGTACGGCGTGGGGGCGACGCCGCGCGGCAGCCGCGCGAAGAGCGGGCGCCCCGACTGCCGCTCCAGCGCCTTCACCTGGGTCGTCACCGTGGGCTGGGAGATCCCGAGCAGGTGGGCGGCGGAGGTGAAGGAACCGGAGCGGTAGACGGCGAGGAAGGTCCGTACGAGGTTCAGATCGAGCGCCGAAGCACCCTGCGCCGGTTCACGGCTCGGCAGCCCCCGACCGGGAGCCGCGCGACCGGGCTCTTCCTCGCCATCCGATTCCCTATGCCTCATGGGGTCGAAGCGTAGCCTTCGCTATGGCTTCGGCCACCCGGGTCAGCCCAGCCGCTTGACCAGCTCCGCGGCGAGCGGGGCGGAGGAGGACGGGTTCTGGCCGGTGAAGAGGTTGCGGTCGACGACCACGTTCGGTGCCCACGGCTCGCCGACCCGGACGTCGACGCCCGCCTCGACCAGACGCGTCTCGAGGAGCCACTTCGCCTTGTCGGCGAAGCCCGCCTGAGCCTCCTCCGCGTTCGTGAACGCGGCGACCTCGTACCCCGCGAAGGCGTTCGTACCGTCCTCCTTCGTGGCGGCCAGCATCGCGGCGGGCGCGTGGCACACGACGGCGAGCGGACGGCCCGACGCGAGGGCGTCGACCAGGATCCGGCCGGAGACCGGGTCGAGGGCGAGGTCCTCCATGGGGCCGTGGCCGCCGGGGTAGAAGACGGCCGCGTAGTCGTCGAGGCGGACGTCCTCCAGGGAGATCGGGTGGCCGAGCTCGGTGATCGACGCGAGGGCGGCGGCCATCCTGTCGGCGCCCTCCTGACCGCCGTTGAACTCGGGCGCCAGGCTGCCTCGGTCGACGGTCGGAACGACCCCGCCCGGGGTGGCGACGACGATCTCGTGGCCGGCTGCCTTGAACGCCTCGTACGGGGCGACGGCCTCCTCCGCCCAGAAGCCGCTCGGGTGCTTGGTGCCGTCGGCGAGGGTCCAGTGGTCGGCGCCGGTCATCACGAAAAGGATCTTTGCCATGGTGGGTCACTCCGGGGGTGTCTCTGTCGTGGCTGACGTTCCGGAAACGACGCTAGGCCTGCCGCGAACAGGTTTCCAATGCGGAATCCAATGGCCGCGATCGGAACACCGATGGATTGGAGGGGAATACCGCGGGGCATGCGCTCTCGGCGCTCTCGGGGCTTGATGCCGCAGTGCTGGACGCCCACCACGTGCGCGGCGCGTAGCCCCGACTCTGCCACAGGGCCGAACGTGTCGTCAGGCCGTCTGGTGGGGCTGAGACCCCGGGATGCGGCCCGTGAAGAACAGGGCCAGGACGGAGGTGAACGCGAGGACGGCGAGGGCGGCGCGCAGTCCGGCGAGCCGGGCGTCGGCGTTCGCGTCGAGTGCGGCCTGCGTTACCTCCGGAGGCGTCCCCGCCTCGTCGAGGGCGCTGCTGAGCTGGGCGTCGGAGAGGAAGGGCACGCCGCTCTCCAGGCTGACCGTCGCCTGGCTCTTGACCTCGGCCGGGATCGCCGGGTTGTCCTGGACGCCGGCCAGGAACGAGGTCGTCAGCGAGGCGATCATGATCGAGCCGGCGAGAGCCGTGCCGATCGAAGCGCCGAGGTTGGTGACGGCGTTCTGCAGACCGCCGACCTCCGCCGTCTGCCGGTCCGGTACGGCGGACACGGTCACCGCGCCGAGCTGCGAGGCCAGGGCTCCCACCCCGAGGCCGACGAGCAGGAGCGGCACGGTCACGACCTCCGCCCCCGCGTCGGCGTCCAGAGCCACCATCAGCACCACCGCACCCGCGAGCAGCGCCAGGATCCCGAGCCGTACGACCCGCCGTGGCGACACCTCGGGGAACAGCTTGGGGATCAGGACGGCGGCGGCCAGCAGGGCCAGGGAGAGCGGCAGGAGCCGCGCGCCCGTCGCGAGCGCCGACAGACCGAGGGCGACGGAGAGGTACAGCGGTACGACGAAGAACATGCCCATCTGCACCAGGTACTGGAAGAAGAACATCGTCAGGCCGCCCGTGAGCCTGCGGTTCTCCAGCAGGGAGGGCGCGACGAGGGGCTCGCCGCCCCGCTTCACGAGACGGGCCTCCCAGCGCAGGAAGAGCCAGATCAGGAAGAGGCCCGCCAGCATCAGCCAGACGACCGGTGAGATTCCGAACCAGGCCGGCGCGTCGGGCTTCGGACGGAACCAGCCCCACTCGCCCGAGCGCAGCACGCCGAAGACGAAGACCCCGAGCCCCAGGGCCGAGAGGGCCGCCCCGAGGAGGTCGATGCGGGGGTGCTCGCCCGTCGGCGCGTCGGCGACGCGGCGGGCGAGGACCAGGATGCCGAGGACGACGAGGACCTCGCCGGCGAAGACCCAGCGCCACGAGAAGTACGTGGTCGCGATGCCGCCGATCAGCGGTCCGACGGCGACCGCGACGGCGCTCGCCGCGGCGACGAGACCGTACGCGGCGGGACGGCGTTCCGCGGGGAAGTTGCCCGCCACGAGGCCGACGATCGCGGGCAGGATGAGCGAGGCGCCGATGCCTTCGAGGAAGGCCCAGCCGATCAGGAGGACGGTCAGGTTGGGCGCGAGCGCGGTCGTCAGCGAACCGCAGCCGTAGATCACGCAGCCGATCATGAACGCGCGCCTGCGGCCGATCAGCACCCCCACCTTGCCGCCGGGGATCATGAACATCGCCATCACGAGGGTGTACGCCGTGATCGCACCCTGGATGCCGGTCACCGTCGTGCCGACGTCCTCGGCGACCGTCGCGATCGAGACGTTCATGACGGAGCTGTCGAGCGCCATCAGGAACTGCCCGGACGCGAGCGTCAGGAGGACGAGTCCGGCGGCTGCCGGAGCCTTCGGTGTGCCGTCGGCCGAGCCTGTTCGTTCTGCCATGGGCCCATCGTGGCCACGGCCCAGGCCCGGAGGGTCCGCGACGCGCCGCAGTGCGTACTGACCGCCGCACCGCAGGTCCCGGTGGCCACGGCACCGCAGGGCACGGCGGCCTGCGCGGTGACCGACGTGGTGGTCGGCGCGGTGCCGGTCAGACCCAGTTGACCTCCGCCCGCTGCAGGAGCGGGTCGTCGACCAGCTCCCAGAGGGGTACGGCGAAGTTGCCGAGCCGGTAGCGGCCGCCGAAGTGCAGGCCGAGGACGCGGTGGTCCGTGAGGTCGAAGACCGGGGAGCCGCTGTTGCCGCCGAGGGTCGAGCAGTCGTGCTTCATCACTCGCTCGCCCGAGGTGAACTCCGTCGCCGTGCCCGGTTGGAGGCGCTTGACGTTGTAGATGTCCATGAAGATCCGCCGCATCGACTCCGGCTCGTTGCGCCGCCCGTCCCAGGCCGGGTACCCGACCACGTACACCGGCCGTCCGGGCACGTCGGCGGGCGCGTCGGCGGCCACCGCGAGCGGGGTGGGCAGCGCGGCCCCGTCGGGCGGGGCGATCCGGAGCAGCGCCATGTCGACGTCCGGGTGGATGCCGAGGACCTCGGTCACCTCGTACGCGGGCGGCCCCGCCACCACGGGGTCCGTGGCCAGCTCCTCGCCCGGGTCGACCCGGGCCGACATGCCCTGCTGGAAGGACCAGCCCGCGTCCTCGGCGCGGCTGAACTCCACCGCCACGTGCCGATTGGTCATCACCGTCCGCGGACCCACCTGGAAGGCCGTACCGACCCAGTCCAGGCTCGGGTGGCCGGTCACCTCGACCCGGCCCACGCGCGCGATCGACTCGCGGATCGCGTCCCGCCCGGCCTCCAGGACGGACCAGTCGCCGTCCTGCACCCCGAAGTTCTGGCCCTGGACGAGGATCGCCGGCCTGCCCTCCAGGAGGACGATCGCCTCCACCCCGAAGTACTCGTCCTCGTCGATCTCGTCCGCGCGGTGCGCGGCCATCTTCTCAAGCCCCGCGACCCCCGCCTCCAGGACCCGGGCCCGCTCCTCGTGCGCGAAGCGGGAGATCTGGCCGGCCGGTGCCTCGTCCGGCGGCAGCTCCTCCGCCGACTCGGCGATCTCCGCCTCCAGGTTCCGGCGCACCCGCGCGGCGACACCCGCCAGGTCGTCGAAGACCCGCTCGGGATCGGTCGCGACCGGCGATCCGTACGCGTACCGCGTCGTCATCTCCCGCCACCTCCACCTCTCCGCTCGTCCTCACGCTCATGGCCATTTCTCACGCTCGTGGCTACTTCTCACGCCGACGTCCACCTCGGCGCTCACGCGGCCCACATGTGGGTCTCGGGTCCGGGCGCGGCCTGCGCGCCGGTGATCTCCTCGTACAACTCCGGTGCCGACTCCCGCAGATGGGCCAGGATCCGGCTCATCTGGGTGCCGACGTTCACGAACGCCGTCGTCCTGCCCTGGTAGTGCACCTCCTCGACCCGGCGGGTGCCGCGATGGAGCGCCACCACCGTCCAGTCGTCCGTGAAGACCGGCGAACCGGACGAGCCGCTGCGGGTGTCGGTGAAGTACCGCAGGTCCTGCTCGTCCGCCTCGAAGACCAGGTTGTTGCGCAGCGCCACCCGCTTGGGCTGCCCGCCGGGGTGCTGGATGATGTTCACCGCCACCGGCTCGGACCCCGTCAGGAGCAGCGGGGCGGTCGCCACGCGGAGCACCGGGCGGGGCGGCAGCCCTGCCGAGAGCCGCATCAGCGCGAAGTCGAGCGCCTCGTCCCAGGCGACGAGGGCGCCCGCCGTGGCCTCCAGGGTCTCCGCCTCGTCGGCGCCGTAGTCGAACCGCGAGCGGGAGTTGCGCACCTGGAGCTGGAGGTCGTCGTCGGCGACCCGGAGCCGTACCCCGGGCGAGCGCGTACGGGCGTTCACCACATGGTGGTTGGTGATCAGCAGCTCGGGTGCGATGAGCCATCCTGTGCCCGCGTGCGGGTAGGCGGGCTGGAGCGGTCGGCCCGACTCGAAGGGCGGGACCTTCAGCCGGGCCACCGACGCTCCGGCGAGGACGCCGCCCTGCAGGAACTCGAACGGCACCGTGTCGTCCCGGAAGATGATCTCCTCCTTGGTCTCGGCGGGCAGCGGCCCCGCGGGCATGTCCGGCTCCCCGGCGGCGTCCCGGGCGACGTCGTCCAGGGCGCGCTGGAGCACCGCGAGCGGAGCCGCGTCGACGGTCTGGGCGATCGCGTTGTGCAGCCAGACCTCCAGCGGAACCGTCCCGTCGATCAACCGCTCCACCTGGTTCATCATGTCCAGGTCGGAGTGCATCTGGCGCAGCGGACTGTCCATCGCCGGCAGGCTGGCCCGGAAGTGCGCGGTCGTGCCCGCGAACAGCAGCCGCCGCACCCCGTCCTCGGCGAGCCCGGCGTCGAGCGCCGCGTTGCGGACCCGTACGAGATCCTCGGCGGTGAGGTACGGCACTCCACGGACCGAGCCCTCGGCCGAGTCGGGCGGGGGCTGCGACCAGATGCCCCGGCCGTCCCCGCCGGTGGCGGGCTCCGTGGCGGGGCCGCGCGCCGGGGTGCCCGCGTCCATGGCGGCGGCGACCCCTTCGACCAGGTCACCGCTGCGGTCGCGGAGCATGAGCGTCTGCCAGGCGACGCTGTCCAGGGTCCCGCGCCCGCGCGCCTGGCGCAGCGCGTGCTCCACCTCTGCGCGCGTCATCCGGGCGGCCGTGTGCGGGATCGCGTGGCTGCCCGTCGACGTCCGCGTCGCCGTCGGCGTTCCCGGGGCGGGAGTCGTCCCCGGAATCGGCGCCATGCCCGAGGCGGGAGACGTCGTCGAGGGCGTCCCGGCCGCCGTCTCGAGGATCCGGGTCAGTGGTTCGCGCAGCTGCGGTTCGTCGGACATCGCCGTGTCGATCCAGCGGGCGAGGGCGTCGACCACCGCCTCGTCGTCGGCCGGCAGCCCCACGAGCCGCAGGGTGTGCTCCAGGAGCTGGGGATCGACCCGGGAGGCCGTGGCGGCCGCGGCCCGCGCCAGGGCGGGCTGCCGGGCCAGCTCCTCGTCCGGCATGTCCCGCAGCGTACGGGCGAGGCGTACGTCCATCTCGTCCGAGCCCTCGTCCGAGAGCGCCGCAAGGCGCGAGCGGGCCACCAGGACGCCCATGGACTCGTGCGCGAGGCCGAGCCCGGCCGCCACGTCCTCCGCCTCCTGGAGGTCGTGGTCGGCGTCCGTGAAGTCGCCCTCGTCCTGGGCGAGCCGCGCGGAGATCTGGAGCAGCTCGAGCCGGTTCTTCGCGCACCCCGCCTCCTCCGCCAGGTCCACGGCCCGCTCGGCGGTCTCCCGCGCCTCCGCGACCCGCCCGGAACGCGCCAGGGTCTCCACGAGCAGCCCGTGCAGCCTGCTGCACGGAGTCCAGGGCCGGCGCTCGGCCAGCCGGTCCACGGCCGCCTCCACGTACCCCTGGGTGAGCAGGTCCTCGACCTCGCGCGCGGCGATCCGCTCCCAGTCCTCCTGGTCGGCCTCGGCCATGATCCGGTCCGGTACGTGTCCGCCGAGCTTCCCCAGCAGGAAGGCGGCCGAGCGGGGCGGCATGTCGCGGTCCGCGCCGACCAGGTACGGGGCCACGCCGGACTCCCAACGCCGTTCCACCGCACGGGGGTTCTGGCCGAGCCTCAGCCGGTGGTAGATCTCCTCGGCCCGCGCGGCGGGGCCCTCGCGGGCGGCGTAGAACTCGATCGCGCGATGGTCGACGGCACTCATCAGGTCCGTTCGCGCGCTGTCGGAGAGCCGCAGCATGATCGAGCGCAGATCCGCCCGGTGCCGTACGGCCTGCGGCCCCGCCGACTCCATCAGGTCGAGGCGCGAGACCAGCCGGCCGAAGAGCGTACGGGCCTCCTGCGCCGAGTCGATCTCCAGACCGGCCGCTTCGGCGAGGACGTCCCGGACCAGCTCCGGGGTGATCACCCGAAGCGCCAGACCCGCCTGGACGAGGGCACGGACGGCGTCGTCCGCGATGTGCTTGAGGATGCGGTCGTACAGCGTGCCCTGGATGAGCATCTGGTCGACCTGGTGGTGGAAGTACCGGCGTCGCGAGGGCAGGCTGGTCAGCAGGTCGCCGAGCGACTCGGAGCCGGCGCCCAGCAGGACGGTGGTCCGTGCCGCGAGTTTCAGGCTGAGCGGATGGCCGCCGATCCGGTCGACCAGGTCCCGGGCGACGGTCTCGTCCTCGACCCCGCAGGACATCAGCAGGTCGAGGGAGGCCTGCTGGTCCAGCTCGGCCAGCTCCATGGTGCGCGGCGCGAGCACCTTGGCCGGGTGGTCGATGGGGGCGCGTCCGGAGACGAGGAACCGCAGCCGGGGGTACGCGGCGCGCAGCGCCGTCCAGATGGACCACATCCGGGCGATGACCGGGGAGCCCCGGTACTGGGCCTCCTCGAAGGAGTCGTAGGCGATCACCAGCGGCGGGTCGTCCTCGCCCGCCGGTGTGTCGACCGCCTCCGCGACCAACTCGGCCACCTGTCGGGAGAGTTCCTGCTCACGGGCGCTGGCCCGGGAGTGGAATCCCGCCGAGTAGTCGCGGCCGAGGGTCGCGCGGGTGGCGGACAGCTGGTACAGCTCGTCGAGCTGGTTCCGTTCGCCCCGCTGGGAGGCCGCGGTCTCCTCGCACTCGTCGGCGAGTGCGTCGAACGCGGCACGGTGGGCCGGGTACTGGACCCCGAGCTGGCGGGCGATCTCGGCGAGCACGGTGGAAGGCTCGTGGATCGAGAGCGTCGGGCGCTCGAAGTCGATGAACGCGAAGGGGAATCCGGCGGGCGATTCGCGGAGGCTCTCGACGAGGAAGGTGGCGATCAGGGTGCTCTTGCCGATGCCGCCCACGCCGTGGATGAGGACGGGCGGCTCGGCGGGTTCGGAGGGCAGCGCGATGTACGCGCGCAGGGCGTCGAGTTCGCGCTGCCGCCCGTGGACCGGGCCCTCGATCAGCCGCTCCAGGGGTTCGAGCAACCGTGCCCGCTCCAGGCGGTGTTGAACGTCGTCGACCTCCGGCAGCAGGCCGACCGTGCCGGGGATGAGGCGCAGCCGAAGGACGGCCCGCAGGGTGTCGCAGAGCTCCTCGACGCCCAGCGTGCCGAGGTCGGCAGGCGCGCCGGACAGCAGCGCGAGCGCGGCGCGTTCGGTGCCGGCTCCGACGTGGCCCGGACAGCCGGGGCCGTCGCAGGGCTCGGCCCCCGCGGCCCCGGCGACGTCATCCGTGCGGGGCGCGGCGGGCTCGACGGACTCGGCGGGACGGCCAGGATCACCTGGCCCGCCCGGAACTCCCGGAACTCCCGGAACTCCCGGATCACCCGGACCGCCGGGAACGATGCCGAGCGTCGCCTCCAGGGCGCGCCGGGCGGCCTCCGGTCCCGCGAACGCGCTCAGCGTCTCCTCCCGCACCTCCCGCTTCAGGGCCCAGGTCTGCGCGGCCAGCGCGGTGCAGTCGTCGACCAGGGCCAGCGCGGCGCGCCCGGTCGGGGCGCTCTCGCCGGGCAGCAGCAGCCGGGCGGGGTCGAACTCGTCCAGGAGGCAGGCCGCCTCCCGGTAGGCCCTGCGCAGCTCCGGCAGCGTGGGTGCGGTCGGCGGCGGCTGGTCGGCCGTGCTCTGCATCGCCTGCTGGAGCTGCTCGGGGGCGTCGTCGCCGGGGGCGAGGGTGCGGGAGAGGCGTACCGCCTCCTCCGCCGCCGTGCAGATCCGGCGCATGTAACTGTCCGTGGAATCGGCTGTGTCGACCGCGCGCAGCACCCCGGTGACCGCCACCTCCACCAGGCGCGCGAGTGTCGTGGGGTCCTGCGTGGGCCGCTCCTCGGTGAAGAACTCCCGGAAGAACCCGTGCAGATCGTCCTCGGTGACCACCCGCGCCGTGTCGCGGCACTCGTTCTTCCGTATGTCGTACGGGAGTTGACGCATCGTGGGGGAGTAGCCGAGCAGTACGAGCCGGGGTACGGCGTCCTGCCGCACCGGCGTGTGCTCGTACACGGCGAGGGCGAGCTTGCCGACGCAGTCCCAGACGTCCGAGGTCGGGTCGAGCTTGTCGCACTCGTCGAGCACCAGCCAGAAGCGCTCCTCGGCGGCCGTCGCCCAGCTGACGATCCGGTGCACGGCGTCGTCGATCGAGGGCAGTGGATCGTTCAACTGTGTGGGATTCAACGGCGACCGGTCCGCCCCGGGTCCCGCGACGTAGTCGGTGAGCCGCTCCAGGAGACGGGCCGCCGTCGTGGTCCGCGAGAGGGTGATCCGTACCGGACGGAAGCCGCAGTGCTGCCCGAGATGGCGGATCAGACGGTACGAGTACGAGCGCCCGCTGTCCGGCACGCCGTCCACCACGAGCACCGTCTGCTCCGGGTCGGCGACGAATCCCCGGAGCTTCTGGCGCAGCTCGGCCCGGTCGATGAACACCTCGGTCCCGTTCGAGAGCACCAGCGTGTCGAACGGGTCGCGCGCCGAGCGCAGCAGCTCCTCGTCCTCCCGCAGCCGACTCAGGAGGCTCCGCGCCTCGGCGTTCCCGGCCGCAGTGAGCGCGTCGAGCCCGGTCAGGATGGAGACCAGCGCGCGCTGATGGGCGATGTCCCTGCGCGCCGCACCCACCACCAGGCGCGCGTTCGCGTCGCGGTCCGGGGTGAGCTCGAGACCCGCGACGAATTCCGGTGAGAGCCCGGCGCCCCGCAGCCGGGTGGAGGGATCCGGGGTGTCGAGGAGGTACTCACGCACCCAATTGGTGACGAGTCCCCACTCCGTATCGGTGAGCGGCATACCGCACCTGCCCGGCGGTCCCGGCTTTCCCTGACTCACATCGTTTCACCGGGCGGGGGAGGTGGCAAACGGGCGACGGCCGGGCCGGCGGCGCACACACTCGCCGCCGCCCGGCCCGCTCCCGGTCAGTTCTGCAGGACGATGTCGTCGAAGGACTCCAGGCGCCGCCAGCGATCCTCCGGCGCCCGGAACGGCGGCATCAGATCGACGTCCGGCAGCGGTCCGAACTCCAGCTCGGTGAGCTCCGCGACGTCCGAGACCGGCACCTGGAACGTCCGGAACGGCCCGAGCGGCGGCGGCGCCCCCGGCTTCGCCCCGGCGAGCGCCCGCTCCGCGTCACGGCTCAGATCGGGGCTCTGGTCGAGGATGTACGCGGTCGAGGCCAGCGCCCCGTCCTGCATGAACGCGGCCACCTTCCAGAAGCGCAGCGGCACCTGGATACCCCGGTAGGGCGGGTCGGACTCGTGCAGCACCGGGCCCGTGAGCACCGTCAGGCGCCGGTCGAACTCGGCCGCGTGGTCCAGGAGATGGTTCTCCAGGCCCTGCCAGAGCTGCTTGCCCTGGTTGAACACGTCCGACTGCGGCGCCGCGTTCGTGTAGTGGAAGGTGTCGGTGTTGGCCCGGCCGGCGACCGATGCCGTGCCCCACACCGGATCGAGCCGGCGCACCAGATGGCCCCGGTCCAGACTGTTGTTCCGGTAGACGTCGTTGCCCGTCTGCTGCTCATCGGGCAGCCGCGGGTCGAACTCCCAGACGTCGTCCCGGGGTACGTCCTCGACGAGCTGTGCGCCCTCGATGCAGACGGCGGTCGAGGCGGCGAGCCGCCGGTCGGGGCGGAAGACCACCGTGAAATGGGTGTACGGCAGGATCACCGTCTCCGTCGCGGCGCGCACGGGCAGGGGCAGCGGCACGATCGGGCCCAGGAAGTCCTCGGCGTAGCCGGTGCGGTCGGCGAGCGAGTCGTTGCGCGGCCCGCCCGGGCGCGGATGCGGCGGAGAAGGCGAGGGATCGGTCGGTTCCATACGATGTAAGTACCGCGCATGAAGGGTCGCGCTCGGCACCGGGCCACAGGCCACTCGAACAGCCGCCCCCGGTGCTCCCCTCCCCACACAGTTCAAGGAGGCACCCCATGCCCGCCGGACTCTCCGTCCACGTCGGACTGAACAAGGTCGACCCCGGCCAATACGAGGGCTGGGACGGCGCCCTCCTGGCCTGCGAGAACGATGCCCGGGACATGGCCGCCCTGGCCCGCGCCGCGGGCTTCTCCGACACCGTCCTGCTCACCCCCGACGGGACCGTCGACCAGGTCACCGCCGCGCTCCGCGAGGCCGCAGGGAGACTCGGCCCCGGCGACATCCTGCTCTTCACCTACTCGGGCCACGGGGGTCAGGTACCGGACACCACGGGCGACGACGATGAGGCGGACGACCTCGACGAGACGCTCGTGCTCTACGACCGCCAGTTCCTCGACGACGAGGTGAACCGGGAGCTGCGGGCCTTCGCCGACGGCGTCCGGATCGTCGTCCTCCTCGACTGCTGCCACAGCGGCACCGCCATCGAGGTGCCGGGCGAGGTCCGGCCGGAGACCGGCATCCGCATGATGCCCCTCTTCCGGCAGCAGGAGATCTACGCGCGGGACCAGAGCTTCTTCGAGGACCTGCAGCGCTCCCTGGCGAAGGACTCCCCGAACGGGGAGGCCACCGAAGCGGCGGCCCTCCTGATCTCGGGCTGCCAGGACAACCAGTTCTCCATGGACGGCGACGTCAACGGAGCCTTCACCGCGGCCCTCCTCGAGGTCTGGAACCAGGGCGCGTTCCGCGGCGGGTACCGCTCCTTCCACCGTGCCATCCAGAGCCGGCTGCCCACCACCCAGAGCCCCAACCTCTACACGACGGGAACCCCGGCCCCCACCTTCCTGCGTGAGCGGCCCTTCACGGTCTGACCGTGCGAGGCACCACGTCCGACCGCGCGAGGCACCACCGAACCACTCAGCGGTGCCCGGCGACTCGACCGAGCGCGGCGACTCAGCCGAGCGCGGCGACTCGACCGAGCGCGGCCACTCAGCCGCGCAGCGCCGTCGCCAGCTGGGCCCGCGAGCGGACGTCCAGCTTCTGGTAGATCCGGGTGAGGCGCGCCTCGACCGTCTTCACGCTCAGATACAGCTTGGCCGCCGCCTCCTGGTTGCTGGCACCCTGCCCGACCAGGTGGGCGAGCCGCAGCTCGGCGTCGGTCAGGGAGGAGAGCGCCGGCAGGGCGTCCTCCCCGGCCGGGGTCTCGCGCGTCAGCGCCAGCCAAGGAGCCGCCCCCGCCCGCTCGAAGACCGTGGCCGCGGCCTGCAGCGCGCTCTGCGCCGCCGAGCGGCGCCTGCGCCTGCGCTCCACCCGGGCCAGCGCGAAGAGCGCCCGCCCGTGCTCCAGCGGCAGCCCCGCCTCCGCGAACCGCTCGGCCGTACCGGTGAGCAGCTCCGCCGCCTCGTCCGTCCGCCCGCACCCGGCGAGGTACAGGGCGTACGCCCGGTCGCAGCCCAGGAGCACGGTCGTACGGCCCAGGCCCTCCGCGACCGGACGCACCTCGGCCAGCAGCTCCACCGCCTCCTGCGCGGCGTCGTTGGCGAGCAGCGCCTCGGCCAGCTCCTCGTGCCAGCGCAGCATCGACGGATCGACCGTCGACTGCGCCCGCTCGTTCGTCTGCACCCGGCGCAAAGTCTCCAGGGCCGAGGCGACGTCCCCGTTGGCCAGCTGGACCCGCCCGAGGGCGTAGAGGCTGCGGGAGAGGAAGACCCGGTCGCCCTCCTCCTCCGAGGCCTGGACGCTCCGCCGGGCGTAGCTCGCGGCCCGTGCGAAGCTGCCGCCCGCCGTCTCCGCGAGCGCCAGCGTGTACCAGGCGGGCCCGGGCGAGAGACCCGCCTCCAGGGTCAGCGCGAGCGACTGGCCCGCGTGCACCAGCGCCGCCGGGCAGGCCCCGATCCGCGACTCGATCGCGGCGAGCGTGGAGAACAGCTCGATGGTGTCCTCCACCGAACCGCGCCGCTGCACCAGCGGCAGCAAGGCGTTCACCTGGTCGCGGGCGTCGACGAGCCGGTCGTCGAAGAGCGCGTGACGGATCGTCAGGATCTGGGCGGCGTTACGGATCCCGAGCGGACGCTCGGCCATCTCCAGGCCCCGGGCCTGCGCCAGGACCGACTCCGCGTCCGACGCCCCGAGCGCCCGGTCCATCCGCGCCTGTACGGTCAGGGCCTGCGCCGCCGTCCGCGGATCGCCCACCGAGGCGGCCAGCGCGGCCGATTCGACGGCGGCGGCCCGCGAGCGCAGCGGATCCCCGTCCGCCAGCACGTACTTGACGGCCAGTCGGAGGAGCACCCCGGCCCGCAGCGCGGTGTCGCCCTCGGAGTCCTCCATCGCGTGCACGTACATCTCGTCCAGGCCAGTCAGCCCCTGACCCGCCGTGTCCAGGACGGCGAGCCGGGCCCGTACCCGGTCGGACGGGGACGCGTCACGGGCCAGCAGGTCGGTCGCGGCCCGCATCGCGAGGTCCGCCCGCGCGGCCCGGGCGGCCTCCTCGGCCGCGTCCACGAGCCGGGTGATCCGCTGCGCCGCGTGCCGGACGGGCGTCGACTCGGCGGCGAGCAGGGCCAGTTCGGCGGCGAGCGCGCTGTTGCCCCGCCGCCGCGCGAGATCGGCGGCCGAGGCGACCTCGGCGGCCAGCGCCTCGTCGGGGATGTCGGTGGCGAGGGCCCGGTGCCGTACCGCCTCGACCGAGTCGTCCACGACCCCGGCGAGCGCCGCGTGCCCGGCGCTGCGCTCCGCCCAGCAGGCGTCGTGCACCAGGGTGGAGGGGAGCAGCCCGGCGGTGAAGGCGACCGTGCCGTCCTCGGCGAGGGACACCAGGTCGGCCCGCTCGGCGGCGGCGAGGTCCGCCTCCGCGTTGGGCCGCCCGGCCCGCCGTATCAACGCCGCCGTGGGGCGCAGCGCGAGCGCGGCGAGCAGCAGCGTCTCCCGTACGGCGGGCGGCGCGGTGCCGAGCAGCTGCCGCGCCAGATCGCGGGCCCGGCCGGACAGGGTCAGGGCCTCGGCGTGGTGGACGGGGGTGCGTGCGTCGGCCAGCGAGCGGCCCACGGCGAGCGCGAGACGCGGGTTGCCGCCGCTCGCCTTGTGGATGCGGCCCGCCATCCGGGACGGCAGCCGGTGGTGGATGAGGAGTTCGGCGATCTCGTCCGCGTGCAGCGGCGGCACGAGCAGGATGTCGGCCTCCGAGGGCACCCAGAGCCGGGTGTCGTGGCCGTCCTCGGAGCCGTACGCCTCGGGGGTCTCCACCGCGATGACGCGCAGCGCGGGCGGGGCCAGGTGGAGGGCGAAGCGCAGCAGGTCGGCGCTGTCGGCGTCGATGTGCTGCACGCCGTCGACGACGAGCAGGGCGGGGCCCCGGGCGGTGAGGGCCCGCAGGATCTGTGCGATGCCGAGGCGCAGGGCGATCGGGTCCCAGCCGCCGTCGTGCAGCGGCGCCTCCCGGCAGAGCATCGCGACGGCGGTCCGCTGGGGCCCCGGCAGCCCGTCGAACACCCCGGACGCCAGGTCGGTGCGCGGCGCGGGCACCCGTGGCTCCCCGGCCCTGGCCTTCGTCTCGGCCGGTCCCGTGGGGTCGGGGAGCCCCGGCCAGGTCACCGTCGCCGCCGCCGAAGCGACCAGGGCGGCGGCCGCCGCGCCCGGTATCTCGCGGTCGGCCGGCAGGGTGGCCAGCCAGAGGACCGTCTCGCCGCGGGCCTCGGTCCGCGTCGCCTCCGCGAGGGCGACCTCGGTCTTGCCGACGCCCGCGGTGCCCGTGAGGAATGCCCGGCCCCGCGAGTTGAGTACGCGTTCGAGTCGGGAGAGCAGTTCGTCCCGGCCCACCGGCGACGGATCTCCGCCCACGCCCGTGGGGCGCAGCGGGACGTGCGGCGCTGTCGTCACCTGTCCACCCCCTCCGGCACTCGGGCCCGGCCCGTGAGCCCCGTGGGGCAGAGAATACGGAGCGTACCGGCGCAGTCCAGGCCCGTTGTCCGGCATACGGACAGGGCGCCCCGGTCCCCACGCCAGGACGCGCCCGTGGTGTAGACCACGAGCGCGTCGCTGACCAGCAATGATGCTGTTGTGGGGGGTGGTTCAGGTGGGCCTAGAAGGTCAGGTTCCACGAGTTGATGTAGCCGGTGTCACCCGTGGCCACATCGCGGACCTGAAGCTTCCAGGCGCCGTTGGCGACCTCGCTCGACGCGTCGACCGTGTACGTCGTCACGACGTCGTCGGCGCTGTCCGAGCCGGAGGAGGCCTTCAGGTTGCGCACCGTGCCGTCGGGGGCGATCAGGTCGATGACCAGGTCCCCGCGCCAGGTGTGCTTGATGTCCACGCCGACCTTGAGGGCGGCGGGGGCGTTGCCGGTGCGGCCGGTGACGGAGATCGTCGACGACACGGTGGTGTTGTCGGCGATCGTGACGTCGGTCGCGTTCGTGAAGACGGTGCCCGTGGGCGGCGTCGTGGTGGTGACGGCGTTCACGGTCTTCGTGGCGTCGGCGATGCCGGTTCCGCAGCCGCCGGTGCAGGTGCCGGGCAGCGGGCGGGCGTTGGCCTTGATCGCGGACTCGATCTCGGCCGGGGTGAGGCTCGTCTTCGCCGACTTGAGCAGCGCGGCCAGGCCGGCGATGTGCGGCGCGGCCATCGAGGTGCCCTGGTAGGGCGCGTAGTTCTCGGTCGACTGGGTCGTCGCGCCGGAGTTCAGCGTGGAGAGGATGCCGTTCTGCGGGGTGGTGACGGTGCCCGGCGTGTCGGTACCGCGGCGGGTCTCGCCGCCCGGTGCGGCCACGTCCACGATGGAGCCGAAGTTCGAGTAGAACGAACGGTTGCCCTCGCGGCTGGTCGACGCCACGGTGATGACGTTCGCGCAGTTCGCGGGGGTGAAGCCGGAGGTGTTGGCGTTGCTGTTGCCCGCGGCGACGACGACGGTGGTACCGCGCGAGACGGCGCCGTTGATCGCGGTCTGGTAGACGCTCGGGCAGGTGGAGCTCGCGCCGCCCAGGCTCAGGTTGATGACCTTCGCCGGGGTCGCGTTGGCGGCGATGCCCGGCACGGAGCCGCCGGACGCCCAGGTGATGGCGTCGGCGATGTCGGCGGAGGAGCCGCCGCACTTGCCGAGCACACGCACGGGCTGGATCTTCGCGTTGTACGCGATGCCCGCGATGCCCTTGGTGTTGTTGGTGACCGCACCGATGGTGCCCGCCACGTGGGTGCCGTGCCAGGAGGAGTTGGAGGCCGTGGAGCCGAGGCCGCACTCGTTGGCGGTGGCGTTCCAGTCGCCCTCGTCCTTGGCGTTCGCGTCACGGCCGTTGCCGTCGCGGGCGTCCGCGGAGTCGGAGATGAAGTCGTAACCGTTGACGACGTTGGTCGCCAGGTCCGTGTGGGCCGCGTAGCCGGTGTCGATCACGGCCACGGTGACGCCGGAGCCGGTCGTCTTGTCCCAGGCGGTCGGGACGTTCATGCCGCCGGTGGCCTCGAAGAGGTCCCACTGCTTGGCGTAGTCGGTGTCGTTCGGGGTGACCGCCATCGCGTAGGCGCGGATGTCGGGCTCGACCGAGGCGACCTGAGGGTCGGCGCGGAACGCGGCCATGACCTCGTTGACGTCCTGCTTGCTGGCGCTGCCGCCCAGGTCGACAAGGGCGGCACCGCCGGCGAGGCGGCGCTCGAAGGCGAGCTTCTCGCCGGTCGCGGCGCCCTTGGCGACCGCGTCGCTCTTGGCCGCGTCGTTGGAGCCGGCCTCGGCGGTCTTGGACTTGTAGGTGACGATGACCTTCTCGACCGGAGCGCTGGGCAGCGCGGTCATCGCCTGTGCGGCCGGAGCCGGCTTCGGAGTGACAGCGGCCGGGGCGGCGGCGAACGCCCCGGATGTGGCAGCGGCGCCGACGATCGCGGCACTCGCGACCACGACGGATATGACTCTCCGCCTGGAACTGTTCAAGGTGTTCCCTTTCAAGCACGACGTAGGTGCGGAGCAGTGGCGGCGGCGCGGGAGCCACGGGGCGAAGTGGGGTTGCCTTCCGTCGGTCCCTGGGCTGGGGGGCCCGTGCGCCGCCACCGGCGACGCGACGGCCCGGGTCAAGGCCGCCACCGGCGGACACTACCCACCGCTCCACATGGACCTGACAGTCGGGTGGACCGGAGGGTGGGATCTGCCGGTGCGGCAGACAGTAGGGAACGACGAGATGAACCCGATACGGGGAAAACCCTTGTCGCCCCCCGAGGGGGGTGGGGGAGGGCAGGGGAGTGCGCGCGAGGGGGCGGGGGGAGAGTGGGGAGGGTGTCGGCGGGGAAGGGGGCGGGGCGGCAGGCCGCCCGATGGCGGTGGGGCGTTCAGATCGAGGCGTCGGCTGCGGCGTCGAGGCCAGGGTCGGGGTCGGCGGCGGCGTCGAGGTCGGGGCCGGCGCCGTCGGTCGGCGAAGGCGGTACGGCGCACGGACGCAGGACCATCAGCGCGTCTTCCGAGGTCGCCACCATGGCGAAGGGGAAGCGGTCGAGCTCAAGACAGAGCGCGACGTCGTCAGGGTGGGAGCCTCGACGCACACCCGAAGTCAGCTCGGCGGCGGCACGCGAGTCGGCGGCGCGGCGGAGGAACTCGGCGGCATTTGCCCCGGCTTCGACGGTTTTCCGGGCGATGTACTGAGCGCACGCGAGGTCTTCCTCGGCCTGCCCGTCCTCGCCGGTGACCACGAACGTGACGCTGTCGCTCCCGCGTGCCCGCAGGAGCCGAGCCGTCGCATCCGCCACCACGAAGCTTGCGCACAGCACCAGCGGTGCGTCCTTGACCGCAAGGGCGCCGACCGTCCCTGCCGTGGTCTTCTGCACGACGGTCCGTCCGCCGAGGTCGGCGGAGCGCAGCAGACCCGGCGAGTTGACCATGTCGAACCCGGGCGCGGCCGCTCCGTCCTTGAGCGCCGCCCACCCCGGGTGGCGGGCCTTGAGCGCCAGTGCGTCGGCCTGGGACTCGGCGAGAACGATCTTCTCCGCGCCTTGGGCGAAGGCCCAGGCGGCCACGGTGAATGCGCGCATGACGTCGACCACGACCGCCACGGAAGGGGTCTCGGTCAGTTCGGCGATGCCAAGAAAACGAGCGTCCATGCCACTCATGGTCGCGTACGCCTTTCCCTCGGCCTCAATGTCCGGAATGCGGCCACGGAGAACACGGAGGACGTCGTCAGCCGAGTTCGAGGGTCGTGATGCCGAAGACCCGGTCCTGAGCGATCGGCCTGACGGGGCCGGTGTACATCCGTGCCGTCTCGAACGTCGGCTCGAGGCCCCGGTCGAGCGCGAGGCGGGCCGCCGCCGGATTGGCCTCCGGCATGTCGATCGCGATCCGTGCCGAGCCGAACGCCCGCGCCTCGGCCGCCAGGGCGTCGAGGAGGGCGGCCGCGTCGGCCGGTGTGTCGGCGAACAACGGCCCCACGCGCGCCTCGTCCTCGGCCGGTCGGACCACGCCGTACCCCGTCAGGCGCCCGTCGACCACCCGGGCCAGGGCCCGGTGCCCGGGGGCGGCCAGCCACGGAGCGAGGAACCGGGGGCGCTCGGCGTGGTGGCAGGCACTGTCGTACGCGGCGAGGGCGGCGGGGTCGACGTCGTGGGCGGGGACGACATGGGGGTCGGATGCGCTGGTTGTCGTGGTTGCGTCGGTTGGCCCCGTTGCCCTGCTTGCATCGGTTGACCCGGTTGACCCGGTTGACCCGGTTGACCCGGTTGCGCCGAGAGGGCCCGGGGTGCTCGGCTCACCGACGTACCGTGCCGTGCGGTGGACGGAGGAGAAGCCGGAGCGGCGGTAGTTGTCCTGCTGGTCGGGCACCCCGTCGAGCCCGACGGTCCGGTCGCCGGCGTGGGCGAGGGCGGCGCGCCAGGTGGCGAGTCCGTGGCCGAGGCCGCGCAGGTCGGGGCGGACGAGGTAGAAGCCGAGGAAGGCGTACCGGTCGCTGTAGTTGACCACCGAGATCGCCGCGACCGGCTCCCCGTCGACCCGCCCGAGGAAGAACCCCTCCGGGTCCTGGGCGAAGAACGCGGCCGCGTCCGCCAGTCCGGGGTTCCACCCCTCCGCGACCGCCCATCGCCGCACGACGGACCAGTCCTGGAGCGTCGCGGGGGAGACCTGGAGGGAGCCGGTGGAGGGGAGGGGCATGAGGTTCCTTCGACGGCCTGGAGAGGAGGGGGCATCAGAAACCGGTCAAAGCGCCCCGATCATAGCGAGGGCTCACCCCGCCCGAAGCCCGCTGCGACGGTTTCCGGCCGCAGGCCACAGCCAGGGGAGGCCGGGCCTCAAGGAGCCCCTGGACTCACGGCCCTGCGAGGCGGCCCCGGGATCCACCGCCCACTCGCCTCCCAGGCAGGCCGCGCCTCCCAGGCAGGCCGCGCCTCGCAAAGGCGCCGCACTCACCCCACGAGCCTCAGCGTCGTGTCGGCGACGCCCACGCGGATCGTCTGGCCCCATGTCAGGTTCAAGGTGTCCGATTCCATGCCGTCACCGAAGGCGACCAGGCGGTCCGACTCCACCGTGAGGCGGAGGGACGTGCCCGGAGTCAGGACGCCCTCCACGCGCGTCGTGCCCGTCGTCGGCGAGGGCCAGGCCTCGCGGACGAACCAGGCGAGGCGACGGGCCGTCGGGCCGGGGAGCGTCAGCGGGCTGGAGCGCTCGTGCCAGAGGGAGCGCAGCCAGCCCGTCGCGCCCGTGCCCGTACCGACCAGGACACCCGAGGACGCCTGGGGTTCGGCCGGCGACTCCGTGCCCTCGACCGCGAGGGTGTAGCGCGCGGTCTGGTGGCTCGGCGGGCCGAGGTGGATCTCGTTGAGGGCGAGGAGCCGCTGCGCGTCGTCCGTCACGGCCTCCACCATCGTGAGCTCGTCCACCCCGGTCCGCGCCGCCTCCCCGACCGCCGACCTCAGCAACGCCCCCGCGTCCGCCGCCCGGTGCCGGACGAGGACGCCGGGGTTCCGGCCCGGGTCGGTGTCGACGCCGACGACCGGCTGCCCGGACAGGTACTTGGCGGCATTGGCCACCAGGCCGTCCTGCCCGACGACCACCACGACGTCCTCGGGCCCGAAGAGGAACCGGTCCAGATCCGCCCGCTCCACCCGCGCCTGCCGCCATGTCAGGGGCACGGCCGCCGCCACGTCCGCGAGCCCCCGCCGGTTCCGCTCGTGCCGCTGCCGTACGTCCTCGATGCTCCGGCCCCGGCTCGAGAGGAAGAACGCCGCCTGCCCGTGCGTACCGTGCCGCGCGAGCAACTCCTCGTACTCCGTGGTGCGGTGCACGAGCACCGCGCGCGGTGCCAGGCTCACGACGATGTCCCGCCGCCGCCCAGCCTGCCCAGCAGGGCGGTCAGGACGTCCGGGGACACCGTCACGCTCTCGATCCGGGGCAGGTTCTCCGCAGCCCGGGTCGCCGCGAGCGCGTGGAGCGTGCTCGCGTCGACCTCCCCGTGCACCCGGAGCCACGCCGCCTGGGCCTCCGCCCGCGCCTCGCCGACCGCGCGCGCCGCCTCGGCCTCGGCCCGCGCGAGCCGGACCTTCCGTACTGCCTCCGCCTCCGCCCGTACGGAGTCGGCGGCGGCGCTCTCCTCCGCCTCGCGCCGCGCGTTGGTGCCGCGCTGGTCGACGAGCCGCTCCTCCTGCCGAGCCAGTTCGATCTTGCTGGCGAGCTCGTTCTCCGCGATGGTCCGCTCGCGTTCGACGGCCACGGCGCGGCGCTCGTAGGTCGCCCGGTCCGCCTCCTGCTGGATCAGCTCGCGCGCCGGGGTGCGCAGCGCCCGTTCGACCTCCGGCTCCGGACGGATCGCCACCACCCGTACCGCCACCACCTGGATCCCGGTGGCCGGCAGCCGGGGCTCGGCCGCGAGCCCGTCCGCGATCCGGTCCCGTACCGCCGCCACCCCGTCGACGAGCGCCGCCGCCAGCGGGGTGCGGGCCAGGACGTCGAGCGCGTGCTGCTGGGCCGTCTCGGTCAGCAGCGTGGCGATCTGCTCCAGCGGCGCACCGCGCCAGGCGCCCGTGTCCGGGTCGATGGAGAAGTCGAGCCGGGTCGCCGCCGCCTCCGGCTCGCCGATCCGGTACGTGACGGTGGACTGCACACTCACGTCCTGGAAGTCGGCGGTGCGGGCGTGGAACGCCATCGCCAACTCCCGGTCGTTCACCGGCACTTCGGAGAGCGCGGCGGAGAGTGAGCGGTACCAGAAGCTGAGCCCCGTGCCGTCGTGGACGAGGCGTCCGCGCCGGTGGTGGCGGATGTGCGCGGTCGGTGCGGACCGCAGGTGGCGCCAGCCGGTGCGGCGGGTGATGTCGGCCATGAGAACTCCCCCTTGTCGTCATGTTGACGATAGTGGGCGGAGTTCTTTTTCGTCAAGATGACGAATTGGGTGGCGCCGGGGGTGGAGGGATCCGGTACAGGTGGGCCGAGACGTCCTCGTGCGCCAGGCGGCGCAGGGCGAGCATGATCGGTTCGTACAGCACCGTGTACGCGACGGCCGCCTCGATCGCCTCCTCCAGGACCGGGTACTCGCCCATCACCCCGTACTCCTCGGCGGCGATCGGGTGCATCACCTCCGCGTACCGCCGGATGTCTTCGACACCGCCCCGGTAGCCCAGCGTGCGGAGCGTCAGGACCGCCCGGGTCAGCGCGGCGAGCGCGGGCGCCTCGTCGTACACCCGCCAGCCCATCCCGGTGAGCAGCCCGCGCATCTCGGCGAAGACCTCGTCCCAGCGTGCGCGCTCCGGGTCGGAGGCGTCGGGCGGGGTGATCTGCGGGCCGAGCATGTACTGCGCGATCCCGATGCGCTCGTGGCGCCCGAACGCGGGGTCGTCCGCGACCGCCAGGACGTCCCGGGCCTGCTGGATCGTCATCCCGCCGACCGTGAGGAGCGCCCGGACCAGGCGCAGCCTGCGCAGGTGTTCCTCGCCGTACTCCGACTGTCGAGCGGTGACGGGTGTTCCGGGCGCGAGGAGCCCCTCGCGCAGGTAGTACTTGACGGTGGCCACGGACACGCCGCCGCGGTCGCTCAACTCGGAGAGGCGCAAAAGGGGTTCACCGTTCCAATCGTTTCGTTTCGTCTCGACACGGATGCGGATACGGATACGGAGTTCTACCCTCCCCTCTAAGGATAGTTCAGCTATCCAATAGGGTCATGAGCTCTGCGTTTGACGACGGTCCGGCGCGGGGCTGGACTGGATTCAGTGGACGCTGCAGCGACTCCGGCCTAGGGAGAGAGCGGCGATGGCAACCGTGGAGAGCTTCGACCTTCTGCAGCCGTACAAGATCGCCGAGGAGACGTTCGTCATCCCGTGGGCCCTCGAGGCCCCGCCGGTCGGCCACTTCCCGATGAACTCGATGGTGATCCGGGGAACCGAACCGGTCCTGGTGGACACCGGGGCGCCCGCGGTGCGCGCCCAGTGGCTGGAGGCGGCCTGGTCCGTCGTGGATCCCCTGGACGTACGGTGGATCTTCCTCACCCACGACGACCGCGACCACGCCGGCAACCTCCTGGCGGTCCTCGCGGAGTGCCCGAACGCGACCCTGCTGACGACATGGTTCTCCATCGGCCGCATGGCCGAGGAGTGGGAGACTCCCATCAACCGGTGCCGCTTCATGACCGACGGCGACACGATCGACGTGGGCGATCGCACGCTGGTCGCCAAGCGACCGCCCCTGTACGACAACCCCACCACCCGCGCCCTCTTCGACCCGAAGGCCAACGTCCTGTGGTCCGTCGACACCTTCGCCACGAACGTGCCGACCCCCATGCCGGACATGGCGGCGCTGTCGCCGGACGAATTCCGTGACGGCCAGCTCTTCGGCGGAAGCCTGGTCTCCCCCTGGGTCGCCCTGCTGGACGCCGAGAAGTTCGGGGCGGTCGTCACCGACTTCCAACACCTGGACGCCGAGGTCATCGCCGGCTGCCACTGCCCGGTCCTCCGCGGAGCCCAGATCCCCGAGGCCTACGACCTCCTCCGCCGGCTCCCCGGAATCCCGCCGTGGACGGAATTCACGCAGGCCGACCTGGACCAGTGGATGGCGGTCGCCGAGAGCTCGGTCCCGCCGGAGCAGCCGCGACCGTCGGGGACGTGAGCGGCGCTGCGGTCCTAGCGGTCAACCGGCGACTGCGGGGGTGGGGGCCGGGGTTGGGGTCGGGTCCGGGGTAGGGACGGTTTCGTCCGTACGGGGGGAGGGGAGCGGCTGCCCCGAGGCGGCGACCGGGGACAGGGGCAGGGCCGGGGACAGGGTCGGGGCCGAGGGTGCCGGGGTCGTTCCCGCTCCGGCCGTCAGGAGCACCACGCCGCGTGCCGCGATCAGCGAGGCGGCGGCCGCGACCAGCCAGCCCCACACGCCCGCGCGGAACGTCTCGCCGAGCAGCGCCACGCCGATGACGGCGGCGGCGGCCGGGTTGGAGAGGTTCACGACGGCGAGCGGGGCGGCGAGGCCGCCCCGGTAGGCCGTCTGCGAGAGCAGCAGCCCGCCCACGGCGAAGGCGGAGATCAGCACGGCGACGAGAGCCGTCTGCCACCAGGCGGGCGCCCCGCCCGGCAACTCCCGCGCGAGCGCGGCGGTGAGCGTCTGCGTCAGCGCGGACCCGACCCCGGAGGCAACCCCGGAAGCCGTGGCATGGCCGAGCCCCCGTCCGCGCCGCTCCGTCGCCCCGCCCGTGAGGCCCCCGCCTCGCCGCCGTCGCAGCGCGCCGTACCGGCTGCCCGACGTCAGGGCCGCGATCAGGAAGGCCGTCGCCGCCGCGACGACGAGGGCCTCGCGGAGCGTCAGGGCGTCGCCGGGGGTTGCCGGGCCGGTGACCGAGATGAGGGCGACGAGTCCTGCGAGGGTCAGGAGCGCACCGCGCCACTCCGCGCGGGTCACCCGGCGCCGTGCGCAGTACGCGCCGAGGGGCAGCGCCGCCACGAGGGTGAGCGCGCCCAGCGGCTGAACGAGCGTCAGCGGGCCGTAGTGGAGCGCGGCCACGTGGGCGAGCGCGCCCGCCGCGTTGAGGCCGACCGCCCACCACCACTGGCCCCGCGCGAGCAGCGCGCGGAGCGCGCCCCGGCCGCCGTCGGAGGCCGAGGCAAGCCGGGACTGGGCGACCGCGGCGAGCGCGTACCCGGCGGCGGAGACCAGGGAGAGCAGTACGGCGAGCACGGTTCCGTCGACGGCGTTCATCGCAGCGCCTCCGCCGGGCGAGGCGCCTCCGCCGGACGCGGCGCCCTGGCGCGCGGCACGGCGCCCGAAGCTGAGGGGGTGTCGGGGGCGTCGGGGGCCGCGCCCGGGGGTCGTACGACCGCGAGCGCGAGCCCGAGCAGGGCCGCCGCCGCGAGCGCGTCGAACCAGTAGTGGTTGGCCGTGCCGACGATGACCAGCAGGGTCACCGCCGGGTGCAGCAGCCACAGCCACCGCAGCCGCGCGCGACCCGCCGCGATCAGACCGATCGCGACCATCAGTGCCCAGCCGAAGTGGAGCGAGGGCATCGCGGCGAACTGGTTCGCCATCGAGTCCGTCTCCGGCGTCGCGCCGTACACCGAAGGTCCGTACACCTGCGCGGTGTCGACGAGCCCCGTCGCCGCGAGCATCCGGGGCGGCGCCAGTGGCATCAGCAGATGCAGCGCGAGCGCGGCGGCGGTGAGGAGCGCGAGAACCCGGCGGGACCAGAGGTAGTGGGCGGGCCGACGCCAGTAGAGCCAGGCGAGGAAGCCGATGGTGGCCGGGAAGTGCACGGCCGCGTAGTAGGTGTTTGCGGCCCGGACGAGCTGGTCGCCGTGCATCAGGAGCGCCTGGACCGACTCCTCGGCGGGCAGATGGAAGGCCCGCTCGACGTCCCAGATCCGGTCGGCGTTCTGGAAGGCCCGCAGCTCGTGGCCGTTCGCGAAGAGCCGCCCGAACTTGTAGACGAGGAAGAGCGCGGTGACGAGCAGCAGCTCGCGCAGCAGCGCGGGTCGCGGGGTGCCGGTCGCTTCCACGGCGGTGGTCGGCTCCGGTCTGGCAGGACTCGGCTCCGGAGTGCCGGGCGGCTCGGAGCCGTCAGGACTCGACTTCCGGGTGCCGGTCGGCTCCGGTCCGGCAGGGATCGGCTCCGGTCCGGCGGGACGTGTCCCCGGTATCCCGCGTGTCCCGGCAGCCATGGCGCGGCCCCTTTATCAGTCAAATCGGCAACAAACGGAGGAAGCCTAGATCCGAATTCATCGAGACGCAAGCGTCTCGATACGTTTGCGTCTCGATTGTGCACCCCCTACTCTCGTATGTGCAGACAGCTGTCCGGGAGGAAGCCATGTCCACGCAGGCCGCGACCGCCGCCGCCCGCCGCAGCAAGATCACCCCCGAGCGGGAGACCGAGCTGTACGAGGCGGTGCTCTGCCTGCTCCGGGAGGGCGGCTACGACTCGGTGACCATGGAGGGTGTCGCGGCCCGTACCAAGTGCGGCAAGGCGACCCTCTACCGCCAGTGGGGGACCAAGCCGCAGCTCGTCACGGCCGCCCTCGCCAAGCAGCGCTGCACGTTCTTCGCCGGCATCGACACCGGTAGCCTCGCCGGCGACCTCCGCGAGGCCGCCCACCTCGCCGCGACCCGCCGCGACCACGACGCGGAGCTGATGGAGGCCGTCAGCCAGGCGTACGTCCAGTACCCCGACCTGCGCGCGGCGCTCCGCGAGACCGTCATCAGCCCCGAGGTCGCGGCGCTCGACGAGATCCTCCGCAGGGCCGTCGAGCGCGGCGAGATCGACGGGGACAACCCGGCCATCGGCTTCGTCGCCCCCTGCTTCCTCGGCATGCTCCGCATCGAGCGGCTCTTCGAGGAGCGGTTCGCCGACGCCTCGACCATGCGCGTCTTCGTCGACTCCGTCCTGCTGCCCGCGCTCATGCCGGCGGGCCGGGTCGCCGACATGTGAGCGCGCGCACTCTCCGGCACCCTGGACCCATGCCTTCCCGCGCCGCCTCGCCCGATGTACGCGTCCGACGGATCTACGAACCCCCGGCCCCCGACGACGGCGTCCGCGTCCTCGTCGACCGCCTCTGGCCGCGCGGCCTCGCCAAGATCGACGCCCGCGTCGACGAATGGCCCAAGGCTCTGACCCCCTCCACCGAACTGCGCCGCTGGTACCACGGTTCGGAGGGCGAGGGCGCGTACGAGGAGTTCTGCCGACGGTACGAGGAAGAGCTCGCCGAACCCGCCGCCGCCGAGGCCCTCGACCGGCTGCGGAGCCTCGCCGCGAGCGGCCGCGTCACCCTCCTCACCGCTGCCAAGGACCCGTCCGTCAGCCACACGTCCGTCCTGGAGCGCGCGCTGACCGCCACCGGGCCGTAGCCAGGCGCACGCGGCGCCGGTCACGATGGGGGAGGGCAGGCACCCTGCGGCCGCCCGCGTTCCGCACCTTCCCGTACCGGAGGCGCCGCGTGGACCCGACGACGTACGCACCCCACGAGCTGCTCGACGCGTTGCAGCGCGACCCGTACCCCCTCTACGCCCGTGCGCGACAGACCGACGGTCTGACCTTCGTCCCCGAGCTCGACGCCTGGCTGGTCGGCCGCGACGCCGACGTCCGCGAGGTGCTGCTGCGGCCCGAGGACTTCTCCTCCGCCCACTCCCTGCGGCCCGACGTCCTGCCGGTGCCCGCCGCCTTCGGCGTCCTCGCCCGGGGTTTCGCCGCGCGCCCGACCGTCGTCTCCACCGACGGCGCCGCCCACCGGCGCCACCGCGCCCCGATCAACCGGGGCCTCTCCGCCGCGCGGGTCGCGGCCCTCACGCCGTACGCCACCGAGATCGCGACCGCCCTCGTCGACGGCTTCGCAGCCGACGGTCACACCGAACTGATGACGTCCTACGCGGGCCGGCTGCCAGGAGCCGTCATCGGCCGGCTCCTGGGCTTGTCGCCCGAGGACGTGCCCGCCGCCGTGCACGGCGGCCACCGCGCGGAGCAACTCCTCTTCCGCCCCATGGCGGAGGACGAACAACTCGCCGCAGCCGAGGACGTGGTCGCCCTCCACCACCTCCTTGACGGCTACGCCCGCGCCCGCCACGCCCACCCTCGCGACGACCTCTGCTCCCTGATGGTCGAGGCCCTGACCGCAGACACGGCAGCAGCCCCAGCCCCAGCCCCGGCCCCGGCCTCAGCCGCGGACCCGGCGCGGCCCAGCCCCCGCGAGCTCACCCTCGACCAACGCGCAGAACTCGTCGCCAACCTGCAGAACTTCCTCATCGCCGGGCACCTCACCACCACCGCCCTCATCGGCACCACGGTGCTCCACCTCCTCCGCCACCGCGACCAGTGGGAGCTGCTCTGCGCCCGGCCCGACCTCATACCCGGGGCGGTGGAGGAAGCGATCCGCTACGACACCGCCGTCCAGGGATTCCGCCGTACGGTCACCCGGCCGGTCGTGCTCGCGGGCACCGAACTGCCCGCCGGCGCCACCGTCTTCGTCGCCTACGGCTCCGCCAACCGCGACGAGGCACGCCACCGGGATGCCGACACATTCGACATCACCCGGCCCGCGAGCCCCACCCGCCACGTCGGCTTCGGCCACGGCGCCCACGGCTGCCCGGGCTCCCAGCTCGCCCGCACCCAACTCCGGCTCACCCTGGAGCTGCTCACGAGCCGCTTCCCCGGGCTGCGGCTCGCCGAGGACCGGGAGGTCGTGATGCGGCCGACCCTGATCCACCGCTCGCCCCTGGAGCTACCGCTCACCTGGTGACCCGCCGTCAGGGGCGCCGTGTCACTCCCCGAGCAGGCGTGGCGCCTCGGCGGCGGCGTCCGTCACCTCGTCCGCACGGTCCGCCAACGCGCGCGCCCACCGGACGAGTCCGTCGATGTCGATCCCGTACGGATCGCTCTGCCCGGAGATCCGGGCGGCGCCGCGCAGCAGCAGCCGTGCGCCGCCCGCCGCGTTGCCCCGGGCGGCGTGCGTGAGCCCCACGGCCAGCTGGGCGAGCCCTTGCCACAGGTCCCGTTCCCCGGCGGGGCCGCTCTTCCACGCGTCCTCGAGGACCTCGTGCGCGTGGAACGGCATTCCCGCGTCGAGCAGCCGCTGCGCCTCCCGCACGGTCTCGGCGGGCGCCCGTACGACTCCCTCGGGCTGTCTCGGCACACCCTCGGCGCCGTACGGCAACGGCCGCCCCAACCCGTCCCGGGGCCGCTCACTACGCGCCCGCCCCTCGGCGTCCCGGTCCCTCGGCATCCTGTCCACGCCTCCCATTCTCCCTCCGACCCGTCCGGCCTGCGCGGATGCCTCCCGCCACGTGTCCGGGGGTGCGTCCCGGGGGCGCACGGAGTGAGGTAATGTTCTCTTGCACGCAGCCGCCGGGGACAAACCGGGGGAACGGGCATCGGGACGTGGCGCAGCTTGGTAGCGCACTTGACTGGGGGTCAAGGGGTCGCAGGTTCAAATCCTGTCGTCCCGACTCGAAAGAGTCGCAGCTCAGAGGCCGTTTCAGAGCAATCTGGAACGGCCTCTGAGTCGTTTCCGGGGAGCTGCGCTCCAAGGTCGAGGCGGTCTCCGGCGCGCTGCTCGGTCGGCTCGCGGCCCGCGAGGTGGTGGTGGTGGACCTGATCGAGGGGCTCGCGTATCCGCTGCCGCTGCGGGTGATCTGCGAATTGGTGGGCGTTCCGGACGAGTTGGTGGATGCGGTCCGCCGCCTCATGAACGCCGTCGTGGGGGCACGCCGGAGCCCCTGGCCGCGGTGCCGCTGCGGTTCGCGGTGAAGGATCTGGAGGTCGGCGGCGTCACCGTCCCGGCCGGCGACGCCATCATCACGACGTACGGCGCCGCCGGGTGGGACCCCGACCGCCATGGCCAGGACGCGCACGTGTTCGACGCGGCCCGCGAGGGCGAGGACCATATGGCGTTCGGGATCGGCGTCCACCGCTGCATCGGTGCTCCGCCCGGCGCGGATGGAGGCCCGGACCGTGCTCCCCGCCCTGTTCGAGCGTTTCCCCGACATGAGCCTCGCGACCGACCCGGACGAGCTGCACCAGGTGGCCTCCTTCGTCGCCCTCGGCTGGCGGGAGATACCGGTACGGCTGCACGGCCGAGGTTGAGCAGACGCGTGCCGTCTCGCGAGCGTCGTGACGGAGGTCGTGGCCGCAGTGCCGCGGCGGCCGTTCAGAGGTGGTCGTCCAGGAAATTTCGTACCTCGGCGATGGTCATGGGGCCCGTGGCGTGTGCCACCGGCTCTCGCTCCTTCAGTAGGACGTAGGACGGGGCTCCGGTGATTCCGTATCGCTCGGTTGCGGCCGGACAGCGCGTGATGTCGGTGCGGACCGTCGTCAGGCGGCCCGTGTACTCGTCGGCGATGCCGTTCACGACGAGGTCCATCGCCCGGCAGGGCTCGATTGCCTTGGGCCATGTCCCGATGAAGTAGGCGAGGACCGGGACTCCGCTCATCCCGAGGATGAAATCGAACTCCGCGTCCTCACGGGGTTGGTGAATTCGCTTCGCCATGGAAGCTCCTTACCTCGCGTTCCGTCTTTCCACCCCCATCATCCAGCGGGGCCCGGCCGAATCGGCCGGGCCCCGCTGGGGTGGAGAGGGGTGTTACGTCACCCGATGGCCAGCTTGTTCTTCCAGCCCACGCCGTCGCTGTTGCCGATGATCTCGACGCCGCTGCCCGCCATCTCCCCTCGGCTGCCGGCGTAGAAGCGCACCGCTCCGTCCACCCGCAGGGTCCAGATGTCGGGGATGCCGTCGCCGTTGGCGTCCGGGGTGCCGTAGAACAGGCGGATGTTGCTGCGGCCCCAGCCCGAGGCGCCGTACTGGGCGTCCGCCCCGGTCGCGGAGTTGGCGGCGGACGCCAGGGACGTGAGGTCCACCCCGCTGCCGTCGGCGTCCTTCTTGCCGGTGCGGAGCAGCAGGCGGGCCGAGACGTCGGTGCGGTAGATCAGGTCGGTCACGCCGTCGCCCGTGATGTCCTGGACGGTGACGATGTCGCGTTCCAGCCAGGGCGAACTGGACAGCTGGACGGCCGTCTCGATGCTCGCGCCGTTGTAGCCGACGAGGGCCCACAGCGCGTCCCCGACCTTCAGGAAGAAGTCCGTCTTCCCGTCGCCCGTGGCGTCTCCCGCGGAGACGATCTGGGTGATGGTGTCCGGCGCCGGCGCGTTCGACGGCAGCAGGATCTCCTGCCGCTTGTCGATGTTCACCCCGCCGTACCCGTCGCCCGGGTACACCCACAGCTTGCCCTCACGGCGTGCGACGAGGTCCTGGAGACCGTCCCCGCCGTAGATGTCGCCGAGGTGGGTGATCAGGGTGTTCTTCCAGTAGCCGGACGGCGCCGAGACGTACTGCGGGAGGCCGTCGTCTCCGTTCGGGTCCTTGGCGGGGTTGCCGCGGTAGGAGCCCGACATCGAGTAGTCCAGGTCGCCCGTGCCCTTCACCAGGTCGGTGGTGGCCTCCGACGGGTAGAGCCGCAGGTTGCCGTTGCCGTCCACGACCATCAGGTCGGGCAGCTTGTCACCGGTGAAGTCACCGGGGTGGTCCGCCTGGTCCCGAGGGGTCACGTAGAAGAGGTACTTCGTCGGCTGCGACGGGTTGCCCGCGTCGTCGACCGCCCGGACGTACAGCACGTTCGGCCCCGCGAGCGGAGGCTTCACGTTGTTCACGGTGGTCGTCGTGGTGACGGGCGCGCCGTTCGTCCGGTTCACCGAGAACGGGTACGCCGCCTGGTTGAAGCCGTACTCGAACTTCACCACGTCCGTCTGGGCCGCCTTGAAGGTGAAGGAGCCGGCCGTGCCGAACTTCACCGTGCTCCACTTGGAGTCCTCGGAGTCGTTCTCGAAGCCGTTGTCCTTGGCGTCGGCGTCCGGGAACTGCGCAGAGGACGCGGTCGGCGACGACGGCTTCGAGTTGTCGAAGACGAAGCGGCACGGCGTCTTGCCGGGCGAGTACGACGAGGTCGCGCCGAACTTGTCGACGGCCTTGGCCCGCCACGAGTACGTGGTCCCGTTCTTCAGCCCGCTGGTGGAGAAGGGGTCCGTGTGGACCTTCGCCGAGCCGGTCTGGCTGCCGACGGACACCTTGCCCTTGCTGCCGAGCAGGTTGGTGGTGCTGCCGCCGGTCGGCCACAGCTCGAAGTGGACCGACTGGAGGTTGCTGTCCTTGTCGGTGCTGTTCGCCCAGAGGGTGATCGAGGAAGCGCCCACGTTGAGGTACGGGGACGTGGTGTCGCAGCGCACGTCGTTCGGGTCGAGGACCAGGCTGGTCGGGGTCGTCGGCGGACGGTTGTACGACAGGTCGACGAACGGGTCCTGACCGCCGTTCGCCTGGAACTTCTTCCAGGAGTACTGAGACCCCTCGTCGGAGGCCTTGAACCCGATGGTCATCGTCTTCCAGCCGCCGTCGACGGCCTTCTTCGCCGAGGACTTGACGTCGAACGCGACCCATTCGTCGGGGCAGGAGGAGGACTTCCAGCCGTGCGCGAAGCTGCCGCCGCCGATCTTGTTGCCGCTGTTCATGGACGGCGCGTTCTTCCAGTTCGTCTTCGAACTGATCGTGCCGGTCAGGTGCACGGTCATGCTGCGCGCGCTGCACGACCACGAGTACGTCTCCAGGGCGCGCAGCTTCGCGCTGTGCACCGTGGAACCCTTCAGGTCGGGGTCCCAGTCGATGCTGAAGAACGACCGTGAGGTGCCCCAGGTGTCGGACTCGTAGCCGACGCGGGCCTCGTGCGTGCCGCCCTTGTTGAAGTTCTTGCCGTTGTAGAAGCTCGCGTTCGGGTGGCGGCTGTAGGCCGTCGTCCAGTCGTTCGTGTGCTTCTTGACCGAGGGGTCGACGAAGACCGGGTACACGGTGCCGGGGTCGTTCAAGAAGTCCTGGTCCGGGGTCATCACCCAGTCCGAGCCCTCCAGGTCCGTCCCGACCAGGGTGCCCTTGGAGTCGGGCTGGGGGCCGTTCACTCCGGGCAGCGACAGCGTCGCCGCCGCACCGGTCTGCGACGGCTCGGGGGTCGGCTCCGCGGGCACGGGCGGCGCGGAACCCTCGATCTCACCGATCACGGAGGGGTCGGCGGCCTCGTCGGTCGCCTCCGGCAGCACCTCGTTGAACGTGTCGCCCTGGTCGCCGTCGTTCATGCCGTCCGTCGGCTCGGCCGAGGCGGTCGGCGTCTCCTCGGGCTCACCGGACGGAACGGGCGACTCGGAGGGGATCACCTCGGGGGCGGTGGGGGAGGCGCTGGTGCCGCCCCCGCCGTCGGTGGAGGTGGGGGTGCCCGAGCTGTCCCACATCAGCGGCGTGGGGGACTCGGCGATGTCCTGGCCACCGATGTCGGTGGCGGAGACGACGCCCGTGGTCGGGTCCAGCTTGAAGCTGAGGTCCGGGGAGGAGAGTCCGTACGCGAGTCGGGCGACGCGCGGGTCGGCCGCGGCCTGACGGTTCTTCACCACCAGGAGCTGGGCGAAGCCCGCGTCGTCGGCGGTGAGGACGAGATCGGCGCCGGGCAGGATCTCCGGATAGAGCGCCCTGGAGCCGTCGATGATCGGGGTGGGCACGGCGTCGGGCCAGGTCAGCACGATGTCGTGACCGTTGACGGTGAGGGTGGCGAGGACGTTGCCCGTGGCCGTGGTCGCCATGGGGGCGCCGGCCACCGCCGTTCCCGGCAGCAGCGAGACGCGCTGCGCACCGGCCCGTGACGCGCGACCGTCCCCCTTGTCCTGCGCGTCCGTCCCCTGAGCGCCCGTGCCCTGCGCGCCCTTCTCCGGTGCGCCCTTGCCCTTCGAGCCGGCCGAGAAGAGGACACCCACGTTGGTGGCCTTGGTCGCCCAGCCGCCGTCGACCCGCTTCAGATCGGTGTCGATGGCCTTCCAGACCCCGTCGACCTTGGCGCGGATCGGGCTGGCGTGGATCCGCCGCTGCATCAGGCCGTCCGGCCGGGCCCACGTGGTCGAGTACGCCGTGCGCATCGCGGTGGCTTCCACGGCCTTGCCGGTCTTGCGGGCCAGCGCGCCGGCATCGGACTCGCTCAGGGGAGCGCTGTTCCTGGTGCGCGGCCCGGCGGCGTCCTGGCGGTCCTCGGGACCGCCGGCGAGACCGACGTACGTGAGGCCGGAGGCCACGACGACGGCGGCCGCCACGGCCGCGACCGGTCGACGCCCGGGCATGCGGCGCCATCTGCTCGTCATGAGCGAGGTTCCTTCCCCCTCGAGAACCGGCTTACGGCAGACGGCCGACCGGGCTCCTGTGGCTGGTCACGCGGGCGCGGCGGTACACGCCTCGGCGTAACGGATGCCTGCAGATCATGGCTTACGGGGGATCAGCCGTCACGTGGCGGCCACGAATTCTCCACGCCGAGCCGGACGCCTTTCTTAAGGCAGGCCCGGTCGTTCCGCCGCGCCAGGGGAGCATTCGGTGGCAGACGAATGGGATGTTCCTGCCTGCTTTCGGGATGAAAAGCGCGTGGAATTGCAGCAGTTGACAATAGTTCATCCCATTTGGCAGGCAACAGCGCTTTTCCTGGTCGGCACGGTGATTGAAGGGTTCCTGGAGGGATTCGAGACAAACCGTGTCGCATTCCACCGATGTATGGATGTGATCATCGCCACCTGATCACTTTCCACCTGGTCTTTACGCGCAACTCACACACAGAATTGCCGCGTTCACTGGCCTCACCTGCGGTCCGCCCAGGCGCCGCTTCATGTCGTCCGGGGGGACCCCACCCGTGCCTGCCTTCTTGTCCGCGCGCCGAAAGCGCCTGCGTACCGCAGTGGTTCCGGCCGTCGGTGCCGCTCTGCTGCTCACGCTCCTCCCGACGCAGGCCGCCGCCCTGCCGCCCGATCCGGCCAAGGACGAAGTGCCCCGCGAGGAACTCGTCCTGGAGAACCTCCCCGAGGAGAAGCCGGTGGACGGGGCGACCCGTAACGCCGGCCTCGACACGATCGCGGCCCAGCCTCCGGCCGACCAGGACGAGGCTCCGGCGGGCACCGCGACCCCGCCGGCCGGCGGCACGGCCGCCGTGACCTTCGGCGCCCCCGCCCCCCAGCAGGCCTCCGCCACCTCCGGGAACACCGCCGTGCGGCAGGCCGCGTTCACCACCGGCCGCTCCACCATGGCCACGGCCACGACGGCCGGGGCCACGACTGCGGCCACCAACGCCGTCCCGGCCGAGCTCGAGCCGGTCGGCACGCTGCCCGTGAAGCTCGGCCAGGCACCCGGCGCGGCGACGCCCACCGGCACCTGGCAGGTCGGCGTCTACCCGCGCACCGCGCCGGAGGCCGACAGCGTCGACGGCGCGGTCGTCACCGTGACCGCGCCCTCCACCGGTTCCGTCCCCGTCTCCGTACAGCTCGACTACAAGGCGTACCAGAACCTCTACGGCGCCGACTGGGCCTCCCGGCTCACGTTCGTCCAGTTCCCGGAGTGCTACCTGACCACCCCGGACCTCGAGGAGTGCCGTACCTACGACGAGCTGGAGACGGTCAACGACACGAAGACCAGGACCATCACGGCGACGGTCGACACGGCCGCCGACGGCACCGTCACCCCGGCCGTCGCCCCGCGCACCACGACCCCGCCGTCCGGCATCTTCCAGGCCTCCTACGTCCGCTCCGCCGACGTCCGGCAGGTCGCCGACAGCGGTGACAGGGCCGTCGTCGGCGCCGTCGACTCCGGCATGGGCGAGGGTGGCTCCTTCCGGGCCACCCCCCTGATCTCCAACGGCAAGTGGGAGGCCGGGACCTCCTCCGGCGCGTTCACCTGGTCGTACCCCGTCGAGGTGCCGTCGGCGCCCGCCGGCCCTTCGCCGGAGATCTCCTTCGACTACAACTCCCAGGCGGTGGACGGCAGGACCGCCACCTCCTCCCCGCAGGCCTCCTGGCTCGGCGAGGGCTGGGACTACGACCCCGGCCACATCGAGCGCCGCTACCGCACCTGCAAGGACGACCGCGAGGCGACCTCGACCGGCGAGCCGAACAACACGGCGAAGAAGGCCAAGACCTCCGACCTGTGCTGGGTCTCGTACAACGCCGTCATGTCCCACCAGGGCCGGACGCTCGAACTGGTCCGAGAAGGCACCAGCAACATCTACCGCCCGCAGCACGACGACGGCACCCGCGTCGAGCTGAAGACCGGCGGCACCAACGGTGACAACAACGGCGAGTACTGGGTCGTCACCGCGACCGACGGCACCCAGTACTTCTACGGCCTGAACAAGATCGGTGAGGGTCACGCCGACACCCAGTCGGTCTTCACGGTGCCCGTCTTCGGCAACCACCCCGGTGAGCCGTGCCACGCCGAGACCTTCGCGGCCTCCCGCTGCAACGACGACGCCACCAAGCAGCAGGCCTGGCACTGGGGCCTGGACAAGGTGATCGACGTCCACGGCAACGTGATGATCGTCAACTGGCACAAGTCGACGAACTACTACGCCGTCAACAAGAAGTTCAAGACCCCGGAGAAGTACGACCGCGGCGGCCTCCCGGACTCCATCGAGTACGGCCTGCGCGCGGGCGCGCTCGGCGCGGAGCCGGCAGCCAAGATCGACTTCCTGCTGTGGCAGCGGTGCGTGCAGGACGACACGGTCTGCGCCTCCGAGAAGTTCGACGACACCAAGAACCCCGCCTCCTACCGCCCCTGGTGGGACAGCCCCGGCAACCTCAACTGCAAGTCCGGCTCCAAGCTGTGCCCGGGCTTCCCCTCCTTCTGGAACCGGCTGCGGCTCGGCGGCATCACCACCTACGCCCACCGCCCCGGCACCACGGGCCTGGCCAAGGTGGACACCTTCCTGCTCAACCACTCGTTCCCCCGGGACTGGTACGACACCGCGCCCGGCCTGTGGCTGAACTCGGTGACCCGCTACGGCTTCAAGCCCGGCGACACCAGCGGCACCCTGCTGACGAAGGCCGGTGTCTCCTTCAAGCCGTACGTCGTCGGCACCGGCACCGCCCACCCGCTGACCGGCTACCTGAAGGACAAGCAGCTCCCCAACCTCGTCCCCCGCAGCAGCACCGACGCGCGCCCCGGCTTCACCCGCCCGCGCATCGGCGCCGTCTCCACCGAGCACGGCGGTGACATCGAGGTCACGTACAAGGGCGGCTGCAAGGTCCAGCCCACCGTCGCACCCGAGGACAACCACGGCACCTGCTTCCCGATGCGCTGGTCCCCCGACGGCGAGGTGGAGAAGCCGGCCCTCGCCTGGTTCAACAAGTACGTCGTGCACACGGTGACCGAGACCGACCGCATCACCGGTGTCTCCGACCGGATCACCCACCGCTACGACTACAGCGACGCGGCCTGGACCAAGAGCGACGACGAGTTCACCAAGCCCGCCCTGCGCACCTACAGCGAATGGCGCGGCTACCGGCAGGTCTCCACGGTCAAGGGCAGCAAGAACACCCCCTCCACGGGCAGCCCGCAGACCCAGTCCCGCTCCGTCGTGCGCTACTTCCGCGGTGCGGGCGGCGCGGTCAAGGACTCCACCGGCGCCGTCACCCTCGCGGCGGACGACGCCGCCCAGTACGCCGGCATGCCCGCCGAGACGATCGCGTACGACGGATCCGGCGGCCGCGTCGTCAAGCGCACCCTGACGTTCCCCTGGTCCAAGGAGACCGCGTCGCGGACCCGCGACGGCGGCCTGCCGCCGCTCAAGGCGTACCGCGCCGGAGTGAAGCGTTCGGACGCGATCCAGACCGTCGGCACGAGCTGGCAGGCGGTCCGCACGGAGACGGAGGTGGACCCCGACTCGGGCATCCCCGTCCAGATGCAGACGGCCGTCGTGAAGCCGAACGGCACGGGTGAGACGCTCAGCGACTACAACTGCACCACGACCACGCTGGCCCAGAACACCACGGCCCACATCATCGGCGCGCCGACGGCGACCCGTAAGACGGCGACCTCGTGCGCGAACCAGGCGTCCGCCGACCCGGCGACGCAGCTGATCAGCTCGGTCCGGATGTCGTACGACGACCAGGCGTGGGGAGCCCCGCCGGTCAAGGGCCTTGTCACCTCGAGCGCCGAGATCGACGGCGCCGGCACCTCGCACTCCGTCGTCACCACGAAGACGTACGACCCGCTGGGCCGGACCCGCAAGGTGACCGAGCCCGTGGTGGGCACCACCGAGACCCAGTACACCCCCGGCGACACGGGCGGTGCGGTCACGAGCGTCAAGGTCATCAACCCCAAGGGGCACGCGACCGTCCGCACCTTCGACCCGGGCCGCGGCTCGGAACTCACCGTCACCGACCCCAACGGCAAGGTCGTCCGGAGCGAGTACGACGCCTTCGGGCGGCTCGTCAAGGGCTGGTCGACGGGCCGTTCCTCGGGCACCCAGACGCCCGACGTCATCCTCGGCTACCAGATGGCCGAGTCCACCCCGACGGTGACCAGGCCGACGGCCGTGATCGCCCAGAGCCTCAAGGACGACGGCACCTACGCCAAGCAGGTCACCGTCTACGACGGCCTGATGCGCGCCGTACAGACCCAGCGCGAGGCCCACGGCCCCGGCCGGATCATCGTCGACACCCGCTACAACGACCACGGCCTGGTCGGCGAGCAGACCGGTGCGTACGTCGCGAAGGGAGAGCCGGAGGCCGCCCAGTTCAAGCGGGTCTCCGACGCGCTCGTCCCCAGCCTGGTCCGCACCCGCTACGACGGTCTGGAGCGCCCGGTCCGGGCGACGACCTACCACAGCGGTGACACCGCGTTCTGGTCGACGACCACCTACGGCGACACCAACACCTACAGCCGCCCCTCCGGCGGAGCCGTGCCGGCCACCAACACCTGGACCGACGCCCGCGGCCGGATCACCCTGATCCAGCACTACACGAACAACGCCAGCAGCCGCTGGCGCGACACCCGCTACAGCTACGACGCCCGCGGCAACCGCGAGAAGGTCACCGACCCGGCGGGCAACGTCTGGACCTACACCCATGACGCCCGCGGACGGACCGTCTCCGCCAAGGACCCGGACACCGGGGACATCGCCTACGGCTACGACAGCGCGGATCGCCAGACCAGCGCCACCGACCTCCGGGGCGCGATCCACACCTCGTACGACCAGCTGGGCCGCGTCGTCGCGGTCCGCGAGGGCACGACGAGCTCGGCGCCCGTCAGGGAGTACACGTACGACGACGTCACCGGCGGCATCGGCCAGCGGACCTCCTCGATCCGTCATGACGCGAGCGGCGACTACATCACCCGCGTCACCGGATTCGACGCGCGCTACCGGCCCACCGGCCGCCAGGTCGTGATTCCCGCCAACGCCATGACCACCGGCGTCTCGGGCACGTACGGCTACGCCTACAGCTACACCCCGACGGGCAAGCCGCTGTCGGTGACCCTGCCGGCCGCGGGCGGCCTCTCCACCGAGAAGGTCATCACCCGCTACAACAGCGACGGCCTCGCCGAGACCACCTCCGGGCACACCTGGTACACCTCGGACATCACCTACTCGCCGTACGGGGAGCCGCTGCGCACGGTCACCGGGCCGCAGCCCTACCGCGTGTGGACGACCAACTTCATCGACCAGCACACCGGACGCGTCCAGCGCACGGTCGCCGACCGCGAGACCGCGAACTCCCACCGGATCTCCGACAGCACCTACGCGTACGACATCGCCGGCCACATCACCGGCTACGCCCGCAAGCTGACCGACGGCACGGTCACGACGAGGGACACCCAGTGCTTCACCTATGACGCCATGGGCGAGCTCACCCAGGCCTGGACGTCCAACATCACCCCGCAGGGCGACGGCACGGGCTGCAAGGCGGCGAACGGCGCCGCCTGGGGACCGCGCACGGACGGCTGGCCCTCCACCGGTCCGGTGGCCGAGGCCCCCGACCAGGTGACCGACGGCGAGAGCCCGGACAGCGTGCTGACGGCCTCGCTGGCCGCCGGAGCCCCGGCCACCGGGACCCTCGACACCGGCACCACCTCCTACTGGCAGTCGTTCCGGTTCGACCTGCTCGGCAACCGCGCCTCGCTGGTGGAGCACAACACCAAGGACGCCACCAAGGACGTGACGTTCACCTACGGGTACGGCAAGACCGTCACGGGCAACGGCACCACCCCGTCGTACACCGCTCAGCCCCACACCCTGTCCTGGGTCTCGACGGCCCCGGCCGGCGGCGGCAGCTCGTACGTCAACGACGCCCACGGCAACACCACCAAGCGGGACCTCGCCACCACCACGCAGGACCTGACGTGGACGCGCGAGAACAAGCTCGCGACGCTCACCGAGAACGGCGTCACGACGAAGTACGTCTACGACGCCGACGGCAACCGCATCCTGGAGAACACCCCCTCCGGGAGCGTCCTGAACCTGGACGGCACCGAACTGACCACCGCCGCCGGGAAGATCACCCGCGCGACGCGGGGCTACGCCCAGCAGGGCGCGCCCACGGTCGTCCGGTCCACGGTGAACGGCGCCACCACCGGCCACAAGCTCACCGTCCTGCTCTCCGACCACCTCGGCACCGCCACCACGGCGGTCGAGCAGACCACCAACCAGCCCATCACCCGCAGGGCCTTCAAGCCCTACGGGGAGGTGCGCGGACCGAAGCCGGCCTGGGTCGACAGGCGGTCGTACCTGGGCGTCGGCATCGACGACCCGAGCGGCCTCACCCACATCGGGGCGCGCGAGTACGACGCGTCCACCGGCCGCTTCATCTCCGCGGACCCCGTGGTGGACCTGTCCGACCCGCTCCAGATGAACGGGTACGCGTACAGCAACAACAGCCCCATCACCAACAGCGACCCGACCGGTCTGTTCTTCTTCGGCATCTTCACGAGCATCAAGAAGATGTTCATGCAGCTCACCGGCATCGGCCTGCACGCCAACCCGGGTCTGAAGAAGCCGGTCGCCAAGCCTCCGGTGGTGAAGCACACGAAGTTCCAGGACATCCTGAACGCCATCTACCTCCGCAATGTCAGGCCCGGGGCGAAGGTCACCGGTGACGGCAAGGCCGGCACGGCGTTCATCCACGAGCTGAACTACGGCAAGCCCGTCAACGGCAGCTGGCACGTCCCGAAGGTCCCCGACCTGATGACGCGTCTGTCCAACCTCCTGGAGGAGGACCGCAAGGCGCGGATGGACGGCGGCAAGGGCGTCCTCACGGACTCCGAGCTCAAGCTCGCCAGGGCCGAGTCGAAGGAACTCTGGCACGCCATGAACCTCAGGGACATCGACGGCAGGATGACGGCGCACGTGAAGGCGAACCCGGCGATCGAGAAGAACCTCATCGCCAGCCGCAAGACCGCCGTGAGCGCCGAGGCCATGTCGGACATCACCGGCCAGAAGTTCGAGGTCCATCCCAAGGACCGGTCTCCCAACCCGAAGCCGAGGGCCACGGGCAACCCGAGCAGACTGGGCGGCTTCATGAAGTCGTTCGGCATCGCCGGCGGCGCGCTGACCGGCGTGGGCGGGGCGGCCGGGAACATCAAGGAACACGGAGTGAAGGACGGCCTGAAGGAGACCTTCGAGGATATGGTCGACCCGTTCGGGGTGGAGGACGCGGCCAACGCCGATCCGTGTGCCAACCCGGCCGCCTGTATCGCGTAAGGGAATCGAGCACGTGGTGACGGAACCGATCGCATCGCGCACGTTTCTCGGGGAGCTGCTGGACGTCTTCCCCGAGATGCGTGAGCCGGTCGCGGAGAAGGTCCGCGCGGCCGTCGAGCTGACCGGCGACCCGGAGGACGGGGACACGGTCAGGACGGACGTGTACGGCCGGCTCTGGGACCTGTTCAACGACGTGCTGCTGCCGGCGCTCGCGGCGGAGCCGGGCCCCGAGCGGTCGGAGGTGCTGGGGCGCTCCTTCTCCTTCCTGGAGCGGGTCGCCGCCTCACCCGAGCCGGTCATCCGCGAGTTCCTCGGCGGTCTGACCGGCGACTACCTGATCGGCGAGGACGGCCCGCTCTCCTACGCCCACGCGGGGCCGGAGGTCCGCGCGGTCATGGTCCGCGCCTGCGAGAACTGGGGCCTGCCGGTCCCGGCCGACTGGACGTCTTCGTAGAGAAGCCCGTGGCTTGCGCCCCGGCCGCGCACAGCGGGAACGGAAGAAGGGCCCGCACCTCGTGGGAGGTGCGGGCCCTTCCGGCTGTTCACAGGGTCAGGCGGCGGGCTTGCCGGGCTGGTCGTGCGTGGAGCAGTGGATCCCGCCGCCGCCGGAGGCGATGGTGTCGATCTGCACCTGCACGACGTCCCGATCGGGGTAGTGCTCCTGAAGGATCGCCTTCGCCCGCGCGTCGGCCTTCCGGTCGCCGAACCTGGGCAGGAACACGGAGTCGTTGGCGATGTAGAAGTTGGCGTACGTGGAGACGAAGTCGTCGCCCTCGCCGGTGATCCTGTCGAGGTCGGGCTGCGGCAGGTCGATGATCTCGAAGCGCCGGCCCCGCGCGTCGGTCGCCTTGCTGAGCACCGACCGTGCCTGGTCGGCCGAGCGGGACCAGGAGTCCGGGGGAGTACCGGGGAACGCCTGGTCGAGCAGGACCACACCGGGCGCGGTGAAGCGTACGAGACTGTCGACGTGCGCGTCGGTGATGTCCTCGCCGCGGACGCCCGCCAGCCAGACCACCTTCTCCACGCCGAGGGTCTCGATGAGCTCGTCCTCGATCTGGTCCCGGCTCTTCCCGCGGTTGCGGTTGTCGTTGACGATCGAGCTCTCGGTGATGAGGAGAGTGCCCTCGCCGTCGGTCTCGAAGGAGCCTCCCTCGGCGACGAGCGGCGCCTGCTCGCGGGGGATGCCGTACTTGGCGAGCAGTTTGCGGCCGACCTGGGCGTCGTTGGTGTGCTCCTGCTTGTTGCCCCAGCCGTTGAAGTTGAAGTCGACCCCGACGACCTCACCCCCCTCCTCGACGAAGACGGGAACGGTGTCGCGGGCCCACAGGTCGTCGACGGCGAGCGGGATCACCTCGACCTGGTTGCCGCAGGCCCGCTGGGCCGCCGCCACCTGTTCCGGGCGGGCCGTCATCACGACCGCCTCGTACTCCCCGACGGCCCGTGCGATGCGGGCGATGTCCTCCCGCACGTAGGGCAGGTCGTCCTCCCAGACGGATGCGAGGGCGGGCCAGGACATGAACGTACGGGTGTGGCTCTCCCACTCGGCGCCGAAGCGACGATCCCCGCCGGCCGCCGGGGTACGAGCGGGGGCGGTCGTCGTACCTCCGCGTACGGACTCCTCGGGGGCGCAGGCGGCGGCGCCGAGACCGAGGGCGGCGCCGATGCCGGCGAAGGCGCGCAAGGTGCTGCGGCGAGAGGGGAGGAGGTGGGACACAACGTGCTCCGATCGTGGGCTGGCGAGATTATCCGGCGGCGGTCGGTGGGTCGCGGTGACGCGGCGCGGCGGCGGAATCGCGGGCCTTGGCTTCACGCGAACGGCTGCCGTGGCGAGACGGCGGTGGCGGTGGCGTGAGTGGGGATGGCCGTGACGCCACTCTGGCACTGACTGGATTTTCAGTCAAACCGTCGGTGTGGCGTGTGGCGTGTCCCGTGTCGCTGCGTCGGGCGTCGTGCGGCGTCCGCCGGTTCAGGCGACGGCGCAGGCCTGACGTGGCTCCCGCAGGCGCAGCGCCTCGACCTCGGCCGCGATCGCGCCCCGCATCAGCTCCGAGGCGTGGCCCACGGGCAGCACCCCGATGAGCCACCGGGTGCTCAGGCCCTCCAGGAGCACGGTGAGCCGCTCGGCCGCGCCGACGAGGGCCGCGTCGGGGGGCGACGGATCGATCCGGCCGAGGAGGTCCGCGATCTCCCGGACCCACTGCCGCCCCGCCCGTGCCAGCTCCTCCCGCAGCTCCGGCTCGAAGACGGCGCTGGCCCGGAGCTCGCCCCACGCCGTGCTGTTCTCACGCACCTCCGGGGTGTCCCGCAGTTCGAGCAGCAGCCTGCGCTCCAGCTCCAGGGCCGCGTCCTTCGGCGCCCGTGGCGGGCCGGGAGTTCCGGGTGGGCCCGGCGGGCCGCCTCCGGTGTACCGCTCCGCGCGGTCGCCGATGAAGCGCAGCGTGTGGCGGAGCAGGCCGGCGCGGTCGCCGAAGTGGTAGTAGACGAGGGCTTTGGAGACGCCCGCCTCGGCGGCAAGCTCCTCCACCCGCAGTCCGCGCACCCCGTGGTGTGCGATCACCCGGGCGGCGGCCTCGAGGATCGCCGTCTTCCGGTCCTTCACCCTGCACTCCTTCACCCTGCACTCCGTCATGCCGTACTCCGTCACGCTGCCTCGTGCGGCTCGGTTCGGTGTTGACTGAAACTTTAGTCAACGGGCAGCCAGGTCGTGGCGGACCCCGCCGGTGCGGATAGGGTTCGTGGCATGGCGTCTCGCAGTACTCAGATCCTGGAAGCGGCCGCCCGGGTCATCGCCCGGCGCGGGGTCCGCGGCCTCCGCGTGGAGGAACTGGCGGAGGAGGCCGGGGTCTCCACCGGCCTGATCTACTACCACTTCAAGGACCGCACCGGAATCCTGCGCCACACGCTGGAGTTCATCAACGACCGCGCCGAGAGGTACACCACGGCGGCACTGGACGGGGAGACGGAACCGCTGAGCCCCCGCGAGGAGCTCGACCAGGTCCTGCTCCTGGAGCTCCAGGACACCCCGGAGGTGCGGGAGAACAGCACGGCCTGGGGTGAGCTGCGGGCCAGCGCCGTCTTCGACCCCGTTCTGCGCGAGGACCTCGCGAGGGCGACCCTGGTGTGGGTGCAGGAGGTCGCCGCGCTCCTGGGGCAGGTGCAGCCGCTTGCGCCGGCGGCCACCCTCGCCGCGGCGGCCGAGCGGCTCACGGCTCTGCTGGAGGGCCTCAGCATGCGCTGGCTCAGCGGGGGGCTCGCCGTCGGGCATGCGCGCACCCTCATGTCGGAGGCCGTCGAGGTGGAGCTGACCCGGCTGCGGCAGCCGTAGTCGGGCGGCGCTCGCAGCTTTCCGAGGCCTCAGCCGCGTCCTCTGTCCTCTCGTACAGAGCCGCGGCAAGCTGTGTTCAAAGTGTTGACTGAAATTTCAGTCAGTGCCACAGTGAGGTCATCGCAGGGCTCCGCCCGGCCCGGCCGCACCCCATGTCGAGCCGGGCCTCGGAACCCCGACTCCCTCGCTCTCTCCCCGCCGTCTTCGCAGGGGAGGAAGGAAGCACCCATGTACGTCACGTACACGAGGTCGACATGCCGCTGACGCCCACCGAGCGGGACCGCCTGCTGCTGTTCACCGCCGCCGAACTCGCCCGGGCCCGCCACGCGCGGGGCTTGCGGCTCAACGTCCCCGAGGCGACCGCGCTCGTCGCGGACACCGTCTGCGAGGCCGCCCGCGACGGGCTGCGCCTGGCCGAGGCGATCGAGCGGGGTCGCTCGGTCCTGGGCCCGGACGACGTGCTGCCCGGCGTCGTCGACGTGGTCACCGAGATCCAGGTGGAGGCCGTCTTCGACGACGGCACCCGGCTCGCCGCCGTCGCCGAGCCGTTCGGGGCCCGGGACCGGAACGACGGCGCCCCCGGTGCCGTACTGCCCGGCCCGGAGGTCCTTCCGTCGCCCGAACCGGTCGTCACGCTCAGGGTGCGCAACACGGCCACGGTCCCGGTCAGCGTGACCTCGCACTTCCACTTCTTCGAGGCCAACCCGCGGCTCGACTTCGACAGGGCCGCCGCCTACGGGATGCGCCTGGCGGCCCCCGCCGGTTCGTCCATCCGCTTCGACCCCGGGCAGGCCGTCGACGTCGGCCTGCTCCCGATCGGCGGGGCGCGTGTCGTCACCGGCTTCGCCGGGCTCGTCGACGGCCCGCTCGACGCGCCCGGCGCCAAGCTCCGCGCCCTGGCGCGGGCCGCGGCCTGCGGCTATCTCGGTGCGACCCCGCTCCGGGACGCCGTGGAAGGGGTACGGGCATGAGCCGGCCGACCCCGCACGGCGGCCACGCCAGCCACGGCGACCACTGCGCCCCCGGAGGCAGTCGGCACATCGACCCGTACGAATACGCCTCCGTCCACGGGCCCCGCGCGGGCGACCGGGTCGTCCTGGGCGACTCCGGGCTCGTCGTGCGGGTGGAGTCCGACTCGCAGAAGCCCGGCGACGAGTTCCTCGCCGGCTTCGGCAAGACCGCCCGTGACGGCATGCATCTGAAGGCCGCGGCCGTTCGCGAGACGTGCGACGTGGTGATCAGCAACGTCCTGGTGATCGACGCCGTCCAGGGCATCCGCAAGGTGTCGATCGGTATTCGCGAGGGCCGGATCCACGCCATCGGGCGTGCGGGCAACCCCGACACCCTCGACGGTGTCGACGTCGTCGTCGGTACGGGGACGACGATGATCCCGGGGGAGGGGATGATCGCCACCGCGGGAGCCGTCGACACCCACGTCCATCTGCTCTCGCCCCGCATCATGGAGGCGTCCCTCGCGAGTGGTGTCACCACGATCATCGGGCAGGAGATAGGCCCGAGTTGGGGCGTCGGCGTCAACTCGCCCTGGGCGCTCCGACTTGCCTTCAACGCGTTCGACGCCTGGCCCGTCAACATCGGCTTCCTCGCCCGTGGCTCCTCCTCGGACGGTGCCCCGCTGGTGGAGGCGCTCGCCGAGGGCGGGGCGTCCGGCTTCAAGGTCCATGAGGACATGGGCGCGCACACCCGGGCCCTGGACACCGCGCTGCGGGTGGCGGAGGAGCACGACGTGCAGGTCGCCCTGCACAGTGACGGTCTGAACGAGTGCCTGTCCGTCGAGGACACCCTGCGGGTGCTCGACGGCCGGACCATCCACGCCTTCCACATCGAGGGCTGTGGCGGAGGGCATGTACCGAACGTCCTGAAGATGGCGGGTGTGCCGAACGTCATCGGTTCGTCCACCAACCCCACGCTCCCCTTCGGGCGTGACGCGGTGGCGGAGCACTACGGCATGATCGTCTCCGTCCACGACCTGAAGACCGACCTGCCCGGCGACGCCGCGATGGCGCGGGACCGGATCCGGGCGGGGACGATGGGGGCGGAGGACGTCCTGCACGACCTCGGCGCGATCGGGATCACCTCCTCCGACGCGCAGGGGATGGGAAGGGCCGGCGAGACCGTACGCCGGACCTTCGCCATGGCCGGGAAGATGAAGGCCGAGCTGGGCCCGATGGAGGGCGACGGCGCGCACGACGACAACGCGCGTGTAATGCGCTACATGGCCAAGCTCACGATCAACCCGGCGATCGCCCACGGCCTCGCGCACGAGATCGGCTCGATCGAGGTCGGCAAGATGGCCGACATCGTGCTGTGGCGGCCGCAGTACTTCGGCGCCAAGCCCCAGATGGTCATCAAGAACGGGTTCCCCGCCTACGGCGTGACAGGAGACCCCAACGCGGCCACCGACACCTGCGAACCCCTCGTCCTCGGACCGCTGTTCGGAGCCCACGGCGCCACACCCGCGGACCTCTCCGTGGCCTTCGTCAGCCGCGCCGCAGCCGAGTCCGGTTCCTTCGGTCGCCCGTACGACGCGCTGGCGACCCGCCGTCGCCGGGTCGCCGTGCGCGGCACCCGGGGCATCGGACCGGCCGACCTGCTCCTCAACTCCCGTACCGGAGACGTGCAGGTCGACGGCCGCACCGGCCTCGTGACGCTCGACGGGGCGCCGCTGCGCTCGGAGCCGACGCACGAGGTCTCCCTGAGCCGCCTCTACTTCCTCTGATCGCCCCGGTTGTTCCCCCGGTTCGTCCGGTTCCTCCGGCGTTCCCCGCGTCTTCTTGCACCCAAAGCCTTGACTGAAAATTCAGTTAGGTCCACGATCCCTTCCATCGACCGAAAAGAGACCCCCAATGACCGGTTTCCGTATGCCTGCCGAGTGGGACGAGCACGAGGGCTGCCTGATGGCGTGGCCCACCCGCGAGGACCTGTGGAACGGCGTCCTCTCCGCCGTGAAGTGGGAGTACTCCGAGGTCGCCCGCGCGATCGCCCGCTTCGAGCCCGTCACGATGGTCGCCCCGCCCGGCTTCGGCGACGACGTCCGCGCCCACTGCGGTGACGACGTCACCGTCCTCGAACTGCCCCTCGACGACTCCTGGTTCCGTGACTCCGCGCCCCTGTTCGTCCTGGACGGCGAGGGGAACCGGGCCGGCGTCGACTTCCGCTTCAACGCCTGGGGCCGCAAGCACCACCCGTACGACTCCGACGACCGGATCAGCGCCCTGCTCCTGGAGCACCTCGGCGTCGACCGCATCGCCTCCGACATGATCCTCGAAGGCGGGGCGCTCACCGTCGACGGCGAGGGCACCCTCATCACCACCGAGCAGTGCCTCCTCCACCCCAACCGCAACCCGGACATGACCCGGGAACAGATCGAGGCCGAGCTCAAGGCCCGGCTCGGTGTCGAGAAGGTGATCTGGCTCCCGTACGGCGGACTGCTCGACACCGAGACCGACGGTCACGTCGACGGCGTCTGCGCCTTCGCCGCTCCCGGCAAGGTCGTCGTTTCCCTGCCCGACGACCCCGAGCACCCCGACTTCGCCCGGATGCGCGCCAACCGCGCGGTCCTCGAGGTCTCGACCGACGCCCGGGGCCGCGCCCTGGAGATCGTCGACGTTCCTCAGACCGCCTTCGGCGAGGTCGCGGGCGCCCGGGTCGAGGTCTCGTACCTCAACTACTACGTGGCCAACGGCGGTGTCGTCGTCCCGGTGGCCGGAGGGTCGCAGGACCTGGCCGCCATGGAGGTGCTCGCCGCCGCGTACCCGGACCGCAAGGTCGTCGGCGTACCGGCTCCGGTGATCGCGTACGGCGGCGGCGGTGTCCACTGCATCACCCAGCAGATCCCCGCGGTCCCCTCCGGCGCGTAACCCCGACACCCCCCTCGGCAACCCCCTCCGTGCCCCTCGGCACCCTCCCACCTGCCGTACCGAAAGAGAGCGCGACGATGAGCACCGCACCGCCCCCGCCCCGCGTCCCGAGACGCCGCCCGGTCAGGACCGCGCTCGCGGCCCTCACCTCGGTCGCCGTGCTCACCGCACTCCCGGCCTGCGCCGGCCCGCCCCGAGGCGGGGCCGACGGAACCGGTGCCTCGTTCGCGCTCTCGGCCGGTACGCCCAGGCCCAAGGGGGACATCGACTCCTTCACCTGGGCCGTCTACGCGGAACCGCCCACGCTCGACCACACGATGGCGTTCGACTACCCGCAGAACACCATCCTCTCCAACGTCTGCGAGAGCCTGATGCGCTGGACACCCGGGCTCACCCTCGAACCCGGACTCGCGGAGAAGGCGACCAACCCCGACCCGACGACCTGGGTGTACGACCTGCGGGGCGGGGTGCGGTTCCACGACGGCCGGACCATGACGGCGGACGACGTCGTCTTCAGCCTCGGCCGGCAGAGAGACCCGAACAACGCCGCCGCCTGGGCGCAGAACTTCCAGAACGTCGCCTCCGTACGCACGACCGGCCCCCTCCAGGTCACCGTCACGCTGAAGAAGCCCGACTCGCAGTTCCCCCAGTACATGGCGACCGCCGCCGGTGTCGTCGCCTCCAAGGCGGGGGTCACCGCGGCCGGAGCCGACTACGGCACCTCCGGCGGCCTCGCCTGCACCGGCCCGTTCACCCTCGGCGCCTGGCAGAAAGGACAGTCGGTCGAACTGCGGCGTTTCGACGGCTACTGGGGCACCCGCGCCAAGGCCGGCAAGGTCGTCTTCCGCTTCCTCACCGACCCCTCGGCCCGTACCAACGCGCTGCTCGGCGGAGAGGCCGACGGCGGCTACCTCATCCCCACCGAGAGCTACGGACGCCTCAAGGAGAGCGGTGTCGGCACCCTCTGGTTCGGCGAGGGCCTCAGTACGGTCAACCTCGGCATCACGAACATGCGGGGCCCGCTGGGCGACGTCCGCGTACGGCAGGCGCTCTCCTTCGCACTGGACCGCTCCGGGTTCGTGAAGGCAGGTCTCGGCGGCGCCGGGACCGCCACCAGCTCCCTCACCACGCGCGCCGCGTGGGCGGGAGCCTCCCCGGACGTGCGCGAGGCGGCCTTCGCCGGACTGCCGCCCACCACGCGGGACGTCGAGAAGGCGAAGGCGCTCGTCAAGGAGGCCGGCGCCACCGGCAAGACCCTGACCGTCGCCACCAGCTCCATCGGCCAGGACGTCTCCCTCCTCGCCACGGCCGTCCAGGCCGCCGGCAGCGAGATCGGGTTGCGGATCAACCTCAAGTCCGTCGCCCCGAACGCCTTCACGGCGCTCTTCACGGACCCCGAGGCGCGCGAGGGCATCGACATGTTCCCGGTGACCTACTACGACTCGATCACCGACCCGCTCGATCTCCTGACGAACTTCAAGACCGGCGCGTACCTCAACTTCGCCGGGTACAGCGACAAGCAGTACGACGCGCTGGTCGAGCGGGCCACCTCGACGTACGACAAGGACCAGCGCCTGCGCATCGAGACCGCGCTCCAGCGGCACGCGGCCGAACGGCTGCCCTGGATCCCGGTGGCGGAGTGGCCGACGGCCCTCTTCCTCAACAAGAGGATCACGGGAGCCCCGACCACCATCGCGTACATGTACTACCCGTGGGCCGCGGACGTCGGCGCCGCGGACACCGGATCCCTCAGCGCGGGTCGGACCGAGCCGGGAGCCGCGCCATGAGTCTCGTCGGCTTCCTGAGATTCGCCGTACGACGGGTCGCCGAGATGGGCGCCACCCTCCTCGTCGCCTCCTTCGTCGTCTTCGCCGCGATGTACCTGGCGCCCGGCAGCCCCGCGAGCTTCCTGCTCTCCGGCCGTTCCGCCTCGCCGGAGGCGCTCGCCGCCGTCAACGCCCGCCACCACCTCGACGCCCCGTTCGCCGAGCGCTATCTACGCTGGCTCGGCGACGTGCTCCAGGGCGACTTCGGACGGTCCCTCACGTACCGCACCGACGTCTCCCGGCTCCTGGCCGACCGGTTGCCCACCACCCTGCTGCTGATCACCATGGCACTCGCCGTCGTCCTCGTCGTGGGACTCGTGCTCGGCCGGATCGCCGCCGTACGAGGGGGCAGGACGGACACGGCCGTCCTCGTCGCCACCGCGTTCGCCGTCGGCACCCCGTCCTTCGTCGCGGCCGTCCTGCTCCAAGGGCTCTTCGCCGTCAGGCTGGGGTGGTTCCCCAGCGGCGGCGCGGGCGACGGCTTCCTCGACATGGTGTGGCACCTGACCCTGCCGGCGATCGCCCTCGCGCTCTACCTGATCGGGATGCTCGCCCGCGTCACCCGCACCGCCATGCTCGAAGCCCTCGAAGGCGAGCATGTGACCGTGGCGCGCAGCCGGGGCGTCCCCGAACGCCTGGTCATCCGCCGCCATGTGCTGCGCAACTCGCTCGGGACCGTGCTCACCACCGGAGGTCTGATCGTCTCCACCCTGCTGGTCTGCACGATCCTCGTGGAGACGGCGTTCAGCATCGGCGGCATCGGGCAGCTCCTCGAACTGGCCACCACGACCAAGGACTTCCCGACCGTCCAGGCGGTCTCCCTGATCGTCGTGGCCCTGTTCATGGCCGTGAACCTGATCGTCGACCTCCTGCTGCCCCTGGTCGACCCACGGATCACCCTCGGAACGAGAGGGGCCACCGCATGACCGCCGTCCTCACCCGACGCCCCGGCCTGTCCAAGCTCACGGCCACCTCGGGCCGCTCGCCGCTCCACCTGGTCTGCCTCGGCTTCGTCGGACTCGTCGTCCTCGCCGCTCTGCTCGCCCCCTGGCTGGCGCCCCATGAGCCCAACGCGGTCGATCTCGGTGCCGCGCTCGCCGGGCCCTCCGCCGACCACCCGCTCGGCGCCGACACCGCCGGCCGCGACACCCTCTCCCGGCTGCTGCTCGGCGCCCGCACCTCCCTGCTCGGCCCGCTCGGCGTCGTCGCCCTCTCGACCGTCGCCGGAGTGGCCGTCGGCACCGCCGCGGCCTGGCGCGGCGGCTGGCTCGACTCCGTCCTCTCCCGGTCCACCGAACTCGTCTTCGCCTTCCCCGGAATGCTCCTGGCGATCCTCGTCGTGTCCGTGTACGGGGAGGGGCTGCTCGCACCCGTCGCGGCGCTCGGCGTGGCCTACCTGCCGTACGTCAGCCGGCTCACGCGCTCGCTCGTCCTGGCCGAACGTGCCCGCCCGTACGTGAGCGCCCATCAGGTGCAGGGGCACTCGGCCTTCCAGATCTGCCTGCGCCACATCCTGCCCAACATCGCCCCCGTCGTCCTCGCCCAGTCCACCATCAACTTCGGCTACGCCCTCATGGACCTCGCCGGCCTGTCGTTCCTCGGTCTCGGCGTGCCCCCGCTCACGCCCGACTGGGGCCGCATGGTCTTCGACGGCCAGACCGCGATCCAGCACGGCTACCCGCTCTCCGCGATCCTGCCGTGCGCCCTCGTCGTGCTCACCGTCGTCGCGTTCAACGTGGTCGGAGAGCGCTGGGCCGACCGCGTAGCCAGGAGAGCCCGATGAGCCCGATGCCCCCACCCACCTCAGCGTCTCCGGCGCCCGCCCTCGACATCTGGGGCCTGCGCCTGACCCTCCCCGGTACCGCCCGCCCGGTGCTCGACGGGGTCGACCTCACCGTCGGTCCGGGGGACACCGTCGCCCTCGTCGGCGAGTCCGGCTCGGGAAAGTCCCTCACGTCACGCGCCGCCCTGGGCCTGCTGCCGCCCGGCGCCGCCACCGAGGGCGCCGTACGGGTCGAGGGCCACGACGTCCTCGCCGCGTCCGCCGAGCGCCTGCGCGCCCTGCGCGCGGGCACGGTCGCCATGATCTTCCAGGACCCTCGGGCCACCCTGAACCCGTTGCGCCGCATCGGGGACTTCCTCACCGAAGGAGTCAGGGCTACCGGGCTCATGGACGGGCCCACCGCCACCGCCCGGGCGGTCGAGCTGCTCCGGGCGGTGGGCCTCGACGACACGGCCCTCGGGACATACCCGAGTCAGGTGTCGGGCGGCATGCTGCAGCGAGTGGTGATCGCCGCCGCGCTGATGGGCGATCCCGCGCTCCTCCTCGCCGACGAACCGACCACGGCGCTCGACGTCACCACCCAGGCCGAGGTGATCGCCCTCCTCGCCCGGCTCCGCGCGACCTTCCGCACGGGGCTGCTGTTCGTCACCCACGACCTCGACCTCGCGGCGGCGATCAGCGACCGCGTGTACGTGATGTACGCAGGACGGATCGTCGAGACCGGCCCCGCCGACGCCCTGTTCGAGCATCCCCGTCATCCGTACACCGCGGCGCTGCTCGCCTCCACGCCCCGCCTCACGGCTCCCGGCGGCCGACTCTCCGCCATCCCCGGGCAGCCGCCCGACCTGCGCACCCCGCCGGCCGGCTGCGCCTTCGCGGCCCGCTGTTCCCTGGCGACCGGGATCTGCCGGGAGTCCGTCCCGGAAGCACGGCCGGCCCAGGGCCGTCCCGAGCATGTCGCCGCCTGCCACCACAGCGACCGGCTCCGGCTCGCGGAAGAAGGAGCGGTCGCCGATGCCTGAACCCCTGCTGCGAGCCGTCGGCCTGAGCAGATCCTTCGCCACGCTCCGGGCCGTGGACGACGTGTCGTTCACCCTGCCGGAAGGCGGTTCCCTCGGCATCGTCGGCGGATCCGGATCCGGCAAGACCACCACCGCCCGCGTCGTCGTCGGCCTGGAGCGTGCCGACGCCGGAGAGGTACGGGTACGGGGCAGGGCCAGGCCCGCCCGGGTACGCGGCCGGGCCCAGCGCCTCGCCCGAGCGCGCGAGGTGCAGATGGTCTTCCAGGACCCGTACCTCTCCCTCGACCCCAGGACCAGCGTCGAACGGGTGCTGCGCGAGACCCTGCGCCTGCACTTCCCCGACCGCGACCCGGAGCCGCGCATCCGGGAACTCCTCGATCAGGTGGGTCTCGGCACCCGCGCCGGCGACGCCCTGCCCCGGCAGCTCTCCGGCGGGCAGCGCCAGCGCGTCGCCATCGCTCGCGCCCTCGCCGTCGAACCGGCCGTCCTCGTCCTGGACGAGGCGGTCGCCGCGCTCGACGTGTCCGTACAGGCCCAGATCCTCAACCTGCTCGCCGACATCCGCGAACAGACCACGATCGGCTACCTGTTCATCACCCATGACCTCGGCGTGGTCCGGTGCGTCACCGACGAGGTCCTCGTCATGCACCGCGGCCGCGTCGTCGAGGCGGGCCCCACCAGCGAGGTGCTCGCCGCGCCGCAACACCCGTACACCCGGCTGCTCCTGGACTCCGTACCGCGTCCCGGCTGGAACCCGGACCGGATCGTGGCGGCCCGCCTGGAGCTGTCGTCCCCGCAGTCACCCCCACTCAGGAGGCAGAAGTGACCCGAGGCTTGAACAGGCGAGGGTTCCTCGTCGCGGCCGGACTGACCGCCGCCGGCGCGGCACTGGCCACGACCACCGAGGGCAGGGCCCGCGCGGCCGCAGGCACCTTCCAGGTACCGGTCGAGGACGTCCGCCACACCCGCACATGGATGGCCTGGCCCGACAGCACGTCCATCTGGGGCAACAAGCTGAGCGGCATCCAGGCGGACATCGCCCTGATCGCCCGTACGATCGCGAAGTACGAACCGGTCGTCATGTGCGCCAACTCCGGCAGCGCCGCCAAGGCGCGCTCGATGTGCGGCTCCACGGTCACGGTCATCACCTCCATCCCCGTCGACGACGCGTGGACGCGTGACTCGGGACCCGTCTTCCGTACGGACGGCCAGGGCGGCCTGGACGCCGTGGGCCTCAACTTCAACGGCTGGGGCAACAAGCAGACCCACGCCAAGGACGCCCTGGTGGCCGAGCGGATCGCCGCCTACGTCGGCGTGCCGTTCACCCGCGCCGCCCTGGTCGGCGAGGGCGGCGCCATCGAGCAGGACGGGGCCGGCACCCTCATGGCGACCCGGAGCAGTCTGGTGAACCGCAACCGCAACCCCGGGAGGTCGGAGCGCCAGATCGAGGCGGCGATGTGCCAGGCGTACGGCGCCTCCAAGGTGATCTGGTTCGACGGCGTGCGTGGCCAGGACATCACCGACGACCACGTCGACGCCACGTCCCGCTTCCTCGCCCCGGGGGAGGCCCTCGTCCAGATGCCCCTCTCCACCGACAACGACGCCTACGCCCGCGACGCGCGCCAGCAGTACAGCATCCTGTCCACCTCGACGACCGCCACCGGAGCCCCCATGGACGCGATGCGCCTCCAGGGCCCCGACTACAACAAGATCCGCTCCACGAACCCGGACTTCCTGGCCTCGTACGCCAACTTCTACCTCTGCAACGGCGCCGTCATCAGCGCCCACTTCGGCGACACGAGGGCGGACGCGGCGGCGAAGGCGACCCTGGCCCGCCTCTACCCGGACCGCGTCATCGAACAGATCGACATCGACCGCCTCGGCACGGGCGGCGGCGGCATCCACTGCGTCACCCAGCAGCAGCCCGCCGTGTGAGACTCAGGCCCCGACCCGCGCCCGTTCCTCCGGTGGTACCGGGGGACGGGCGCTCCCGGTCGGCAGGGAGCGAGGCCTCTTCGCTCCCTGCTGTCCGGGAGCGATGCCTAGAAGACGCCCCCGTGCTCGCCCGCCCTGCGGCCGCGCTCGTCCGGGGCCGTGGCCGCGTCGCCGTAGGTGTACGCGGTGCGGACGTGTCCGTCGCGGGCGTGGACGACGACCTGCGCGGGGGTGTGCTCCTTGGCCCGTTGCCGGGCGGCTTCGATCGCGTCCTGCTGCGTACGGTGCGGCTCGTGCAGGATCCGCCGGCCTTCCCTGCCCTCGACCTGCCACTTCACGCCCGCGGCGGCCGCCCGCTCGCCGGACGGTGCGACGTGGTAGACGGTCCGCTTCGTTGCCATGATCGTCTCCTCCCGGTACGAGCTCGCCCGGGTCGTCCGGATCACCCTGGATCCTGAAGCCAGGCTATACAGGCTTCAACCGTGATCGCACGCCTGCGGGCGCCGGTCCCCGCGCCGGCCTTCCCGGGGCCCGTCGGTCAGGGCGGTGGCCCCGGCCGCTCAGGACGTCACGCGGTGTTGCAGGGCCGGTTGCCAGGTGGGGATCGGCTCCTCGGGCGGGGCCTCCGTGCGGCGGCCGCCCCGGGCGAAGAAGGCTTCCAGGGGGAGGATCGCCGCGCCCACGGTGACCGCGTCCGGGCCCAGCGTGCCCAGTTCGATCCGGGTCCTGCCGGCCGGGTAGCGCAGGGCGAAGGCGGCCGCGTGGGGCTTGACCGTCTCCAGGAAGCGGGAGCCGAGTTGGAGGCCCGCCCAGCCGCCGACCAGGATGCGTTCGGGCTGGAAGAGGTTGATCAGGTCGGCGAAGCCGGCGCCCAGGTACTCGGCGGTCTCCTCCAGGACGGCGAGCGCCGTCGCGTCGGGCTCCACGTCCGAGCCCTCCGGCGGGTACGCGGCCGTGAGCATCGCGGTCAGCGCCGTCTCCTCGTCCGCCCCTGTCGGCGGCCTGCCGCCCGCCTCCCGCCAGCGCTCCAGGAGCGCCTCGGCGCCCGCGTACGCCTCCAGGCAGCCCTGGGAACCGCAGCGGCAGCGGCGCCCCCGGACCCGTACCGTCAGATGACCCCACTCGATCGCCCGGCCCGACTCGTTGCCCTCGCCGATCACGCACGCGCCGACACCCGAACCGAAGAGCACGACGACCGCGTCGGCGACACCACGACCGGCGCCGAACCACATCTCGGCCTGGCCGAGCGTCTTGGAGCCGTTGTCGATGAGGTACGGCACGCTCTCGGGCACCGCGTCCGTCTCCCGGAGCAGCCGCTCAAGGGGGACGGCGTCCCAGCCGGTGGTCTGGCCGTGCACCACGGCGCCGTCCTCGGCGGTGTGGGCGACGATGCCGGGGACGCCGATGCCGACGCCGAGCAGCCGCTCCGCGGGCACGTCCGCCGCGCGCAGCACCTCGGCGATGCCGTCGCGTACGTGGCCGACCACGATGCCGACCTCGTACCGGCCGTGCGGGCCCGGGCCGTCGTTCGCCAACGGCCGCTCCACGCGCGCGAGTTCGGTCAGGGCGAGGTCGAGGAGCTCCACCCTGATGCGGGTCTCGCCGACGTCGATGCCGATCATGCAGCCGCTGCCCGGGCTGACGCGGAGCAGGGTGCGGGGGCGGCCCCCCGCGGAGTCGACGCTGCCGGCCTCCTCCACGAGGCCCTCGGCCAGCAGCTCGCCGACCACGTTGCTGACCGATCCTGAGCTCAGGCCGGTCGCGGGGCCGAGCGTCAGACGGCTCTGCGGCCCGTCGAAGTACAAACGTCGCAGGACCGCGGTGCGGTTCTCCCGCCGCAGGTCACGCACCGTACGGCTGCTCTTCGCTCGCACTCTGCCCCCTGTTCCTGAAGTCTCTGCTCGCAAGATACCCCTGTCGGGGCCCTTGACGCGACCTTCTCTCGGTATTTAACTCACGTCCTAAAATAAGCCGGGGGTGCACGGGGCGAGCGCGGGACGTCTCGCCCGCCCCACCTCCTCCCCGGACTCCGTCACTCCCCGAAAGGGCCTTGAGGAGCCATGCGCAGAATCAGAGCCGCGGTCACCGGTGCCGTCACCCTCTCCCTCGTTCTCACCGCCGCCGCATGCGGGGGCGGCACCTCCGGCGGTTCCGGCTCCAACTCCCAGCCGAAGACGCTCACGTACTGGGCCTCCAACCAAGGGTCCAGCATCGAGGTCGACAAGAAGGTCCTGCAGCCCGAACTCGACCAGTTCGAGCGGGAGACGGGCATCAAGGTGAAGCTGGAGGTGGTGCCCTGGTCGGACCTGCTCAACCGGATCCTCACCGCCACCACCTCCGGCCAGGGCCCCGACGTCCTCAACATAGGCAACACCTGGAGCGCCTCGCTCCAGTCCACCGGCGCCCTGCTGCCCTGGGACGACGCGGCCTTCGCGAAGATCGGCGGCAAGGACCGCTTCGTCGACTCCGCCCTCGGCTCCACCGGCGCCCCCGGCCAGGACCCGGCCGCCGTCCCCCTGTACTCCATGGCGTACGCGCTCTACTACAACAAGAAGATGTTCAAGGACGCCGGTGTCGAGAAGCCGCCGGCCACCTGGGACGAACTCGCCGCCACGGGCAAGCTCCTGAGCAAGGACGGCAAGTGGGCCATCGGCGTCGAGGGCTCCAACCTCTCCAACAACATCCACCAGGTCTTCGTCCTCGGCAAGCAGCGCGGCGCAGACTTCTTCACCGCCGACGGCAAGGCCGACTTCACCTCCGACGGCGCCGTCGCCGCCGTCAAGCAGTACGTCGACCTCATGGCCGCCCACAAGATCGTCGCGCCCGGCAACGCGGAGTACGCCCAGAACCAGTCGCTCAGCGACTTCGCCAAGGACAAGACGGCCATGGTCCTGTGGCAGACCCCCTCCCAGACCTTCGCCTCCCAGGGCATGAGCGAGGAGGAGTGGGGCGTCGCCCCCGCGCCCGTCCCCTCCGGCGCGCCCGGCCAGGGCACCTCCGTCAACTCCATGGTCGCCGGCATCAACATGGCCGTCTTCAAGAACACCAAGAACCTCGACGGCGCCACGAAGTTCGTGAAGTTCATGACCAGCGACGAGGAGCAGAAGACCCTCAACAAGGCCTACGGTTCCGTCCCGCCGGTCAAGACCGCGCAGGCCGACCCCGCCTTCGACACCCCGTCGCTCAAGGTCATCAGGGACACGCTCGCCACCAGCGCCTCCGCCCTGCCGCAGGTCCCCGAGGAGTCCCAGTTCGAGACCGTCGTCGGCACCGCGGTCAAGGAGCTGTTCGCCGACGCCGCCGCCGGCCGCCCCGTCACCACCGAGTCGGTGAAGGCCGCGCTCGACAAGGCCCAGCAGCAGATGCCCAAGAAGTAGGCACGGACCCCTCATGACATCGACCGTCACGCACCAGGCAAGGCCGCGGACGGTGCGGAAGACCCCGCCCGGAGAGGCGCGCACCCCGCGCCGCCGCTCCGGGCGGCTGCGCCGCATCTCGCTGCCGTACCTGCTGCTCCTGCCCGCCCTCGCCCTCGAACTCCTCGTCCACCTCGTGCCGATGCTCATCGGCATCGGCATGAGCTTCAAGGCGCTCACCCAGTTCACCATCCGGAGCTGGGGCGACGCGCCGTGGACCGGCCTCGACAACTACACGCTCGCGATCGACTTCGACGCCCCCGTCGGGCAGGCCCTCCTGAAGTCCTTCGTGACGACCTGTCTGTTCACCGTCGCGTCCGTCGGCCTGTGCTGGCTCCTCGGCACCGCCGCCGCCGTCTTCCTCCAGGAGACCTTCCGCGGCCGGGGCCTGCTGCGCGCGCTCTTCCTCGTGCCGTACGCCCTGCCCGTCTACGCCGCCGTCATCACCTGGGCGTTCATGTTCCAGCGCGACAACGGACTGATCAACCACGTCCTGCACGACCAGCTGGGCATCGGGGACAGCCCCGCCTTCTGGCTCATCGGGGACAACAGCTTCTGGGCCCTGCTCATCGTCTCCGTCTGGAAGGGCTGGCCGTTCGCCTTCCTCACCGTCATGGCCGGCCTGCAGAACATCCCGCGCGACCTGTACGAGGCCGCCGCACTGGACGGTGCCGGGGTGTGGCGGCAGATCAGGCACATCACCCTGGCCTCGCTGCGACCGGTCAACCAGGTCCTCGTCCTCGTGCTGTTCCTGTGGACCTTCAACGACTTCAACACGCCGTTCGTGCTCTTCGGCAAGGCGGCGCCCGAAGCGGCCGACCTGATCTCCCTGCACATCTACCAGTCCTCGTTCCAGACCTGGAACTTCGGCACCGGCTCGGCGATGTCCGTCCTGCTGCTGCTCTTCCTGCTCCTCGTCACGGGCGTCTACCTGCTTCTCACCAGCCGAGGAAGGAAAGCCGGAGATGTCTGAGCCCGCCCTGCGGCGGAGCCCTCGCTCCCCGATGGCCGCGCCCCGTTCCCCGATGGCCCCGCCCCGCTCCTTCCTGTGGACCCGGCGGATCTTCCTCACCCTGCTCACCGGTTTCGTCCTGCTGCCGGTCTACGTGATGGTCTCCAGCTCCCTCAAGCCGCTGGAGGACGTCTCGGGGAAGTTCCAGTGGCTCCCCTCGGGGATCACCCTCCGGCCGTATGTCGACATCTGGCAGACCGTCCCGCTCGCCGACTACTTCGTGAACTCCCTCGTGGTGGCCGGCGCGGCGACCGTGTGCTCCGTGGTCGTCGCGGTCTTCGCGGCGTACGCGGTCAGCCGCTACGGCTTCCGCGGCAAGCGGGTCTTCACCGTGACCGTGCTGTCCACGCAGATGTTCCCCGGCATCCTCTTCCTGCTTCCGCTGTTCCTCATCTACGTCAACATCGGCAACGCCACCGGGATCGCGCTCTTCGGCTCGCGCGGCGGGCTGATCCTGACGTACCTCACCTTCTCGCTGCCGTTCTCCATCTGGATGCTGATCGGCTACTTCGACTCGATCCCGCGCGACCTCGACGAGGCGGCCAAGGTCGACGGCTGCGGGCCGCTCGGCGCCCTGTTCCGGGTGATCGTCCCCGCGGCGACACCGGGCATCGTCGCCGTCGCCGTCTACGCGTTCATGACCGCGTGGGGCGAGGTCCTCTTCGCCTCCGTGATGACCAACGACACCACCCGTACCCTCGCCGTCGGCCTGCAGGGCTACGCCACCCAGAACGACGTGTACTGGAACCAGGTGATGGCGGCCTCCCTCGTCGTGAGCGTCCCCGTCGTCGCCGGCTTCCTCCTCCTCCAGCGCTACCTCGTCGCAGGCCTGACCGCGGGTGCGGTCAAGTGACGCCTTCCTTCTTGCAGATGTCCGCGCAGATGTCCGCGCAGATGTCCGCGCAGATGTCCGCGCCGTCGTCTCCGGCGACAGCCGCGCAGATGTCTCCGCCGATGCTTCCAGCGACGTCCGCGCAGACGTCCCCACCGATGTCAGAGAGGTCCTCCGTGTCCGACTCCACCGACGCCCGCACGCTCGACCTGGGCGCCTTCCCCGCCGGTTTCTCCTGGGGCACCGCGACCTCCGCCTACCAGATCGAGGGCGCCGTGGCCGAGGACGGCCGCGGCCCGTCCATCTGGGACACCTTCTCCCACACCCCGGGCGCCATCGACAACGACGACCACGGCGACATCGCCTGCGACCACTACCACCGCTGGCCCGAGGACATCGCCCTGATGCGCGACCTCGGCGTCGACGCCTACCGGTTGTCCATCGCCTGGCCCCGCATCCTGCCGACCGGCGACGGGCCGCTCAACACGCCGGGGCTCGACTTCTACGACCGGCTCGTCGACGGCCTCCTCGACGCCGGGATCACCCCCTCGGTCACCCTCTACCACTGGGACCTGCCCCAGGCGCTCCAGGACCGCGGCGGCTGGGCCGAGCGGGAGACCGCCGAGCACTTCGCCCGGTACGCCGAGATCGTCGCCGCCCGCCTCGGCGACCGGGTTCCCCAGTGGGCCACCCTCAACGAACCGCTCTGCTCGGCCTGGATCGGCCACCTCGAAGGGCGCATGGCGCCCGGCCTGACCGACCTCACCGCCGCCGTCCGTGCCTCCTACCACCTGCTCCTCGGCCACGGCCTCGCGACCCAGGCCGTCCGCGCGGCCGCCCCCGCCGCCCAGGTCGGCATCGTCACCAACCACTCGACCGTCGCGCCCGCCTCCACCCGGCCCGAGGACATCGCGGCCGCCACCCGCATGGACGGCCACACCAACCGCTGGTGGCTCGACCCCGTGTACGGCCGTGGCTTCCCCACCGACATGCGCGAGCTCTACGGCGTCGAGCTGCCCGAACGGCCGGGCGACCTCGCCACGATCGCCGCGCCGCTCGACTGGCACGGCGTCAACTACTACTTCCCGGTGACCGTCGCCGACGACCCCGCCGGACCCGTCCCGTACGCCCGCGAGGTGCGTCTGCCGGACGTGCCGCGCACCGGAATGGACTGGCAGATCGACGGCGACGGGCTCGAAGCGCTCCTGATGCGGCTCACCGACGACTACGGCGCCCGACGGCTGTACGTCACCGAGAACGGTTCCGCCTTCCCCGACAGCGTTGGCCCGGACGGGACGGTCGACGACCCCGAGCGGACCGCGTACCTGGAGGAACACGTGGCCGCCTGCGCCCGCGCCCTGCGCAAGGGCGCGCCGCTCGCCGGCTACTACGCGTGGTCCCTGCTCGACAACTTCGAGTGGGCCTACGGCTACGACAAGCGCTTCGGCCTCGTCCACGTCGACTACGCCACGCAGCGGCGGACGACGAAGGGGAGCGGGTTCAGGTACGCGGCCATCATCCGCGCCCACCGGGGCCTGACCGCCTGACCGGCGCCCCGTGGCGGGCCCCCGCCGGGGGGGGGGGGCCCGCGCCCCGGGCCATCAGGCCGTTCGCGGCGAACACGCCGTCCAGGTCCGGGTGTTCGCCATGCTCTCAGGCTTAAGGCAAGTCGAAAGAAAAGTGCCGTCAGAGTTATTGACCGTCAGATTCGAGGCCCTGCAAGGTGTCGGGAGAGCGCTCTCCCGCTTCCGTTCCCTACAAGGAGCCCCGCATGTCTCCCCTTGGGCAACACCCACCCCTCACGTCACGCAGAAGCGGACGCAGCCGTGGACCCGCACCGGCCCGGCGCGGAATCGCCGCGGCCGTGGCCACGGCCCTGGCCGGCGCGCTGCTCGCGCTGACCCCGGCCACCGGCGCGCAGGCGGCGCCCCTGCCGGCCTCGCAGGGCAAGCCCGTCACCGCCTCCAGCGTGGAGCAGCCCGGCACCGCCGCAGCGGCGGCCGTCGACGGCGACCTCGGCACCCGCTGGTCCAGCGCCTTCTCCGACACCCAGTGGCTCCAGGTCGACCTCGGCGCGCCCACCGCGCTCGCCCGGGTGGAACTGCGCTGGGAGGCGGCCTACGCCACGGCGTACCGCATCGAGCTGTCCACGAACGGCACCGACTGGACGACTGCCCACTCCACGACCACGGGAGCCGGCGGCACGGAGGTCGTCCCCGTCTCCGGCACGGCGCGCTACGTCCGCCTGCAGGGCGTCACCCGCGCGACCGGATACGGCTACTCGCTCTGGGAGTTCCAGGTGTACGGCACCGACGGAGGCCCGGTCATCCCCGGCGGCGGCGACCTCGGGCCGAACGTCCACGTCTTCGACCCGTCCACACCCGGCATCCAGGCCAAGCTGGACGAGGTCTTCAAGCAGCAGGAGTCGGCGCAGTTCGGCAGCGGGCGCCACGCCTTCCTCTTCAAGCCCGGCACCTACAACGGGCTCAACGCGCAGATCGGCTTCTACACCCAGATCGCGGGGCTCGGTCTGCGCCCCGACGACACGTCGATCAACGGCGACGTGACCGTCGACGCGGGCTGGTTCAACGGCAACGCCACCCAGAACTTCTGGCGTTCGGCCGAGAATCTGGCCCTCAACCCGGTCAGCGGCACCAACCGCTGGGCGGTCTCCCAGGCCGCTTCCTTCCGCCGCATGCACGTCAAGGGCGGCCTCAACCTCGCCCCGAACGGCTACGGCTGGGCCAGCGGCGGCTACATCGCCGACAGTAAGATCGACGGCCAGATCGGCAACTACTCGCAGCAGCAGTGGTACACCCGCGACAGCTCGATCGGCGGCTGGTCGAACTCCGTCTGGAACCAGGTCTTCTCCGGCGTCGAGGGCGCCCCCGCCACCAGCTTCCCCGAGCCCCGCTACACCACCCTCGACACCACCCCGGTCTCCCGCGAGAAGCCCTTCCTCTTCTGGGAGGGCGGGGAGTTCAAGGTCTTCGCGCCCGCCAAGCGGACCGGCGCGCGCGGCACCACCTGGGCGAACGGCACCGGGCAAGGGACGGCGATCCCGCTCGGCCAGTTCTACGTCGTCAAGCCCGGTGCCACCGCCGCCACGATCAACGCGGCCGTCGCCCAGGGGCTGCACCTGCTCTTCACGCCCGGCGTCCACCACGTCGACCGGACCATCGAGATCAACCGGGCCGACACCGTCGTCCTCGGGCTCGGACTCGCGACGATCATCCCGGACAACGGCGTGACCGCCATGCGCGTCGGTGACGTCGACGGCGTCCGGCTCGCCGGCTTCCTCATCGACGCCGGACCCGTCAACTCCCCGACACTCCTGGAGGTCGGCCCGCAGAACGCCTCCGCCGACCACGCCGCCAACCCCACCACCGTGCAGGACGTCTACATCCGCATCGGCGGGGCCGGCGCCGGTAAGGCGACCACCAGCATGGTCGTCAACAGCGACGACACGATCATCGACCACACCTGGGTCTGGCGCGCCGACCACGGCGAGGGCGTCGGCTGGGAGACCAACCGGGCCGACTACGGCGTCCGCGTCAACGGCGACGACGTGCTCGCCACCGGCCTGTTCGTCGAGCACTTCAACAAGTACGACGTGGAGTGGTACGGCGAGCGCGGCCGCACGATCTTCTTCCAGAACGAGAAGGCGTACGACGCCCCGAACCAGGCCGCCATCCAGAACGGCAGCACCAAGGGGTACGCCGCCTACCGGGTGGACGACTCGGTGAACACCCACGAGGGCTGGGGCCTCGGCAGCTACTGCTACTACAACGTCGACCCGACGATCCGTCAGGCACACGGCTTCAAGGCCCCGGTCAAACCGGGCGTGAGGTTCCACAGCCTGCTCACCGTCTCGCTCGGCGGCAACGGCCACTTCGACCACGTCATCAACGACATCGGGGCGCCCACCGCGGGCACCGAAACGATCCCCTCGACCGTCGTCTCCTTCCCCTGACCCACCCACCGGTGTCCGCCCGCCGCCACCGCGGGCGGACACCGCGCCGCCCCTCTACAGGTCGATCGCCCCGGCCGGGGCCGGACCCGGCTTCGGCGGCTTGGGGCAGAGGCGCTTCACTGCGGCGCGGAGTTCCGGTTCGCAGGGGTGATGGGAGAGGCCCGAGCCCTCGATCCGCTTCCACAGGCGTGGGGCGATCAGAGGGTCGGCGAAGTAGTCCCGCAGGATCGTGGAGTTCTTCGTCTCGCGGGTCAGCAGGGTGACGAGTTCAGGGCTGGCCGAGGTTGCCTCGTACCACTGGGTGTCGAGCGTGCCGGTGGTCGGGAGCAGGCCTGCCCGTACGGCCGCGATCAGGACCCGGCCGGTCGCCTGGGGGTGCCACTGCTGGGAGCCGGACCGCTCGAAGAGGTCCACGGCCTCCGTGACCGTCGACACGGACCAGTCCGTGCGGGGCAGCCAGGTGGCAGCCCAGGCCACCGCGGACGTGTGCGCCACCACGTTGGGCCGCAGCGTCGGGACGACGCCCGGGAGGTAGCGCTGCGCGGAGCACTCGTGGAGTGCCTGGGCCGCCCACCCGATGCCGAGCCAGTGCGCCTCCGCGTCCACGACCAGGTGGCGCCCGGCCACCTGCTCGATGAGCCGCCCCACCGCCTGGGCCAGAGCGTCGGCGGACCTGTTCGCCCGGTGGACCACCTTGAGGAGCTTGCTCGCCTGGTGGGGCCCCAGCGCGTTCGCCAGGACGTCGGCGTTCACCCCGAGCACATGGTCGAGGATGTCGTTGAACGCCTTGCCCGCACCGGTCAGCCACAGGGCCTGGAGCAGTCCGGGGATCTCCTGCATGTCCGACCGCAGGCCCAGCCGGAGCCGGTTGATCAACCGCTTGACGTTGACGCTCGCGGCCAGCTGCTCACCCCACTGCGGCTCCCACATGTGGGCGAGCGTCAGCACCTCCAGAACCGCCCGAGGGCTGGCGAAGAGGTGCATGGTGGATTCCAGCCGGTTGGTGACCAAGGTGTGCATCCACTCGGTCTCCTCGGTGCGGTTGGTCACCCCGAGCCGGGCCAGGGCGCGCCCCACATGGCCCTGGGTCAGCGGGTCCTGATCGAACTTGAAGGCTTCGACGAGCGTCAGCCAGCGCCGCCGTTCCTTCCGCAGGGCCGCGAGCTCCGACTTGCCGAGCCCCGGCACGCAGCGCTCCACCTCGCTCAGCAGCTCGGCGGTGAGCGGTGGATGCACGACGCTGCGCAGCACGAGCTCCCGCAGGTGGGAGAGGTCCTGTCCGGCGTGCGGCCGACTCAGGGCGTCCACGGCCGTGGCGGCGTTGCTCGGTTCCAGCGTACGGAGCTGGCCGAGGGTGGTGGTGAAGGCGCCGATGCTGCGGCCGACCTGCAGTCGCTCGGCCCAGTCCCATTGGGGGTGCTCGTCCTTGAAGTAGCGCAGGACGATCCGGGTCGCGTCGACCTCGCCTCCGGCCCGCAGGGTGTCGGCCATCACATGCAGCTTCTGCGCCACGTTGCTCGCACTGCTCAGGAGCGGAGCGTGCACGGCCTTGTCCATCTTGATCCGGTTCGCGTAGTCGACTCCGATGTCGGGCACGAGTGCGAGACCAAGGCGGTGGGTGTGCACCATGCTCTCCGGGTCGAGCCCGATCTGGGACATCCGGTCGCAGAGGACCTTCCGGTCCAGCTTCGCGGCCAGCTTGTGGAGGAAGCTCTGGCCGAAGTACTCGTCCTGGATCAGGAGCATGGCCAGGCGTGGACCCCAGGGCCGGGCCGTGCCGCGCTGGGTGTGGATGCTGGAGACGACGAGCCCGAGCGCCCCCTCCTCGATGTCCTGCCGGTAGTCCGCGCCCGCTTCCCACAGACCGCGCAACAGGTGGTAGACGATGGCCGGCCGGCGCTCCCGCCGCATGACGTTCTCGACGAAGTCCTGCCCTATCTCCATGGCGAGCCGATAGCTGAACCGGTCCTTGGTGGCGCAGTAGAGGTCGTCCACCCGGCTGACGGCGCTGAGCAGCATTCCGGCGCCCCGCGCGTCCTCGAAGCTGCGGACGGTCTTGGCCAGTTCGCGGGCGAGCCCGGCATCGGCGACCAGGTCGGTCTCCCGGTTGTCCCGGGTCTCCTGGTACAGCAGCGTCCTCAGCGTGCCGCCGTGGATGTTGCGGACCGTCGAGATGAGGATGGCCGCCTCGGCGGGTGGTGCCGCCTTCACCACGGGCACCAGGGTGCGCCCGAACTTCAGATGGTTGAGCAACCGGTTGCAGAGTCCGCGGTTGCTCTGCGCCAGGTCGAACAGGGCCTGGCTTATCTGGATGGCGTCCGAGTGCGCCAGAGCGGCCTGGAGCTGGGACTTGTACTGCTCGATGATCTGGTCCCAGTCGCCCGTGCCGTCGAAGTGCAGCCGCAGTGAGATCCACGACAGGATGGCGGCGAGGGACCTGTCCTTCGTGGGAGCGGACTCGATCAGGAGCTGCGCGGGCTTGAACAGGGGGCGCAGCACCGAGGCGGGACTGTCCTCCCGGGCGCTCGCCGCCTGCCGCGACTTGGCGAAGATCAGATCGTCCATGCGCCGTACGGCGATGAGGTCGCGGTGGTTCGCGGGATCGGCATCACGGACGAGTTCGTTCGTGCGTTGCTCGAACCAGTCGCAGACGGTCGCCGTGGGCGTGGTGCCCTCACCCGCCAGCTTGAGCAGGGCGTTGACGAGGTGGTACCGGTCCGTGACGCTGGAGGGCCTGCCGAGGGCCGTGTCCAGGCCACCCTCCGGTTGTCCGACCCATGCGACGAGGTCCGCGAGGATGTTCGTCTCGGACAGTCGGAACTCGTCGTCCCACAGCGCCGTGAGCCCGAACGTGAGGTCACGGACCGTCAGATCGTCGACGCTCATGAGGTGTTCGAGCACGGCCGGAAGGGCGGCGGCGGTCCATTCGGCGTCACTGTTGCGCCGGCACAGCCGTAGTACCGAAAGCGCCTTACGGGGGTGGGCCTTGGCCGCCCAGACCGTGATCGCCTCGCGGATCGAGGTGAGTTTGAGCAGCAGCGCGAGCCGTTCGGGCGCGTAGGCGGCGCACTTGCGCAGCAGCGCGTCGAGCCGCGGCCGGTTGTCGTCCCGGAGGAGCCCCAGGACGTACGGCTCGAGTTGGGAGGGGAAGTCGTCCAGCCCATGGGGGCTCGCGGCAACGATCAACGCCTCGGCCCGGATGGTGCTGGGGATGCGCGCGAGCCCGTGGTGGACGACCACACCGAGGGCCTTGCGCGTCTCCTCGGGGATGACCCGCACATGGGAGGTCGGGACCCCGTCGTCCAGCCACGACACCGCCGCCAGCAGGTACATCGCGGCGCGGGCATCGGGGTCGAGGGCGTCACAGACGGCCTGTGCCCGTGCCCGTACGCGGTCGGCCCCCAGACCCCTGTCCGGCAGGGTCCCCGCGGCGGCCGGCTTGGCCGCGGGTTCCTCGCGCAGCAGATCGGCCAGCAGACCGAGATCCCCGTGGCACGCCTCGACGGCCAGGCCGACGGCCGCCGAGTCGTCGGCGCGGACCCGGTACTCCCCGGGCGCCTGGCGGATCATGCGCCGGGCCAGGTCGGGGACCTCCTCGGGCGGAACCAGGGTGACGTAGGCGGTCACCCCGTGGTTCTCCCATCGGTTGGTGGCCCCGTCGACATAGCGGGTCAGCGCGAGCACGCCCACCTTGAGCTCACCGAGACACTCCAGCGCCTCGCCGACGTTGCCGTCCTCCAAGGCCTGCAGGTCCTCCAGGACCACGAGCACCTTCCGGCGCGTGGGGTCGACACCGGTGGCGGTGAGCGCGGCGCGGACCACGGGCAGCAGGTCGCCGTCCGAGGGCAGTTGGCGACTGTCGGGGGACAGGACGAGGGTCTGCCAGCCGGCGGCCTCCAGCTTCCGCACCACCTGCTGGGCGCACACCGTCTTTCCGCTGTTGCGCGGCCCCGACTGGATCACCCGGGACAGGGGTCGCTGGTGGTACCGCTTGAAGAGGAAGGAGGACCGCTCGAAGTCGACCACGCTCTTGTCGGCCGGTCCGCTCCACCCCGGCTCGGAGTCGCCGGCCGCGGTCGAGTGGAGGATGCGCCACTCCTCCTCGTCGAGGGTCTTCGCGGCCCTGCGCCCCACCGCGGCATCCCACTGCTCCCCCCAGAGCAGGCGGGCGGCGCCGAGCAGGGTCGGCTCGGCATCGGACTCGTCCGTCCCGTCCCGGCGCAGCCGCCAGCCGTCGGTGTCCCGCCACAGGACGTCGAGTCCGGCCTCGGCGGCGGCCTCCATCGCCTGCTCGATCACGGTCGGCGGCAGCCAGTCGCCGTCCTGCGAGATGCCCGCCAGGGCGAGCACGCCCAGGCTGCCGAGGTCCGGGAGACCGCCCTCGGCGGCGAGCCAGGACAGGGCGACAGCGGCCGGGGCGGAGTCGGGGGCGACCGTCGAGGGGCTGAGGACGTACGGCGCGTCGACGCGCGGGTGGACCTCGGCGGAGAGCTTGCGGCCCACGGTCGCCACCAGGGGCCGTGCCGCCTGCAGACCCCGGTCGATCGCGGCGGGATCGGGCAGCGGCGACGAGGGCAGGGCGCCGTCGCGGGGATCGAGCACGATGTCCGCGCCGGCGATGACGTACCAGTCGTCCACCGGTGCCAGCAGAAGGGGCACCCCACCCACCGGCGCGGGCTTGGGCGCGTCGCCGCCAGCGGTCCCCACGCCCTCGGCTCGGGTCACCAGCTGGTCGAGCTCGGTCAGCAACTCGGTGTCGAGCTCGCCGAGCAGGTCCCCCAGGTCCGTGGCCCCCTCCTCCGCGTACTCGAAGAGGAGCGCGCCGGGGCCGATCGGCTTTCTCTCGTCCGAGAAGTCGAAGGGGCGTCGAGGCAGCGGGATCTTTCTGTCCAGGGCCCTCTGCCCGAGGCCGATGACCGTGCGGAGCCGGGACTCGACGCGGACCCGGTCGGCCGACGGACCCATCAGATCCGTGGCGAGCGCGTGGAGCGCCATGTGCAGTTCGTGGGTCAGGGACGACTCCCTGCCCACAGTGGACGAGATCGGGTTCTCATGGCTCACGCTCGACTCCTCGACTCCCCGTGTGCGTGCTGTTCATGGCGTGATGCGGACCAGGCCCTCGTCCGTTCCGACGACGATCTGGCCGTTGTGGTGCAGGTCCACCGAGTGGACGTCGAGCCCGATGTCGAAGTGGCGGGCCCGACCGGAAGGGGTGGGGGACGACAGCCGGATATCGCCGTGGACGCCCGCGCTCACCAGCACCTGCGTGTCACCCACGGTGCACAGTCGCAGTTCGCTGATGCCCCTCGCGTGCTTCGTGATCCATCGATGGCTGCGCCCGTTCCAGTCCGACCACCAGACGGAACCGTCGCCGGCTCCCGTGTAGATGCCGTGGGCGTTGGATGTGATCTTCACCAGGCCGCGTTCCTGCGGCGGTTCGAAGGCGCGCAGGCGGTCGCCTTCGCCGTCCCACACGACCACCTCCCGGGCCGTGCGCGCCGCCACCCGGAGCCCGTCCGCGGTCACCGCGGCCGTGGCCTCGCCCAGACGCAGCCCCGGCTTGTCGACGCGCTCGCCGGTGACGCGCGCCCGCCGCCAGTGCCACCCCTCGCTCCCCGCGATCAGCAGGGTCTGCCCGACCTTGACGCAGGTGCTGAGGGGGCAGCGGAGATCCAATGACGGGATCTCCATCCCCCTGCCGTCCAGGAGCGCGACCCAGGCCGCGCCGTTGATGTCCCCCGCGAACAGCGCGGGCTCACCCTGATAGTCGATGACCGAGGACGCGGTGATCCGTGGCGGGTCGCCCTCGCGACTCTTCACCTGCTCGGTGTCGGGGTCGAACTCGGTCCAGCCGGTGTCGTCGGCGTCTCCCGGACGGTGGAAGACCCTGCTCCCGGTCAGTGCCAGTTCACCGCCGTCGGGCAGGCAGTGGACCCTCTTGACGCTCCGGTCCTCCGGGAGGTCGCGGTCCTCCGGAAGGCGACGGCCCTCCGCCTTGGGACGCGCGGAAGGCGGGCGGCAATCGACGGCCACGGCCTGCCAGCCCGAGGCGTACGCACGGGCACGCCGGGCGAGTTCGTCCAGGGCTCGTACCTGGGCGTGCAGTGCGAGGCGCGCCAGGGTGTGCCCGTCGGGCCGCCAGCGTGTCCCCATCAACTGCCAGCAGAGGGCGCGGACGTTGGCCACCCGGTCGTCGGTGGACTCCTGGAGGAGACCGAGGGTTCGGTACAGCGTCTCGCCGTTCATGGCGAGCAGGAACTCCGGATCGTCCAGGTAGGTTTCCAGGACGCCGGCCAGCCGGGCATGGTGCGGAAGGTGTTCCCGGGTGTACCGGTCGGCGGCGGACCAGTCGCGCTGTCCGGACGGCAGCACGGGGAGTTGTTCGGTCATGGCCGTGACGAACAGCTCGTGGTATCTGCGCGCCTCGTCCGAATCGGCCAGGTAGCCGGCGGTCGGAGGGTGCGTGAGCCTCCATCCGTGACCGTTCATGCCGTCCTCCGGGACATCAAGGTAGTCCCTTGCCTCTCTGCACACGTCGATGATGGCCGAGGGGCCCGCTTCGGGTCTGCCCGCCGCGCGGACCACCGCGGCCCACAGCCGCCCGTCCGCCGGGAGTCCGTCGCCCTGGGCCAGGGCCACCGGGAGGAGCATGTCCCGGGCCCACTGCGGATCGTCGTCGTCCCGGTCGCGGCTGAGTCGCTTCAGCGTGTCCAGGAAGAGGTCGGCGTTGGACCGCTCGGCCTGGACCTTGGCGTTCGCGGGGTCCTGGGTGCACGTGTCGACGGCGAAGAGGTAGGCGCGGAGCCAGGACCGACCGGCCGCCGCGGTCGTGGCGAGCGCGATGTCGCGTATCGACCGGGCGTTCGTGGTCGACCATCGCGTGCTCTTACGGTTCCTGAGGACGTGCTCCACGAGCCCGACCATGTCGGCCTCGTGGAAGTACTCGTCCGCGTCGAGGTCGACGATCCGTCCCTCGAAGCCGTCCGGCACCTCACTGGTGGCCATGACGACATGGGTACGCGGCTGGGCGGCCAGGGGCGCGAGGAGCGCGCCGTAGAGGAGCTCGGGCTCTTCGCTCGCGTCCACAGAATCGAAGACGAGGCGCAGTCCTCGGTCACCGATGGCGTCCACCAGGGCCGGGCAGTCCTCCTGCCCCGTGCCGTAGCGGCGTGCCAACTTGGACACGATCAGGTCCACCCGCAGGCCGCGGACGTCCAGCAGCAGGTCGACGCATGTGTCGGGCGCGGCCGAGGGCGCGCGTGTCCCGGTGGGCAGCGGCCGCTCGGGGGAGGACGAGGTGTGGATCCAGTCGAGCAGGACGGACTTCCCCGAGCCGGGCCTTCCGGTGACCACGAGCGGGCCTCCCGGTTCCGGCGGCGGCGCCTCGGCCAGGTAGGAGACGACGTCCCGTACGGCCTCGACGCGTCCGCAGAACGCCCATCCGCTGTCGTCGTTGGCCTCCGGTGGCCGGCGTACCTGGCGAGGCGGGTTGTAGCGCGGATTGGGGAAGGCCCGGATCTGCCCCCGAGGGGGCACGAATTCGGGTAACTGGGGTTCCTTGGGGTTCTCGGACCCCTTCTCCATGCGGACTTGGAGCTCCGCGAAGAGTTTGTGGGCGTCGAGGTGTTGGTCGTCCTCGCCGGCGCGGGTGTTGCGCAGGGCGGCCGCGAAGGAGTCGGCGAAGTGCATCTGCTGCGCGTCGGTGGTCCCGTTCGTGGAACTGATCAGGGTGAGCAGGGGCAGGTCGGTCGCCTTGGCGTTCTGTGCGTTCACCTCCGCGTTCAGCCGGTTGATCGCAAGGCCGGAGCGGCAGGCGTCGAACAGGATGACCACCTCGCGCGGCCGGGCGGCCTTCGTGCCCGGGATGATGAGCGACATGAGCTCGGCGACGTCGAGCATGCTCGACCGCACGGCCTTCTCGCTGTCATGAGCGGCGAGCAGGATGTCCCTGTCCCCGATGTCGACGCCGTGCCCCGAGTAGTAGAACAGCAGAACGTCGGGGGGCGTGCCGTCCTCGCCGTTCAGAGCCTGCTCGAAGCCGGCCTTCAGGTCCTTGACCTCGGGATTGGTCCGTGAGCCGTGATGGATCGTGAATCCGGCCTCCGCGAGGACGGCCCGCATCATCCGCAGCTCGTCCGGCACGCGCGGCAATGGCTTGAAACCGTCGCCGAAGGTACTGCTTCCGGAGACGAGCGCGACCCGGACGAGCTCCGTCGACCTGCCGACGGGGTAGGAAGCCGCCGTCACCGCTCGGTGGCCGCCAGCCCGGACGCGACGGCCTCGGCCACCTCGTCGGTGGTCAGGTAGCGGAGCACGGAGTGGCTGCCGAAGAAGTACTTGCCGGGCTTGTGCCAGGGCATATTGACGACGGGTCGGTCGTCGACGTCGCCGAAGGCGGGCCCGAGGTGCTTCACCAGTGCGATGGGGTCGTCCTTGGCGGCCACGTTGACCCAGCGGGCGACGGGGGGAAGAGCGTTGCCCGCGGAGGGCGGAGTCGGCAGCAGACGGTCCTGGACGGCGCGCAGGCCGAGCGGGGAGCCGACGCTGATGAACGTGTGCACGTTCCACTCGGGGTGGGCGCGGAGCGCCTCGTAGGCGACGACGGAGCCCAGCGAGTGGCCGATGACGACCCTCGTCTCCGGGGTCACCACCCGCTCGAAGCGCTTCTGCGCGCACTCCCGCACGGTGTCGGACGCGTCCAGGTACCGGCGTACCTGACGGATCATCCAGATGACCGTGCGGCCCATGGGCTTCCCGAGCCCTTCGTTCCGCTCCAGTCGGCGCAGGGCGATCTGGCCGAGTCCCTTCGCGTCGTCCGGGGGAGCGTCGGTCCCTTCGGCGAACGCCTCCAGCAACTCCAGCTCGAACGGGTCGCGCACGTCGCCGATCTGGAACGCCGGGATGTCGTCCAGCTCGTCCTCCACACCGCCGCCCTTGGTGTCCCGGCTGCGGAAACAGCTGCCGTAGTACACGGCGGCCACGTCCGCCGCGTCCGGCACCGGGTGCGCCGCGTCCGTCATGCCGACCCGGAGGGCTTCGTACCACTCGGTCAGCATCGTCTCGGCGTGCTTGTACTGGTATCCGATGCCGTGGCAGATGACTACTCGCGACACTGTGCCCCCCTATGACCTCGACCGAGGTTGTTCCCCCGCTGAAGACCTGAGGAACCATCATGCCGCATGTCGCGTGACCGGATAACCGCTACGGGTGACCAACTGGCGGCGAAGGGCGGGATGTTGCCACCGCCGTGAGGGGCGGTCGAACGTGTGGGTGGACGGGCGGGGCCAGGGTGGCCCGGGGCGGTTCCCGGGGCCGTAAAACACGTGGACCGCGTGGAGGTCCGCACGGAAGACTTTCGGGCTCACCCGTTGGTTCCGAAATTACAGGATTGGGATGGGACCTCCACAATCGCCCGAAGGGCCCCCGAGCAGGGGCTCCGTCTTCCTCGCACTCCGTTACTACGGACGGGAACTGGCCCGTCTTCGATGGCTGACCCTGCCCGCGATGCTGCTGCCCGCGCTCGGCAACGTCGGCATCCAGTACATCGCGCCGCTCGTCGTCGCCAAGCTCGTCGGCCGGATCGCCGGGGACGGCAGCGCCGCGCTCGCCGTCGGCCCGATGCTGCCGTACGTCCTCACCTTCGCCGGTGTCCTGCTCTTCTCCGAGGCGCTGTGGCGCGTCGGCCTGCACTGCCTGAACCGTCTCGACGCCCGGGGCATCGAGCACCTGTACGTCGTCGGAATGGGTGAACTGTTCGCCAAGGACACCTCGTTCTTCCACGACAACTTCGCCGGGTCGCTGACCAAGCGGGTCCTCAGCTTCGCCTCCCGCTTCGAGGAGTTCGTCGACACCCTGACCTTCTCGGTCATGGGCAGCTTCGTCCCGTTGGCGTTCGCGTCGGTGGTGCTGTGGCAGTACGACCCGCTGCTCGTGGTCGGGCTGCTGACGATGATCCTCGTGACGGGTATCGGAGTGGCCCCGCTGATCCGGCGCCGTCAGGCCCTCGTCGCCCAGCGCGAACAGGCCATCGCCCGGGTCTCCGGGCACGTCGCCGACAGCCTGATGAACATGGACACGGTCCGGTCCTTCGCCGCGGAGGAACGCGAGGCCGCCGAACACCGGTCGCGCGTCGCCGAGTCGCGCCGCCTCACGCTGCGCTCCTGGGACTACGGCAACCTGCGCATCGACACCCTGGTCGCGCCGATGTCCGTCCTGACCAACGTCCTCGGGCTGCTGCTCGCGCTCTCCCTCGGCGGGGGAGAGCTGGGGGTGGAGGCGCTCATCGTCACCTTCACGTACTACGCGGGCGCCACCCGGATCATGTTCGAGTTCAACCAGATCTACCGGCGTCTGGAGAGCTCGATGACGGAGGCGGCGCAGTTCACCGAACTGCTCCTGGAGCCGCCCACGGTGCTCGACCCGCCCACCCCGGAGCCGCTGCTCGCCGACTCGGCCGACGTGCGCTTCGAGCGGGTCACCTTCTCCCACGCGGGCGCGGAGCCGCTCTTCAAGGGGCTCGACCTGGCGGTGCCCAGCGGGGCGAAGTTCGGGCTCGTCGGCCGGTCCGGTGGCGGCAAGACCTCGCTCACCCGGCTGCTGCTGCGGATGACCGACATCGACGACGGCCGGATCCTGATCGGCGGACAGGACATCAGCCGGCTGCGGCAGGCCGAACTGCGCGGCCAGATCGCGTACGTGCCGCAGGACCCGGCCATGTTCCACCGCTCGCTCCGGGACAACATCGCGTTCGCCCGGCCGGACGCCACCGAGGAGGAGATCCGCCGCGCGGCCGGGGCGGCGCACGTCACCGAGTTCGCCGACGCCCTGCCCGAGGGCTTCGACACGATGGTGGGCGAGCGCGGGGTGAAGCTCTCCGGCGGCCAGCGCCAGCGGGTCGCCCTCGCCCGGGCGATCCTGCGGGACGCACCCATCCTGCTGCTCGACGAGGCGACCAGCGCCCTCGACTCCGAGAGCGAGATCCTCGTCCAGGACGCGCTGTGGCGGCTGATGGAGGGGCGGACGGCGCTCGTCGTGGCGCACCGGCTCAGCACGGTCGCCACCATGGACCGGCTCGTCGTCCTCGACCGGGGGCAGATCGTCGAGCAGGGCACGCACCAGGAGCTGCTCGCCACGGGCGGCGCCTACGCGAAGCTCTGGCAGCACCAGTCGGGCGGCTTCCTCGACGACAGTCCCGCGGGGGCCGAAGTGAACTGACGGCAGGGCCCTGGTCCGGACCTTCGGGCCTGGTGGGGCGCGCTCCGTGGGGTTCCGTGGGTACGTGACACCAAGCTGACAGGGCGCGTCAGCTTGCTGTCACGCGGGGGCGCTCCATCGGGCCCGGTCCGCTGGCATCGTCGGGACCGCCGGATCCGCTCCGGTGCGAGGCGGAGGAATCCACCAACAGGCCCAGGGGGATCCATGGACGCACATCCGTGTACGAAAAAGCCCGGCGCTTGGACGCGGGCCGCTGCCGCGCTCGCCCTGACGCTCGGCGCGCTCACCCTGACGAGCGGAACCGCCGCTGCCGGGCAGGTCGCCGAGCCCACCGGTATCGCCACCGCCCGGTCCGCCCCGCAGGCCACGGACTCGTACGGCACGGACTCGTACGGTCCCGGTCCGTTCGGCCCCGGCGCCGGGCTCCCGCACACCCCGAACGAGGCCGTCGCCGCGCTCTGCGCCGAGTGGGAGGCCTTCGCCGCCTCGCTGCCCTTCACCGTCGAACCGCCGCCGGTGTGCAAGCTGGTCAACGGCTGGGACTAGGGCCTGTCCGGCGGATCATGGCCGGGGCCGCGACGCCTGGCACGGCCCCTCGCCGCGTTGCCGAAACGCCCCGATAGCTCCGCTATCGAGACGCTCCGGCGCCTTGCGACGGACCGCACCGGACGCCGCGCCCTATCCGACCCTGATCCGCCGGACAGGCCCTAGGGCCTGTGGTTTGGATCATGCCGGGCTCGCCAAACGAAAGGCCCTGGACATCACCATGCGGTTCCAGCTGCTCGGGCCGCTGAGTCTCGCGGACGGCACCGAGACCGTCGTCCTCGCCCCGTCCCGGCCCACCAACCTCCTCGCGGCGCTGCTGCTCCACGCGAACGGCGTGGTCTCGGCCGACTACCTCCAGCAGGCCATCTGGGGCGAGGAACAGCCGGCCACCGCCAAGGCCGCCCTCCAGACCTGTGTGATGCGGCTGCGCCGGCTCTTCGTCAAGCACGGTGTGACCGAGACCCCGATCGAGGCCGTACCCGGCGGCTACCGGATCGGCGCGGGCCCGCGCACCCTCGACCTGATCGCATTCCGCGACCAGGTCGCGCGGGCCTCCACCGAGCACGAGCCCGAGGCCGAACTGCACCTGCTCAAGGACGCCCTGTCGCTCTGGCAGGGCGCCACCCTCGCCAACGTGCGCTCCGACGTGCTCCACCGAGACGTCGTGCCCCGTCTCGTCGAGGAACGCCTGCGCGCGGTGGAGCGCGTCTGCGACCTGCACCTGGCCCTCGACCGCTGCGGCGACGCCCTCGTCGACCTCTGGGACGTCACCCGCGCCCACCCCGGCTACGAGCGCTTCCACGAGCAGCTGATCGAGGCCCTGTACCGCACCGGACGGCAGGCCGAGGCGCTGGCCGAGTACCGCCGGATCAAGGAGTACCTCCTCGACGAGCTGGGCGTGGACCCCTCCCCGGCCCTGCGCCGGCTCGAGCTGGCCATCCTCCGGGGCGACGACCTCGGCCCCGCGCGGTCCGGGCAGGGCGCACCCGGACGCCTCGCCCTCCCGGCTCCGCCGCCCGCCGCCGTCGAACCCAGGTCACCGCTCGTCGCACCCGTGCCCGTGGTCCCCTCCTTCACCGGCCGCGCCGCCGAGGTCGCCGCCATGACCGCCCGGCTCACCGAGCCGCGCGACGAGGCGGTCACCGTGCTCCTCTCCGGAGCGCCCGGCATCGGCAAGTCCGCGCTCGCCGCCCACGTCGCCCACCTCGTGCGGGACGCCTTCCCCGGCGGCCGCCTCCTGGTGCGCATGACCGACCCGCACGGCGCGCCCCGTGCACCGGGCGAGGTCGCGGCCGAGATCGCCGCGGCCCTGCGCGACAGGCGGGCGGAGGACCGTGCGCTGCTCGTCCTTGACGACGTGACCGACGCCGAACAGGTACGCCCCCTCCTGCCGGTCGGCCCCGGCGGCGCCGCCGTCGTCACCAGCCGCATGGGGCTCGCCGGACTCATCGCCACCCACGGCGGCTGGGTCCACCGGCTCTCCGTCTTCGCCCCCCAGGAGTCCCACCAGCTCCTGCACACGGTCCTCGGCCCCGAGCGCGCCGGGGCCGAGCCGGACGCCGTTCGCCGACTTGCCGAGCTCTGCGGGCACTTCCCCCTCGCGCTGCGCATCGCGGCGGCCCGCCTGCTCACCCGGCCCGAGCTGCGGCTCGCCGACGGCGCGGACTGGCTCGCCGGCGACCCCGTCGCCCGCCTCGCACTGCCGGACTCCCCGGACATGTCCGTGGACCGTGTCCTCGCCGGCGCGCTCGGCAGGCTCGACCCGCGCCTGGCCGAGGTCTTCGGTCGGCTCGGCGCGCTGCCACCGGAGTTCCGCGCCGAGGACTGCGGGGGGATCGAGGGGATCGAGGGGGCCGATGAGGCCGAGGAGACGCTGGAGCGGCTCGCGGACTCGGGACTCCTGGAGGCCGGGCCGCCCGGCCCGTACCGGATGCACGGACTGCTGCGCAGATACGCACGGCGCAGCGCCGAACGCAGCGTTGAACGCACGGCCGAACGCACGGCCGAACGCAGTGTCGAACGTAATGCCGACCGTACGCGACCGACAGAGAAGGTGTGACGCACATGGCTGAGGCTGAGGCTGAGATGGCTCGCACGGCGGCCGCTCCCGGCGGCGTCCCCCGGCCCGCCCCCGCCCCCGACGCGGCGTTCGACGCGCTCGCCGGGACCCGTCCGCGCATCCGCCGCGACGTGCTCTTCACCGAGACGCCCGGCGGAGTCCTCTTCCACAACGCCGACGGCGGCTTCCACCTCACGGGCAGGACGGCGTACCGTTTCGCCTCCCTCGTGACCCCCCACCTGACGGGCGGTCATACGCTCGCCGAGCTGTGCGCGGGCTTCGGCCCCGCCCAACGAGCGATGGCCGCCGTCCTCGTGGGCACCCTCTACGAGCGCTCCTTCGCACGCGACGTGCCCGAGACGGAGACCGAGGGCCTCGGCGCGGACCCGCACGCGGAGGCCGTCCTGCGGGAGTTCGCGGCCCAGATCGCGTACGTCGACCACTACGTCGAAGGCGCCCCGGCCCGCTTCGCCCGCTTCCGCCACACGCGCGTGGCCGTGCTCGGCGACGACGAGACCGCCCGCTGGTGCGCGCTGAGTCTGGTCCGCAACGGCTGCGCCCGCATCGGTGTCGGCGCGGAGTTCCCGGAGGTCACGGAGGAGGCGGCGGAGGCCGGAGCACGGGGGTGCCCCGTAGGGGTCGAGCGCGTCGCTCCCGACGCCGACTGGGCGGATCTGGCCGGGTACGACGTCGTGATCGTCACCGGCGCCGGGTCCACCGGCCGGATCCACGGGCTCCTCGGCTCCGGCGTGCCCGAGGGCCGTACCCTCATCCCGGCCTGGACCTTCGGCGAACGGTCCGTCATCGGGCCGCTCGCGACCGCCTCCTCCACCGGCTGCTGGTCCTGCGCAGTGCTCCGGCTCGGGGCGAACACGGACGCGGCGGCCGCCGCCGAGCTGTGGGCGGAGGTGGCCCGAGGCTCGGTCTCGGGTTCCGGCGCGTCCATGAAGGGCGGCGGGCCGCTGACCGGGCCGGTGGCGGCGATGACCGGCAACCTGCTCGGGTACGAGGTGTTCCGCCTCACCACCGGCGCGCTGCCCGCCGAGACCGCCGGGCAGGTGCTGCTCCAGGACCTCGCGTCCCTGGACGTCGTCGCCGAACCGCTCCACCCCCACCCGCGCTGTCGCCGCTGTGCCACGCTCGCCCTGTCGGAGACCCAGGTGGGTACGGCCGCCGGCGGCCGGGAACGGGAGGCCGTGCCCGCCACGCTGGCCCTGCCCGAGACCGCGAGCGTGCGGACCGCGCGCGAGGCCGAGGACGAGGTCGAGCGCCTGAACGCCCTCAGCGCCGCGCTCGTCCGTCCGCACACCGGCGTCTTCCGTCGCTACGACGACGAGGACCTCACCCAGACCCCGCTGAAGATCAGCCGCTTGGAGCTCGCCCTCGGCCACGGCGTGCACCGCCGCATCGCGGCCTTCGACGTGCACCATCTGGCGGGCGCGCGGACCCGCGCCCTGTACGCGGCGGCGGAGGCGTACGCCGAGCACGTCGCCCTGCCCGGCGCCGCGACCGCCGGTGGCGCGCAGGAGTCGGCCGGTGCACGCGCCGTCCGCCTGCTGCCCGACGCCCTGACCACCGGCGGCGGTACGGGAACGGGCGCCGACGGCGTCACGGCGTGGACGACCGCCACCTCGCTGCTCACCAAGGAGAGCGTGGACGTCCCCGAGGCGGCCGTGCGCACCTTCGGGCCCGCCAACCGGGACCGGTCGCACCTGGCGACCGGCGCGGGCGTCGGCGCGGGCGCGTCGGCCCAGGAGGCGGCGGGCCGGGGGCTGTTGTCGGCTCTCGCCCACGACGCGCTGGTGCGGGCGGTACGCGGGGACACCCGGGTTGCGCCCGTGGATCTACCGTCCGTGGACACGGATCCCGTCGGCGCGGACGACCCCGAGCTGGTGTTCCTGGTCCGGTCCGCCGCCAACCTCGGCGTCACCGTGGAGCTCCTCGACCTCGGCGAGGACGAGCGCTCCTCGGCGTACGCGGTCCTGGCCCGCGAGATCCCGGACGGCTCCTCCGCCAGTCCTGGTGGCCGTCGTCGCTGGGCGCTCGGCGCGGGCCTGTCGCGCAGGGACGCGGCCTGCGACGCGCTGCGCGACCTCGTCGGGCAGGTCCAGCTCTCGGCGGAGGACCCCTCCGAGACCGAGAACGAGAGCGAGGACGTCGACCTCGGGCTGCCGCTCGTGATCGACCTCGCCCCGGGGACGATCGCCGTCACCGAGGCCGGGGAACGCCCGGCGCAGGGCGCGGCCACCACCTTCGACGCCGTACTGGACCGGCTGCGGGCGGCCGGACGGGACGCGCTGTACGTGGCGACAACCCCGGCCGACCTCGCGGCCTGCGGCGTGAGCACGGCCCGCGTCCTGGTGACCGTGCCGACCACCGAGGACGGCACCGCCGATGCCCACCACTGACCCGATCGCGCCCGACGACGTATGGGCGCCGTCCGCCCGGGATTTGGCGCGGCTCGTACGGCGGACGCTCCAGGGCCACGGCGCGCCGCAGCAGGCCGTGGACGTGGCGCCGATCGGCGTACGTGACGCCTTCCGGGACCGCGACGGGACGCCGACGGCCGGTGTTCCGGTCCGCATCTACGGACGGCAGGCCGTCGTCGGCCCTTTCCCCGACGGCGCGAGCGGCCGGCCGGCCTGCGCCAGCTGCCTGGAGCGCCGCTGGCAGGCCGTCCGCTCCGTCGCGCTGCGCGAGGCCTTGGAGCTGGGCTCCGGCACCCGCGCGGCCGGTGAGTCCCCCTACGTCACGCCGTTCGCGGCCGACGCGATCGCCGGTCTGATCGCGGCCAGGCTCGCCGGTGCCGGCCCCGGCGAGCGGGTCTTCCCCGCCGTCCACCTGGTCGACCTGATGACCCTGAAGGTCCGCCACTATCCGCTCGTACCGGACCCCGAGTGCCCGGAGTGCGGCAGGATCGAGGAGGACACCGCGTCCGGCGCCGTCCTCGACCTGCGCCCGGCGCCCAAGCACCGCCCGGGCGGCTTCCGGGTCCGGGACATCGGCGCCTACGAGCTGCCCGTCGAGCCGTACGCCAACCCCGTCTGCGGTTCGCTCGGCCCCTCCGTGGTCCAGGACGTCGCCTCGCTCTCCACCTCCGCCACCATCGGCTGCTTCTCGATGCGCTCGGGGGAGTACCTGCGCGAGACCTTCTGGGGCGGCCATGCCGACACCTTCGCCGAGAGCGTCCGCATCGGTGTCCTGGAAGGGCTTGAACGGTACGCGGGGATGCGCGCCCGGGCCAAGCGCGCCGGGGTCCGCGACTCGCTGGACGGGCTCACCGAGCGCGGCGTCCGGGCCCTCGACCCGCGCGTCTGCGGGCTCTACTCGGAGGCCTTCCACCGGGCCAACCCCCGGGTGCGGCCCTTCACTTCCGACCGCACGATCCCCTGGGTGTGGGGCTATTCGCTGCGCGACCGCGAACCCGTCCTCGTGCCCGAGGTGCTGACGTACTATCACGCACCCGGTCTGGAGAACCGCTTCGTGCAGGAGTCCTCCAACGGCTGTGCCTCCGGCGGGAGTCTGGAGGAGGCCGTCTACTTCGGCCTGATGGAGATCGTCGAACGCGACGCCTTCCTCCTCGCCTGGTACGGGCGGGTCGCGCTCCCCGAGATCGACCCGCGCACCAGCACCCGGCGCGCCACCCGGCAGATGGTCGACCGGCTGGCGATGTACGGCTACGAGGCCCGGTTCTTCGATACCCGGATCACCTTCCCCGTGCCGGTCGTCACCGGCGTCGCCGTCCGCCCCGACGGCGGCCTCGGCCGGATGTGCTTCGGCGCGGGCGCGGGGCTCGACCCGGAGGCCGCGCTGGCGGGCGCGCTCTGCGAGATCGCCACCGACTCCGTCAACCTCCAGGGCCGCACCGAACGCGACGAGGAGCGGCTGCGGGCCATGGCGTACGACTTCGACAAGGTGGCGGCCCTGCACGACCACCCGTTGGCGTACGGCATCCCGGAGATGGGCGATCACGCCCACTTCCTGCTCGGGGAGCCGGGCGTGCCGCGCCCGCCCAAGCGGTCGTTCGACGAGGTGTACGGGGACGGCCGGGTGCTGCCCGTCTCCGACGACCTGCGCGAGGACCTCCGGGTGTGCGTGGACGCGGTCGCCGCCGCCGGATTCGACACGATCGTCGTCGACCAGACGATGCCCGAGCAGCGACGCCTCGGCCTGACCACGGTGAGCGTCCTCGTGCCGGGCCTGCTGCCGATCGACTTCGGCCACACGCGTCAACGCGCGCTCGGGATGCCGAGGCTGCGCACCGCGCTCCGGGAGGCGGGCATTCGCGAACACGACCTGGTTCCGGCGGAGTTCAACCCCGCGCCGCACCCCTTCCCCTGAGTCGAGGGGGCTGCGCCGCTCCCACCGCCCCGAGACCAGCCCCCCGACGCCGAGACCCGCGACCAGACCCCGACACCGAGACCCGAGACAGCCCCCGCGACCTGCGACCAAGGAGTGACCCATGGGGTACGCCCACGACTACGCCGCCGCCATCATGCGGCGCGGCCGGGTCCCGATGCCCCCGGCCGATCACGTCCCGAACTGGGCCGACGCCCCGCGCAAGACGAAGTTCTACCCGGGCGTCGACAGCCTCCCCCTGCCCGACGCCGACTACCCCGCCGACGCGGCTCTCGACCTCGGCCTTGGCCTCTCCTGGACCGAACTCCCCGGTGAGGGTGGAGAGTTCGATCTCGGAGCGCTCTCGGGCATGCTGCGCGACTCCTACGGGCTGACCGGGCGCAGGCTCGGCGTCCAGGCCAACACGGACCTGAGCGCCCTGCCCTCGTACCCGCTCGCCAACTGGTCCCGGGGCACCGCCTCCGGCGGTGGCCTCTACCCGGTCAGCGTCTACTGGGTGTCCGGCGCGAGCGGCCCCGTCCCGCCCGGCGTGCACTACTACGCGACCCGCCACCACGCGATGCAGCGCCTGCTGACCGGCGACGTCACAGGCGAGGTGAGCGCGGCGCTGGGCGAGGGGGCGCCGGGCCCCGGCCTCACCGACCAGTACCTGGTCCTCGGCATCAAGTACTGGCAGAACGCCTTCAAGTACAACAGCTTCTCCTTCCACGCCGTGAGCATGGACATCGGGACCGTGCTCCAGACCTGGCGGATGTGGGCCCGCGCCCGGGGCCTGGAGATCGAGCCGGCCCTCTGGTTCGACGAGGAACGGCTCGCCCGGCTCCTCGGCGTACGGACCGAGGAGGAGGCCGTCTTCGCCGTCGTGCCGCTGCGCTGGACGGGCACGCCGAGGGCGACCGAGCCGGTCGAGGCCTCGGTGCGCCGCGCCGACGTCGAGCGGTCCCGTACCGTCCTCACCTTCGAGGCGGTGACCGGGATGCAGGCCGCCACCTCCCGGAACGCCGCCGACCGGCCGGACGCCGAGGCGTTCGCCCGGGCCGCCGTGGCGCCCCCGCGCGCCGACCTGGCCGAGATCCCGCTGCCCGCACCGCGCCCCCTGACGGCGGACGTCCGCACCGCGCTGCGCCGACGGCGCAGCAGCTTCGGCCGCTTCGACGCCCAACAACCTGTCGCAGCCGATCAGTTGGCCGCGTGCCTGGCCGCTGCGGCCTCCGCGTCCCGGCTCGGCGGCGACACGGCCGGCGCCGGAGCCCCCTCGCCGGCGCGGCTGTACGTGTTCGTCAACCACGTCGAGGGGCTCGCCCCGGGCAGCTACGCGTACGACCCCGACACGGGCACCTTGCGGCTCGTGAAGGAGGGCCGACCCGGCGCCTTCCTCCAGAAGAACTACTTCCTGGCCAACTACAACCTGGAGCAGGCCGGGGCCGTGCTCGTGCCGGCCGTGCGGACCTCGGCGGTCCTCGACGCGGTGGGTGACCGGGGCTACCGCCTGGTCGGCGCGACCATCGGCGCCGTGTCCCAGGCCGTCTACACCGCCTCGGCCGCGATGGACCTCGGATGCGGTGTGGCCCTGGGCTTCGACAACATCTCGTACATCGAGGAGCTCGGCCTCGACGGCACGGGTGAGTCCCCCCTGCTGATCATGCTCATCGGCAACGAGCGGCCCTTCCCGGCCGACTTCCGCTACGAGATCGCCTGAGGGGGAGGAGACCATGGCGCCGTTCGTGATCCGGGTGGCGGGGCTGCCCGTGGAGACCGTGCGAGAGCTGCGCTGCCCCGACAGCCGCCGCTGGGCCGACGAGGTCGCCGCCGCGACCGACGCGCTCCGCGCGGCGGGCGAGGCCGTCGGCGATCGGCTGCACGACCTGGTCGGGCGGACCGAGGACGGGGAGGAAGGAGTCCGTCGGCGGCTGCTCGCGCTCCGGCGCGCCGTCTTCAACGGCCGTCCCCCGCAGGACCCGGAAGGCGCACGGGAGTTGGTCGCCTCCCTCGACGCCGAGACCGCCCGCGCGCTCGACGCCTGGCTGGCCGACCACCACCGGCTCGCGGACCGGCGCGCGGAGGGCGCGGCGCTGCTCGCCGAGGAGACCGGTCGCGCCCGGGCCGCGCTCGGCCGCCTCGCCGACGAGGAACGGCTGCGCAAGGCCCTGCTGCTTGCCTCACCCGTACTGCACGGCCAACTCGACGCGTACGTACGGGCGGTGGGTGTGGCGGATACCCGTGCCCTGGGCAAGAAGCAGCGCAAGATCGAGCGTTCGCTGCTCTCGTACCTCTATCGGACCGTCTGCAAGACCAGCCCGTTCTCCACGTTCACCGGGGTCGCCCTCGGGGAGTTCTCCGCGCACGAGGACGGCTTCGCCGTCCGCGTCGACGACGAGTGGACCGGGCACGCCCGGCTGAACGTAGTTGCCCTCGGCCGGCTCGCCGAGACGATCGCCGCCGACCCGGCCCGCCGCGCCGACCTGCCCGTCTCACTCGCCGGCGGCTGGGGCCGGGACGACGACCGGGTCCGCTACGTCCGCCGCTGGGTCACCGCCGGCGACGACGACGCCGCCGTCACCTTCGACGCCGTACAGGACCGGCTGTTCTTCCTTCGCCGCAGCGGCACCCTGGAACGACTGCTCGGCCTCTTCGAGGAGCGCGGCACGCTGCGCCACGGCGAACTCGCCGCCTGGCTGGCTGCCGAGCACGCGTCGGACGCCGACGTCGAGCGGTATCTCGGCGCCCTGCTCGACGTCGGCATGCTCCAGGTGCCGGTCCTGCGCACCGAGGTTCACGACGCCGATCCGCTCCGCGCCTTCCAGGTGTCCCTGCGTGCCGTCGGGCGCCCATGGGCGGACGCGTTGGCCGCCGAGCTCGACGGCACGGTCTCTCTCGTGGACCGGTTCGGGCGGGCCGCCCCGGCCGAACGCCCGGCCGTGCTCGCCGCGCTGCGCGAGCGGCTGCGGGAGATCCAGCGCGCGCTCGGGGCCGAGGAGGGCCGCGTCCCGCAGACCGTGCTCTACGAGGACGCGGCGGCCGGCACGGCGACCGGACCCGACGCCCGAGCCTGGGCGCGGCTCGCCGACGGCCCGCTGGCGGCGGTGGTACGCGTCCTGCCCGCCTTCGATCTGACGCTCCCTCAACGACTCATCCTCAAGGGCTTCTTCCTCGCCCGGTACGGCAAGGGCGGCCGCTGTGAGGACCTGCTCAAGCTGGTCCACGACTTCCACGAGGACTTCTTCGAGCAGTACATGTCGTTCACCGCCAAGCGCACCCCCTTCGACGCGGACGGTCGGTACGTCCCCGAGGAGAACTGGCTCGGGCAGCCCGAGCTGAAGGCGCTCGACACCGCCCGCCTGGCCTTCGTCGACCGCATGCGGTCCCTGTGGGCGGAGGCCACCGGCACCGGCGCGGACGAAATCCTCCTGGACGAAGTCTTCATGGCGGAGGTCGCGGCCGAACTCGACGGCGTGGCCCCGCACTTCGCGCCCATGAGCCACCACCTCCAGCTCGCCGACCGGCCCGACGACACCCCGCTCCTCGTCCTCAACCGCTCCTACGGCGGCCTCTCCTTCCCCTTCAGCCGCTTCACGCAGCTCTTCGACGGGCTCGCCGAGCGCCTGCTCGACGCCTCGGCCGCCGTGGTGCCGCCGGGCGCGGTCCTCGCCGAGGTCACCGGTGGCCCGGTGACCAGCAACCTCAACCTGCACGGCCGACTCGTCCCGTACGAGATCGTCTGCCCCGGCGAGACCGGCACCCTGGAACCGGAGTGCCGGATCGACCTCGACGACCTGTACATGGAGCACGACGAGACCACCGACCGGCTCGTCCTCCGGTCCACCCGTCTAGGGCGGGAAGTCGTCCCCGTCTACCTCGGTTACCTCGTCCCGCTGGCGCTGCCCGAGCTCGCCCGCACCCTGCTCCTGCTCTCGCCGACCTCCATGGCGCCGCTGAACGTGTGGGGCGGTGTGCCCGAGGGAGAGCCCACCGACGGAGTGACCTCCCGCCCCCGCGTCCGCCACGGCGGCCTGGTCCTTGCCCGACGCAGCTGGAGCGCGCCCGCCTCCGCGCTTCCGCCGCGCGCGATCGGGGCGACGGGGGAGGGCGAAGGGCCCGCCGCCGACGCGGACCGGTTCCTCGGCTGGCACCGCTTCCGGCGCGCGCACGGTCTGCCGGACCGGGTGTTCGCCACCGTCTCGGACAGCGGCGCCCGTGGGGCGACCGGGGCCAAGCCGCAGTACGTCGACTTCGACAGCGCACTCTCGCTGGCCGCGTTCGAGGCGCTGCTGAAGAGCGAGCAGGCCCGCGTGGTCTTCCGCGAGGCCCTGCCCGACGAGGGCGAGCTGCACGTCACGACCGGGCGCGGTCGCCATGTGGCCGAACTGTCCGTGGAAACCCTCCCGTTCACCGCCGACGCGTCGCCTTCCCCGCAGTCCTCGCCGCCCGGAGTCGACGCGTCGCCGCCCCCGTGGTCCTCGCCGCCCACCGCCGAGGCATCGCCGTCCCCGCAGACCCGGAAGGGGAACTCACGATGACGTCCACCACCCCACCCGCGACCTCGCCGTCCGTCGCGGCGGCCGCGCAGGGCGCCTGGCAGGCCACGCACGTCTTCTACGCCGCCAACCCCCGGCCCTTCCTGATCCAGTGCGTGCGCCCGCTGGTGGCCGAGCTCGCCGCGGACGGGCTGCTCGGCAACTGGTTCTTCATCAACTACTGGCTCCAGGGCCCGCACGTCCGGCTCCGGATCCGACCGTCCTCGCCCGCCGTCGAGGCCGAGGTGCGCCGCCGTACCGAGCGGGCGATCGACACCTTCCTGGCCGAGCGGCCGGCGCTGTACGAGGTGGACTCGGGCTTCCTGCACGACTTCTACAACACGCTCTTCGAGATCGAGTTCCCCGGCGCCGAGCGCGCGCCCTACGTCGACGACGACGGCCGGATGATGCTGCGGCCCAACAACTCGCGCAGCGCCGAGCCGTACGAGCCGGAGTTCGGCAAGTACGGGGGCCCTGCCGGGATCGAGCTGGCCGAGTGGCACTTCCGGCACTCCAGCGAGCTGGTCGTGGACGCGTTCCGTACCAAGAACCTGCATCTGCGGACCGTACTGCTCGGCACCTCGGCCCAGTTGATGATGGTCATGTCCTCGGCCTTCCTGCCGGACGAGGGGACGTTGGTCGACTACCTGGACAGTTACTACGAGTTCTGGCACAAGGCGTTCCCCGGCACCGGCTTCATCGGGAGCGAGGAGTACGACCGGAACTACGCCGCCATGGCCCCCGACCTGACCGCCCGATTCACCGCCGTCCGTGCCGCCGTGGCGGCGGGCGGGCGGCGGCCGGGGCGGCTGCCCGCGTTCCTCGGCGGCTGGGCCGACCACTGCCTCGAACTGCGCGACCGCGCGGAGCGGCTCGCGCGCGACGGCGAGCTGGTCTTCCGCTCCTGGGACGGGGAGCGCGACGAGCGGGTCACCGACCCGGCGGTCGCCCTGCCGCTCCTCCTCTCCCCGTACATGCACATGACCAACAACCGGCTGCACGTGACCATCCGCGACGAGGCGTACCTCTCCCACGTCCTGGGCCGCTGCCTGCGGGAGTCCCCGTGACGGCGGAGGTCGAGTACCGGCCGGAGCTCCGCGCGGGCGTGCTCGTGAGCGACCCCTTCCTGCGCGGCCCGGCCACCGTGCACCTGATCAAGGACACCGTCGGAGGCCAGTCCTTCAAGGTCGGCGCCAAGGAGTCCTTCCTCATCTCCCGGATGGACGGCAGCCGTACGCTCGCCCAGCTCGGCGAGGCGTACGCGCGGGAGTACGGGCGTCGGCTCGGCGACGCCAACTGGCGCCAGCTCCTGGGCATGTTGGGAACGCGCGGCCTGCTCGCGGACTCGGCCCCGACCGCCGCCCCGACCCCGGTGGCCGCCCCCGACGCGTCGCCCACGCGGCGCCTCCTCGCCGGCAGCGTCCGGCTCGTCGCGGACGCCGACGCCACCACCGCCCGTCTGCACCGCGCCGTCGGATTCCTGCTGCGTCCCGTGTGCATGGTGCCGCTGCTCGCCGCCGTCCTCGCCATGGAGACCGTCCTCGCCCTGCGCCTGGGCGACGCGGTGCTCGCCGCCCGGGACCTGTTCCTCAACCCCGTGCTGCTCGCGGCCACCGGCGTCCTCCTCTGGCTGAGCACCGCACTGCACGAACTGGCTCACGGGGTGGTCGCACGTCATTTCGGTGGACGGGTCGGCGAGATCGGGCTGCGCTGGCGGCTCCCCGTGGTGATCATGTATTGCACCGTGGACAACTACCTCTACCTCCGGACCCGTTGGCACCGGATCGCGACCGCCGCCGCGGGCGCCGTGATGAACCTCCTCTTCCTGCTGCCCTTCTGCGCCCTCCTGCTCTGGGCTCCGCTGGACGAGGCCACGCACGACGCCCTGACCGGACTGCTGCTGCTCGGCAGCGTGCAGGCGTACGCGATGCTGGTCCCGCTGCCTCCGCTCGACGGCTACAAGATCGTCAGCCAGTGGGCCGGGGCCACCGAACTCGCCGCCTCCAGCCGCGAATACCTCCGTCTCGCCGTCCGCCGCGACCCGGCGGCGGCCGCCTACCCGGGCCGGGCCCGTACGGTCTACACCGCCTACGGACTGGGCACCCTGCTCGTCCTCGGAGTCCTCGCCGCCTCGGCGGCGGCACTAGTCCACCACCTGCTGACGGCGGCCCGAGCCGCGTGAACAAGGAGCGCACCATGCCCCCCACCACCCCGTCTCCCGCGCAGGAGAGCGCGGCGACGCACGAGACGACCGAGCCGGGCCGGGGCGCGGAGCGCCGGGACGCGGCGATCGTGCTCGACTCCGTACACAAGCGGTACGGCTCCAAGCAGGCCGTGGACGGCATCTCGCTGACCGTGGCGCGCGGCGAGTTCTTCGGCCTGCTCGGCCCCAACGGCGCGGGGAAGACCACCCTGATCGAGATCGTGGAGGGGCAGCGGCACGCCGACTCCGGCACGGTCGCCGTGTTCGGGGAGAACCCCTGGCCCCGAAACGTCGGCCTGCTGCCCAGGATCGGCGTGCAGACCCAGACGTCCGCCTTCTTCGTCCGGCTGACGGCCCGGGAGCACCTGGAGACCGTCGCCGCGCTCTACGGCGCCGGCCGTGACGCCGTCGACAAGGCCCTGGACTCCGTCGGCCTGACCGAGCACGGCACGGTGCGCGTCGAGGACCTCTCCGGCGGCCAGCGACAGCGGCTCGCCATCGCCTCGGCCCTGGTGCACGAGCCGGAACTGATCTTCCTGGACGAGCCGACGGCCGCCCTCGACCCGCAGGCCCGCCGCGCGCTCTGGCAGGTCCTGCGCGATCTCAAGGGCGCGGGCCGCACCATCGTCTACACCACCCACCACCTCGACGAGGCCGAGGCGCTCTGCGACCGGGTCGCCATCATCGTGGACGGGCGGGTGCGCGCGCTCGACACCCCGGCGCGGCTGGTCTCCGCGGGCAGCCCCACCACCTGCCTGGTGGTCCCCGCCGGGCGGCTCTCGCCGGAGGCCGCGCGGGCCATCCCCGGCGTCCTCGGCGTCACCGAGGAGCCGGACGCGGTCGTCCTGGAGACCCTGGACGCGGGGCCCGTCCTCGCGGCGGTCGGCGAGATCGCCGGTCTCCACGGCATCCGTACCCGCACCGCGAGCCTGGAGGACGTCTACCTCCAACTGACCGGCGACGCCACCCCGCAGCCGTAGCCACGCCCCGCCCGGTCCACCGGACGTGGACAGAGTTCAGAGAACGGACACGGAGACACACCGCATGAGCGCATACGCCGCACTGACCCGCGCGGGCTACCGGGCCTACACCCGCGACAAGACCACCCTCTTCTTCACCTTCGCCTTCCCGCTGCTCTTCCTGGTCGTCTTCGGGCTGATCTTCCACGGCAAGGAGGTCGAGCAGAGCGGCCAGCCGTACATCAACTACATCGCCCCCGGCGTGCTGTCCTGGGGCGTCGCCAACGCGGCCGTCTTCGGGGTGGGCTTCGTCCTCATGCAGTGGCGCCGCGACGACATCCTGCGGCTCATCCGGATGACACCCGTCCGGCTGCCCGCCGTGCTCGCCTCCCGCTACTGGCTCGCCGTCGCCATCGGCATCGTGCAGACCGCGCTGTTCGTCGGCGTGGCACTGCTGCCCTGGTTCGGGCTGAAGCCGGCCGGGTCCTGGCCGCTCGTGCTGCCGGTCCTCGTCCTCGGCATCACCGCGTTCCTGGCGCTGGGCGTCATCGTCGGCTCGTTCGCCAAGACGCCCGAGGCGGTCGCGGCGGTCGCCAACTGCCTGATGATTCCCATGGCGTTCCTGTCCGGCTCCTTCTTCCCGCTGGACGCGATGCCCGAGTGGATGCAGAGCCTCGCCCACGCCCTGCCGCTCTTCTACCTCAACGACGGCGTCTCCGCCGCGCTCACCGGCAGCGGCTCGGGCGGCGACATCGCCGTGGCGTGCGCCGTCCTCGCCGGGGTCGCCGTCGTCCTCGGCGCCGTCGCGTTGAAGACCTTCCGCTGGAGCGACAAGTCATGACGACCCTGGCGCCGAGCACACAGTCCGCCGCCCCCGCGGGCGCACCGCTGGAAGCGGCCAGGGAGCTGCTCCAGCGCGCGCTGACCGCCCGCAACGCCGGGGAGGAGCGGCTGCCCGCGCCGCTGGTCGTTCCGCTCGGCGCCGCCGACACCCTCGGCTTCGGCCGCCCCGACCCGTACGCCCGGATCCGGCCCGAGGCCACCGTCCACCTCACCTCACGGGCCGTGCTGCTCGGCCCCTGGGGCGGCCGGGGCGACCCGGACGAAAAGGGCGAGGCGCGGGCCTGCGGGCAGTGCCTCGCCATGCGCTGGCAGCGGCTGCGCAGCCGCTCCGAGCGGGAAGCCCTCGAGCTCGGCCACGAACCCCACGGGGCCGCCGCCTGGCCGGTGTTCACCGACTACGCCCTGGACGCCGTCTGGGCCGCGTACCGGGCGACGCTCCCCGGCGGCCGCCCCACGGCGTCCGCGCCCGACGGCGACCTGCCCCAGGTCACCCGGGTCGACCTCGTAACCCTCGCCACCGCGACCTTCCCGCTGCTGCCCGAACCGCTCTGCCCCTCCTGCGTGCGCGAGCGCCCCGACACCGCCGAGTCGGCCCGGATGACGTTCGGCCCCGCACCCAAGCCCGACCCGTCCGGGTACCGGCTGCGGTCCCTCGGCTCGTACCCGCTGCCCACCACGGCCCTTGCCAACCCGGTCTGCGGCGCCCTCGGCTCCGACGTCTGGATCAACCCGGTCTCCACCACCACCGCCCCGGTGGCCGGCACCCACTTCGTCCGGGGCTACGCGGGCCTCAACGACGTCACCTGGAGCGGCCAGGCCAACAGCTACGGCACCAGCCGCACGCTGGCCCATCTGGAGGGCCTGGAGCGCTACGCGGGCACGCACCGCCGACGCGGCACGGCGCCCGTCTCCGCCTCGTACCACGAACTGGTCGCGGCCGGCACGCCCGTCCTCGACCCCGCCGAGTGCGGCCTCTACGCCCCGGAGACGTACGAACGCGACCACCTCGTCAGCCCGTTCGACCCCGACCGCGCCATCCCCTGGGTGTGGGGCCACTCGCTGCGCTCCGACGCGCCCGTCCTCGTACCGGCCCGCCTGGCGCACTACAGCGCGGGCGTCGACGCCGACAACTTCGTCTTCGAGTGCTCCAACGGCTGTGCCACGGGCGGGAGTCTCGAAGAGGCCGTCCTCTTCGGCCTGTTGGAGCTGATCGAGCGGGATGCCTTCCTGCTCGCCTGGTACGGACGCGCCCGGCTCACCCGGATCGACCTCGGCACCTGCCGTGCCCCCGCGATCCGTTCGATGATCGACCGGGCTGCGCTGCACGGCTACGACGTGTACGCGTACGACACCCGCATGGACCTCGCCGTCCCCGTCGTCACCGCGCTCGCCGTCCGCCGGGACGGCGGCCCCGGTGCGCTCTCCTTCGCCGCGGCGGCCGGCTTCGACCCCGAGGGCACCGTGGACTCCGCCCTCTCCGAGGTCCTCACCTACATCCCGCACCTGCCCTACCAGGTCGCCGAACGCCAGGGTGAACTGGAGGAGATGGCACGGGACTTCACCCAGGTCCGCCACCTCAAGGACCACGCCCAGCTCTACGGGCTGCCCTCGATGACCGTCCACGCCCGGGAGTACCTGGAGCCGGACGGAGTCCTGTCGCTCGACGAGGCGTTCCGGGACTGGGAGCCGCTGCGGCCCCGCACCGGGGACCTGATGGACGACCTGCGGCTGCTCCGTGACGACCTGGTCCGCGCCGGGCACGACGTGATCGCCGTCGACCAGACGACCCCCGAGCAGCGCCGGATGGGCCTGCACACGGTCGCCGCGATCGTGCCCGGCCTGCTGCCCCTCGACTTCGGCTGGACCCGCCAGCGGGCCCTGTTGATGCCCCGCCTCCGCACCGCCCTGCGGACGTCCGGCAGACGGGCGACCGATCTGCGCGAGGACGAGATCAAGGCCGTGCCGCACCCGTTCCCGTGAGCCGCCTCCGTACGGCCACGGAACGAGGGACAGCCCCCACCCGGGAGGAGTTCTCCGCCGGGAGGGGGCTGCCGGTCGCGGGATCCGCGAGATCAGGCGCTGCAGGAGGTGGTGCTGGTGGTGCTGGAGCAGGTGGAGGTCGAGGAGGACGAGGTGCACCCGGCGAGGACGACCTCGACCGCGTCCGAGTAGTCCGAGATCTCGAAGGTCTCCGACTCCAGCTCCAGGATCTCGTCGGCGAGGGTCGCGAGCTCCGTCTTGGGCGCCATGGTGTTCTCCTTCGCGTCACAGGGGTCCGCCGGCCGATCCGGAGGCACTCCCTTGCGATGCCTCATTCCAGCCGGGCCCGCTGTCAGATCGGCCGTCGTGCCACTGTCAGTTCGCTGTCACCCGGTGACAGCGCCCCGAAGGCCCCGCTGACCGGCCCGTACCGCACCCTCGCGAAGAGCGGCACGCCCAGCCGCGGCGGGCGACCGAGCCGCGGTGGAGGAGCCGGCCGCAGCACGAGACCGAGCCGCAGTGGAAGAGCCAGCCGTACCAGGAGATCGAGCCTCAGCAGGAGAAGACCCAGCCGCACCAGGACGCCCGGCCGTCCGCATCCCCGGCAGGAGACAGACATGGACACGACGCCAGCCACCGAGGTGCCCGAGGAGGAGCTGCGGCCCGCGCTCGAGCTCTACCTCGACCTGCACACCCACCCCGAGCTCTCCGGCCACGAGGCAGGCACCGCCGACCGCTTCGCCACCTGGCTGGAGCTCCACGGCTGCACCGTCGCCCGGGGTGTGGGCCGGGGCCACGGCGTCGTCGGCGTCCTGCGCAACGGCCCCGGACCCACCGTGATGCTCCGCGCCGAACTGGACGCCCTGCCCGTCACCGAACGCACCGGCCTGCGGTACGCCAGCACCGTCCCCGGTGTGATGCACGCCTGCGGTCACGACCTGCACCTGGCGGCGGCCGCCGGCGCGCTCGCCCGCCTCGCCCGCTCCCGTACCGCCTGGCGGGGCACGCTCCTGGTCGTCGGCCAGCCCGCGGAGGAGACCCTCCAGGGCGCGCGGGCGATGGTCGCGGACGGGCTGTACGAGCGGTTCGGCACCCCGGACCTCGTCCTCGCCCAGCACGCGGCCCCGCTGCCCGCCGGGACGGTCGCGCACGCCGGGCCCGGGCCGCTGATGCCCGCGAGCACCTCCCTGGAGGTCGTCATCCACGGACGCGGGGGCCACGCCGGAGCCCCGCACCTGTCCGTCGACCCCGTGCTCACCGCCGCCGCCACCGTCGTACGGCTCCAGTCGGTGGTCGCCCGCGAGACCGCGCCCGCCGAGCCGGTCGTCCTCACCGTCGGCTCCCTGCGGGCCGGGGACCGCGCCAACGTCATCCCCGACCGGGCCGAACTGAGCGTCTCCACCCGGGCGTTCAGGGACGCGACGCTCGCCCGGGTCGACGCGGCGGTCGAACGGATCGTCCGCGCCGAGTGCACGGCCTCCGGCTGCCCGAGCGAACCGGAGTTCAGCGTCACCGCCCGCTCGCCCGTCCTCGTGCCCGACGCGGCCGCGACGGCCGCCCTGCGTCGGGTCCACGAGGCGGCGCTCGGCGCGCGCCGGGTGACGCTCACGCCACCGCTCACCGCGACCGAGGACTACGCGGCCTTCGGCACGGGCGGCGTCCCGCTGGCGTACTGGCTGCTCGGTACGGTCGGGGCGGCGCGGTGGCGCCGGGCGGTGGAGTCGGGCGAGCCGGTCCCGCCCAACCACGCGCCGGAGTTCGCCCCCGACGTACGGACCGCCCTGCCGACCGGCATCACGGCCCTCGCGGCGGCCGCCCTGCACGTCCTCACGGTGGGAGAGGGGACATGATCGTGACCGACCACGCGATCCGGTTCGTCGACGTCATGGCCGTACGCCACGACGGCACGGCCCCCGCCGGACCGACGACGGTGGTCCGCCTCCTCTGCCTGCTGCCGGGGCACTGGCACTGCGCCCCCGAGGTGGCCGCCGACCGCATCCGGCTGCGGATCACCCTGGACGAGGACGTCGACCGTACGGCCGTGTACGGGACGGTGGTTGCCGTTCTTGCGGACGCCGCGCTGGACGGCTGGTCGGTGCCGGGCTGACGACGTACGCACCGTGGCTCTGACGGCCCTTCCGACGTACGCGGTGCCCCCGGTGTCAGATCCAGCCGCGCTCGCGCGCGAGCAGCGCGGCCTGGGCCCTGCTGTTGGCGCCGAGGGTCTGGAGCAGCTCGGCCACATAGCGGCGGTAGGTGCGGACCGAGACCTCCAACTCGCGTGCTCCCGCCTCGTCCTTGGCGCCGGTGCACATGAACGCGAGCACCTGTCTCTCCCGCTCGGTCAGCTCCTGGCCGCCCGGTCCCGAGCCGTCGGGGCCCGCGGAGGAGCCGAGGTCGTCGGCGCCCTCCCAGATCTTCTCGAACAGCGCGATGATGTTGGTGACCAGGCCGCTCTGGTGGGCGAGCAGCGCGCCCCGTGCGGTGTTGCGGGGATCGAGCGGCACCAGCGCGGTGCTGCGGTCGTACACGATCATCCGCTCGGCGGTGTCCCCGGTGACCCGTATCTCGGCGCCGTGGGCGGCCAGTTCGCGGAGGTAGTCGGCCGTCGGCCGGTCGTCGAGCGCGGCGCGTACGACGACGTTGCGGATCCGTACGCCGCGTCGCAGGCACCGCAGGTCGAGCGGCCGGGAGCGGGCGATGTTCTCGGGGGAGAGTCGCGGAGACGTCTCGACGGCCAGGATCTCGTCGCGGGCGAAGAAGGCGAGGTCGTCGATCCGGTTGCGGATGTTCGACAGGCCGTCCAACTGCTCGATGCCGACGGAGGTCTCGGTGCGGGCCGAGGTCTCCGCGCGTAACCCGTCGATGACGTGCCGGGATCGGGTGACCCGCTGCAACTCCCGGTGCAGCTCGGTGAGCCGGCGGTCGGTCAGCCGGGTCAGCGCCGCCTCGGGCTCGGCGGGGGAGACCCGTCCGTCGGCCCGCTCGGGGTGGAGCAGTTCGAGGGCCCGCAGCCGCGCGAGGCAGGCGCGGGTCTCGTCCGGGTCGGTGTGCAGCAGCAGATGGACGTCGTCGGCGGGGGTGTCCGGGTTGCGGAGGAAATGCCGGTACAGCTCTTCCTCCAGAGCCGACACTCCGAACACGGCCATCTCGTTCTCGGCCACGTGCGCATCGCCCCCTGTCGCTGATCCACGGTGGCGGTGTGCGGATCTCGCGGGCCACCGGTGTGGTCGTGGGAACACTAGATGATCGCACCGCGAACCGTGACCGGCTCGGACCGGAGCGTGTACGAAGCGTCGGTGAATTGTGGGTGGTTCCCACCATTGTGGACCCCCGTGGGGCCGGAGAGGCGGGGCCGGCGACCACGCCGACCAGGAGTCCGCCCAGGAGTCCGACCAGGAGTCCGCCCAGGACGTCTCCGGCCACCCGGTCGTGTCCCGGCGCCGCGTACAGTGGGGGCGGGCGCGGCGTGATCACGAGGAGTACGAGTGACCGCGGTGAGTCTTGAGCACACCACCGTCCCCGCCGACACCGGCGAGGTGACCCTGCTGATAGCGCGCCGGGTGGAGCCCGGCCACGAAGCCGTCTTCGAGCGGTGGGCGAAGGGCATTCTCGAGAGCGCGGCCGCCTTTCCCGGCCACCTCGGGTACGGGCTCTTCCGTTCGTCCGGCGGCGACGCCCCCTGGTTCCTCGTCCACCGGTTCCGGGACGCGGAGGCCTGCAGGATCTGGCAGGAGTCGCCGGAGCGCGCGGCCTGGTTCGCCGACTGCCAGGGGCATCACCACACCGAGATCGCCCGGCGGAAACTGACCGGCATGGAGACCTGGTTCGCCAAGCCGGGCTCGACGCGGCCCGCGCCGCCGCGGTGGAAGATGGCGATCAGCGCGACCCTCGCGATCTATCCGATCTCCCTCCTCGGCAGCTACTTCCTGGTGCCGCGGCTGACCGCGCTGCCGCTCGTGCTGAGCAGCGCGGTCATCGCCTGTGTCTTCAACGTCCTGATGACGTACGTGGCGATGCCGGCCGTCAGCAGAGTCCTGAGGGGCTGGCTCACCCGCTGAGCGGCCTGTGGGGCCGTCCGGCGGATCAGGGCCGGAGGCACCGGGTTCAGGCGGCGTCCGTGACCCGTGCCTGGTGGACGCGCAGGTGGAGGGTGGCCAGGTCGAGGAGTGGGGTGGGTACGGTCAGGGCACGCGCGCGTGCCACCAGGTCGCCGAAGAGGTGCTCGACCTCCGTCGGCCGTCCGGCGACCAGGTCCCGGTAGAGCGAGGGCACCATGGGCGACCCGGTCGCGGACACGATGCCCAGCGTCGCCGCCCGCTCCGGCTCCGGTACGGGATGCCCCGCGGCGCCTGCCACCGCCGCCGCCTCCGCGAGGACGGCCGGGCCGAGCTCCACGCCGCCGGGCACGGCGTTGACCTCGCCGACCGTGCCGCGCATCAGGCTCGTCACCGCGCCGAACGTGGTGATGAACACCCACTTGTGCCACATGGAGGTCAGCACGTCCTCCGGCACCAGGACGTCGATGCCGGCCTCGGTCAGCACGGACCGGACCTTCTCCACGCGCGCGGTGGGGACGCCGTCCTGCTCACCGATCGTCAGATGGGCGAGCGGCGCGAGCCGGACGATGTCCCCGTCGTCGTCGAGCGTGGTGACCACCTTGGCGACGCCGCCGAGGACCCGCGCGGCGCCGAAGCGGGCGTTCAGGGCGTCGATGTGGGCCAGGCCGTTGAGCAGCGGCACGATCGCCGTGTCCGGTCCGACGGCCGGCGCGACGTCCTCCACCGCCTGCTCCAGGGCGGTGGACTTCACCGAGAGCAGGACCAGGTCGTACGGCGTGGTCAGCTCGTCGGCCGTGACGAGTCGGGGCGCGAACGACCACTCCTCGCCCCGGCCGACGAGACGCAGACCGCGCTCGCGAAGCACGGCGGCGCGGCGCGGACGGACCAGGAAGGTGACGTCCTGTCCGGAACGGGCCAGCAGGGCGCCGAAATAGCCTCCGGTGGCTCCGGCGCCGACGACCAGGATCTTCATGAGTGCGGACCTCTCGGGGAACGGTGCGTGGTGGACGGTACGAGCAGGGGGCGGAGCAGCCGGTGCGGGCGGGCGAGGGCCGCCGTCACCGGGTCGTCGTCCTCGGCCGCGGGGGCGAGGCCGGGTCCGGGCGCCACGAGGATGTCGCCGATCGGGACCGGGGCCCCGCACCCCGTACAGCGGCCGTCCTCGGCGAGCGGCGCGTCGTCGTCGGCGTGGCGGAACACGCGGCGCGGGCCGCCGCCCGCCCCGTAGAACGCGTCGCCCCAGGAGGTGAGCGCGCGGACGGCGGGCCAGAGCGCGACGCCCTTGGCGGTCAGGGCGTAGACCTCGCGGCGTCCGGTGTCCGGCAGCCGGGTGAGGACGCCGGACTCCGTGAGCATGGCGAGCCGGTCGGCGAGCACGGCGCGGGGGAGGCGGAGATGGGCGGCGAACTCGCCGAACCGACGGACCCCGAAGAAGGCGTCCCGCACGATCAGGAGGGTCCAGCGCTCTCCGACGACCTCCATGGAGCGCGAGAGGGCGCAGGTCTGGCCGCCGTAGTCACGGGGGAGTGGCATGCGGCAGACGGTAGCGCAAAAGAGTTCGGTGGTTGAACTGATTTCCGGAAAGGGGGTGCGGGACAGCGGACGGGGATGCCGGAGGGAGGGGCAGGTGGGGATGCCGGAAGGGGCGAGGGGGATGAAGGAGATGGGAGCGGCGGGGGATTAGGCTCGGCTCACGATGAAGACGACTCCACCGACCCGGGAGCCCAAGGCCGACAAGGCGAGCGTGCGACGGCACAACCTGAGCCTCGTCCTGCGCACCGTCCACGACGCGGGCGAGACGACCCGCGCGGCCGTCGCGGCGCACGTCGGCCTCACCCGCGCCGCCGTCTCCTCCTTGGTCGAACAGCTCCTGGAGCAGGGCTTCCTGGTCGAGTCGGGCAAGACCTTCAGCGGGCAGGCGGGGCGGCCGGGGACGGTCCTGAAGCCTGCCGACACCGGTCCGGCCGGGCTCGGGGTCGAGATCAACGTCGATTACGTGTCCGTCTGCGTCGTCGACCTCGCGGGAGCCGACCGCGTCCGGGTCACCGAACCCCTCGACAACCGTGCGGCCGAGCCGGCCGAGGTGCTCGCGCGCGCCGCCGGGCTCGCGGCGGAGGCCCTGCGGAGCGCGGCGGAACGGGACCTGCGCCCGGCCGGTGTACGGCTCGCCCTGCCGGGCCTCGTCTCGTACGGGACGGTCCACCAGGCCCCGAACCTCGGCTGGAACCGGGTGCCCGCCGACCGTCTGTTCGGCGAGGCACTCACCGCGCTGCGGGCGGGGCGGACGGGGACGCCAGGCATGACGGGGGCGCCCGGCACCGCCGGGGCGCCGTCCCCCGAGCTCCCGGTCGCCTCGGACAACGAGGCGAACGCCGCCGCGCTGGCGGAGCTGTGGTTCGGCGCCCTCGCCGAGGTACGGAGCTTCCTGTACCTCACCGGCGAGATCGGGGTCGGCGGCGCGATCGTCGTGGACGGCGAACTGCTGCGCGGCGCCCACGGCTTCGCAGGCGAGATCGGCCACCTGCCCGTGGACGCCGACGGCCCCCTCTGCCGCTGCGGCTCGCGCGGGTGCCTGGAGCAGTACGCGGGCCAGTCCGCGCTGCTGCGGGGATCGGGAGCCGCCGGGGTCGAGGAACTGGCGCGCGCCGCCGACGCGGGGGAGCCCCGGGCGGTGGCCGCCGTCGAGGAGGCGGGCCGGATGCTCGGCCTCGCGCTCTCCGGCGCCGTGAACCTGCTCGACCCCGAGGCTGTCGTCCTGGGTGGGATCTACCCCCGGCTGATGGCCCGTCTCGGCCCGGCCGTCGACGCCGAACTCGCCCGCCGCGTGGTCTCCGGCCTCTGGACCCCGGCGGCGGGCCGCCTCCGCGCAGCCTCCCCCGCGACCCCGGCGTCGCGCGGCGCGGCCGCGTACGTGATCCGCCAGGTCCTGATGGATCCCCTCGCGTACACGACCTGACGCCCTCCCGGCCGACCGCCGACACGCAGTCGACGGCGCCGGCGCGTTCTCGCCCCCGCCCCCGTCCCCGCCGCCTCCGTAGCCGTCCGTTCCGCGCCCGCCCCGACTCTCATCCCACTCTCACGTAGGCCTTATCCAGCCATCACCGCGCGCCCCTAGCTTCGCGCACATGTTCTTCACCTACCTCCGGCGCGAGCTGCGCCGTCGCAGAAAGGCGGCGCTCGTCGTCGCCTCCGGGCTCGCGCTCGGGATCGCGTTGGTCATCGTCGTCAACTCAGTGGCCGCCGGCATGAAGCAGGCCCAGACCCAGGTCCTGGAGTCCCTCTACGGTCTCGGCACCGATCTGACCGTCACCAAGGCCCGCGAGGAGCCCCAGGCCGGTCAGCAGGCGCAGCGGCCGCGGTTCGAGTTCGACGCCAACGAGGACGGCGAGGAGCAGAGCAGCGACCGCCTGATGGTCCAGGGGTTCCAGACCCTGGCCGCCTCCACCGTCACCACCGTCGCGAAGCAGGACGGCGTCGCCCAGGCCGTCGGCGGCCTCAGCCTCACCAACCTCAAGATCGACGGCGAGTTCAAGCGCGGGGAGTTCAAGCAGACGCAGCCCGCCCAGCCCGGCGGCAACGGCGGCGCCGGCGGTGGCGGCGGCAACAGCGGCGGCGGGGGCCGTGTCGAGGGCGGAGGCGCCGCCTTCGACGTCAACTCCTTCAGTCTCTACGGGACCGACGTCACCGCCCCCGATCTCGGCCCCCTCACCACCTCCACGATCTCCAAGGGCCGTACCTTCCATGCAACCGAGACCGACGCCAAGTCCGTCGTCGTCGACAGCGCCTACGCCAAGCAGGAAGGCCTCGACGTCGGCGAGACCCTCACGGTCAAGGCGGTGAAGTTCGAGGTCATCGGCATCGCCACCGCCGACAGCGGTCAGGCGGCCGCCCAGGTCTACCTGCCGCTCAAGCAGGCGCAGACCCTGTCCGACTCCAAGGACAAGATCACCACCGTCTACGTCAAGGCGACCGATTCGACGCGGATCGACGCCGTCAAGGCCGCCATCCAGAAGAACGTCGCGGGCACCACGGTCACCACATCCGCCGACCTCGCCGAGACCGTCTCCGGCTCCCTCGACACCGCCGCCAACCTGGCCACCAACGTGGGCAAGTGGCTCTCGTACGCCGTCCTGGTCGCCGCCGTCCTCGTCGCCGGACTGCTCACCTCCTCCGCCGTCAGCCGCCGCGTGCGGGAGTTCGGCACGCTCAAGGCGCTCGGCTGGAAGAGCGGCCGGGTCACCCGGCAGGTCATGGGCGAGGCGCTCGTCAACGGCCTGATCGGAGGCGCCCTCGGCATCGCCGTCGGCCTCGCGGGCGCGTACCTGGTCACCGCCGTCAGCCCCACCCTCACCGCCGAACTCGGCGGCGGCGCGCTGACGAGCGGCGGCCCCGGCGGCGGGCGGATGCTCGGCGGACCCGGCATGGGCGCGGTCCGTGACGGCGCCGCGGGCGGCAACACCCTCGACATCGCCCTCACCGCACCCGTGAACGTCACCACCGTCGGCCTCGCCGTCCTGCTCGCCCTCGGCGGCGGGCTCGTCGCGGGCGGCTTCGGCGCCTGGCGCGCCTCGCGCCTGCGCCCCGCGGACGCGCTGCGCCGCGTCGAGTAGCCGCCGGCCGGCAGCCCGAACCCCTTCACGTATCGCAGGAGTTGCACCATGTACGAACTCACCGGCGTCACCAAGCAGTACCGCAGGGGCCAGGAGAGAGTCGACGCGCTCGACGGCATCGACCTGACCATCAGGGAGGGCGACCGCCTGGTCATCCAGGGGCCCACCGGCGGCGGCAAGTCCACGCTGCTGCAGATGTTGGGCGGCCTCGACCGGCCCACCTCCGGCAGCGTGGTCCTCGACGGTGTCGATCTGGCCAAACTGCCGGAGAGCCGGCTGACGGCCGTCCGCAGCCAGAACATCGGTTTCGTCTTCCAGTCCTTCAACCTCATCCCTACGCTCACCGCCCAGGAGAACGTCGAGACCGCGCTCGTCCCCCTGGGCATCAAGGCGGGCGAGCGGCGCGGCCTGGCGGCGGAGGCGCTGGAGTCCGTCGGCCTCGGCGAGCGCCGGGCGCATCTGCCGTCCGAGCTCTCCGGCGGTCAGCAGCAGCGCGTCGCGATCGCCCGCGCCCTGGTGAAGCGGCCCAAGGTGCTCCTCGCGGACGAGCCGACCGGCAACCTCGACGAGTCGATGCGCGACGAGATCGTGGACCTCCTCGAAGGGCTCTGGAAGGAGCACGGCCTGACCTTCGTGATGGTCACCCACGACAGCGCCATCGCCCGCCGCGCCCCCCGCCTCGCGACGATCCGCAAGGGCCGGATCACGATCAAGGAGAACCGCCACGCGGACGTCGGTCAGGCCTGAGTCCGGCCTGACCGGATCGGTCGCGGACCACGGCCCCCCGGGTCCTGTCATGATGTGCGCCACCAGCACGCACAGGTGTGCGGCGAACGACCGTACGCAACATGACCCGGGGGGGTTCGTGGGAACGGGAACGATCGGTACCGCGCTGACCGAGCTGAGATCGGCCCAGAAGTCCGCGAAGGGGGTCTCGCTCTACTCGCGGTTCGTCAACCGCCCGGTGGGGCGCCTCCTCGCAGCCGGCTCGTACGCGGCCGGGCTGACACCCAATCAAGTCACCATGGTCAGCGCGGTGTTCAGCTTCGCCGCCGTCGCCGGCCTCGCCCTCGGCACCCCGTCCTGGACGCTCGGCCTGCTGGTCTGGCTCGGTCTCGCCGTGGGCTTCGCCTTCGACTCCGCCGACGGGCAGCTCGCCCGGCTGCGGGGCGGCGGCAGCCCGGCGGGAGAGTGGCTCGACCACGTCGTGGACTGCGCCAAGATCACCGCGCTGCACCTCGCGGTACTGATCGCCTTCTACCGCCACCCCGGCCACTTCGGTACCGACGCCGACGGCTGGCTCCTGGTCCCCCTCGGCTTCCAACTCGCCGCCGTGGTCACCTTCTTCGGCGGCCTGCTGACCGAGAAGCTCAAGCCCCGCCCCGCGCCCGGAACCCCGGCGGCGCAGCCCTCGACGCTCCGCGCGGTGGCCCTGCTCCCCGTCGACCACGGCGTCTTCTGCCTGGTCTTCCTGCTCCTCGGCGGCGGAACCGCGTTCCGTTGGAGCTACACCGCGCTCGGCGCCGCGAGCGCCCTGTTCCTCCTCGCCTTCCTCGCCAAGTGGTTCCGGGAACTCAGCGCAGCCCCTCGCTGACGCCGCCGATCCCGCCGATCCCGCCCACGCCCGTTCCGGCGCCCGTGCCCGGCTCGGCCTCCTGCGTCAGGAGGTCGAGCGCACGCCGGAGTTGGGTACTGGAGGTGTGCATGGTGTACGGGAAGTAGACGATCTCCACCCCCACCCCCGCGAAGTCCCGCTCCAGCCGCTCCCCCTTGGGCGTACCGCGCCAGTCGTCGCCCTTGAACAGCACGTCGAACCGGACCTGTTTCCAGGTCTCCAGCTTGTCCGGCACCGTCTCCACGAAGGCCGCGTCGACGTACTTCACGTTGCGCACGATCTCGAGCCGCTCGACCAGCGGGATCACCGGCCGTCGGCCCTTGGCGAGCTCCGCCATCTCGTCCGAGACCACCCCCGCCACCAGGTAGTCGCACTGACTGCGCGCGTGGCGAAGGATGTTGAGGTGTCCGATGTGGAAGAGGTCGTAGGCCCCTGGTGCGTAGCCGACGCGGTACGGCCTTCCTGCGGTCATATGTGAAACCCCCCAGGTGCGTTCGCGCTCCCCAGCGCGAAGGAGTTCCGACGATAGCGTGCACGTTCCGTTGAGAGTGGGTGAACGACTAGGGTGAAGTCCGGTTCGCGTCACTGGGGGAGAGGGGCGGTCGCGTGGGCGAAGTGACGGCGGAGGGCGGCGACTTGGGAAAGCCGGGCGCGCGCAGGCGCCTGCTGATGGTGTCCACGAACTACGCCCCGGAACACGCCGGGATAGGCCCCTACGCCACCCAGATAGCCGAGCACTGGGCGGCGAGCGGCCACGAGACCCACGTCCTCGCCGGAATGCCGCACTACCCCTCCTGGTCCCTCGACCCGGCCTACGCCGGGGCCTGGCGCCGTACCGAGGAGCGTGCCGGAGTCGTCGTCCACCGCCGACGCCACACCGTCCCGGCCCGCCAAACCGCCCTGAAGCGCGCCGCGTTCGAGGCGAGCGTGCTCGCCCACGGACTCCTCGCCCCGCCCGGCATGTCCCGGCCGCATGCCGTCCTCGCCCAGATGCCCAGCCTCGCAGGCGGCGTCATCGGCGCCCGCCTCGCGGCCCGTTGGCGCGTTCCGTACGTTCCCGTCGTCCAGGACCTGATGGGCGCGGCCGCCGCGCAGAGCGGGATCAGGGGCGGTGACCGCGCCGCCGCGCTCGCCGCCCGCGCGGAGACGTACGCCCTCCGCCGCGCCGTGCTCGTCGGCGTCATCCACGAGACCTTCGTCGACAAGGTCGCCGCCATGGGCGTCGACCGACACCGCATCCGGCTCGTCCCCAACTGGTCCCATGTGCCGCGCCCTTCGGCGCCCCGCGACGAGACCCGGCAGCGGCTCGGCTGGGGCGAAGGCGAGACCGTCGTCCTGCACTCCGGCAACATGGGGCTCAAGCAGGGGCTCGATGTCCTCGTCGAAGCGGCCCGGCGCGACCCGAAGATCAGGATCGTCCTCCTCGGCGACGGCAACCAGCGAGCCCATCTCGAGCAGTTGGGCAGCGGAATCCCCAACCTGGACTTCATGGCACCCGTCGACGACGACGCGTTCCCCGACACCCTCGCCGCCGCCGACGTCCTCGCCGTCACCCAGCGCGCCTCGGTCCTCGACATGAGCGTGCCGTCCAAGCTGACCTCGTACTTCGCCGCCGGACGCCCCGTCCTCGCCTCCGTCGCCGCCGAGGGCGGCACCGCCCAGGAAGTGCTCCGCTCCGGCGCCGGAGTGCTCGTACCTCCGGAAGACCCCGACGCGCTGCTGGCCGAAATCCGTAGACTCGGCGAGGATCCGACCGCCGCCGAAGCGCTCGGCGCCCAGGGGCCCCTTCACGTCGAGGCCCATCTGACCCGAGCGGCCGGTCTCGCCCGGATCGACGCACTCATCGACGAGGCTCTGGGGGGTCCGAGCACGTGACACACTCGCACGTCACCGCGGTGGAGGACGACGAACCGGAGCTGCTGCGCGACCAGTTCCGACAACTCCTGCGCTACCGCGCGATCATCACGGCCGGCATCGGCATCGGACTGCTCGGCGGCGTCTGGTTCGGGATGTCCAACGCCGACACCTACGTGGCCACCAGCCAGGTCGTGCTGCGCGCCCCCGTCAACGACCCCTTCAACCCCAGCATCTCCCAGGACAAGACCCTCAACATGGGGTCGGAGCGGCAGACCGCGCTCAGCAGCAGCGTCGCCGAACAGGCCGCGAAGAAACTCGGCTGGACCGGCACCATCGGCCGGCTGCAGAAGGACCTCCAGGTCACCAACCCGCCCCAGAGCCAGGTCCTCCAGTTCAGCTACACCGCCGACACCCCCCAGGCCGCCGCCGACCGCGCCAACGCCGTCACCCAGGCCTATCTCGCCCTGCGGCAGAAGCAGTGGACCGATGTGCGGGCCACCATGCTCGCCGGGCAGCAGCGCCAGCTCGACGAAGTGGCCAAGAAGCACGACCAGAAGACCAAGGAACTCGACCGGATGCCCGACGGGGCGGCCCGCGACGCCGAGTACGGCGTCAAGACCAACCTGCTCAACCGCATCAACGAGCTCGACGCCCGGATCAGCCAGCTCAAGTCGCTCGACATGTCCCCCGGCACCGTCATCCGCGTCGCCACCGCCCCCGGCTACTCCGACGGCCCCGGGCTCCCCATGAGCATCGGCCTCGGCGCCCTCGTCGGCGTGGCGCTCGGCCTGCTCGCCGCCTGGGTCCGGCTCGTCTTCGATCCGGCGCCGCGCTCCGCGGGCGACGTGGCCCGCGCGGTCCGCGCCCCCGTCCTCGGCACCCTGCCCAAAGGCGCCACCGACGTCCTCCTCGCCGACGACCACACGGACGCCCGGGTCGCCGAGGAGTACCGCTCCGTCGCCTTCCGGCTCGCCTACGACCAGCGGTTCGCCGACCGCCGGCGCCTCCTCGTCGTCGCCCCGCGCGGCTCGAACGAGGCCGCCGTCGCCGTCGCCTCCCACCTCGCCGCCTCCTTCGCGGAGACCGGCAAGGACGTCCTGCTCATCGAGGCCGACCTGCGCGACCCCACGCTCAAGGGGCGGCTGCGCGCCCACGCGGCGGCCGCGCCCCGCTGGAGCAGCCCGGTGGAGAACAAGGAGAACGAGGAGGGCGGCTGGCCCAGCAGGCGCCAACTCTCCGTCGACGCAGGCGAGTCGGGCTCCTTCGGCCTGGTGCCCGGCGAGCGGGTACGGAACGTGGCGCGCGCCCTGACAGGGCCCCGGGTCTCCCGGCTCATCGCCGAGGCCGACTCGCCGAACGCGACCGTCGTCGTCCTCGCCCCGCCCGTCCTCAACTACGCGGACGCCCTCGCGCTCGTCGACCGCGTCGACGGCGTCCTCGTCGTCTGCGACCCGCGCGGTGTCCACCGTACGGACCTCCAGCGCATCCGGGAGCTGATAGCGGGCGCGGGCGGCACCGTCCTCGGCGCCGTCGTGCACACCTCGGGCCGGCGCCGCCGCGCGTCCAAACAGGACGGCCGTCGCGGGTCGAGCGGAGGCAGACGGTACGCGCCGCCGCCCAGGACCGAGGAGTTCGCCGCCGAACCCGAACAGATCCTCCTCGGCGACGGCTCCGACACCGTCGCCCTGCGCTCGCTCCGCCCGGAGGACCTGCGCACCGGCGACATCCGCGCGGGCGACCGTTGAGACGTGCCGTGACCGTCGCCGCCTCGGTCCTCGACCAGGCGGCGGCCAGTCTCACCAACATCGCCGTCCTGGTGATCGCGGCACGGGCCTCCAGCGCGGACGGCTTCGCCGCCTTCTCCATGGTGTACATCGTCTTCACCGTGCTCCTCGGCCTCGGCGCGGCCTTCGTCGGCCAGAGCGTCGTCCTGGAGAAGGGCGAGGACCACGAGGTCGGCGCGGCGGTCCGCGCCGCCGTCACCTTCACCGCCGCCGCCTCCACGGCCACCGGAGTCCTGCTCCTGGGCGCCGGCGCCGCCATCGGCGGTCCCACCGGCCTCGCCGTGCTCGCCCTCGGCGCGGTCCTCCCGGTCGTCCTCGTCCAGGACGGCCTGCGCTACGGCTTCTCCGCGCTGCGCCGGCCCCACCTGGCCCTCGCCGCCGACCTGCTCCGGCTCGGCTGCGTCGTACCGGCGCTGCTGCTCCAGCCGCACGGCGGCTCACCGGCCCGCCTCGTCCTCGTCTGGGGCCTCTCCGCGCTGCCCGCCACCCTGCTCGGGCTGGCCCTGCTGCACCCGTACGTACGCAACCGGCCCTGGTCGCCCCGCCGGTATCTGCGCCGGGAGCACCTAGGCCGGCGGTTCGTCGTCGAGTTCGTCGTCGGCAGCGGCTCCAGCCAGCTCGCCGTCCTCGGCCTCGGGCTCCTCGCGAGCCCGCTCGTCGTCGGCGCGCTGCGCGGCGCGACCACCCTCTTCGGCCCGCTCAACACGCTCTTCACCTCGGTCAACGCCTTCGGCCCGCCGCTGCTCGGCCGGGCAGGCTCCCGCCGCGCGACGGTACGGGCCGCCGCCGCGCTCGCCGCCGTCCTCGCCGTCGTCGCACTCGGCTGGGCCGCCGTCCTGTACGCGCTCCCGGACCGCGTCGGCCGCCAACTCCTCGGCGCCACCTGGCAGTCCACCGCCGAACTGCTCCCCGCCACCGGCAGCCAGTACGCGGTGATGGCGGCGGGCACCTGCGCCCTGGTCACCCTGCGCGTCCTCAGCCCGCGCGCCACCCTCTCCGTACAGGTGGTCTTCTCCCTGCTCTCCGTCGCCCTCATGCTCGTCGGATACGTCCTCGGCGGCGCCCCCGGGGCGGCCTGGGGCCTGGCCGCCGGCTCGGCGCTGAAGGCCTTGGCCGCATGGATCCGGGTGAAGCGCACCCGCCCGGAGCCCGTGGCCACGAGCCCGGAGGATCAGCGCAGCGCCGCGCCCTTGTCCTGACGCCAGGTGGTGACCAGGGCGATGCAGATCAGCGCGATCGCCACCCGGCCCGAGGCCTGGAGCAGCGGGCCGCGCAGCAGGATGAAGGAGTAGCCCGCCACCAGCGGCACCACCAGGGAGATCAGACTGCCCGGCGGCGCCCTGCGCGTGCCCCGGCGGGCGAACCGCCCGTCGCCCCTGGCCGCCGCGTAGCCGAGGCCCGTCATCCCGGCGGCCATGCCCACGGCCCCGAAGTCGATCCACAGCTCGGCCCAGACGGGGGAGGAGAGGTTGGTGTTCACCGTCCCCATCCACTGGCCGACCATCACCCCCGTGTCGCGCGGCTTGCCCGGCCACACCGAACGCGGCACCGCGAAGAAGACGGACCCGGCAAGCTGACGGCCGTACCGGTGCCGACTGCCCGAGTTCACCAGCGTGATGGTGTTGGCGAACATGCCGACCTGGTCGTAGTCCTTGAGCGCCAGCGGCTCCAGGACCGACGTCGTCTCGACCGGCCGGTAGTTCTTCTCGTCGTACCGGAAACGGTCGGAGAACGGGAAGACGATCAGCGCCATGACCACTCCCAGGCTCAGCGCGGAGCGGTACATCGCGGCGCTCACCGGGAAGGCGGTGAACAGCAGCGAGAACATCACCGTCAGGAACCAGTACCGCGGGTTCGAAATGGGGTTGTTCACCACCAGGTTGAGCAGCACCAGGGCCAGGAAGACGGCGACCACCGTGGGGCGGCGCCGGGCCCGCCGCGAGGTGACCAGCCACCGGCAGTACACCAGGAGGGCGAAGAGCGCGGGCACGGTCCCGAAGCCGCGCAGGAACGCCTGACCGGCCTGCGAGTCCGCCTGGGAGACGCCCGCCTCCTCGATCCCCGCGATGATCTCCTGACGGCTGGAGAAGAACACGGCGGGCCCGCCGAGCTTCATGACGAAAAGACCACTGCACGCGAAGGCGAGCAGCACGAGCAGATACAGCCGGCGCCGGTGCACCAACGCCGGTCGCCCCTCGGCCCGTCGGGACGTCCCCGGTCGGCCGCGGGCCAGCAGGGAACCCACGTCGAACGCGGCGCAGCCGACCAGGACCAGGGCCACCGCCGTCGTCAGATCGGAGCGCGGACCCACCACCGGCGTCGGCACCCGGCCCAGGACGGCCTGGGCGAGCGGCGCCACACCCATCGCCATGTAGACGAAGAGCCAGAACGAACCCTGAAGCAACTTACGTCGGTTGGTGAGGATCATCGCCGAGAGCCGCGCCCCGGCGTACATGGTCAGCGCGATCTGGAGGTAGTACGCGGCGTCGTGCACGCCGGCGCCGGGCTGGATCGCCACGAGCAGGGGCAGGAACACCGTGAAACCGAGCACGAGCGGGATCGACAGGGCCCGCGACAGCAGCGTGCGCGGAGACACGGCGGGTGCGAGGAGCAGCGGCGCCGGCACGGCGGGTTTCGGTCGCTCCGGGGTTTCCGTACCGCGCACCTCGGTCGTCATCGCACCCCCTGAAGCCCGGGAGCCACGGCTCCCCGGACGTCGAAGTCCCCACCCCTGACCGTCACTTCACGCCAGTCTACCGACGCCCGCCTTTCACCTCGCGTCAACCGTTAGTCTGAACGCCGGGCGCCTGGGGAGGCGCCGGTGGGGGTGAACTCATGCGGAATCTACCGGCCTTCACACTGGCCGGATACGACAAGGGCCGCGGCAGACTCGTACAGGCCCTCTGGTTCGCGGTCATGAACACGGTCTTCATGGCGTGGTTCTGCCCGGCCCGGCTGCGGGTCGCGCTGCTCCGGGCCTTCGGCGCGACCATAGGCGACGGCGTGCTCGTACGGCACCGGGTCAGGGTCCTTTGGCCCTGGAAGCTCACCGTCGGCGACCACACCTGGATCGGCGAGGGAGCCTGGCTGCTCAACCTGGAGCCCATCACCCTCGGCGCCCATGTCTGCGTCTCCCAGGAGGCGTTGCTCTGCACCGGAAGCCACGACCACCGGGCCGCCGACTTCCGCTACCGCAACGCCCCGATCACGGTCGAGGACGGCGCCTGGATCGCGGCCCGCGCCACCGTCCTCGCCGGAGTCACCGTCGGCAGGCACTCCGTCGTCGCCGCCGGTACGACGCTCCACAAGGACCTCCCTGAGCTCACCCTGCACACGGCCGAGGGCCGCCGCCCCGTACCGGTGCCCGCGTGAGCGGCCTCGGGGGCGTGAGCGGCCTCAAGGTCCTGCACGCGGTCACGCTGCACAGCCCCACCCACGCCTTCGGCGGACCGGTCAGGGTCGCCGTGAACCTCGCCCGGGGGCTCGCCGCACGCGGCCACCAGGTCCGGCTCACCGCCCTCGGCGACGGCTTCCCCGGCCCCCTGCCGACCGACGTCGACGGCGTGCCCGCCCGGCTCTACCGGGCCCGCTCCGTCCTCCCGCTGGGCTTCAGCGGCATCACCTCGCCCGCCCTGCTCGCCGGGGCCGGCGCACTGGTCGAACACGCCGACGTGGTCCACGTCCACCTCGCCCGCGACCTCGTGACCCTGCCCGTCGCCCTCGCCGCGCTCCGGGCGGGCCGCCCACTGGTGCTCCAGACGCACGGCATGGTCGACCCGAGCGACAAGCCGCTCGCCAAGCTCCTCGACGCGGTCGCCGTCCGGCGCGTGCTGCGCGGAGCCTCCGCCGTCCTGTACCTGACGGACCGCGAGCGCCGGGACCTGGACGCCGTCGTCGGCGGCCCGCTCACCGGCGCCGTACGCCTGGTCAACGGCGTACCGGCCCAGGAGCCGCGCCCGGCACCGACGGGGCCGCCGCGCATCCTGTACGCGGCCCGGCTCCAGTCCCGCAAACGGCCGACGGACTTCGTGGCGGCCGTCCCGGAGATCCTGCGCCACCACCCGGACGCGACCTTCGTCCTCGCGGGACCCGACGAGGGCGAGCGGGCGGCCGTCGACGCGCTCGTCGCGGAGCTGGGCGTCGGCGACCGGGTGAGCCTGCCGGGGCCGCTGACCTCCGAGCGGATGCTCGACGAGCTGCGCAGGGCGCACGTGTACGTCCTGCCCTCGGTCGACGAGCCCTTCCCGATGTCCGTCCTGGAGGCCCTGTCGGTGGGTACGCCGGCCGTCGTCACCACCTCCAACGGGCTCGCCCGGGACATCGCGGAGGCGGGGGCCGGCAGGGTGGTCGAGGACGCGGCGGGCCTGGCCCCGGCCGTACGCGCGCTCCTGGAGCCGGGCATGAACGACTCCGCGTCGGCGGCGGCCCGGAAGCTGGCCACGGAGGCGTTCTCGATGGACGCGGTCCTGGACACGCTGCTCGGGGTGTACGAGCGGGCGTCGGACGTGCGCTGACCCGGCTCAGGCTCCTCATGGGGAGAGCCCGGTGCGGTCGTCGGACCGACACCGGGCTCTCTCGTACGGGCGCTAAGGTCTTTCGTTTGGATCAGGCCCGGCATGATCCAAACGAGAGGCCCTAGACGGGCAGCCAGGCGTAGCACGCGCTGGAGGTGAACTCCCGTGTCCCCGCGGGGATGTCGGCGCGCGCCTTGCCCTCGGAGCCGGTCGCGGGGCCGGAGGCGAGGACCGTGCCGTCCGCGCCGAGGGCCTGCCACGTGCAGGCGGGGTTCGTGGTGAGGGCGCGGTAGCCACCGGGCTTCGGGCTGCTCACGGTCCCCTCGCCGAAGCCGGTCTTCGCGGTCGTGAGGAGCGGCTTCTGTGCGGTGCACAGGTGGGCGATCACGGCCTCGGCGTCCGGGACGTCCCCGGCGATGATCGCGCCGACGGCCGCGTCCCTGTCCCGTTTGGCGGTGCGCTCCAGGCGCTGGCAGGACTCCTGCCCGGTCTGGAGCACGGCGGCCGGGTCCGTGTTCTGCGGCACCCGCCCGCTCAGGTACTTCTTCTCCTTCTCCGTGAACGAACCCGTGACCGGCTTCAGCTCCGAGTCGGGCACGACCGGCCCCTTGGTCGGGGAGGCGGTGGGACCCGCGGTCTCCGCCGCCTCGGCCTGCCGGTCGGGCACGGTCGCGGAGCGGGAGGGACCGGCGGCCTTCGGCGGCCCGTCCGCGCCCCCGCCCTTGCCGTCGGAGGAGGAGCAGGCGGTCAGGGCGAGCAGCGCGGCGAACACGGCCGCCGCCGCTGCCCGGCGCCGGTGAAGAGGTCGACGCATGAGGGAACTCCCGTGGTACGTCGGATGCGGGGCCCGGTCGGCCGGGCCCCGCATCCGGTGGTGGAGGGGCGGTGACCGATTACGGCGCGCCGAAGGTCAGCACCAGCTGCGGAGTGCCCTCCGCCGCCGTCGCCTCGGACGACCAGAGCCACAGCGGATCGGTCCCGGCGCTGGTCAGCGCCAGGCTGTACGAGCCGCCGAGCGCCGCCGAGACCGCCGAGGTGTTCAGCGTGGCGGAGTAGACGGTCGAGCCGTCCACCGCGCCTTGCAGCGACCCGATCGGACCCGAGCCGAGGGCGGGCCGGTTGTTGTACGTCACCGTGTCCTCGGCCCATGTCCCCGTTACCGGCACGACCGACACGGAGTCGGTCGAGCCCGCGCCGGTCATCGTGGTCGTCTTCACCGCGAGCCGGGCGCTCTTGAGGACCTTGCCCGCCGGTGCGGCGGGCAGCGGGAACCGCAGGTACGACTCGTACGCCGAGGTGCCCCGGACCGCGAGCGAGCTGGACGTGCCGTAGTTCGTGCCGGGCGCGCCCGCGTTGGCGTACGTGTCCTCCGAGGCCGCGACGGTGGTGACCGTGTCGGCCGGGGCGGAGGCCAGGCTGTGGTGCTGGGCGACCTGCGTGCCGGTGAGCGCCGACGGGTAGACGGCGGCCTCGTCGAGCTGGCCGGCGAAGAAGGTGCTCGTCGGGCGCAGGGGCCAGCTGCCGAGGCTGTCGGCGCCGACGTGCCAGTAGCCGTCGTAACTCTGGTTGGTGGTCACGCTGTTGGAGCCGACCAGCTTGCCGTCGACGTACAGCCGCATGCCCTCCGGGCCCTGGGTGCCCACGGCGTGGTGCCAGGCGCCGTTGTTGTACGAGCCGAAGGAGGTGAGGGTGCGCGTGGACCCGGTGTACACGCCGAACACGATGTTGCCGGTGTTGGTCATGTAGAGGTGCTTGTCGTAACTGGTGCTGTTACGGGTCGTGTTGTTGCCGAAGCCGATGAGTTTGCCGCCGCGGTTCGTGGTCGTCCTGAACCACGTCTCGATGGTGAAGGGGCCGCTGACGGACTGCCGCCGGTCGCTGTGGATCTGCTCGTCCGTGCCGTTGAGAGCCACGGCCGTGGAGGCGCCGGAGACGGCGCCCGGGGTCTGGCGCAGCGCGGGGGCGTTGACGTACAGACCGCTGTTGTCGCCGTTGGAGGAGTCGGCCGCGTACGGCGTGGTCGACTCGTCGAAGCGCCAGTACAGCGAGGCGCCGTCGGCGATCACGCGGGAGGCGTACGCCTCGGGCGAGGTCGGCACGGTCACGGTGGAATTCGCGGACAGGGCACTGGTGTTGCCGACCGCGTCCTCGGCCGTCACCCGGTAGCTGTAGGTCTGCCCCGGGGTGACGCCGGTGTCCTTGAACGACACCTGGGGGCGCGACCAGTGCAGCGAGTCGCCCTGGACGGTCGCGATCGGCGTCGCGCCACCGTTGCGGTAGACCTTGTACGTCAGCTTCGAGTCGTCCAGGTCGAGGCTCGATCGCCAGCGGATCTGGACCGCGTTCGGGCCGACGGCGGCGGCGCTCGCGACCGGAACGGTCGGCGCGCCGGTGTCGGGGCCGGAGGCGAAGCGGGTCAGACCCTGCGCCGGGGCCCCGTTGGTGGTGGTGAACTCACCGCCCACCCAGAGGTACTTGGTGGCTCCGGTGCCCGAGATGGTGAAGACGCGCGGGCCGATGCCCTCGCCGATGCCGTCGTTGGTGTCGGGGAGCCAGCCGAGCTTGCCGGTCGACGTCGTCGGCTGGGCGAGCAGGTGGTAGCGGCGCCCGTCGGGGAACTCGCCGACGCTGGAGCAGTCGTGGGCGTGCGAGGCGCTGTACAGCACGCCCTGGTAGGAGCGGACGGCCTGGGTGGCGCCCAGGCAGGTGTCGCGCCAGCGCTGCTCGAAGTTCGAGAGGTTCAGGGCGATGCGGCCGTCGAAGCCGCCGGTGCCCTCGTTGGCGGTGTAGAAGCCGGTGGCGTCCGTCTCGATGTCCTTGACGACGGAGCTCGTCTGGATGAAGCCGGGGTAGGCCTTGGTCACGGCGCCGGTCGTGGCGTTCACCACGGCCAGGGCGTGCGAGTTGGCACCGTTGACGGTGAAGAAGTCGCCGCCGAGCAGGACGTGCTGTCCGTCCGGCGTCACCTCGACGGCCCGGCCCGGCTCGTCGGCGTTGGCCGTGAACGGCAGCAGCTCACCGGCCGTGGTGATGGCCGCGAACCGCTGCCGCGTCTGCCCCTCGACCGTCCCGAAGTCGCCGCCCGCGTAGATCGTCGTGTCGGTGACGGCGAGCGCCCGCACGGTCGCGGGGAAGCTCGGGGTGAAGGCGGGCCTCGGCGCGCAGGTGGCGATGTCGATCGCGGCGAGGCTGGAGACCGGGGTGCCGTTCACGGCACCGAAGTAGCCACCGGCGTACAGCGTCTTCTTGTCCGGCGAGACCACGAGCGTGCGCACGGTCGCGGTGCCGCTGCCGACGGTGAAGGAGAGGGTGCAGTCGGTGGGCGCGCCCGTGGCCGCGTCCATCGCCGCGAAGTTGACGGCGCTCTTCGGAGCGCCGGTGACGCCGTCGGGCGGGCGCACCTCGGAGAAGGTGCCGCCGACGAAGACGGTGTCGTTCGTCTCGGCCAGTGCCCAGACGACACCGTTGGTCTGCCAGGTCGGCAGATCGTCCGCGGTGAAGGCCACCGGCGGCGTCAGGGCCGCGGCCGTCGGGGCCAACGAGCCTCCGGCTCCGGCCGCGACGGTCAGGACGAGGGCAGCGGTGAGCCCCCAGGATCTACGCATGTTCCCCCCAGGCGTGATAGCCCAGTCAATGTGGCGTGAAGTGGTGCAACTGCCATCTGATGAATGCGAACTGTACGACGAACTGACAACCGGAAAAGGCCACTTGGTGAATCCCGTACCGTCCGGCCCCACAGCCGCCCGGGTCGCCACCGCCCCGTGCGCCCCTGCCGGTCCTGAAGCCGCAGCTCAGCGGTCGATACGCACCGTGGCGCCGGCCAACTGGTCCTCCACGAGCCGGACATCGGCGTCGACCATGATCCGGGCCAGCTCCTCCACCTGGACGGCGGGTTTCCAGCCGAGCAGGTCCCGCGCCCTGCTCGCGTCGCCGATCAGCGCGTCCACCTCGCTGGGCCGCTCGTACTTGGGGTCGTACCGGACGTACTCGGCCCAGTCGAGCCCCACGTGCGCGAAGGCCGTCTCCACGAACTGCCGTACGGTCGACGGGACTCCGGTCGCCACCACGTAGTCGGTCGGATCGTCCCGCTGGAGCATCCGCCACATCGCGTCGACGTACTCGGGGGCGTATCCCCAGTCGCGTACGGCGTCGAGGTTGCCCAGATAGAGCCGGTCCTGCAGACCCGCCTTGATCCGCGCGACGGCCCTGGTCACCTTGCGGGTCACGAAGGTCTCGCCCCGGCGCGGCGACTCATGGTTGAACAGCACCCCGTTCACGGCGAACATCCCGTACGCCTCGCGGTAGTTGACCGTCGCCCAGTACGCGAAGACCTTCGCGGCGCCGTACGGGCTGCGCGGGTGGAACGGGGTCTGTTCGTTCTGCGGCGGCGGGGTCGCGCCGAACATCTCCGAGGAGGACGCCTGGTAGATCCGCGTGTCGATGCCGCTCGCCCGGATCGCCTCCAGGAGCCGCAGCGCACCGAGGCCGGTCACATCACCCGTGTAGAGCGGGGCGTCGAAGGAGACCCGCACATGCGACTGCGCGCCGAGGTTGTAGACCTCGTCGGGGCGGATGTCGCGGAGCAGGTTCACCAGCGCCACACCGTCCGAGAGATCCGCGTGGTGCAGGACGAACGAACGGTTCACCTGCTGCGGGTCCTGGTAGATGTGGTCGATCCGCTCGGTGTTGAAGCTCGACGAACGGCGGACCAGGCCGTGCACCGTGTAGCCCTTCGACATCAGCAGTTCAGCCAGGTACGAGCCGTCCTGCCCGGTGACGCCGGTGATGAGTGCGGTCTTGCCCATACGTGCTGCGCCTCCCTGACGGACCGGCCCTCAGCCGGTCCGTGTCATGCGGATATGGTGTGTTACAGGCCTGAATTCCCGATCTGCTGTACTGCGGTCGCCGTCGGCCTGGCATGATCCGGGCCATGACTCAGTCGACGAGCGCCTCCGTGAGCGCATCGATGTCGTACCTGCCCGAGCGGGCCCGGATATTCGTCGCGGGACACCGCGGTCTCGTGGGTTCCGCGATCGCCCGCCGGCTCACCGCCGACGGGCACGAGGTGATCACCAGGACCCGCGCCGAGCTCGATCTGCGCGACGCCGAGCGGACCGCCGCCTTCCTCGCCGAGACCCGTCCCGACGCCGTCGTGCTCGCCGCCGCGAAGGTCGGCGGGATCATGGCGAACAGCACCTACCCGGTGCAGTTCCTGGAGGAGAACCTCCGGATCCAGCTGGCCGTCGTCGCCGGCGCGCACGCCGCAGGCGTCCGCCGCCTGCTCTTCCTCGGCTCCTCCTGCATCTACCCCCGGCTCGCCCCCCAGCCCATCACCGAGGACGCGCTCCTCACGGGCCCGCTGGAGCCCACCAACGAGGCCTACGCCCTTGCGAAGATCGCCGGGATCGTGCAGATCCAGGCGTACCGCAAGCAGTACGCAGCGCAGTACGTCTCCGCGATGCCGACCAACCTCTACGGCCCCGGCGACAACTTCGACCTGGAGAGCTCGCACGTCCTGCCCGCCCTGATCCGCCGCTTCCACGAGGCCCGCGAGGAAGGCCGGGAGGAGATCACACTCTGGGGCTCCGGCACCCCCCGCCGCGAGTTCCTGCACGTCGACGACCTCGCCGCCGCCTGCGCCGTCCTGCTGCGCGGCTACGACGGCGACGAGCCGGTCAACATCGGCTGCGGCGAGGACCTCACCATCCGCGAACTCGCCGAGACCGTCGCCGATGTGACGGGCTATCAGGGCAGAATCGCCTGGGACACGAGCAAGCCCGACGGCACCCCGCGCAAGCTCCTCGACGTGTCCCGGCTGACCGGCCTCGGCTGGAAGCCGGCTGTCGCCCTGTCGGACGGGATCGCCGCCACCTACGCCTGGTGGCGGGAACAGCACTGATCTCATGCGGCGGCCGGCCCGTCAGTACGCTCCGCGACCGTCGACGACGGCGCGGAACGTACGGGCCATGACATCCACATCGCTGGTGAAGGACCAGTTGTCCACGTAGTGCAGATCGAGCTCGACCGTCTCGTCCCACGACAGGTCCGAACGCCCGCTGATCTGCCAGAGCCCCGTCATCCCCGGCCGCACGGCAAGCCGCCGCAGCTCCACGTCCCCGTACCGCGCCACCTCCTCCGGCAGCGGCGGGCGCGGCCCGACCAGCGACATCGAGCCGAGCAGCACATTGATCAGCTGGGGCAGCTCGTCGAGCGAGGTGCGGCGCAGCAGCCGCCCCACCCGGGTCACCCGCGGATCGCGGCGCATCTTGAACATCAGCCCGTCGTGCTCGTTGGCCCGCTCCAGCTCCGCCCTACGGGCGTCGGCGTCCAGGAACATCGTGCGGAACTTCCACATCACGAACGGCACCCGGCCCTGGCCGACCCGCACCTGCCGGTAGAAGACCGGACCCCGCGAGCCGAGCCGCACGGCGGCACCGATCGCCAGGAACACCGGCGAGAGCAGAAGCAGGCCGAGCGCCGCGCCCGCCCGGTCCATCACGGACTTCAGAACGGGCTGGACCCCGCTGCGCAGCGGCGGAGCGACCCGGAGCAGCGCGAGCCCCGCCGCCGACGTGGTCTCCAGACGCTTGACCGCGCACTCCACCAGGCCCGGCGCCAGGGCGAGTTCGGTCCCCGCGTCGTGCAGCCCCCAGGACAGGCGGCGCAGCCGCTCGCCCGCCATCAGGGGGCCGGCCGCGACCAGAACGATGTCCGCCTCCAACTCGCGCGCCGCGGTGAGGACATGGCAGGTGTCGCCGTCCGCCGCCTCCGGTGTCCCGGTCCCCAGACGCGCCGCGACCGGGGCGCCGGTGCGGACCGGGCCCTCGCCGATCGCGACCACGCCGACCACCACGTACGGATGCTCGGTCCTTCCCGCGAGGTGCTCGGCGACGTCACCGGCCGCCGCGGGTTCGCCGAGGACGAGGACCCGGGTGACCACCTGCGCCTCCCGGCGCGCAGCCACAAGGTGATGCCACGTCAATTTCGAGCAGAGCAAGGTGAGTACGGGTGCCGGAAGCAACGCGGCGAGGCAGAGCAGCGCGGGATGGTGCAGATCGGCGGCGGCCCGCAGGACGGCGAGCACTCCGAGCAGGATCAGCCAGTCGTGCAGGACGGGCAGACTGCCCCGCGACTCCCCGAGCTCGCGCCGCGCGTACCTCCGGCGCAGCGCCCGCACCGCGACCCAGGACAGGGCGGCGACGGCGGCGCCGGTAAAGGCGTACGGCTGGCGCTCGACCCGGAGGATCAGAGCCACCGGCGCGCCCACCCCCAGGGCGTCGACGGTCAGCGCGACGACCGGATACCAGCCCGCCTTCGAGCGGGGACGCGCCGCGACCGGCGGTGAACCGGCCGCGGATCCAGCGGAGTTGGTCTCAGTGGTGCGGGCATGCCACATGTACCCCCCAGGCACGTGTTGACGTTCGCCATCTTGTTCATCGACCCCCTGATCGACGAACAAGCGTCGCAACGCCGGAACAGTACGACATACGCGCGCACGTCCGCTGCAGTTCACGCGAACGACCTCAGAAGGTGATGGCGTATTCATCTCGTGACATCGCGACCGGTGTGGACACGGCCGGGCGCATGATACGTCTGTCCAACGGGAGTTGACGCACGTGAGGCCGTGTGGGGAAGGGGTGGGGACGTGTCGGAGGGGGACGAGGTCGCCATGGGGGAGAGAGCCACGGATGTGGCGGAAAGCACACCCCCTGTCACGCCTCGTAAGCGCCGAGTGAGCCCGAAACGCGTCCTGTTGGCCGCGCTCGCCCTCCTCGGCATCGGAATCCTGCTGGCCGGCGGCGTCGGCTGGTGGGCCGTCGAGCACTACACCGGCAAGGTCGACCGCATCCCCGGCGCCTTCCCCACCCACGTCCCGCCCGCCGAACAGCCCGCCCCCTCCAAGGGCGGACAGACCTTCCTCCTCGTCGGCGTCGACAGCCGCTCCGACCTGCCCACCACCGGACGCGACGCCAAGGCGCCGACCTGGACGTACGGAGCCCAGCGCAGCGACACGATGATGCTGGTCCACCTCCCGGCCGACCACTCCGGCGCCTACGTCGTCTCGCTGCCCCGCGACTCCTGGGTCGACGTCCCCGGACACGGCAAGGCCAAGCTCAACGCCGCCTTCTCCTGGGGCGGCCCGCCCCTGCTCATCGACACCGTCCAACGCCTCACCGACGTCCGCGTCGACCACCTCGCGATCATCGACTGGGAGGGGTTCAAGCAGCTCACCGACACCGTCGGAGGCGTCGACCTCCGCGTCGACGGCACGGTCCGGCACATGAACGGCGAGCAGGCCCTCGTCTACGTACGCGAGCGCAAGAACCTGCCGCGCGGCGACCTCGACCGCACCCACCGCCAGCAGAACTTCCTGCGCGCCGTCCTCACCAAGGCCATGACCACCCGCAACCTGACCAACCCGGTCAGGACCGCCGAACTGCTCGACGACCTCACCGCGAGCGTCAGCGTCGACGACCGCCTCAGCGACGGCGATCTGCGCGAACTCCTCTGGGACAACAAGTCGGTACGCCCCGGCGACATGGTCTTCATGAACGCGCCCGTCGCCGGCACCGACACCGTCAAGGGCCAGTCCGTCGTCCTCCTCGACGCGAAGGAATCCGGCACGCTCTGGGCGGCGATGCGGAACGACACCATGGCCGCGTACGTCGCCGCTCACCGCACCGACCGGCTCGGAAGCGGTACGCGGTAGGCCGGCCGGACCCGTCCGCCACACGCCCGACGGTGGTTGTTCCACCGCCGGTCATCGGCTGTACTGACAGCCGGCCCGCACGGACGCCTGCGCGTTCGCGGGACCGGCGGCTATCCCGAACGACCCTAAGGACGCCCATGGCTGACAGGTCCTCAGGCCGGACCCATCGGGCGTCCGGACGGCGCAGGCTCGTCCCCGGGATCACCCTCGGCGTCCTGCTCCTCGGCGCCTGGGCCGGTATCGGCACGGCCGGAGCCCTGCGCGCCGACGCCCCCGCCGACGCGGGGTCGGCGCCCCCGAAGGCGTACAGCACCGCCCTCCCCTTCGACCTGCCGCCGACGGCCGAACTGCGCCGCTCGGCCAAGCTCGTCTTCGCCCACTACTTCACCCCGTACCCCCTCTCCCTCGACAACGAGCCCGCCGACCGCGACTACTACACGCGCAACTACCTGACCCCGGACGGCGAGAAGGGCAAGCACCGCGCCTACGGAGGACTGCTCCGCGACCGCCCGCTCCCGGCCGCACCCGAAGCCGGGAACTGGGAACTCGCCCACCTCCGCCAGGAGATCCGCACCGCCCGCGACGCGGGACTCGACGGCTTCACCCTCGACCTGCTCTCCGAGAGCGGACGCAACCGGGACCGCGCCGAACTGCTGCTCACGGCCGCACACGAGGAGGACCCGGGCTTCCGGATCCAGCTCATGCCGGACATGACGGCCCTCACCGCGGCCACCCCCGCCTCCCTCGCCGAATCGCTCGCGGAACTCGCCCGCCACCCCTCGGCGCACCGGCTGCCCGACGGCCGGCTCGTCGTCTCCCCGTTCAAGGCCGAGGAGAAGGACCCCGACTGGTGGCGGGCGATGATGCGTGCACTGGAGAGCCGGCACGGCATCAGGACCGCGCTCGTCCCCCTCTTCCTCGACTTCACCCCGGACCGGGAGAGTTACGCGGCGATCAGCCACGGCCTCTCCGAGTGGGGCGCCCGCACCCCCGACCGGCAGGCCGGAGCCGTGGCCGACGCCCGACGGGCCCACCGGCTCGGCAAGATCTGGATGCACCCGGTCTCCGTCCAGGACGCCCGCCCCAATCAGGGCCTCTTCGACGAGGCGGGCAACACCGAGACGCTACGCGCGAGTTGGGAGGCGGCCATCGAATCCGACGCCGACTGGGTCCAGCTCACCACCTGGAACGACTACTCCGAGGGCAGCCATGTCGCGCCCTCACTGCACAACGGCCACGCCTACCTGGACCTCTCCTCCTACTACCTGACCCGGTTCAAGACCGGCGCCTGGCCGAAGATCCTGCGCGACACGCTCTATCTCACCGCGCGCGTCCAGTTCGTCGACGACGTCCCACCGGCCACGCGCCAACCCCAGGTGATACGGCCCCGCCCGGGCACCGCCACACCCCGCGACACCGTCGAGGTCCTCTCCTTCCTCACCGCCCCGGCCGACGTCCGCACCAGGACCGGTTCCGCCGGCGACAGCCACCGCGCGCCGTCCGGCGTCCACGCACACCTGCTGCCGCTCCGCACCGGAGACAGCTCCGCGACCGTCGTACGCGGCGGGACGACCACGACCACGGTCACCAGCCGCTACCCGGCCCGCCGCCCGGTCGACCGCCAGGACCTGCAGTACTACGCGGTGACGAGCGGCCGGGCCCAGCGCTAGGGCCTGTCCGGCGGCTGTCCGGCGGTTGTCAGTGGCCGGTCCTACCGTGGGGACATGACGACGAATCGGGGGACCTTCGAAGCGGCGACGGGAGACGACCCGCCGCTGCCGGAGGGAGACGTGGAGCAGCGATCGCGTGAGGTGCGGGCGGCCGTCGACGGGCTGCTCCAGATCCGGCGGCTGACCGGCGGCGAGGGCACGGGGGACGCGCGGCGGCGGCCCGCCGAGTGGGAGCGAAGACGGCCCGTCCGGGCGGTCGCGCTCGCCCTGGAGGCGGCGGGCGTCAGGCCCTCGGCCGTCGACGCCTCGGGCGCACGGGTGGCGACGGGGTACCGGGTCACGGCAGGGGAGCGGCCCGGCACGGCCGTCGTGGAGTGGGTGGGGCCACCCGGTTCCGGAGCCGCCCAGGAGGAGGAGTCCGCCCTGGGCGCGTGCGTGCCCGCACTGGAGCGGCTCGGCTGGGAGGCGCTGCTCTACCGGGGGCCGCGCCGCCGACGGTTCCTGGAGGTGGAACCACTGGGGGGAGCGCCGAGCACGTAGCGGGGGCGGATGCGGGGGCGCGGGTGCCTCGCCCTCGGTCCGGCGCCGCGCGGTGCGGCTCCGCTCAGGCGATGGAGGCCGAGACGATCGCGGAGACCGCGATGTTGCAGGAGGCCGTCACCCAGACCGCCGGGTGCGGCTGCGGGTCGACGAGGGTGGCGCCCAGCTTGCCCGGGGTGACCAGGTCCACGACCAGGAAGGCCACGGCCATCATGACCAGGCCGAGCAGACCGAAGGCGGCCGTCGACGCGAGGCCCTTGCCGAAGTCGTCGTACGTCGTCCAGATGGAGGTGAAGACGATGCCGCCGATACCGAGCAGCGCGGAGCTCAGGAGGGTCGCGGCGTTGCGGTTGCGCTCCTCCCAGATCTGGCGCCCGAGCTTCCCCGGCGTGAGCACGTCCACCAGGACGATGCCGAGTATCAGCAGCACCACGCCGAGGGCGCCGTAGGCGGAGGCCCGGCCGAGGCCGTTGACGATGTCGCTCATGGGTTGCCGGCTCCGAGATGTGAGGGATCGTGAGTGATCGCGGTCAAGGACCGGCAAAATGTAGCGCATGCGTCGAGGGCCCCGACCAGGTGGCCGGGGCCCGGGGCTTCCGTCTGCATCAGGCCGGACGGTTCAGAGGCCCGGCGGAAGGTCCTTCGCCCGCGAGCGCACCCGGACGGCGGTGCCGATCTCGACGACCCCCACGACGAGCAGCCACACTCCGCCCAGGACCATGAGCACGGTCGCCGATTCGAGCGGCGACACGATCAGGACGACGCCGGCGAGGGCGTTCACGATCCCGAGGAAGACCTGCCAGCCACGGGCGGGCATCGTGGGGTCGGATGCGGCCGCCACGGTCTGCGTCACCCCTCGGAACAGCCAGCCGATGCCGATCCACAGCGCGAGCAGCAGGATCGACTGCGTCGCGCCCTTGAAGCAGAACAGGCCGAGGAGGATCGACAGCGTGCCGCTGATGAACGCCATCACCCGCAGCGCGGTCGAGGCGTGCGTGCCGAAGGCGGCCACCAACTGCATGACACCGCTGAAGAGCAGGTACAGGCCGAACAGCACACCCGCCACGAACAGGGAGGCATCCGGCCAGACCAGCACCAGGACGCCGAGGACGAGCGAGGCGAGACCGGCGACGAGCAGCGCCTGCCAGGCTGCGCCCGCCAGCACGCCGAGCGGCCCGGGAGGCACATCAGGGCGCCCACTCCCGTAGGGGTCGTCACCGTCGGACGGCCGTTGATGGGTCTGCGTCATGGAACAACTCCCGTCCGCTCAGAGCGGTGTCGCGTACGTGCTGAGGAAGAGCGCCTCCGCCAGCGCCATGTGCTCGATCTCGCGCGGGTCCACGCTCTCGTTCGGGGCGTGGATGAGGCAGCCCGGCTCCTCCACCCCGATCAGCGCGATCTCCGCCTCCGGGAACTGCCCGGCCAGGACGTTGCAGAGCGGGATCGAACCGCCCTGCCCGGACTCGACCATGTCCTTCCCGTAGGCCTCGAGCATCGCCGCGCCCAGCGCCCGGTACGCCGGTCCGTCCGAACGGGCCCGGAAGGGTTGCCCGGTGCTCTCCGCCTCCACCTCGACCTTCGCGCCCCACGGCGCCGCCGAGGCCAGATGGTCGGTGAGCGCGCGCAGCGCGACGTCGGTGTCCATGCCGGGTGGGACCCGCAGGCTCACCCGGGCCCGCACCTGCGCCTGGACGGCTGCCGAGGAGCCCACCACCGGTGGGCAGTCGATGCCGAGGACCGTGACCGCGGGCCGGGCCCACAGCTCGTCCGCCACCGATCCCGAGCCCAGGAGCGCGACCCCGTCCAGGGCCCCGACGTCGGTACGGAACTGGTCCACCGGGTATGCCACCCCGTCCCACACCCCGTCGCCGGGCAGGCCCTTGATCGTCGTGTTGCCCCGGTCGTCGCGGAGGCTGTCGAGGATCCGTACCAGCGCGGCCAGCGCGTCCGGGGCGGGGCCGCCGAACATGCCGGAGTGCATCGCGCCCTTGAGCGTGGAGACGGTGACGACGACATTGGTCAGGCCCCGCAGCGAGGTCGTCGCGGTCGGCAGACCGAGCGCGAAGTTGCCGGTGTCGCAGATCAACAGACAGTCGGCGGCGAAGAGTTCGGGCTGCATCGGCACCAGCTGTTCGAGTCCGCCGGTGCCCTGTTCCTCCGAGCCCTCGGCCACGAACTTCAGCGAGACCGGGAAGCCGCGCCCGCCCGAGCCGCCGCCCAGCGCCCGCAGCGCCGTGAGGTGCATGGCGATGTTGCCCTTGCAGTCCGCCGTGCCGCGGCCGTACCAGCGGCCGTCGCGCTCGGTCAGCTCGAACGGAGGGGTGGTCCAGGCCTCGTCGTCGAGCGGCGGCTGCACGTCGTAGTGGCAGTAGAGGAGCACGGTGGGGGAGCCTTCGGGGCCGGGCGCGTGGCCGACGACCGCGTCGGTGCCGTCCGGGGTGGTCACCCGGCGCATGTCCTGGAGGCCCGCCTCCGTGAAGGCGCGGACCAGGAAGTCGGCGGCCTTCGCGCACTCCTCGGGCGGGAACTGGCGGGGGTCGGCGACCGAGCGCATCGACACCAGCGCCGCCAGATCCTCCTTGGCCCGGGGCATCAGCGCCCGGACCTTCTCGCGCAGCGCGGCGGTCGCGGCCGACTCCGTGGGCGAGGCGGCCTCGGCGATCCCGTCGGTGGTCCCGGTGGACTCGGTGGACATGTGCACCCACTTCCTTGCGGCCTGCCCCCGAGCGGCAGAAGCCCTCCCACTCAAGCAGCAGGGAACAAAGGCCGCAAAACATCCCCATGTGGAGCAACAACAGCGTGGCCTCGGCGCCCTCGGCGGCGAGAGTGGAAGGCGTACGCCTTCGGCCCTGCCCAGGGAGACCCCAGATGACCACCCTCAACCGCCGCGACCTCGGGCTTCTCGTCCTCCGGGTCGGCACAGGTGCCGTCCTCGCCGCGCACGGCACACAGAAGCTCTTCGGCTGGTTCGGGGGCGGCGGTGTGGAGGCCACGGCGAAGGGGATGGAGGCGATGGGCTTCCATCCGCCCCGGGAGAGCGCGATCGCCGCGGGCCTCGGCGAGGCGGGCGGCGGGGTCCTGCTGGCCCTCGGCCTGGCCACCCCGGCGGCCGGAGCCGCCGCGGCCGGGGCGATGGCGGGCGCGGTCGCCGTCCACGCACCGGCGGGCTTCTTCGCCGCGGGCGGCGGCTACGAGTACCCGGCCTTCCTCGGCTTCTCGGCGGCCGCCATCGGCATCGCGGGCGCCGGCCGCTACTCCCTCGACCACGCCACGGGGCACGTCCTGGACCGCCCCTGGGTCGTGGCCACCGCCTTCCTCGGCAGCGCCCTCGCGGCCGCCGCCGTCGTGGGCCGCCGAGCCCAGGCCCGGGCGGAGGCGACGCACGAGGCGGAGGCCGACGAGGTGGAGGCGGACGGGCCGGCGGAGGAAAGCACCACCTGACGTCACACGTTCAGCTCGCGCTCACACCGTGCTCGGGCCATCGCGCCGACGCGTCGTACAACGCGTTGATCTTGCGCGAGGCCTTGAGGAACGCGTGGTCGACCGTGCCGTCCGCCGGGCGGGCCCGGCGGACGGCCGTGTCCATGATGAGGAGACGGGATGTCTCCGCCGGGTCGGGACCGAAGACGTACTCGACCGAACCGTCCGCCTCGGCGACCTTGCGGAAATAGACGAGCGAAGCCAACTACCGTCCCCTTGACCAGTCTTCCGGTGCCGCGCCGTTCACGCACACCTCGGACCATGGTGACGTACGCGCGCCTCAGCCGAGGAACTCCCCGTCGCGGGCGACGACGACACCGCCGTGGACGACCAGGTCGCGTCGGGGCATGTCCACCACGACCTGGGGCAGGCACTCGCCCGCCACGAGGACGAAGTCGGCCGGGGAACCGGGCGCGAGGTCGGCGTGGGCGAGGCCCATCACGTCCGCGCCGCCGTGGGCCGCGACCCGGTAACAGTTCGTCAACTCCTCGTCGAGGCGCACGTCCGTCACCCACCCGAGCAGCTGCGCGCGGTGCAGCATGTCGGCGTTGCCGAACGGGCTCCAGGAGTCGCGCACACCGTCGGAGCCGAGCCCGACCCGGACACCGTGCTCGCGCAGCCGGGCGATCGGCAGCACGAGGGAGTCGGACGGAGCCACCGTGGTGAGGGCGATGTCCTGCTCGCCCAAGTCGGCCGCGATGGAACCGAGTTCCTTGTCCGTCAGGCCCGGGAGGCAGAAGACGTGGCTGACGGTGACCTTGCCCGCGAGGGACAGGGCACGCGTCCGCTCGATGATGCCGCGCATGGCCTTGACCCCCTGCTCACCGCGGTCGTGCAGATGGATGTCCACGCCGACGCCGTGGCGCTCCGCGATGCCGAAGACGAGGTCGAGCTGCTCGTCGAGGGCGTTGTCGAATCCGATCGGGTCGATGCCGCCGATCATGTCGACGGCCCCCGACCGCGCCGCCTCCTCCAGCAGCTCGGCCGTGCCCGGGGTGCGGACGACGCCGTGCTGCGGGAAGGCCACGATCTGGACGTCGAGGGCGTGCCGCAGCCGCTCGCGGGCCTCCGCCACACCCTCGACGCCCGCGAGTCCGTAGGCCGGGGCCACATCGGCGTGGGCGCGCATCGCCCGCGTACCGCGCGTGACCGCGTGGGCCATGAGACCGTACGCGCGCGTCGCGACGGGGCGGCGCTGGCTGCGGTACAACTCCACGTCCTGGGCGACGTAGTCGGCGATGCTGCTCGCCGGCCGCCGCGAGACCCAGGAGCCGCCCCAGGTCGTCTTGTCGGGGTGGATGTGGGCGTCCACGAGCGACGGGAGCGCGATCCGGCCGCCACCGTCGACGACCTTCGCGCCGCGCGGCGCCGGACCGTCCGAGACGCGGCCGTCGACGACCACGAGATCCGTGGCCTTCGCGGCTCCGAACGGACGCACGTCACGGAAGACCACGGCCGTGCCCCGACGCCCCGACCGACCGGAGGCCGCCGCTGCGGCGGGGGCCGCCGCGGCACCCATCGTGGCGGTGGCCCCGGCGAGGGCGGCGGCGCCGGCCAGCATCGTGCGGCGGGAGAGGGCGCTGGGGGAGGGGGCGGACGGCTGCATGGGGACTCCTTGGGGAGGCGGGAGGGGAGGGTGGGGAGCGGAGGGAGTTGGCCGGCCTGGGGCGGGGGGAGGGCGTGGTCGTACGGCGCCCGTCGACGAGGTCGGAGGGCGCTGCAAGCCGGACCTAGGGCCTTGGACTTGGACCCGGACCCGGGGTCGGACCCCCCGGGGTCGGACTCGGACCCGAGGTAGGTCGGCCGACGAGGTCAGAGGGCGATGCCCGCCCGTACGACCCGTACCGGCTGCTTGAGTACAGAGACGTCGGCCAGCGGGTCGCCGTCGACGAGGATCGCGTCGCCCGCGAAGCCGCGCGCGAGACGGCCCGCCGTGCGCTCGACGCCGAGGAGGCGGGCGGCGCCGGTGGTGGCGGTGCGGATCGCGTCGAGGGCCGGCAGCCCGGCCGCGCGCATCAGTTCGACCTCCTGGCCGATCGGGCGCACGGTGCCCCCGGACGAGTCGGTCCCGGCGGCGAGCGGGACGCCGAGTTCGTACGCCGCGAGGACCGCCCGCTTCAGCACGGGCAGGTACGTGCGCCCACGCTCGGCGAGTACGGGGTCGGGGGACGCGGCAAGGCCGGCGATGGCGGTGAGGGTGGGGGTGAAGTACGTACCCCTGCGGCGCATCTCGTGCAGGGTGCGCTCGCCGACGAACGCACCGTGCTCCAAGGAGCGGATGCCGGCCGTGACGGCGTCGTGGCAGCCCTGCTCGCTGTAGCTGTGGCACAGGACGCCCTTGCCGCGCCGCCGGGCCGCGGCGACGATCTCCGAGAGCTGCTCGTGCGAGTACACCTGGGTGAGCGGGTCCTGCTCCGGGAGGCCGGCGCGCTCGTTGACCCGTGTCTTGATCACGTCCGCGCCGCGGGCGAGGTTGACCTCGACGACCCGGCGCAGGGCCTCGGCCGAGCGGACGCCGTCCTTGAGCCGGGCGAGCGGGGTGAGGTCGGGGTCGGCGAGCACGGTGTCGCCGAGATCGGGGGTGACGAAGACCCCGGCGGCCGTCAGCCGGGGCGCCAGGGTGGGGCTGTGGCGGGCGAGTTCGCGAACGGCGATGTCCTGGTAGAACGAGGTCGATCCGCTGCGCGCGCCGGTCACGCCCTGGCGTACGGCGTCGCGGGCCTCGGCGGCGGTGCTGAGGTGGATGTGCGCGTCGATCAGGCCGGGCAGGATCCAGCGGCCGTGCGCGTCGAGCACCTCGACGCCCCGAGGGACGGTGACGCTGCCCTGAGGGCCGGCCGCGCGCACGGTCCCGTCCACGATCAGGACCACGGCGTCCTCGACGACCGCGCCGGTGGCCGGGTCGAGGAGGGTGCCTCCCCGGATCAGGAGGCTTCCGCCCGGCCGCCGGGTGTCGACGGTGGAGGCGGTCGTGGCGGTGGCGGCCGCCGCGGGCCCGGTGGCGGTGGTGGCGGCCATGGTCCCGGCGAGCGCGGCCGCACCGGCGAGGACACCGCGACGGGTCAGCCTGCTGGAGGGCGGCGGCGTGGCTTCGACGCACATGGGGGCTCCCTGGGAAAGGGGACAGTGGCACTCCGTTTTGTATACCAAGCGGAGAAGCGTCAGCAAGGGTGGCGCGGAAAGAGTGGGAAAATCCTAGGTAGAGGTGGGCGTGACCTCTCTCCTGGTATACAAAGACCTCACTCGGGGCCGAAGAGCGAGCGAAGGGCCACCGCCCTGCTGTCCCGCACGTGCAGCAGCGTGCTCGCCGCCGCGGCCTCCGCGTCCCCGGCGGCGATGTGCCGGTACATCTCGGCGTGTTGGGCCCGCATGTGCGAGGGTTCCTCGCGCAGGCCGAAGAGCAGCCGCAGCTGCCAGCTCAGCTGCTCCATGGTGCGCGCGAGCAGCGGGTTGCCCGCCATGGCCACGACGCCCTCGTGGAACGCCGTGTGCGCGGCCACCTCCTGCGTCCCCTCGTCGGCCGCGGCCGCCGACTCGGCCCGACGCAGCGTCGCTTCCAGGGCGGCAAGACCGGCGGGTCCTTTGCCGCCGCCCGCCGCCACGGCCCGCGCCGCGAGCCGCGACGCCTGGACAGTCAGCGGCTCCCACACCTCGTACAGGTGCTCCACATCGGCGCGCTCAAGGCGTCGTACGCGGACACCGCTGTTCGGCAGCAGTTCGAGCAGCCCCTCGGCGACCAGGGCCCGCAGCGCCTCCCGTACGGGCACGCGGGACATGCTCAGCTCCTCGGCGACCTCACGCTCGACGAGGCGGGCCCCCTGCGCGTACCGCCGGTCGACGATGCGCTGCAGGACGGCCTCCCGAGCCTGAGCACTGAGCGAGGCCGTTCCCCCCGCCGAGCCCCTGCTGCCGCGCTCTGCCACTTCGCCGCCCTCTTCCGTCCATCGCCACGGGCCCATGCCCGTGGCGAGAATACGTCGCGCTTCCACGTCAGCGGCCGTACGTGTTCCGGCAGAGCTCGACGACGCCGGAAGGGACGGCGCCTGACCCCTCGGCCTGCCGGCACAGGGCACGCAACCCGGTCGGCGACTCGGTGCGAGCCGGCTTCGCGGTCTTTCCTGGCTTCGTGGGTTGCCCGGGCTTCTTCGCCTGTCGGCGAGAGGGTGGTGGCTGGGTGCCCTTCGGCCGGTAGGACGAGACGGGCGCCGGCGCCCTCCCCTTGGCCTCCACCTTCGCCCGCGTCCGTTCGGGGTCAGCCCCGCCCGGACCCTCCGGCCCCGTGGCGGCGAGCGTCTCCCGGGGCTCGGCCTCCCGCGGCGCCGGCCACGCGGGCAGCGGCGAGGGAGGCCGTACGGCAGCCGGCGAGACCTCACCGCCCCGGGCCGACGGACCCGGGGCGGAGGGATGCGGGACGGCGACGCAGCCGCTCGTGAGCAGCGCGGCGAGCAGGACGAGAGTCGTTCGGCGGTCCATGCGGCTCACGTTGCCCGAACCCGGCCCCGGAAGCCGTGCGCACGGCACGCGGCCACCATGACGAGTGAACGCGACTGCCCGCCCCGACGTCCCGACGCCCCGAAGCCGCGACGCCAGACGCCCCTACGCCCCCGTGCCGACCCGCACCCACGACCGACCGGACCGACGGGCCGCCACCTGAGCGAGCGCCAGCAGGCTCAGCCCGAACATCAGTATTCCCAGGGGGACATGGAGCGACGGCACGTGCGCGATGCCCAGGATCACCTGCACGGAGGCGAGGGCGAGGAAGCCCGTCGCGTGCAGGATGGGGCGGGGCGAACCGCCGCCCGGCCGCCACGCCAGGATCGCGGCGAGGACGTACAGCATCGACGCTCCGTACATCACGCGTGATCCGACATCGTGCAGCAGTGCGCCGAGCGACGAGGACAGCAGCATTCCGGCGGTGACCGCCTGAAAGAAGAGGGCGGTTGTCTGCAGGACGATCGCGACCCGCAGGAACGTGGTGGTGTCGCGTACGTCCGTCGTCTGGGCGGCCATGACGTGGTCCTCTTCTCTCTGTCGGTACTGTCTCGGAAGTCCGACGACGCAGGCCCGCGAAATGTGAGGCGGCGGCGGAGGCGGACGAGAGACGTACTAGGGGAGCGGAGCAGCACGACCATGGACAACCTGACCGAGCCGGGCCTCGGCGCGATCGTCGCGGAGCGGCGGCAGCTGACGAACCTCGCCTACCGGCTGCTCGGTTCGCTGGCCGAGGCGGAGGACGCCGTGCAGGAGACGTACACGCGCTGGTACGCGATGTCGCCGCAGAAGCGCGAGGCCGTCGAGTCGCCCGGCGCGTGGCTGACGACGGTGGCGGGCCGGGTCTGCCTGGACGTGCTCGGTTCGGCGCGGGCGCGGCGCGAGCGCTACGTCGGCGCGTGGATACCCGAGCCGCTGCCCGACCGTACGGAGTGGGGCGGCGGACGCCCGTCGGACACCGGGGCGGACCCCGCCGACCGGATCACGCTGGACGAGTCGGTCAGCATGGCCTTCCTGGTGGTCCTGGAGTCGATGACGCCCGCCGAACGCGTGGCGTTCGTGCTGCACGACGTCTTCCAGTACCCCTTCGCCGACATCGCCGAGATCGTCGGCCGGACGCCCGCGGCCTGCCGGCAGCTGGCCTCCTCGGCCCGCCGGCGCATGCGCGCCGCGAAGGATCCGTCTCCACCGGTGGCCGGACAGGCCGGGCTCGTACGGGACTTCAAGGAGGCGTGGGAGGCCCGGGACATCGAGGCCCTCGTCGGCCTCCTCGACCCCGACGCCGCGATGATCGCCGACGGCGGCGGCAAGGTCGGCACGGTCCTCCGCCCGGTCGAAGGCGCCGAGCGCATCGCCCAGTACCTGATCGAGATCGCCGCCCTCGCCCCCGGCCTCACCCTCCTGGAACGCACGGTCAACGGCCGCCCCGGCCTCGTCGCCCAACACACCGACGTCACGGTCACCGTGGCGGCGTTCGACGTCACCGACACCCGCATCACCCGCATCTGGGCGGTCCGCAACCCGGAGAAGCTCCAGTCGTGGAACGCGCCCGGCGGCCGGCTCAAGGAGGGCTAGGGTCTGTCCGGCGGGTCAGGGTCGGATAGGCCCTGGGCGCCATTTCCTCGTTGGCGTGAACACCGGCGGGACAAGGCGCGGAAGCCGCAGCGGCCAAGCGGCACGCGGCTCAATTCCGAGTCCCGCTGGACCACCGCGATCCCGGGGGCCGGCAGATCGAGATCGCCGTCTCCCGCCTGGCGAGCAAGGACCCCGCGAAGCGCCGCGGTGTGCTGCTGACCAACCCGGGCGGCCCCGGTGTCTCCGGCCTCGACCACCCGGCTCTCCTCGCCGACGTCGGTCTGCCGAAGGACGTCCTCGACTCCTACGACGTGATCGGCTTCGACCCGCGCGGCGTCGGCCGCAGCACGCCGGTCACCTGCGACCTGACACCGCAGCAGCAGGCACGCGGCAACTTCCCGCCGTACGCGCACAGCGCGGCCGACGGACAGCGCCCGGCCGAGGACGTCGCCTGCTCGGCGGAGCCGAACACGTAGAAACGGGAGCGGACGCGAAGCGCCTAGCCGGCCTTGATGTGGCAGCCGTGCGCCTTCGCCGAGCGTTCGGCGAAGGACCGTAGGGCTGCCCGGAGGCCGGGGTGGTCGAGGGCGAGGTCGGAGGCTTCCGACTGACGGTTGCCCTGCGGGGCCACGGTGTAGGCGGCCCCGGCCTCCCTGCCGGGGCAGTCGGCCCACAGGGCGTAGTGGCCGTCCGGGGCATCGCCCGGCGGCTCATGGGCCAGGTCCTCCAGGCGTTCGCGCTCGAGCCACTCCAGGGCCTCGCCGTACGACGCGCTGAACGTGTACAGCGGCGCGCCCCGCATGCCGCCCAGCGTGCAGCCCTCTACCGCCTTCGGCCCCGGTGCGGTCTCCACCGCCGTACGGACGCCCCAGCGGGCGGCGGTCCTTCCGTCCACGATTCCGGCGCAGCTGCCCGACACGGACGCGAAGGGCTTGTAGTCCCAGGCGTTCACGGAGACGCCGACCTGGCGCACCGGCTCGCCCTCGGTGACCCGGCAGGAGAACTGGCGTGCGTAGGCCGTCGTCGTGCCGGTCAGGACGGAGGTGAGCGCCGATCGGACGTCGGCGCGGCCGAAGTCGGCGCGGTCGATCCTGGCGCGCACCATGGCGACGACCGGGGCGGCCGGCTCCGCCGACGTCCGATCGGCGCATGCGAGCCGTACCGAGGCGGATGCCTCACCCCGATCCTCGGCGTCGGGGTCGAACGAGAAGCCGCCGGTCCACCCGTGGCCCAGGGGCGCGTCCTTCCATTCCGCGTCCAGGGAGACGATGGGGCTCCGCCTGTCGCTCACCGTCACGCGTACGTCGATCCGGCCGTGTTCCTCGTCGTCGACCTCGCTCACCCGGCACTGCCACCAGTCGCGGCCCGTCCTGATCTCCGCCTCGACCTCCGCCCCGGCGACCAACTCCCGGACCGGGTCGGCGGCGAGCGTGCCCCCGCAGGCGGAATCCAGAGCCCGGTCGTGCTGCCAGGCGTCCCAGCCGCCCGACAGCCAGAACAGGCCACCGGTCACCAGTACCGTACCGGCCGTCAGGCCCGCCGCGAGCCGGATCCGCCGGTGGCGGCGGAGCCGGTCGAACGTCGACCACCTGGTCGTGTCGTCGCTCATCGCCACACCTTTCCGAGGACCTTCGTGTCGTCGCAGTCGCCGGACGCGTCGAGGTAGTGCGTGAGGAGCGAGTCGGTGCGGGCGAGGAGCAGTTCACGGTCCGCTCCCGTCAGATCCACCCGGTGCAGGGTCCGGCCGCCGGCGCACCGGGACTCGGCCCAGACGACGAGCGAAGGGACCTTCCGCCGCGTCTCGGGCCGGGTGTCGGGCCGCGCGTCGGGCGAGGAGCCGTGCCCCACCCGGGCGAGCTCACTTCCGTACTCGGTACGAACCTCCGGCAGTACCTCGCCCCACCAGCTCGCGGAGCTCACCGTCACCACGCTCCCGGGCTTCCGGAAGCTTACGGAACAGGCCCGGGCCCACGCGTGGGTGGCCCCGTCGGCGGACTGCTCGGCACCCTTCGCCGCGGGGCCGAGCAGCGCGGGGCGGAACCAGGCGCACTCGGCCGGAGACGCGTCCGTGTCCTCCTTCGGCCGGGACGGAGACACGGGCCGTACGTCCGTCTCCCGGACCGGAACCCCGCCGCAGCGACGGGTCGCCCGCACGTCCTCGGCGAGGGCGGCGACGAGCGCACCGAGCCGCTCCCGTGCCGCGTCGTCCGCCACGTGGTCCGTCGGGTCGTACGCCGAGGCGTACACCCGGAAGGACGTGACGGGCCTGGGGTACCCGGGCAGGCCGTTGGCGCAGGGGACCGTGACGAGCTCGTCCGCCCGCTTGTGTTCCCCGGCCCAGTCCGGCGCCTCCTCGTACGGCGACGGGTACAGGACGTGCTCCACCCGCACGCTCTTCAGCGGCGGGTCCAGGATCGGCTCCGCCGTCACGGTGAACCCCGGTTCGTCGTCGCCCGATCCGCCGACGGTGCAGGACACCAGCCCCCTCGGCCCCGGGCCGGTCCGCAGCGTCCACGACGAGTCGTCGGCCAGCAACTCGGCGGCGTCCGCTCGCGGCAGCGCCCCCTCGCACGCCCGGGCCAGCACGTCCTGGTTGTCCCGGTCGCGCTGCTCACCCCGTACGAGGACGAAGCCCCCGACCGACGCGGCGAGCAGCAGGGTCACCGAGGCCTGCGGTAACCACCGATGCCGCCGGAACCGCGTCCACACCGACTCACCCATCGCCGCCCCCGTCCATGTCCCCGTCCATGCACCCGACCCCAGCCGTACACCGCCGGGCATCGCACGTGCGAACCGGCCACGGCACGCTATCCCACCGGGGCGACCGCCTTGCCCGAACCATCGTGATCAGGACATGCGCGGACGCGGGACCATGAGGGCGCCTCCTTCAGCTCTTCCGCTGGCCGGCCCAGAAGTCGCACTGGTGGTCGGCCGCGAACGTCGTGGACGTGCGGGTGCGCTCGGGGTTCAAGGTCAGGACCGTGTGCCGGCCGAGGGCCGATGGCCAGCGGGTCGCACCGGGGACGTTGGGGTCACCGGTGCGGGCGAACGCTCCCCAGCGGCGCTTCAAGTCGTTCGCGAAGGCGAGCTGTTCGGCGGTGAGCGGGCGGTCGGTCAGGCTGAAGTCGTGTATGTAGGCGAGTTCGGCACTGTGTGCGTTGGCCATGTCCACCCCAGGCGGCTGCGCTCCGAAGAGCGTGGGGGACCGGGGATCGTCGAACTCGTATACGTAGGTCGGTACTTGGGAGGCGAAGGTGCGCGCCGTTTCGAGCGTGTGGCAGGCGAAGGTGGAGTCGGTGAGGACCGCCGACATCGCGTCGAACGGAGTGGGGTGGTCCGCCACGGGATAGCGTGCGAGGACCTGCGGCGCCGCGGGTCCGTACGTGGCGTCGATCCGGTCGGTGTACTCCCGCGCCGTGAGGTACGGCTGGGTACCGGCCAGGAATAACTTGGCCTCGGCCCTGGTGCTGCCGATCAGGACCGGCACCTTGTTCCACCTGCCGGAGGCGATCGCCTCGGACGGCTGGGTGGGGAGCAGTCCGTCACCGAAGGCGGGCCCCGCCGCGGGACGGGTGCGGCCGGCGGAGATCAGGTCGGCCGCCGGAACCGTACGCAGGCAGGCGGCGCGGGTGGCCGGGTCGGGACAGCCCGCCGCGACCGCGAAGTCGCCCGCCGCCGCGGCGGCCTGGGCGGCGCCGGGCGCGCGGAGCAGGGTGCACGGTCCGCTCTGCAGGACGGCGCGGGAGAACAGCCCGGCAGTACGCGGGGAGCTGAGCATGGCGCAGACCGAGGCGCTGCCCGCTGACTGTCCCCAGAGGGTGATGTTGGCGGGGTTCCCGCCGAAGGAGGTGATGTTGCCGCGGGTCCAGTTCAGTGCCGCGATCTGGTCCATGAGTCCGTACGATCCGGAGCCGAGGCCGTTCTCCCGGGCGAGTTCGGGCGCGGCGAGGTAACCGAGCTGCCCCAGGCGGTAGTTGACGCTCACCACCACGCTGTCGGTGAGGTCCGCCATGGTCCGGCCGCCGAACTGGGTTCCGGTGCCCAGGACGAAGGCGCCGCCGTGGACCCAGAGCAGTACCGGCAGCCGGTCACCCGGGCGGGCGTGGCGAGGCCGGTACACGTCCAGGTAGAGGCAGTCCTCGCTGACGTACTCCGGGTCGCTCAGCCCGACGGGCAGGAACTGCACGCACGCGGGAGCCTGCCGGGTGGCCTCCCGAGTCCCGGACCACCGTGCGGCCGGCCGGGGCGGACGGAACCGGAGGTCCTCCACGGGTGGTGCGGCGTACGGGACGCCCAGGAACTCCTCGGCGCGGCCGTTGACCTGGCCGGCGAGTCGGCCCTGGTCCGTGGTGACGACAGGGCGCTCCGTGGCGACGACAGGGCGCACCTTGGTCACACTCTGCCGCGCCGGTGCGGCGACCGCCGGGTGCGTGAACAGGGCGGCGACGGCGAGCAGCAGAGCCAGCGCCAGCGAGGGAACGATCGAGCGCGTCATCCTTGTCAACTCTCCTCCATGAGGGTGTCGACCACATGACAGTCGGAAGGTGGTGCACAGGGCCCGTCCCGGCGGACGCGGTGCCGCCGGGACGGGGAGCGGGCGTGAGCGGGCGTGAGGGGGCGTGAGGCGGCGTAAGGGGGCGTGCCGGGCCCGTCTACGGACGCAGGCCGCCCAGGAGCGTCGCGACCTTGGCGAACTCCACGGTGCCTGTGTTCCAGTCGGGGGAGATGGGAGCGACGGACACCTTGTCCGCGCGGACCGCCTCCACGTCGCCGCCCTTCCGGTCGGGCGCCTCCACCAGGCCGACGCCGACCTTCCAGGTCCCGTCACCGTTGTCGGTGTACTCAGCCGCGAGGCCGGGCTGCGGATCCTGGGTGGTGACGGAGGCGCCCCGTGCGGTTCCCGTGCCGTCCGCACCGACCACGGGGTGGTTCACGTTCAGGCCCACACCCTCCGGCAGCAGCCGGCCGTTCCTCGCCTGCGCGCGCAGCCGGTCGATGAGCTTCACGGTGAAGTCGTTGGTGGGCCGCATCGCGTTGAAGATCTGCTCGGGAACCGGGACCGCGAGCTCGCCGGTGCTCACCGCGATGGCGGGCACGCCGCGCTCCAGAGCGGCGATCGCACCGCCGACCGTGCCGGAATGGGTCGCAAGGGCGGCCACGTTGGGCCCGAAGTTCGTGCCGGAGACCACGAGGTCAGGGGCGCGGTCGGCGAACACCGCGGCGAGACCGAAGGACACCGAGTCGCCGGGCGTGCCGTCCACGGCCCACACCCGGGGCTCGGGATGCTCGACCTTGACGGTGCTGCCGCTCATCAGCTTCGTCCCGGCGCCGCTCTGGTTGGTGAGCGGGGCGACGATGGTGACGTCGTGCCCCGCGGCGGTGAGCCGCTGGAACATCAGGCGGATGCCGGGAGCGTTGTAGCCGTCGTCGTTGGTCAGCAGGATGCGCAGCGGGCCGGCCTGGCCGGCTGGGCCGGCCGCAGCGGCGGCGCTCGTCGGCGCCGTGCCGGCCAGGGCGGGCGTGCACAGCAGCAGGGCGGCCAGGGGCAGAGCGCGCTTGCGTCTCACGGAATTGCTCCTTCGATGCGGGAGGAGAAGGCGGGAGGAGGGAGGAAGAGGGGGAGGGGTGGGATCGCCGGGCGCACGCCCCCTCGACATGCGCCCGGCGGGCTTGGTGCGGCGGTACGGGTGGTAGGACCAGGACCCGTACAGCCGGTGCGACCGGTATGGCTGGTACGGCGGGTACGGCTGGTACGGCCGGTCAGCGCACCCCGCGGATGAGAACCACGGACAGCGCGCCCAGCAAGGACAGGGCGCCGCCGATGATGAACAGCGGGGTGTAGCCGCCGAGCGCGGTCACGATGGCGGAGGCGACGAACGGGGCGACGATCTGCGGCCCCGCGTTGGCCACGTTCAGGACGCCCATGTCCCGGGCGGCGTCCTCCGCGCGGGGCAGGACCAGGGTCACCACCGCGGTGTCCACGGCCATGAAGCAGCCGAAGCCCAGGCCGTTGAGGGCGCTGAACACCAACATGCCGGTCCAGGTCGGGCTGATCGCGGGGATCGCCATCGCGGCCCCGGCGAGCGCGGCGGACACCCCGACGAAGATCTTCCGCCGGTCCCAGCGGTCGGACAGCAGACCTCCGACGACCGTCGACAGTGCCATCGCCGCCATCGACACCGGCGTGAGGATCGCCATCGCCTCGGGCGGAGTCAGCCCCTCGGGCAGCGCGATGTGGTCGTCGAGGATGTACAGCTGGTAGCCGATGACGGAGAAGTAGCCGAGCACCATCAACGCGCGGCCGATGAAGGCCCACCGGAAGTCGTGGTGGGACAGGGCGGACAGGAAGGCGCCCAGGCGTTCGCGCTTCGGGACGGAGGGAGAGGGTGCCGCTTCGCGCCGCGGTACGTCACGGCAGAACGTCGTGAGCAGCAGGGCCGCACCGGCCGCCAGCGCTCCGAGCACCAGGTAGCCGATCGTCGGCCGGGCCGCCGTCTGCGAGGCGATCATCACGCCGGCGGTGCCGCCGACGGGCAGCGCAAGGCCGACCAGGGCGGAGGCCGTGCCCCGGCGGGCAGCGGGGACGCGGTCGGGCACGATGGCCGTGACGGCGGCCTGGTAGACGTTCATGGTCGCCTGCACCAGGCACCATGCGATGCCGACCATCAGCACCGTCTGGACGCTGCCGAGGAGTGCGAGGCCGGCGAGGGAGGCGAGCGCGCCACCGAGGATCCACGGGTTGCGGCGCCCGGTCCGGTCCGACAGGGCGCCGGCGATCGGGTTGAACGCGGTGGCGAACACCGCGCTCACTCCACCCACGACGCCGAGGACGGCGACCTTGTTCGCCGGATCGAGGGTGGCGATGTGCGTCGGCAGCAGTACCGAGCCGACGCCCATGTACACGGCGAGCATGGAGGCGTTCGCCAGCAGGAGGAGCAGCATGAGGCCGCGCTGACGCGGCGCGGGCGCCTGCTCCTGCGCGTCTGATGACGCGTCCGGCTGGATCAGTTCATCGGCTGTCACGGTGACCACCGGGGGATGCGGGCGCGTCGTAGGCGCGGCGGGGGATCGGGGCGTACATGGCGACTCCTCGGGGGACGGAGCTGAGCGGTGAGCGCTGAGCTACGAGCTGGAGCGATGAGGGGATGACCGCTGGGGAGGACGGGTTTCGCGCTGTGGCTCTCGCGCTACGGCGACTGCGGATGGCCGCGGTTCTGTCACACCTGGTTACACGTGTTAATCCCGGCTTGCAGCATTGTGTAGCACTCGTGAACGCCCTTGGGTAGGGGTTCGAGGGATTTGAATGGCGACTGTGACCGCTCGTGGCCGATCCCCGTTGCTAACACGTGTAGCTACTCGCGGGGTCGCTCTTGTGTCGACCGTCGCGAAGGTCCAGCCTTGGCCTGAATGTGTCGTGCGGGGCGATCGCCGCGCACGGCGGGACCGCCCTGCGCGGCCCCGCTCTCGCGGCCGCGTCGCCGCACGCTCCCGCTCGTATCTCCTTTCGCCGCCGCCTCGTCGGCGTCGCGGTTCCCCGCACTTCCCGGAGGTCAGCCATGTCCCTGTCGCCTGCCGTTCCCGTCCCGCCGCCGCCACCCCCTCCTCGTGAGCCGGCGCGGCACCCTGTCCCGGCCGCACCGCCCCGACGGGCCGTGCCGGCCGGATCGTCGCTGACGGTCGCGGGCCTGGCGGTCGGCCTCGCCACTCTCGGCGGGGGCGCACCGTTCTTCCAGGGCGTCGACGACCTCTGGATGAGCGCGATGCGCGGCTCGCCGGGCGACGCGGTGACAGGGCTCGCGCGCGCTCTCGACGTCCTCGGCGGGCCCCTCGGCGTGGTCGTGCCGCTGGTCCTTGCGGGATGTCTCGCCGTCTACGGGCGCTGGAGATCCGGGGCGTTCGTCTTCGCCGGCTGCGTGGTGGCCAACATCGCGGTGGTCCTCCCCGTGAAGCAGTTCATCGACCGCCCGCGCCCGCCGGGGTCGTGGGTCCTGGTGGGTGGCGGCTCCTTCCCGTCCGGCCAGGTCTTCGTGGTGACGGTGCTCGTGGTGACGGCCGGCGTGGTGCTCTTCCCGCCGACCGCTCGGCGCTGGTGGTGGCTGTTCGCCGCCGCCCTGGTGGCCGCCACGATCTGGAGCCGCACCTGGCTGCACACCCAGTGGCTCAGTGACGCCGTTGCCGGTGCCGTCATGGGGGTGGGTGTCTCGCTGCTGGTGTGGTCCGTGTTCGCCCGCCTCTTGGAGGAGGAAGCTGCTCGTGCGGCGTCAGGCCGCCTCTGGGACTGAGGGTGCATCCTGAGCTCACGTGTGGCGAACGATTGACGATCGTCATTAGGGCTACATGGTCTCGTTGTCCGGCCCGGTGGTGGCGCGGATGCACCCGGCGAACGATGGACCAAGGAGGGCAGGCAGGGCTGACATACGAGAGGAGGCGGCTCCCTTCGTCGTCCGTCGTCCGTCGTCCGTCGACCTGCGACCGGCGACCGGCGGCCGGCCGGTCCGCTGTGCGGCCGGATCGGACCCCCCGCCGCTAACGCGTGTAACCTGGACGGTGGTCGATCGGCCGACGAGGAGACCCGGCAGGGGGACGTCATGGGCAGGAAGCCGACCGCGGGGGCGGCCGTCACGAGCGCCGACGTGGCGCGCCTGGCGGGAGTGTCGCGGGCGACGGTGTCCTTCGTCCTCAACAACACGCAGGCGCACCGGGTCGGTGAGACCACGCGTGCCCGTGTGCTGGCGGCGGCCGAGCAACTCGGCTACGTACCGCACGCCGCCGCCCGGTCGCTCAGGGCCGGCCGCAGCAACCTCGTGCTCATCCCCGCGTCGGTCTCGGCCGCCGGACGCCTCGTCAGCGTCTGGGTCGACGACCTGGAGAGCGAGTTGGAACGCCATGGGTACGTCCTCGTGCTGCACGCAGGGCGGTTCCCCGACGCGGTGAGCTCCGCCCGCGCCTGGGCCGAACTCCGTCCCGCGGCGGTGGTCGCCCTGGACGGTGACAGTCTGTCGGGGCAGGCCGTTGAGGTGCTCAGCCGGGCGGGGGTGCGCGGCGTGCTGGCCTTCGCGTCCCGGGAGGTGCCCGGCGCCCACGTCATCGACCTCGACCAGTCGCGCATCGGCGCGCTCGCCGTCGAACACCTGGTGGTACAGGGGCGCCGGAGGATCGGCGTGGTCATGCCGCAGGAGCGCGGCCTGGAGACCTTCGCCCGGCCGCGTCTCGTCGGCGCGGAGGGCGTGGCCGCCCGCAGCACGGCGACGATCACCCCGGTGGAGCTGTCCTACACGCACGAATCCGCCGCCGAACTCGCCGGGCGCTGGCGGGAGTTGGGCCTGGACGGGGTGTTCGCCTACAACGACGAGTACGCCGCGCTGCTGCTGCACGCCCTGCGCGTCGAGGGCGTCGCCGTCCCGGAGGACGTCGCCGTCGTCGGCTGTGACGACCTGGTCCTGTCGGCCATGCAGCAGCCGCCGTTGACCTCCGTACGGCTGGACCTGCCCACGCCCGCGCAGGTGGCCGACGCCCTGCACGACCTGGTGGACCGCGGCGCGTCGCCGCAGGTGCCGGGCATGGAACCCGTACTGGTGCACCGTCAGTCCTCGTGACTCGGCGGCCCGCCTGAGCCGGTACTCCGCCTGGGTCGGCGGCCCGCCTGAGCCGGTACTCCGCCTGAGTCGCTACTCCGCCTGATCCGGCAGTCCGGCCGCGTCGCCGGCCCGCCCGGACTCGTGTACGGAGCGTGGGGCGCCGTCATGACGGCGCCCCACGCGGGGTGTTCGGCGACGGTGTCAGGCGCCCAGCCGGCGGGCGAGGAAGTCGACGCTCTCGGTGACGATCGGCGTCACGTCCGGCGCGCCGAGGAAGATGTGGTCGGCGCCCTCCACCCCGATGGGTCAACTGCGCGTGCTCCACTTCTGGTTGTCCGTGCCGCCGCACTCCCAGAGCCGGAGACGGGTGCCGGCCGTCGTGCCCAAGTCCTTGACGTCGCTCGTCCGCCACGATGCCGGTGGTGCCGAGGTGTTCGAGGACGGAGGAGGCGACGGAACACTCCTTGGGCGAGGTGACGACGACGCCCGCACCGGCCGGGTTGCTGACCCCGGCTGTCCTGTATCGCGACCGACCCGAGCCCCGGGCGAGCACCGCGGTCCACGCGGCGCCGCTCATCTCGCAGCCATCCATGGCCGGTTGGCCGCGCGGGCCGTCGACGACGGGCAACTCCTCGTCCCGGCCACGGATCACCGGATCGGTCAGCATCACCGAGTCGGCCCGCAGGGCGACGGCCACACCGTCACGAGGGGCTGTCTCCACGGTGCCACGCGCCTGTTCGGCCACGATGGTCACCCGAACCGTGGCGACCAGGTTCTCCCCGTACGCCGAGGTCCGGAGCGGCATCGGGGTCGTCCACAACAGCCCATCGCCGTGCCCGGGTTTCACCTGTTCGGGGACTGTGCGCGACGGCCCGGAGCTGGCTTTCATGGGGCCGGGTGCCCCGCATGTGGCGGCGCCCGTGTTCTCCCGAGGCTTCGCGTGAGGTGATCCTGGATGGCGACCGACAGGTACGGCCACGTCCTGTACGAGGGGACGGTGGAGGGGGCGGCGTACCTGGACCGGGCCGTGGAATCCCTGCTGTTCTTCCGTCCCGAGGTGACCCCGGCCGTCGAGGGCCTGCTCGCGGCCGACCCGGCCTCGCCGGTGGGACAGGCCTTCGCGGCCTACCTGGGAGTACTGGGCACCGAGCCGGCCGACGCCGCGGCCGCGCGGCGCCGGTTCACCGCGTACGCCTCGGGTCTGGACCGTACGGCGCTCCCGCCGCGCGAGCGCCTGCACACGGCAGCCGCCGAAAGCCTCCTCGCCGGTGACCTGTTGCGCGCCGGCGGCGTCCTGGAGCAGCTCACCCTCGCGTACCCACGGGACGCGCTGGCTCTCTTCGTGGGGCACCAGCTCGACTTCCTGACCGGCGACGCCGTGCGCCTGCGCGACCGGGTCGGCGGCGCGCTGTCCGCCTGGGGCCGGGACGATCCCCACCTCGGGCCGCTGATGGGCATGTACGCCTTCGGCCTTGAGGAGTCGGGACACTACGACCGGGCCGAGGAGGTCGGCAGGGCTGCGGTCGAACGTCATCCCGGCGACGTCTGGGCCATCCACGCCGTCGTGCACACGTACGAGATGCGGGGCCGGTACACCGACGGCATCGCCTACTTCGACACGCGGACCGGGGACTGGTCGGGCGGCAACTTCCTCGCGGTGCACAACTGGTGGCACTACGCGCTGTTCGCGCTGGAGGCGGGCGACACAAGCACCGCGCTGCGCGTCTACGACGAGACCCTGCACAACGAGGCGTCCCTCGGCCTCGCCATGGAACTCCTGGACGCGGCCGCCCTGTTGTGGCGCGTCCACCTGGCGGGTCTCGACCAGACCCCGCGGTGGGAGGCGCTCGCCGACTCGTGGGCGGCGCGGGCCGACCCGCCGTTCTACGCCTTCAACGACGTGCACGCCGTCATGTCCTACGTCGGCGCCCACCGTCCGGCCGAGGCCGAGCGACTCATCGCCGACCGGCAGCGATGGCTGGAACAACCCCGTGCGGGCATCCTGACCAACGACGCGATGACCGCGGAGATCGGCCTTCCCGTCTGCCGGGCACTGGTCGCCCACGCGCGCGGCGACCACGCCGCCGTCGTGGACCTGCTCTGGCCCCTGCGTCGACGACTCCACGAGTTCGGAGGCAGCCACGCCCAGCGTGACGCCGTCCAGAAGACCCTCCTCGAATCGTCGTTGAGCGCCGGACGGCACGACCTGGCCCGCCTCCTGATCAGCGAACGCATCGGACTGCGACCGGAGAGCCCGTACAACCGCCTGAGCCAGTCCCGCCTCACCGCCGCCCTGGGCGACGCGGCGGAGTCCGCCGTCGTGCGGTCGGCATGAACCCTGTCGGGGAAGGGAACGGTGAGCACGATCTTCCGAGGGCGTCCAAGGGGTCGTTCCATCCGGTCTGGCCGAAGCGGCAGTTGAACCCTGTGCCAGGATGTCGATCGTGACTGAACTGTCCTCCGAGCCCGTCGCCGACGGCACCCCTCGCGCCTCCCACGGCATGGGCCCCCGTACCGCTGCCGTGCTCGTGTTCGGGACGTCCGCCGCGGTCCTGGTCGTGGAGATCGTCGCTCTGCGGCTCCTGGCTCCCTACCTCGGCCTCACCCTCGAGACCAGCACCTTGGTGATCGGTATCGCCCTCACCGCCATCGCCGCCGGCTCCTGGCTGGGTGGACATTTCGCCGACCAGATCGATCCGCGCAGGCTCATCGGCCCCTCGCTCGGGGTGTCGGGAGTGGTCGTCGCGCTCACCCCCGCCGCGCTGCGCACCACTGCGGAATGGTCGCCGACGCTGCTCCTGTTGACCGCGATGCTGACCATCCTCGTGCCCGGCGGGCTCCTCTCGGCCGTGACGCCGATCGTGACCAAGCTGCGTCTGACCAGCCTCGCTCAGACCGGGACGGTCGTCGGTCGACTCTCAGGCGTCGGCACCCTCGGCGCCATCGTCGGTACGGTCCTCACCGGCTTCGTCCTCGTCGCGCGGTTGCCGGTCAGCGGCATCCTGATCGGCCTGGGAACGCTCCTGGTCGTGGGCGCGGCGCTGGTCGAGTGGCGTACGCGCGGCTGGAAGGGCACGCCTGCCCTGGCCCTCGCGGTCGTGGCCGGCGGCCTCGCCACCACGGTCGCGCCCGGTGGCTGTGACACGGAGACCAGGTACCACTGCGCACGGGTCGTCGCGGACCCCGATCGGAGCGGCGGCCGGACACTCGTGCTGGACGGCGTGTTGCACTCGTATGTCGACATGGGGGACCCGACCCACCTCGAGTTCGAGTACGTGCGCGCCATCGCGGCGGTCGTCGATTCCGCCTTCCCGGAAGGTGAGCCGCTCTCCGCCCACCACGTGGGCGGCGGTGGGCTCACCTTTCCCCGGTACCTCGCGGCTACGCGGCCCGGAACGCACAGCCTGGTGTCCGAGATCGACGGCGGGGTCGTGGGCATCGACCGCGACGACCTGGGGTTGAAACCACAAGGCGGCATCGACGTACGGGTCGAGGACGGCAGGCTCGGACTGCGGCGACTGGACGCCGCCAGCCGAGACCTCGTCGTCGGCGACGCCTTCGGGGGCGTCAGCGTGCCGTGGCACCTCACCACGGCGGAAGCGATGGCTGAGGTACGGCGGGTCCTCGACGAGGACGGGCTGTACGTCGCCAACCTCATCGATCACGGCGCTCTGGCCTTCGCACGTGCCGAAGTGGCCACCCTCAGCGCGACCTTCGAGCACGTCGCCGTCGTCGGCAAACCCGCCGACATCGGCCTCGACCCGACCGCCACCTCCAAGGGCGGCAATCTGATCGTGCTCGCCTCCGACCGACCGGTCGACCTGCGCGCGACCCAGGAAGGGTTGGACGCCCGGCAGACCGGCTGGAAGATCGCCACCGGCGACGACCTGACCTCCTGGGTCGGCGACGCTCGACGACTCACGGACGACTACGCCCCCGTCGACCAGCTCCTCCAGCCCTACACCCCTCGCAGCGGCAAGCGATAGACACCCCTCCGACACCCTGCGACCCGGCATGCGCCGCGGGTGGACGCAGACAGGTCTTCGATTCGAAGGCGTCCCGATGTACAGTGAAGGCCGCCCCTGACCTGCAAAAAGCCGGCGGGGAGCCGTCTTCCAGGAGTCCAAAGTGCTGCGCACTCTCATGAAGTCCAAGATCCACCGTGCCACCGTCACCCAGGCCGATCTGCACTACGTCGGATCCGTGACCGTCGACGCCGACCTCATGGAGGCGGCCGATCTGCTGCCCGGGGAGCTGGTGCACATCGTCGACATCGACAACGGCGCCCGGCTCGAGACGTACGTCATCGAGGGGGAGCGGGGCTCCGGGGTGATCGGGATCAACGGTGCCGCCGCGCATCTGGTGCACCCCGGGGACCTGGTGATTCTCATCAGTTACGCCCAGGTCGAGGACGCCGAGGCCCGGGCGCTCGTGCCGCGCGTGGTGCATGTGGACGCGGACAACCGGATCGTCGAACTCGGGGACGACGCCTCCGCGCCCGTGCCCGGGACCGACACCCTGCGTGCCCCGCACGCCGTGGCCGCGGGCGCCTGACCGACCGACTCACCGGCCGACCGACCGACGACCGTACCGAGGGAGAGGTTCCGCATGGCCGACCTTGAGATCCGCGACGACCGGGAGAAGGGGCGTCTGGAGGCGTTCGAGGACGGCCGCTACGTCGGTGTCGTCGTCTACTTCGCCCTCGACGCCGAGCCCCACGCCCTCGTGGCCGTGCACACGGTCGTCGAGGAGGGCAACGAAGGAAAGGGCATCGCCGGGTCCCTCGTACGGGAGTTCTACGCCATCGCCGCCCGCGAAGGCGTCCCCGTCGTGCCCCTCTGCCCCTACGCCGCCAAGTGGGCCGAGAAGCACCCCGACGAGGCGCCCGTCCCGCCCGAGGACGTCGTCCGCGCGGCCAAGCTCCAGCTCAAGGCCACCCCCGAGCTGTGGTGAGCCTCGGTCTCCTGCACACCTCCGCGGTCCACGTGCCCGTCTTCGACGGGCTCCGCGACCGCCACCACCCCGGTCTCGACCTGCGGCACGTCGTCGCCGAGGACCTGCTCGTACGGGCACGGGCCGAGGGCCCGGAAGCCGTGGCCGACGCCGTCCGTGACCTCCTCGCCGAGGTCGTCGCGGACGGCGCCACCGCTGTCCTCTGCACCTGCTCGACCATCGGCGCCGTCGCCGAACGCCACGCCGCCGAGCTGCGCGTGCCTGTCGTTCGGGTCGACCGGCCGATGGCGGCCGAGGCCGTCCGCGCCGAGAGGATCGTGGTCGTCGCGACCGTCGAGTCCACCCTCGCGCCCACGCTCGACCTGCTCCGGGAAGAGTCGGGGGAGCGGGCCCCGACCGTCACCACCTTGGTCGTGGACGGCGCCTGGGACCGCTTCCTCGCATGCGACCACGACGGCTATCTGGACGCCGTCGCCGCGGCCGTGGACGGCATCGACCCCACCGCGGGCGGTGTCGTCGTCCTGGCCCAGGCGTCCATGGCGGACGCCGCCGAACGGGCCACCACCCCGCTGCCCGTCCTCTCCAGCCCCCGCCTCGGGCTAGGGGCCGCCGCGAGCGCGGTGCGCGGCCACGGATGAATGGCCCCGGCGGGCGCGGGCAGACGCTCCGGGAGAGCCTGTAGCCGTACGGCACCGTCGTCGACCGAGAGGCCCGACCCGCCATGACCCACCCGTTCCCCGATCCCGTACCGCCCGGGCCGATCCCGGCGCCTGGACCGCCGCCCGCCCCGCCGGCGCCGGTGCCCGAACCGCCTCCCGTACCGCCGCCCAACCCGGTGCCCGAGCCGCCGGCCCCCGCGCCGCTCCCGGACCCCGAGCCCCAGCCCCAACCCGGGCCCGCAGGGCGCTGAACGAGCCCCGAACGCGCCCCCGAACGCACCCTGAACCCTTGTCACCGCCTGTGACCTTCCCCTACCTTGGGCGACTGCTGATGCGTTCAGCGCACGCGCTCAAGGGGGGGCCATGGCCTTACGGGGACGACACCGCCGCTACCAGCCGAGCCGGATCAACCGGGCCTCGCTCACCGTGACGGCGGGCGGCGCCGGTATCGCACTTCCGCTCGTCGGCGCCGGGGCGGCCCAAGCCGCCTCCCTCGACGTCTGGGAGAAGGTCGCGGCCTGCGAGTCCTCCTCCAACTGGCGCATCAACACCGGCAACGGCTACTTCGGCGGGCTCCAGTTCAGCCAGTCCACCTGGGAGCGGTACGGGGGTACGCACTACGCGCCGCGCGCCGACCTCGCCTCCAAGGACCAGCAGATCGCCGTCGCGGAGAAGGTCCTCAAGGGTCAGGGCCCGGAAGCCTGGCCGACCTGCTCGAAGCGTGCCGGGCTCACCCAGCAGGGCAACACGGGCGTCGCGCCCGCCTCCCTGCCCCGGCAGCGGTCCGCCCCCACCCAGACCCCGGCCGGCCAGGCGACACCGACCACCGTGCCGCAGGTCCGCGAGATGTACACGGTCACCCCGGGCGACTCGCTCTCCCGCATCGCCCGCGAGGAGCGGGTGAAGGGCGGCTGGCAGCGGCTGTACGAGGCGAACCGCACCGTCGTCGGTGACGACCCCGACCTGATCCGCCCGGGCCAGAAGCTGACCCTCCGGATCGCCGCCCCGAAGAAGCCCTCGGCGACCACCACTCCTCCGAGCACGACCACCCCCAAGACGAAGCCCCCGGCCACGAAGGCTCCGGCCACGAAACCCCCGGTCACCAAGGCCCCGGTCACGAAGGCCCCCGCGACCAAGGCTCCGGCTCCGAAAGCCCCCGCCACCAAGGCCCCGGCCACCAGGACGAAGCCCGTCACCAAGCCCGTCACCAAGCCCGCCGCCAAGCCCGAGGCCCGCTCCGACAGCTTCTCCGCCCCCGTCTCCGCCTCGATCGGCACCCGCTACCGCGTCTCCGGCTCCTCCTGGTCCAGCGGCTACCACACGGGCGTCGACTTCCCGGTGCCCACCGGTACGTCCGTCAAGGCCGTCGCCCCCGGCAAGGTCGTCTCCGCCGGGTGGGGTGGGGCGTACGGCTACGAGGTCGTCATCCGGCACGACGACGGGCGCTACAGCCAGTACGCGCACCTCTCCGCGCTCACCGTGCGTGAGGGACAGCGGGTCAACGGCGGGCAGCGCATCGCCCGTTCAGGATCGACCGGCAACAGCTCGGGGCCGCACCTGCACTTCGAGGTGCGCACGGGGCCCGGATACGGCTCCGACATCGACCCCCTCGCCTACCTGCGTGCGCGAGGCGTCTCGATCTGACACCGACGCATCGGGCACGGACGTATCGAGGGCCGACGCATCGGGCACCGCCGTATCTGACACCGACAGCGCGTCCGACGGGCCCGTCAGCCGCTCCACCGTGAGCTGGACGATGCCGAGGGCCGCCACCGCGCCGCAGATCAGCGCCGCGACGGTGCCGGCCGCGCCGTAGCGGAAGGTCTCGCCGAACAGGGTGAGACCGACCGTCGCGGCCACCACCGGGTTGACGACCGTGACCGTCGCCAGCGGGGCCGCGAGGCCCGCGCCCCGGTAGGAGGCCTGGGAGAGCAGGAGCCCGGTCACGGCGAGGGCCGAGAGGACCAGCAGGCTCGGCCACTGGGCGAGCGGGGCACTCGCCGTCCACTCCACCGCCACGGTCTTGGTGAAGACCGAGGCGATCCCGAAGGCGACGCCCGCCGCTGCCGCCAGGCCGATGCTGCGCAGCACCGGGCGGCCCACCAGGTGCGAGGCCACGAAGAGCACCGCCACCAGACCGAACGTTCCCGCTGCGAGCAGCCAGCGCTCCGCGTCCGCCAGGGACTGCGTGTCGGCGCCGCCCGTCAGGCTGAGCAGCCCGGCGAGGCCCACCGTGGCCATCAGCGCGCCGCGCCAGGCCGTGCGGCCGGCCTTGCGGCCGACGAAGAGGGCCGCCATGGGCAGCGCGAAGACGATGGTGAGCGCACCCAGCGGCTGGACCAGGCTGAGCGGGCCGTAGGCGAGCGCGGCCACGTGCAGCGCCGCCCCGAGACCGTTGAGCAGCACGGACCCCCACCAGGCCGGGCTGTGCATCGGTGCGTACGTGAGTCCGGCGGCGGAGGCCGCGACCCGCTCCTGCACGATCGCCGCGGCCGCGTAGGCGACCGCCGAGACCAGTGACAGGAGCACGGACAGCAGGAGGGGGCTCATACCTACAACGATCTCTCTTCCGGCCGTTCACGTCGTCGTACCTGGGTCGCCTTCGGACGTACTGCCGCCGCAGTACGGGACCGTGCCGTACGCCTCAGGATGTACGGCCGCGCAGGTCAGGAGGGGTGTAATGCGAACTTTTCCGGTATCCGGGTCGAAGCGGGCGGCCATGATCGGGCCCCGACGTACGTTCGATCCCGAGCCAGTCGCCGCCCTGTCCGGGCCACATTGGCCCGGTGTGCGGAGCGTTACGGTGATCATCCAGAAGGAAGAGGAGGCGATGGATCTCGTGGATCTCGTGAAGAGCGGTTCCGTGGGCGGGTTCTTCGCCCTGCGGACGGCCGCGCCGTCGGAGACGATCGGCGCACACCTGCCGCTCGCACACCTCTACGCGGTGGAGAGCGGGCGCGGCGGTCTCGCGCCCCTCACCGCCCGCGTCGACCGGGTCGGGGACCGCCTCGGTGCGCCCGAGCGGCGGGTCGCCGCCTCGATCGCGCACCTCGGACTCGCGGCCCGGCTCTGGTCGATCGCGCTCGGCCCGGCCGCGCTCTTCGGCCGGTTCCCCGATCTCGACCCGGCCGACCTGTACTGGGACGGCGCACTGAGCTCGCCCGACGACCTGTGGTGGGCGGGCTCGGCGACCCGCCCCGCCACCGTGGACGACCTCCGCGAGGCCGTCCAGGTCGCCCACCTCGTCCCGCTGCACGAGGCCTTCCGCCGCGACGGGCGGATCTCACCCCGGCTGCTGTGGGGGAACGCCGGCTCGGCCCTCGCCGGAGCGCTGCGCGAGCTCACCCGCTGGGCCCGGGCGCAGGACCGGCCCGAGGTCGCCGCCCGCGCCGCCGAACTGGTCTCAGGGCTCTTCGCCCACCCCGACCTCGCCCGCACCGTGGAGGGCCCCGCCCTCCGCCGTACCAGCTGCTGCCTCTACTACCGCTGCCCGAGCGGCGGACTGTGCGGTGACTGTGTCTTCGACCACCCGCCCGCGAGCGCACGGCCCACGGGTTTGGAGACACGACGTCCCGCTCCGTAAACTTCTCCTTTTGGGGCGACCGGAACGGCCGGACGACGACCAGCGATCGAGGACGGCAGAGGCCATGACGGTGACCGAAGAAACCCAGGGGTACGGGCCGGGTATCGACCCCGATCGCCTGGCCGTCTGCCTGAGCGTGCTCGACGAACTCGACAAGCTCGACGTCGACCACCCCGACGCGATCCTCGTCCGACGCGCCACCGCCGGTGTCTACCGCACGGTGAAGCAGCGCCGCCGCCAGGAGCGCCGGGCCGCGAAGACGGCGAACGACAAGGCGGTCACCGAGTCGACCGCCACCGGCTCCGCGCAGCGCATCGACGACGAGACCGAGGGCCTCCTGCCCTCGTCGGTCACCGAGGCCGGCCGGATCGCCGGGATACTCCAGCGCCCCCGGTCCTGCTACATCTGCAAGACGCGGTACGTCGAGGTCGACTACTTCTACCACCAGCTCTGCCAGCCGTGCGCCGCCGAGAACCGCTTCCGGCGCGACGTCCGCGCCGACCTCACCGGCAAGCGTGCGCTGCTCACCGGCGGCCGGGCCAAGATCGGTATGTACATCGCGCTGCGGCTGCTGCGCGACGGTGCCCACACCACGATCACCACCCGCTTCCCCAAGGACGCCATCCGCCGCTTCAAGGCGATGGAGGACTCGGCGGACTGGATGCACCGTCTCGAGGTCGTCGGCATCGACCTGCGCGACCCCGCGCAGGCGGTCGCCCTGGCCGAGCAGGTCGCCGAGCGCGGCCCGCTGGACATCCTCATCAACAACGCGACGCAGACCGTGCGCCGGCTGCCCTCCGCGTACGCCGCCCTCGTCGAGGGCGAGAGTGCGCCGCTGCCCGCGGGCGAGCTCCCCGCGCACCACGTCATCGGTGCCTTCAACTCCGGCGCGGTCGACGGTCTGGCGGCGCTGCCCGTCGGCGTGAGCGGCCTGGACGCGCAGAAGGTCGCCGACCTCGCCCTGGTCGCGGGCAACGCCAGCGTCGAGCGCCACCGTGACGGCAGCGCCATCGACGCGGGCGGGCTCGTCCCCGACGTCGTCGAGAGCAACACCTGGGTGCAGACGATCGACCAGATCTCCCCGGTGGAGCTGCTCGAGACCCAGCTGTGCAACTACACCTCGCCGTTCATCCTGATCAGCGCGCTGCGGCCGGTGATGGCCGACGCCGCGAAGAAGGCGTCCAGCGGGCGGGCCTACATCGTCAACGTCTCGGCGATGGAGGGCGTCTTCGGCCGGGGCTACAAGGGCGCGGGACACCCGAACACCAACGCCGCGAAGGCGGCGATGAACATGGTGACGCGGACCAGCGCCCAGGAGATGTTCCAGGCCGACGGCATCCTGATGACCTCGGTCGACACCGGCTGGATCACCGACGAGCGTCCCCACTTCGACAAGCTGCGCCTGGCGGAGGAGGGCTTCCACGCCCCGCTCGACCTGGTCGACGGCGCGGCCCGCGTCTACGACCCCGTCGTGCGCGGCGAGGCGGGCGAGGACCTGTACGGCTGCTTCCTCAAGGACTACAAGCCCGGCAACTGGTAGTCGCCCCGCGGATCGCCCGGTCAAAACCGCTCGCGTGTCCGAAATTCACTCGATCGCGTCACACTTCCGAGCCCCATAGAGCGCTGGCGCGCTCATTTGGTTAGTCTGATGTCCACGGTCGGCCACCAGGGTTTCACCAAACCCTCACGGACGGCCTGGGGACTGGCCTGCCACCAAGGCCGCGGTCCCGCCCGAAGAACGGCGCCACCGCGACCGAACGGCCATGTCTCATAGGTACGCGACACAAGGGAGTGCGCGGTGACACCAGAACTGACGAAGCAGGAACAGCGACCGGCCGAACGTCCGGAGCGGCCCCACCGCTCCGGCGAGCTGGGAAGCCTGGACGTGTGGGCCCATGCGGCTCCGATCCGGCTGGCGGGCTACGAGGACGACCTCGCGGAGCCCCACATCCTGCCGGGTATCGACTGACCTTCCGGGTATCGACCGACCTCAGGTCTTCCCAGGTACGAGTCGTACCGCTTCACCCGTGCCCCCGGCCGCCCCCGCGCCCGGGGGCACGGGTATGTCCGGAGGCCGTCCGCCCAGGGGCACCCAGGCCGACCGGCGGCAGGTACTCCCGTACCAGCGTCCGATGCCACCACGCCCCCGTCTCCCGCAGCTCGCGCCAGGTCGTGTACCGGTAGCGGTAGAGGCGGGCCCGGACGAGGGCCGGGGGCGCGTCGGGGAAGGGGTTGTGGCGCAGCAGCCGCAGGGTGTCCCGGTCGCCTTCGAGCAGCCGCTCGACGAACGGCCCGAACCAGTCGCGCGCGTACGCGGGGGAGAGCGCCGCGAACCACATCAGCCAGTCCAGCCGCAGATGGTACGGGGCGAACTGGCGCGGAAGCCGGCGCGGATCGCCGGGCTTGCCCTTGAAGCCGTACTCCTTCCACACCGAGTCCGCGTGCGGGACCGGGTCGTCGGTGCCCTCGACCACGATCTCGTCCCGGATCCGGCCGACCGTGCCGAACGCGCCGTACGTGTTGACCAGGTGGAACGGGTCGTACGAGCGGTTCATCGCCTGGCGCCGCGAGAGCAGGTTGCGGACCGGTCGGTAGCTGCGGAACAGGACCAGGGCCGTCACGGCGACGACCACGACCACGAACCAGAGCGGCGGGTCGGGCTGCGGGTGCTCGCCGACGACGAGCGAGCCGTCCATGGCGGAGAGCGCGAGGACGATCGTCAGCCAGTTCAGCCAGGCGAAGTTCCCCGAGAGCACCAGCCAGAGCTGGGTCGCGACCATCAGACCCGCGGCCACCGTCGCCACCGGCTGCGGAGTGAACAGGAGCACCGGGACCAGGAGTTGGACGACGTGGTTGGCCGCCACCTCGACCCGGTGCAGCGGGCGCGGCAGACGGTGGAAGAACCAGCTGAGCGGGCCGGGCATCGGCTGGGTCTCGTGGTGGAAGTAGAGGCAGGTCAGGTTCCGCCAGCAGCGGTCACCGCGGATCTTGATGAGCCCGGCACCGAACTCGACCCGGAAGAGCAGCCAGCGCAGCAGCCACAGGACGAGGACGGGCGGCGCGGTGTCGTCGTTGCCGAGGAAGACCGCGAGGAAACCGGCCTCCAGGAGCAGCGACTCCCAGCCGAATCCGTACCAGGTCTGCCCGACGTTCACGATCGACAGGTACAGCGCCCAGAGCACCGCCCACCACACCATCGAGACCGCGAGCGGCACCGCGTCCCCCGCGCCCGCCACCAGGGCGAGCGCCAGTGCGGCGCCGCTCCAGGAGACCGTCGCGAACAGCCGGTCCGAGTAGTGCCAGTGGAAGAGGCTGGGGGCCCGGCGCGGCTCCACCCGGCGCAGATACTCCGGTACGGGGAGCATGCCGCGCTCGCCGATCAGGGCCCGGAACTGGAGAGCGGCCGAGAGGAAGGCCACGAGGTAGAGCCCGGCGAGACCCCGCTGGAAGACGATCCGGCTCAGCCAGTAGTCCGGTGCGGTGAACCACTCCATCGCTTCGAGTGCCGGCGCCGTCCGGACCGGGCGTCAGCCCTTGTCGTCCTCGTCCAGGGCGCGCTGGCCCTCGGCCTGGGAGGGGGTGGTGCGCTCGGTGGCGGGGTGCCGATGGTCCCGCTGCAGCGCGTCCATGTCCTCTTCGAGCCGCTCTCCCTCGGCCTGCGAGGGAGTGCTGTACATGTCGTACTGGGACTGGCTCACGGCCGCCTCCTGGGTCGGAACGTTTGCCTACAGAAGGAGCGTAACCCCGGGCGTCGTCCGGGGTGCGGTCCCGGACGCGCCCCGGACGTCATCCCGCGACGACGCGTCGCAGCGTACGGCCCAGGTGGCGTGCGTAGGCGCGCTGGAGGACGGGGACGAGCGGCCCGGCGAGTCGCGTGTACCAGCGGGCGGGGCGGCTGAAGGCGGTGACCGTGAACCAGACCGAGCCGTCGGGGTGGAGGTCGACGACGAAGGACTCCTCGCCGCGCTCCGGATGCCCGGCGCGGGTGCCGTACGCGAAGCCGGTGCGGTCCTTCTCGTACGCCGTCCAGATCACCTCGCAGGGCGCGGCGAAGCGGACGGGGCCGAGGCCCATCGAGACCTCGACGAAGGCGCCGGGTTCGGCGCGGACGGCCCGGCTGCGGAGCTGGGCGCCCGAGGAGCGGTGCATCCGCCAGGTCGTGACGGCCGCCCCCGCGGTCTCGAAGGTCTCCCGGCCCCGGCCGACCCGGACGGTGTGGTGGAGGTGGTGGTAGCCGGCCGGGAGGAGGTCGCGGGCGGTGGCGCCGACCTCGCGGTAGTTCAGCGGCGCGGGGGCGGCGGGGGTGGCGAGGTCGCGGATCAGACGGGCCATGGTGCGGTCTCCTTCGAGGGGGCGGTCGCCCGCAGACGGCGCAGGGCGAGGAGCGAGCAGAGCGCGAAGCCGAGGGCGTTGCCGAGACCGTGGGTCGCGGTCATCCAGGTCAGGTTCGGGTGAGGCAGGCCCGTGGCCTCGCCGAGCGCCCAGCTGAGCGCGAGCAGCATGGTCGCCACCAGGACGACGGCCGAGACGGCGAGGAGGGCGCGGGTGACGCGGTCCCGCGACACGTCGGGCCGCAGGTCACGCCAGGTCGCCAGGGCGACGGCCCACATCCCGGCGGTGAGGACGACCGCTCCGGCGAGCTCGGCCCAGTCGTCGACGAAGTAGCCGAGCAGGACGAGCAGGGTGCCGAGCGGGACGCTGAGCGCGGCGAAGCGGGTGCCCGGTCCGTCGGACGTACAGCAGACCAGACCGGCCACCAGGGCGGCGGCGAAGCCCGCGAAGTGGAAGTGCGGGACGGTCAGGGCGAGGATGCCGAGGTCGAAGCCGAGGAGCTGGTGTCCCGCGCGTTCGGCGACGAGGGCGAGGCCGGCCACCGACGGGGTCGCGAGTGCGGTGAGCACGGCGATCTCGGAGGGGGCGAGGGGGTGGACCGGGGGTCCGGTTCCCTCGGCGGGGCGGTGGCGGAGCCGCGCCGCGAGGCGCGCCGGGGCGCAGAGCGCCAGCGCGAGGGTGGCGAGCGCGTAGACGGCGGCGAGCGCGGCGGCGGTGGGGGAGCGGGGGAGCCAGAGGCTGACGGCGCCTGGCAGGGCGAACAGCGGCCAGAGCCGGTGGAGCGTGTGCAGGGCGCGCGGCCGGGGGCCGTCGATCAGGCTCAGACCGAGCGGGACGACGACGAACATCCCCAGCATCACGATGGCTGCGACGAGCGCGGACATGTCCACCCACCCTCTGATTGAACGCGTTCAAACTGGCTGGTTCCGAGAGTAGGGCCTTCCTTGAACGTGTTCAAGTCTCTTTCTCGCCCGGTCGGCCCCGCCCCGCTTGCGGGGGCTCGTGCGGTGCGACAGACATGAAGGAATGCCTCGGGGTGGAACTCGGGGCGGAGAAGAGGCGGGAGAACCACGTGCGCTCACCCATGCCCCGGTCACCACGGCCCCACGTCACCGCGCTCGCCGCCGTTGCGCTGACCTCGGTGCTGCTGCTGGCGGGCTGCTCGTCGGGTGAAGGGGGCGGCGACTACGGCGCGGACCGGGCCACCACCGCGCCCGCCGCCAAGGAAGTCGTCCTCCAGCCGGTCGCCTCGCAGGGGCCCGACCCGTTCACCGCCTCCACCGCCAAGGCGACCGCCCCGCCCGCCTCCACCCCGCCCGAGACCCCCGCGCCCGGCGCCACCGCGGGGACCGTCCGCGAGGTCACCGGCTCCACCCCCGGCCTCTACGGCGGCACCCGCTCCGTCGCCAGCTGCGACGTCGAGCAACAGGTCGCCTTCTTCGCCGGAGACCGGGCCAAGGCCCGCGCCTTCGCCGAGGCGGCCGGCGTCCCCGAGACCTCCCTCGCCGGCTGGCTGCGCGGCCTCACCCCCGTCGTCCTGCGCGCCGACACCCGGGCGACCGGCCACGGCTACCGCGACGGCGGCGCCACCACGTTCCAGTCCGTCCTCCAGACGGGGACGGCCGTCCTCGTCGACCAGTACGGCGCGCCCCGCGTCCGCTGCGCCTGCGGGAACCCGCTGCGCTCACCGGTCACCGTCCAGGGAGCCGCCCACAAGGGAAAGCCCTGGGGCGGCTACCACCCCGACCGCGTCGTGGTCATCAGGCCGACGACCACGGTCGTCACCAGCCTGGTCATCGTGAACGTCGTCGACAACACCTGGATCGAGCGGAAGACCGGCACCGACGGCGAGCGGGACACCCGTCCCTCCGTGATCCCGCCCTGCGACCCGGCCGCGTGCGACCTCACCGGTACGCCGACCCCCGTACCGTCCCCCTCGGTCCCCGACAGCTCGCCCCCGTCGGGCGACTCCACCGCACCCACGCCCCCGGAGAGCGACAGCTCGCCGCCGCCCCCGGCCTGGAGCGAGCCGCCCTCCCCGCCCTCCCCGGAACCCCCGGTCGAACCCCAGCCGGAGATCGAACCGGCACCCGAGTCGGCACCCGAGCCGGCACCCGAGTCGGACGTGCCCGACTTCGAGGACCTCTTCCCCAGCGACACCGCTCCCGAGCAGCCGGAGACCTTCGAGGGCTGAGGCCCTTCCTCGGCCCGCGAGCCCGGCACGATCCGAACGAGAGGCAGGTCTCCGGGCGATGATCTCCGCCGTGCGCTCCGTCGGGGCTGCGCCTAGCGTGGCCCCATGAGCGCGGGAAGCGGGGGAGGCCAGGTGGCGGAGCCCTGCCGCTGCGGATCGGGTCCAGGGGGCCTGACGTGCTGCTTCCTCCGGGACTACGGCCGGGCGTTCCGGATGGGCAGCTTCGACTGGGACCTGCTCACCGGAGTGATGGTCATGGACGAGGGCGCCCTCCGGGTCTTCGACATGGACCCCGAGGAGTACGACGGCGACCCCACGACCCTCGGCACCCGCGTCACGCCCGACGAGGGCCGGCGGCTCGACACGCTCGTCAGCCACGCGCTGAAGGACGGCAGCGACCACTACGGCGCGTACTTCCGCGTCCGACTGCGGGACGGCACACCGCGCTGGACGCACACCCAGGGCCGGATCGAGCGCGACGACACCGGCCGCCCCTTCCGCATCATCGGCATCATCAGGGACGCCTCGGAGGAGGTGACCGAGCAGGCAGCCAGGCTCGGCCTGGACGAGGGGCGGCGCAAACGCACCAGCGTCGTGGAGAGCACCACGGCCGCCCTCGCCCACGCCCGGACCGTCCAGGACGTCATCGACCTCCTCAACGACTCGCACGGCCTGGAGTACTTCGGCGCCACCAGCCTGGTCATGGGGCTCCTGGAGTCGGGCAGGATCCACCTCGTCGCCGAGGGGCCCGACGGGGCGTTCGTCCCCGGCACGCGATTCACCCGGGTGGACGAGCCGTACCCGATGGGTGAGGTGATCCGGACCCTCACGCCCCGGTTCATCGAGTCGCCGAAGGACTTCGCCGAGTCGTACCCGATCCTGTGGCCCCACATCAGCGGCCTCGGCATCACCTCCGCGGCCTACCTCCCGCTGATCGCCCAGGCCCGGCCGATCGGCGCGCTCGGCCTGCTCTACAGCGACAGGACCGGCTTCAGCGCCGACGAGCGCAATCTGCTGGTCGCGCTCGGGAGCAGCATCGCGCAGAGCCTCAAGCGCGCCATGCTCTACGAGCAGGAGCACGACCTCGCCGAGGGGCTCCAGCAGGCGATGCTGCCGCGCCGCATCCCCGACGTGCCCGGCGCCCAGATAGCCGTCCGGTACCGCTCGGCACGCCTCGGCCGGGACATCGGCGGCGACTGGTACGACATCATCCCGCTGCCCGGCGGACGGGTCGGCGCCGTCATCGGGGACGTACAGGGCCACGACACCCACGCGGCGGCGGTGATGGGACAGCTGCGGATCGTGCTGCGCGCCTACGCCGCCGAGGGGCACAGCCCCGCCACGGTCATGGCCCGGGCCTCCGTGTTCCTCCATGAACTCGACACCGAGCGCTTCGCCACCTGCACCTACGTCGAGGCCGACCTGACGACGGGCGCCCTGCACGTGGTCCGCGCCGGGCACGTCGACCCGCTGCTCCAGGACACCGACGGCAGCTGCCGCCGCCTGCCGGTGGAGGGAGGCCTGCCGCTGGGCCTCTCGGCCGAGTTCGACCGCCTCGACTACCCCACGACCACGCTGGAGCTGTCCCCGGGACAGACCCTCCTGCTGTACACCGACGGGCTGGTGGAGAAGCCGGGCTCGGACCTCGACGAGGGGCTGCGGTGGCTCTCCTCGCTGGTACGGCGCGGCCCGCGCGACCTCCAGCAGCTCGCCGACCACCTCTGCGACGTCGTGGACGAGCGCGGCGGCGAGGACGACGTGGCCATCCTGCTGCTGCGGCGGCAGGGCGAGTACTTCCCGCAGTCCGGCGGCCGGCTCCAGCAGCACGTGGCACAGAGCGACCCGGAGGCGCTCAGCTCCGCGCGGCACATGATCCGCGCCGCCGTACGGGCCTGGGGCGCGGGGGAGCGCTCCGACGAGATCGAGCTGGTCGCCGACGAGCTGATCACCAACGCGCTGATGCACACCGACGCCGGGGCGATCGTGACCCTGCGGATGCTGGCGGGCCCGGAACGGCGGCTGCGGGTGGAGGTGGAGGACCGTTCCAGCGCGCTGCCGCGGCGCCGTGAGGCGGGGGAGGCGGGCGTCTCGGGCCGGGGCCTGATGCTCGTGGACCGGCTCTCGGACGTCTGGGGCGTCGAATCGCGCGGCAGCGGCAAGTGTGTCTGGTGCGAGTTCATTGTTAACCCCGCGTATACAGACCGTACTTGACCGTAACCGATTGTACGCGATTGACTGCGGTTTCCGGCCACCCGATTCCCGCTCCACACCCGTTGATGGGGACCCTTTGAGCAGCGAGCTTCTGGCACCTCTCGACCTGGCCTTCTGGCACCTCGAGTCCACCGACCACCCCATGCATCTGGGCGCCCTCGCCCACTTCGGCCCGCTCCCCGACGGCGGCGACCCGTCCGCCGTCCTGGAGCTCCTCGGAAGCCGCGCCGCCGCGATCCCCCGGCTGCGGATGCGGGTCCGTGACGTCCTGCTGCCCGTGGGCGGCGCCGCCTGGAGCACGGACAAGCAGTTCGACGTACGACGGCACGTGCGGGAGATCGCGCTCCCCGGCGCCGACTTCGGCGCCGAGACCGCCCGCCTGGCCGGCGAACTCATGGAGCGGCCGGTCGAACGCGGGCTGCCGCCCTGGGAGATGTACCTGCTCACCGGCGCGCCCGACGGCTCGTTCGCCGTCCTCGTCAAGCTCCACCACGCACTCGCCGACGGCATGCGGGCCGTCGCCATCGGCGCCGGGATCTTCGACGAGATCGCCGCCGTCACCCGCCGGGCGGGCCGCACGGCGGGCGGCCGCAGAACCCGCTCCGTACCGCCGCGCTCCTGGCTCCCCGGCCCCGGCCGGATCATGGGCGCCGCCCGCGAGCGGATCGGCGACCTCGGCCGGGCCGTCGAGGTCGGGGCCTCCGTGGTCGGCGCCTCCGTCGCCCGGGCCGGCCGGCTCGACGGGCCCACGACGGCCGCCCTCGCCGCCGACTCCAGCGGGACCCGCCGGGTCGCCACGGCCGTGCTCGACCTCGACCGCGTCCACCGGGTCCGCCGCGACGCGGGCGGCACCGCCAACGACGTCCTGCTCGCCGTCGTCGCAGGGGCCCTGCGCCGCTGGCTCGACGGGCGCGGCGCACCGCTCCCCGGCGTCGACCCGCGCGCCCTCGTCCCCGTCTCACGTCGGCGGCCCGGCGCCCCGGCCGGTACCGGCAACAGCCTCTCCGCCTACCTCCTCGCGCTCCCCGTCACCGAGCCCGACCCCACCGCCCGGCTCGCCGCCGTCCGCCGGGACATGGACCGCAACAAGGCGGACGGGCCGCTGCGGGGCGCCGGAGCCGTCGCCGTCCTCGCCGACCAACTTCCCCCGCTCGCCCACCGCTTCGGTGCCCCGCTGGCCGGGGGCGCCGCCCGGCTCCTCTTCGACGTCCTGGTCACCAACGTTCCGCTGCCCCGCTCGGCCCTCTCCCTCGGCGGGGCCCCGCTGCGCACCCTCTTCCCGATGGCCCCGCTCGCCCGGGGCCAGTCCCTCGCCGTCGCCATGTCCCCGTACGGCGGCCAGGTCCACGTCGGCCTGGTCGCCGACGGCAAGGCCGTCCCCGACCTCGACGCGCTGGCCGCCGCCCTCGCCGACGAACTCGACCTCCTCGACGGGGCCGGTTGAGCGCGCGCCCGGACGACGGCTGCGGCAGGGTGGTGCCATGCCCGAACTGCCCGAGGTGGAAGCGCTCCGCGAGTTCCTCGACGAGCATCTCGTGGGCAAGGAGATCGCCCGCGCGCTGCCCGTCGCGATCAGCGTGCTCAAGACGTACGACCCGCCCCTGAGCGCCGTCGAGGGCGCCACCGTCACCGATGTCGCCCGGCACGGCAAGTTCCTCGACATCGCCACCGAAGGACCGGCGGGCCGCCTCCACCTCCTGGTCCATCTGGCCCGCGCGGGCTGGCTCCAGTGGAAGGACCCGCTGCCCTCGGGGCCGCCGCGCCCCGGCAAGGGGCCGCTGGCCCTGCGGACCGCGCTCACCGGCGGCGACGGCTTCGACCTCACCGAGGCCGGCACCACCAAGCGCCTCGCCGTCCACCTGGTCCACGACCCGCGGGACGTGCCCGGCGTCGCCCGCCTCGGCCCCGACCCGCTCGCCGACGACTTCGACCTGGCCGCCTTCCGCGCCCTGCTCGCCGGCGAGCGGCGGCAGATCAAGGGCGCCCTGCGCGACCAGAGCCTGATCGCGGGCATCGGCAACGCGTACAGCGACGAGATCCTCCACGCGGCGAAGACGTCCCCCTTCAAACCGACCCAGAACCTGACGGAGGCCGAGACCACGCTCCTCTACGAGGCCATGCGCACCACCCTCGGCGAGGCGGTCGAACGCTCCCACGGCCTCGCGGCGGGCAGGCTCAAGGCCGAGAAGAAGAGCGGCCTGCGCGTCCACGGCCGCACCGGCGAACCCTGCCCGGTCTGCGGGGACACCGTCCGGGAGGTGTCGTTCCACGACTCCTCCCTCCAGTACTGCCCCACCTGCCAGACCGGCGGCAAGCCACTCGCCGACCGCCGCACGTCCAAGTTCCTGAAGTAGCCCCCTCCGGGCCCTCCCTTAGACTCCGCCGCATGCTGCGCGTACTGGCCGTCGACGACGAGGCACCGGCCCTCGGGGAACTGCTCTACCTCCTCCGTGCCGATCCCCGGATCCGCAGCGCCGAGGGTGCCACCGACGCCACCGAGGCCCTGCGCAGGATCGGCCGCGCCCTGGAGGCGGGGCCCGACGGGGACGAGGCCATCGACGTCGTCTTCCTCGACATCCACATGGCCGGGCTCACCGGGCTCGACCTCGCCCGGCTGCTCGCGGGCTTCGCCCGGCCGCCGCTGATCGTCTTCGTCACCGCGCACGAGGGCTTCGCCGTGCAGGCCTTCGACCTCAAGGCCGTGGACTACGTCCTGAAGCCGGTGCGCCGCGAACGGCTCGCCGAGGCCGTCCGCCGGGTCCGCGAACTGGTGCACGCCACCGCCGCACCCGTGACCCCCGCCCCCGCGGGCCCCGTCGCGACGCCCGAGCACATACCGGTCGAACTCGGCGGGATCACGCGCTTCGTCGCCGTCGACGACATCGCCTACGTCGAGGCCCAGGGCGACTACGCGCGCCTGCACACCGACGAGGGCAGCCATCTCGTCCGCATCCCGCTCTCCACCCTGGAGGAGCGCTGGGCCGCCCGCGGCTTCGTCCGCATCCACCGCAGCCATCTCGTCGCCCTCGCCCGCATCGACGAACTCCGGCTCGACGGCGGCGCCACCTCCGTCCGCCTCGGCACCACCGAGCTCGCCGTGAGCCGCCGCCACGCACGCCAGCTGAGAGACCTCCTGATGCGCCGCGCGGGCAGGTGAGGAGGAGGTCGCCGGAGCCCCTACCGTGCGTGAACACCGCTGCGTAGACTCCGGACACTCTCCCACCCCTGCGAGGTCGCCCGATGCCGGAGCGGACACCGACGTCCGAGGAACCCACGCCGCGCCGGCCCCGGCGCGAGACCGTCACGCGCGCCTCGGCGCTCCGTGCCGGCGGCCTGCCCGCGCGGCGATTCCCCGGCCATCCCCCCGCCCGCTCCGAGATCAGCGAGCAGACCACCCTCGGCCACACCTACGTCCGCTCCCTGATGCGGAGCCAGCTGCGGGCCGCCCTCACCGCGCTCGGCGCGCTCGCCCTGTTCGTCGGGCCGCTGCCGCTGCTGCTCGCGCTCCCCGCGCCCGAGGCCGTCGTCTGGATCGCGCTCGGCGTCGGCGTGTACCCGGTCATCTGGGCCGTCGCCCACTGGTACGTCCGCCGAGCCGAGCGCAACGAACGCGACTTCACCCGTCTCGTCGAGGGCCGCTGAGCGCGGGGGTCGGACGTGAACCACACCTACGCGGTGACCGCCGTCACCGCCGTCGTCCTGGCGACCGTGCTCATCGGCGCGCTCGGCCTGCGGATATCCCGGACGACCTCCGACTTCTACGTCGCCTCCCGCACCGTGCGGCCCGGCCTCAACGCCGCCGCCATCAGCGGCGAGTACCTCTCCGCCGCCTCCTTCCTCGGCATCGCGGGCCTCGTCCTCGTCCAGGGCCCGGACATGCTCTGGTACCCCGTCGGGTACACCGCCGGCTATCTCGTCCTGCTCGTCCTCGTCGCCGCCCCACTGCGCCGCTCGGGGGCGTACACCCTCTCCGACTTCGCCGAGGCCCGGCTCGAATCCGCGACCGTCCGCCGGCTCGCCAGCCTCTTCGTCGTCGGCATCGGCTGGCTCTACCTGCTGCCGCAACTCCAGGGCGCGGGCCTCACCCTGGAGATCCTCACCGGGGCGCCCGACTGGGTCGGCGGACTCCTCGTCGCCCTGGTCGTCACCGGCATCGTCGCGGCCGGCGGCATGCGCAGCATCACCTTCGTGCAGGCCTTCCAGTACTGGCTGAAACTCACCGCCCTGCTCGTGCCCGCCCTCTTCCTGACCGCCGCCTGGTTCGGCGACGACGCGCCCCGCGTCCGTTTCGACGCCCCCGCCGTCTTCCGCGAGCACACGGTCGTCAAGGTCGCCGACACCGTACGGATCGAACTCGACGCCCCGCTCACGCTCACCGTCTCCGGCCGCGTCGACTCCCTGCCGTACGAGGGGAGGACCGTCACCCTGGACGAGGGCTCCCACCGGGTCGAGGGCGGCACCTCGCTCGCCTTCCCCGAGGGCGCGCCCGTCCCCGCCCGGGCCTCCACGGGCGCCGACCCCCTCGGCTGGTCCCAGCCGTTGGCCGGCGGGCGCGACGGGCACCAGCTCTACGCCACGTACGGTCTTATCCTCGCCACCTTCCTCGGCACCATGGGCCTGCCGCACGTGGCCGTCCGCTTCTACACCAGCCCCCACGGCCGCGCAGCGCGCCGCACGACCCTGGTCGTCCTCGGGCTCGTCGGCGCCTTCTACCTGCTGCCGCCGATCTACGGGGCGCTCGGCCGGATCTACGCCCCCGAGCTCGCGCTCACCGGAGCCGCCGACGCCGCCGTCCTTGTCCTGCCCGAGCGGATGCTCGGCGGGGTGCTCGGCGATCTGCTGGGCGCGCTCCTGGCCGGCGGGGCCTTCGCCGCCTTCCTCTCCACCGCCTCCGGGCTGACGATGGCGGTCGCCGGTGTCCTCACCCAGGACGTGCTGCCCTCCCGCGGCGTACGGCACTTCCGGCTCGCGAGCCTGCTGGCCACGGCCGTACCGCTGACCGCCGGGGTCTTCGCCTCGAAGGTGCCGGTCGCCGACGCCGTCGGCCTCGCGTTCGCGGTCTCCGCCTCCTCCTTCTGCCCGCTGCTCGTCCTCGGCATCTGGTGGCGCCGGCTCACCCCGCCGGGGGCGATGGCCGGGCTGCTGCTCGGCGGCGGCTCCGCGCTCACGGCCGTGATGGCGACCCGCGCGGGGCTGCCGGGGGAGGGCTGGCCGCACACGCTGATGGCCTGGCCTGCGGTCTGGTCGGTGCCGCTGGGCTTCCTCACGATGATCGTTGTGTCGCTCGCCACCCCTCGGCACATCCCGGCCGGCACCCCGGCGCTCCTCGCCCGCCTTCACCTCCCGGAGGAGTTCACGGGCCGCCCCGGACCGGTACGCACCGAGCCGGGCCGTCCGGGACCGGTACGCACCGAGCCGGGTCGTACGGAGACGGGGCGCGTCGAGTCGGCGCGGGACGAGCCGGGGCGCGTCGAGGCGAAGGGGGGCGAGGGGTGACCGGGATCGAGCTCGCCGCATCCGCCGCCGTCGGGGCCGTGCTCCTCGCGCTCGGCTTCGTCCTCGGGCGGCTCGCCACGCGCCGCGGGGACAAGGCGGCCGACCTCGACCTCGGCACGCCCGTCGAGCGTGCCACCTTCCACACCCTGCACACCGCCTCGCTCGCCGCCCCGCCGCTGCGCGCCGGACTCACCGAGGACACCGCGCGCAAGGCGGTACGGCGGCTCCGCTCGCTCCTCGGCACGGAGGCGCTCTGTCTGACCGACCGGTCCGCCGTCCTCGCCTGGGACGGGCCGGGCGAGAGCCACCACCGCGACCACGTCATGGAGCGGGTCACGCCCATCCTCGACTCCGGTCGCAGCCTGTCCGCGCACACCGACTGCGCCGACGTCACCTGCCCGTTGCGCTGGGTCGTGATCGCCCCGCTGACCGGTGAGGACGGGGTGCTCGGCGCGCTCGTCGCCTACGGTTCGCGGGAGTCGGCCGTCCTCGTCCGGGCCGCGACCGAGGTCGCCCGCTGGGTCTCCGTCCAGCTCGAGCTGGCCGAGCTGGACCGCTCGCGGACCAGGATCGTGGAGGCCGAGATCCGGGCGCTGCGCGCCCAGATCTCCCCGCACTTCATCTTCAACTCCCTCGCCGCGATCGCCTCGTTCGTCCGCACCGACCCCGAACGGGCGCGGGAACTCCTCCTGGAGTTCGCCGACTTCACCCGCTACTCCTTCCGCCGGCACGGTGAGTTCGCCCAGCTCGCCGACGAACTGCGCGCCATCGAGCAGTACTTGGCGCTCGCCGGGGCCCGCTTCGGCGAACGCCTCAAGGTCACGCTCCAGATCGCGCCCGAGGTGCTGCCGGTGACCCTGCCCTTCCTCTGCCTCCAGCCGCTGGTGGAGAACGCCGTCAAGCACGGCCTAGAGGACAGCGTGCACGCCTGCCGGGTCACCATCTCCGCCCGCGACGCGGGCGCCGAGGCCGTCGTCGTGATCGAGGACGACGGTGTGGGCATGGACCCGGAGGTGCTGCGCGCGGTCCTGCTCGGGGAGCGGCCCACCGGCTCCGGCATCGGTCTGTCCAACGTCGACGAGCGGCTGCGGCAGGTGTACGGCCCCGAGCACGGCCTCGTCATCGAGACCGGGATCGACGCGGGGATGAAGGTGACGGTACGGATCCCCAAGTACCGCCCAGGAGTGCACCCGACGGCTCCCTAGCGCCCGATCAGTAGAGATGCAGGGCCAGATGGCCGAGCGGTAGCCCCAACTGCCAGGCGGGCATCCACACGTGGTCGCTCTCGTCCACCGCGAAACCGAAACCGAAACCGGCGGGCGGCAGGCCGCCCAGGTCGGCCGCCCAGAGGCTGGTCGCCTCCAGGAGCCGCCAGGTCTCCCGGGCCATGGCGAGGTCCGGCCCGTCCTCGCCCGCGCGGGCCCGCTCGGCGAGCCGTGCCCGTACCCACTCCGGCCACGGGTGGTCGTAGGAGGTCCGGGAGAGCCACTCGTCGAGGCGGCCCGCGGTCCGTGCCCCGCCGTGGGCGTCCGAGCCCTCGCAGAGATGGATGGTGAGCGCGAGCGTCTGCCGGCCGGCCCGGTACTCCAGCGTCCCCGGCTCGACGAGGCAGCCCGCGCGCAGTAGATCGTCAGCTATGAACTCGGCACACAGCCAGGCCATCGGGACGGCGAGTCCGCCCCCGCTGGTGCCGTTCGTACTCTCGGGCAGCAACGCTCCCACCTTCTCCCGGACATGTCGGTCGGCGATCCCGACACGAGCCTCCACCGAGGAAGACGCGCGCGGGCCGCCCTTTACTCAACTCGCCGGTGTGGTTTCGGATACGTTTCCCCGTCGGATCGGTGCCCCTGGGGCAGCGGAAGGGAGCGGGGGCGCCCGAGACGGTCGGGGCGACGGGAGCGAGGTGTTCGCGTGGAGCCTCAGCCGAGGAGCGCGTACACCGCCGTCGCGTGCGCGGCCGTCTCCTCCGTGCCCTCGGCCGTCATCGTGATGTCCGCGAAGGCCATCCGCTTGCCCGTCTTGGTCAGCCGCGCCCGTACCAGGACGTCCGTGCCGAGCACCGGGCGCTGGAAGCTGATGGACTGCTGCACCGTCGTCATCGGCACGTAGCCGCCACGGGCGGCCGTGACCGCGATCACCGTCGCCGTGTCGGCGGCGGCCATCAGCGCCTGGCCGGAGAGCCCCCCGCCCTCGCGGGCGAGCCGGTCCGACCAGGGTAGGCGGAGCACCGCCTCCTGGCCGTCGACCGAGACCACCGTGAGCCCCAGATCGAGCACCCAGGGGGCGAAGTTGTCGGCGAGTACCTTGTCCGCGGCGGCGGGAGTCAGCGTCACCCGGTCATTGTGCGGCCACGGTGCGGGGGCGGGCAACGGTGCGGTGCCGCGGCCGGTAGCCGGGCAGCTGGTGGCCGAGCTGGCGGAGCGCGTAGTGCGAGCGCGACTTGACGGTCCCGGCGGGGATGCCGAGGTCGGCCGCGGCCTCGTTGACGGTCAGGCCGTGGAAGTAGAGCCGGACCAGGACCGCGCGGTGCTCCGGGCTCAGGCCCCGGACGGCGGCGCGGACGTCGAGGGCGGCGACCGCGGACTCGGTGGCGTCGGCCGGGTCGGGGGTGGCGGCGAGCATCCCGTCGCCGATCTCGGTCGGGCGGGCGAGCCGCGAGCGCCGGGCGTCGATGGCGAGGCGGCGGGCCACGGTGAAGATCCAGGGGCGCATCGACTCGTACGGCCCGTCGAAGGCCTCCGGGTGGAGCCAGGCCCGTACCAGCGTCTCCTGGGCCAGGTCCTCGGCTCGCTGCCGGTCGCCGTTGGTCAGGCCGAGCAGGAAGCCGAGGAGCGCCGGACCGTGGTCCCGCTGCAGCTCCGCGAGGGCCCGCTCGTCCGTGGTCGCCGTTCTCGTCGCGGTCGCCGTCGTCATGCTTCGCACCTCTCCTGCCGGCTCTTCGTCCCGGGGCGTATACGAACGCATACGGGCGACAAGGGACAGGGAGCGAGCGATTGTCTGCGACGAGCGGTCGCACCGAGCGGCGAATGGTGCGATGAGCGGTCAGGCGGACGCGCTTCATCCGTTTCGGCGGGGTTTGTAGGCCAGTGCGGCTTTGACTCTTGACTAGGGCATTCATCCCCTGTCAATTCATCAGGACAGATGTTCGTCCTATGAATCAGGCGGAGTCGGCAGATGACCCAGCGTTCGAGACAGGGGGCGGTGGCTTTCGCGGCCGTCCTGCTCACGGCGGCGACCGGTTGTGCCGGAGGCGCCGGCACGCCCGACGCCCCATCCGCGCGCCAGGACCCGGTGAGCCCCGGCGCCCCGTCGGCCGCCCCCGGGGGCGCCTCGGCCAGGACCGGCTTCACTCTCGTCGCCTCGGGCGACGTCCTGCCGCACGACTCGATCATCCGCAAGGCCGCCGCCGACGCGAACGGCCAGGGATACGACTTCCGCCCGATGCTCTCCGGGGTCAAGGGTGTCGTCTCCGCGGCCGACCTGGCGATCTGCCACATGGAGACCGTGTACGGACAGGAGGGCGGGCCCTACACCGGCTACCCCGCCTTCAAGTCCCCGCCCGAGATCGCCCCCGCCCTCAAGGCGACCGGGTACGACTCCTGCTCCACCGCCTCCAACCACACCCTCGACGACGGCGACGCGGGCCTCACCCGGACCCTCGACGCCCTCGACAAGGCGGGCGTCCGGCACGCCGGTTCGGCCCGTACTGCCGAGGAGGCGGCCCGTCCCACCCTGCTCAAGGCGGGCGACGCGACCGTCGCCCAGCTCGCCTACACCTACGACACGAACGGCTACCCACTGCCCGAGGGGAAGCCCTGGGCCGTCAACCTGATCGACGAGGGGAAGATCATCGCCGACGCCCGGGCCGCCCGGCGGGCCGGCGCGGATGTCGTCGTGGTCAGTATCCACTGGGGTACCGAGTGGCAGACCGCCCCCGACAACCGCCAGCTCACCCTCGGCCGCTCCCTCACGGCCTCGCATACCGACGGCAGGCCGGACATCGACCTGATCCTCGGCACCCACGCGCACGTCCCGCAGGCGTACGAGAAGGTCAACGGCACCTGGGTGATCTACGGCATGGGCGACCAGATCGCCGGCGACATGATCAACCACGCCGGCTCCTTCGACCCCCGGGGCAACCAGTCCAGCCTGGGGCGCTTCACCTTCACCCCGCCCACGACGCCCGGCGCGCGGTGGGAGGTCGCCAAGGCGGAGTTCCTCCCGCAGTGGTTCGACACCTCCCGTGGCCGGGTCGTCGACCTCAACGCCGCCATCAAGGAGGGCGAACCCCTCACCGCCGTACGCGACACCATCCGCGACGTGGTGCTCGGCCGGGGCGCGGCGAAGGACGGGCTCGTGATGGGGGAGTAGGGCTCGGCGGGGATATCGGCTCAACGGGTGTTTTCGGGCACCCGACCGGTGTGGATGAGGGGTGCGGGCCTTCGGCCATGCGAGCCATTAGTCATGAAAAAGGATCAGATGCCTACCGGGCGCCGGACGGTCCTGCGCATCGCCGCCGCCCTCGGGGCCACCGTCACGGTCGGAGCCCTCGCCGCCGACCGCTTCGGCGCCCCGCCGGGCGCCCCGCCGACCCTCGCGCCCGAAGCCGCCGGAGGCCCCGCTCCCGGAGCCCCCGGCGCCGGCCCCGCCGCGGGTCCGCCCGCGAGCGCCCGGCTGCGGCCCTCGACGTACCGGCTCCAGCCGATGACGGCGTACGCGCCCCCGGCCTTCCGCCGGGCGGTCCCGCCCGTCCGGCAGCGGCCGTTCCTCCAGATGTCCGGTGTCGGCCGCTCGATGGTGCTGACGTTCGACGACGGACCCGACCCCCGCTACACGCCCGAGATCCTCGCCACCCTGCGGCACTACGGCTGCCGGGCGATGTTCTTCGTCTGCGGCGAGATGGCGGCCGCCCACCAGGACCTGGTACGGGAGATGGCGGCGGACGGGCACGTGGTCGGCAACCACTCCTGGTCGCACCCGCTCATCCCCAAGCTGCGGCCCTCCCGGATCCGCGACGAACTCGGCTCCACCAGTGACCTCGTCGAGTCCATCCTCGGCTCCGCGCCGCTCTGGTACCGCGCTCCCTTCGGGGCCTGGAACCGGCACTCCTTCGAGATCGGGGCCGAGCTCGGCATGGAGCCCCTGGCCTGGACCGTCGACACCCTCGACTGGAAGGAACCCGGCACCGGCAGCATCGTGCGCCGGGTCCTCGACGGGGCGGGGCCCGGGGTGGTCGTGCTCTCGCACGACGCGGGCGGCAACCGCTCGCAGAGCGTCGCGGCGCTGGGGCGGTACCTGCCCGAACTCCTCGACGCCGGCTACAGCATCACCGTCCCCCGGCGTTGAGCCCACCCCCGCGCGTGCGGAAGGCCCCCGGACTCCTCCGGGGGCCTTCCGCGCGTAGGACGTAGGGGACGGGAGGTCAGCGCGAGCCGACCATGTGGGCGTAGACGACGACGTTGCCGTCGTAGCCGTGCGCCCGGGAGTAGCCGCCGCCGCAGGTGATGACCCGCAGTTCGGGCATCCCGGTGTCGGAGTAGACCTGGACACCGGGGAAATCGTTCTTGGAGTACACCTCGACGCCGTAGATCTCGAAGATGGCCACCCGGCCGTCGTACCGCTCGACCTCGATGTGCTGGCCCTTCTCCAGCGAGCCGAGGCCGTAGAAGACCGCGGGGCCCGCCGCGTTGTCGACGTGGCCCACCAGGACGGACGTGCCGCGCTGCCCGGGCGCGATGCCGTTCTGGTACCAGCCGGCCAGGTTGGGGTCCTGAGGGGGCGGGGCGGAGATCCAGCCGTCCGGGTCGAGGCCGACGTCCATGATCGGTGCCGATACCCGGATCGCCGGGATCTTCACCCGTGAGGCCGGGGCGTGCGGCAGGGTCTCCAGGCCGTCGGGCGCGGTGGGCGGCGGCCCGATCGGGCGGGTGTCGGGTCGTGCGGCGGCCGCCGGCTGCGGCGGGCCGAGCTCCACGTCGACCCCGTTGCGCATCATCGCCAGGCCGGACAGCATGACGAGAGCGAGAACGCCCCAGGGGGCGCGTCTCCTCGGCTCAAGGACGCTGAAGTCCTTGGGTCCCATGGTTCTCCCTTCGTGGCGTCGTCAGAACGGTAAGGGCGACCGGGCGAACCGGCGATCAGAGCGGGGCGAACGGGTGGTGCGGGGGCGAGCCGGCACGGACCCGTGCAACGAGCCCGGGCACGGACGAGGTGCCCGGGCTCTGTGGTACCCGAGGTGCAGCCGGGTGACGGGGACGATGACCCATCCGAGTAATCGTCAGATAAGCGGTGTGACGGTCGGTGACCTGCGGCTCCGTCAGATTCAGGGGCTTTTCCTCGGCGTGTCGGCTCACCGGGGTGGACCAGTGCCGAAATGCGAGGATTGCTGCGAGTTGTGAGGGTTCGTCATGGAAGGCGTACTCGTCGAACTTCCCGGAGCACCGCTTTGGGGCGCCTTCCAATGGAGGTTCAACCATGCGTGCTGCACGCACTCTGGCGGTGACCGCCACCGCGATCGCGGCGGTCGGGCTCGCGGCCCCACTCGCCGTAGCCACCAACGGGCCCAGCGATGTCACGATCAACCCCTCGGCCGTGCACCAGGGCTCGACCATCACCATCACCGTCAAGGGCTGCGGCCACGGCGGCAAGGTGACGTCCAACGCCTTCCCGACGACCAACCTCTCGGTGAACTCCAACGGGATCTCCAGCGCGATCGGCCGGGTCTACAACCACGCCACGCCCGGGACCTACAACCTCGCCGTCAAGTGCAGCGACAACTCGAACGTGGTCACCCGCCAGTTCACCGTCCTCGAGGCGAGGGGTGCACTCGGTGGTATCGGTGGCTCGCTCGCTCCCAGCTCCACGGAAATGGCCGTCGGCGGTTCGCTCGTCGCCGCGGCCGCGCTCGGCGGCGGTCTGTTCATCGCCCGCCGGCGCCGTATGGCAGGCGCCAAGGTCTGACCGGCCGAACCTCCCGGTCCGGCCGCAACGCCCGTCGCCCCCGAATCCTGACCAGGATTCGGGGGCGACGGGCGTTGCGAGGGCCTGCGGGCCCGGTGCACGCCTTCGGGCCGGAGCCCTCGGCGGGGACACCGTCCCCGCCGTCAGTGACGACGGCCGCGGTCGAGCTGCGACCTGCGTCGTACGACGAAGACGGTGCCCGCGGCCGCGGCGACCACCAGACCGGCCCCGGCCGCCAGCGTTGCGGTACCCACCCCTTCGACCGAGCCGCCGAGGCCGCCCTGCACCCCGCGCGGGGTGGTGAGGACGGTGGAGCTGGTCGTCGGGGTCGCGGTGGTGCCGCTGATGGTCAGGTTCACGGTGTCGGTGATCCCGCCCGTGCAGTTGAACGTGACCGTGTAGACGGCGCCCCGCCGGGCGTCGAGGTCCACCAGTGCGGTGGCCGAGGACCCGGGGGCGATCGTGACCGTGTCGAAGACGCCCGCGGAGGCGGTCGCCGTGCTGCGGCAGCCGGGAGCGGTGAGCGTCACCCGCCCGCCCGGTGCCACCAGCGAGGGCGTCACGACGAAATCGCCCGGTGCCTTTGCCTTGGCCGCCCGCGGGTTCGGTGCGGGGGCACCGTCCGCCGCGACGGCGACGGGGGCGGCCAGGGCGATGGTGGCCGCCCCCAACAGGGCAGTGGATGCGGCACGTATCGCGCGCATGGATTCCTCCGGTCCCCGAGGAGCAGCAGCGGAAGCGGTTTCCGCACAAGGACAGGGCGTGCACCTCGATACCCGAGACGCTAGGAGCGCACTACCACAACCGCGATCCCAGACGGGCGAATGGGGCACGGTTGTCCCCCGTGCGGCCCACACGCGCGTCGCGCGGCCGCCAGGCCATGCGCCGGAGAGGGGCCTAGCTGGTCAGGTGCGGGAAGAGGTCGGTGAACGGTGTCGCCGTCGCCGAGATCCCGCGCCCGAACGGCGCGTCGAAGTCCCAGATCAGGAAGAGCAGGAAGGCGATGAGCGCGCTGAACAGACCCGCGAGCAGCAGCTCCCTGCCCGTACGCCGGATCTGCAGGGTGAAGATCAGCCCGACCGTCACAAGGGCTCCGGTGATCAGGCCGAACCACACCACCCCGGGCATCGTCGCCCCCGCGCCCTGGCCGCGTGCGCCCCGTGCGTCGTCCACCACCGCCACCTGGTCCACGAGCGGCTGGTACGCCTGCCCCTCGTGGTCGGTGGCCGGCTGGTAGTCGGTCACCGACCGGCGCACCTGATCCAGGAGCCGGGTGCCCTCCTCGCTGAGCTCGCCGTGCTCGGACATGTGGCGCCACTCCTCGTCGACCACGTACGAGACGTACGCGTCGACATCGGCGCGGATCCGGGTCCGTACGTCCGCCGGGTACACCTCGACGCGCGCCGAGATCTCGTGCAGTGCCTGGGCCTCCTGGCGCACGGTCTCCTCGGCGGCGCCACGCGCCTCCCAGACGCCGGCGATGGCGAGGCCGAGCACGATCGCGTAGATCACGCCGATCATCATCGTCATGTACTCCATGACGTCGGGCGTCTCGGTGGGGTCGTCGTCGTCCGGTACCCGGCGGTTGTTGATGACGACGATGGTGAGGACGACCGCGCAGGCGGCGGCCATCGCGATGGTCAGGACGAGCCATTCGGACATGGTGATTCCTTCGGCGGGGCTCAGCGGGAACGGGGGCGCAGGATCGCGGTCGCGAGCACTGCCGGGGCGGTGACCAGCAGCATCATCGTCACGGGCGAGGTGCCGTCCGTGGGCTGCGGCCGAGCGGTGCGGCGGTAGGAGGGCAGGGCGACGGGGCCGGCGGCCGGTGGCCGGGCGCGCAACGACGGCGCAGGGGACGGTGGAGACGGGGGTGGGGGAGTGGGCGCCTCGGGCGCGGGCGGCGCGGGTACGGGCTTCGCCGGCGGCGCCGGCCGCGGCCCGGGTGGGGCCGGCCGGGGCGGGGGCGGTGGGTCCGCCCGTACGGGAGGAGGCGGCGGTGGGGCGGGCTTCGGCGGCTCGGGTTCCGGGGTGGGCGCCGGACGCGGCGGCCGGGGAGGCACCGGGGTGGGCGAGCACGCGCCCGGCCCGATGACCGCGACCGAGGTGTTCGAGCCGCCGGGCCCGGTCGTGGCGTAGGCGCAGGCGTCGGCGGCAGCGGGCGCCGGTGCGGCGAGCAGCCACAGCAGCGCGGCGGCCGCCAGGGCCCGTGCGAGGTGGGATCCGTACAGAGACACGCCGAAGAGCATGATCACAGTCCTGGCCCTCCGCGCCGGGAATCGCACCGGATTCGCCGGATGGTGGGGATCTGCGGGTGCACCGGTTTGACGATCTCCGGAAACTTCCTCGCCTCCCGTTGAGCACGACGCCCGCGCGGCCCGTACTCAATGCCGGAAGCGGCCGCACGGGTCGCACCAACTAGCGATGAGACAACGGGAGTTCAGATGAAGACCTGGGGGAACGCGGCTCTGGTGCTGACGGCGGCCGCCGTGCTCACGCTGACGACGGCGTGCGGTCAGGAGAAGGGCGACCAGACGCTGGGCGGTCAGCCGGCGGGAGCCGCGAACCCGGCGGGCGCGCCCGCCGACAGCGGCGCGGGCTCCGACGGATACGCCTCAGGGGGCTACGGCTCCGGCACCGCCGACGGCACCGGCGCCGAACCCGCCGGGCAGTTGGCGGTGTCGGCGACCAAGCAGCTGGGCAAGGTGGTCACCGACAGCGAGGGCTTCACCCTCTACCGCTTCGACAAGGACTCCTCCTCCCCGCCGAAGGCCACGTGCGAGGGCGACTGCGCCGCCGTGTGGCCCGTGGTGAGCCCCGAGGGCGCCAAGCCCCCGGCCGGGGTGGACGCTTCGCTGCTCGGCGAGGTGACCCGGTCCGACGGCAGCAAGCAACTGACCATCGGCGGCTGGCCCATGTACCGGTACGCGAAGGACATTCAGCCGGGCGACCTCAACGGGCAGGGTGTCGGCGGCACCTGGTTCGCCTCCGCCCCCGACGGAAAGAAGGCCGCACCGGCCTCCGCCGAGGCCCCCGACGAGGGCGCGGACGAGGGCGCCGAGGAGGCACCGGGAACGGACGCGGCGGGCCTCTCGGTGCGCAAGGACCCCAAGCTCGGTGACATCGTGGTCGATTCGCGAGGAATGACGGTCTACCGCTTCAAGAAGGATTCCGCCTGGCCCATGAAGACGGCCTGCACGGGCGCCTGCTTGGCGAAGTGGCCGGTTGTCGCCCCTGTCGACAAGAACGACATCGAGGGCATCACGAAGAAGGGCTTCGTCACCTTCGCCCGGCCCGACGGCATCAAGCAGCAGACGATCGACTGCTGGCCCCTCTACACCTTCGCCGGCGACAACGCGCCCGGAGAGACCAACGGCCAAGGTGTGGGCGGCACCTGGTACGCCGTGTCCCCCGAGGGAAAGCTGGTCGGAGCGCCCAAGTAACTCCCCCGCGCAGCGCTTCCGGCCGGCCGGTCCGCCGTCACTTCACGAGTGACGGCGGACCGGCGCACGTCCACATGCACGTGAATGTGCACGCGCTGAAGGCGTGAACTCTGCGTTCCTCACGCAGTTCCTCGCGCACGTGCCAATGGCGTGTGACCAAGAACGGACCGCGAATTTCCGTTTCCACTCGCTCTCTCGGCGGGCGATCAGTAGCCTCGGCTCGAACACCGGCCGCGAACACATGGCCGTATCCCCCGTGGCGACTTGTTGGAGACATTGATGGAGCGTCCCGCCTGGGCCCCGCCGGGTATCGATATTTCGGTACCGAGTGTGTCCCGTATGTACGACTTCTATCTGGGCGGCTCGCACAATTTCGAGGTGGACCGGGAAGCGGCCCGCAAGGCCATGGAGTTCATGCCGGGACTCCCCAAGGTCATGCAGGCGAATCGGGCCTTCATGCGTCGCGCCGTGCGATTCGCCGTCGACAACGGCATCACCCAGTTCCTCGACATCGGTTCCGGCATACCGACGTTCGGCAACGTCCACGAGGTCGCCCAGGCGGCGTCCCCCGACGCGCGCGTGGTGTACGTCGACCACGACCCGGTGGCCGTCGCGCACAGCCGCGTGGTCCTGGAGGGCGACGACCGCGCCGCCGTCGTCGCGGCCGACCTGCGCAAGCCGCGGGAGATCCTCAACAGCCCCGAGGTCGGCGAACTCCTCGACCTGGACAAGCCGGTGGCGCTGCTCCTCGTGGCCGTCCTGCACTTCCTGGAGGACGAGGACGAACCGGGCAGGGCCGTCGCGGAGCTCATCGACGCCCTCGCACCCGGCAGCCTGCTCGTGCTGACCCACGCCTCGTACGAGGGCATCCCGCTCACGCAGGACGAGGCCTCGGGCACCGTCGGGGTCTACAAGAGCATCCGCAACCCGCTCGTGATGCGCTCGCACGGGGAGATCAGCCGCTTCTTCGAGGGCTGCGAACTCATCGAGCCGGGCCTGGTCTCCATGCCCGACTGGCGGCCCGAGAGCCCGGTCGAGGACGAGGATCCCTTCGCCTTCTCGGGCTTCGCAGGGGTGGGGCGCAAAGCGTGAAGGTGCCGTCGCAGCCGTCCGGTTCCGGCGCGGAGCCGGACGGCCTCGAGGACAGACTCAGGCGGTTCGTGACGATATGGAGCCGGGCCATCTTCCCGGTCACGGCCACCTCGATGACCCGCGCCGAGTTCGAACAGCATCTGCTGCCGCTCGCCCGCGAGCTGCGCGCCGCGCTGCACGACAGGTCCTTCGACACGGCCCCCGCGCACCGCGCGGGAGCCGCGCTCGTGGGCGTCCACTGCACCGACCCCGACGCGCTGAGCCGCACCCTCGGGGTCATCGACGCCTACCTGGTGCTGTACTGCGGCGAGGAGGAGACCGCCTCGACGGGCCCGGGTACCGCCACGGGCACCTCGGCCACCGTCACGGGCGCCTCCACGGAGGAGCTGCGGGCCCGCTGCGCACGGCTCCAGCACGCCATGGCGGCCGGCTTCGCGCAGGCGCTGCGCGAGCGGACCCTGCTGGAGCAGGAGGCCATCGCGCGGTCCGCGCTCAACGCCCGCAGCGCCGCCGAAGTCGCCCTGCACACCACCGAGAGCCGCTTCCGGGCGGTCTTCGACGGGGCCGCCATCGGGATCGGCATAGCCGACCTCGAAGGCAACATCCTGGAGGTCAACGAGACCCTGACCCGGATGTTCGGCGGCCTGGAGCAGCACGTCCGCAGCCGGAACGTCAGCGAGTGGGCGCACCCCGAGGACGGCCCGCACGTCTGGAAGCTCTACGGCGAGCTGGTGCGCGGCGAACGCGACCACTACCGCGTGGAGAAGCCGTACTACCGGGGCGACGGAACGGTCCTGTGGACCAACCTCACCGTCTCGCTGCTGCGCGACGCCGAGGGCGTCCCCCAGTACCAGCTGGCGCTCATGGAGGACACCACCGAACGGCGGCTGCTCAACCTCCGGCTGCGGTACGAGGCGACCCATGACGCGCTCACCGGACTGCCCAACCGGACCCTGTTCTTCGAGCGCCTGGACAAGGCGCTCAGCTCGACCGCGGGCGGGCGCTTCGGCCTCTGCTACCTCGACCTGGACGGCTTCAAGGCCATCAACGACAGCCTCGGCCACTCGACCGGTGACCGGCTGCTCGTCGAGGTCGCCGACCGGCTGCAGAGCTGCGCCACCGCGCCCGGCGAGATGGTGGCCCGGCTCGGCGGCGACGAGTTCGTCGCCCTGACCACCGGCCCGCACACCGAGCGGGAGGTCGTCGAGCTGGCGAACCGTATCCTCGCGACGCTCGCCACCCCCGTCCGGATCGACGGCCGCGAACTGACCGTCCGCGGCAGCGTCGGGGTCGTCGAGGGGCCGGCGGGGGAGCGGACCCCCGCGGAGGTGCTGCGCAGCGCGGACATCACGATGTACCGGGCCAAGTCGGCCGGCGGCAACCGCTTCGAGTTCGCCGACGCGGAGGCCGACGCCCGCGCGATCACCCGGCACGGGCTGACCACCGCGCTGCCCGCGGCTCTGGAGCGCGGCGAGTTCTTCATCGAGTACCAGCCGCTGGTGCACCTCGGCGACGGCAGCGTGCACGGCGCCGAAGCGCTCGTACGGTGGTGCCATCCGCAGCACGGGGTGCTCGGGCCCGACCGGTTCATCCCGCTCGCCGAGAACACCGGACTGATCGTGCCGCTCGGCCGCTGGGTCCTCCAGGAGGCCGTCCGCCAGGCCCGTTTCTGGCAGGCCCGGCACGCCGACGGCGGCCCGCTGCGGATCAACGTCAACCTCTCGCCGACCCAGCTGCACCACCCGCGCCTGGTCGCCGACACGGTCGACGTCCTGGAGCGGTCGGGGCTCGAACCGGGCGCGCTCTGCCTGGAGGTGACCGAGTCCGCGCTCATCGGCGCGGACGACGACCTGCTGAAGCCGCTGCGCCAACTCGCCGAGATGGGCGTCGACATAGCCCTCGACGACTTCGGCACGGGCTACTCGAACCTGGCCAACCTGCGTCGGCTTCCGGTGAGCGTGCTCAAGCTGGACCGTTCCTTCACCCAGGGCATGCAGCAGCACCCGGCGGACCCGGTCGACCTCAAGATCGTGGAGGGCATCGTCTCGCTGGCGCACAGCCTGGAGCTGGCGGTGACGGTCGAGGGCGTGGAGACGGGGGCGCAGGCGCAGCAGCTCCGCGAGCTCGGCTGCGACACGGCCCAGGGCTGGTACTACGCCCGCCCCGGCGCCCCGGACCGCATCCACTCCCTGGTCCTGGCGGACGCGGTCTAGACCGTGCACGACACGAGGGTCCCGTCGGTCCGTCCCTGACGCCGAACCGACGAACCGACGGGCCCCGCGCCCCCGGCGACCGCCGTGAGGGGCATCCCTCGGTACGAGCGGCGGGACGCTCGGGGCGGCCTACTCCGAGTCGGCCCGGCCAGGGGTGCGGCACGAGGGCGGGGGCGAGCTCTTCCGGAGGTCACGCAACGACCAGGCCGCTCCCACCACTTCGCCACCCAGGCGGACCTGCCGCAGGCCACGGCTGTCCGGTCGCTCCACGACCACCCTGGGCAGGTGCATGACTCCAGGATCACCGCGGGTCCGCCGCCGCGCCCGCTCCGGTACTACGACCGGGCGCGCGCCCTTCCTGCAGTCGCCGGCCCCCTTCGCCCCGTACACCACCGGTCGCCCGCACGTGCGCTACGCCTCCGGGCTCCCGCGGCCGCCGCTGCTGCGCAGCAGCAGTCTCTGGAGCTCCCGCGCCGCCCGCGGTGGCGCCACGTCGCTGCGGTGGGCCAGGGCGATCGTGCGCCGCAGACCGGGACGGGCCAGGGCCGTGACCCGCAGGTCGCGGCCCGCCCGCGCGGCGACCATGGCCGGCACCACCGCCACCCCCAGACCCGCCCGCACGAACCCGAGGACCGCGTCCATCTCCCCGCCCTCCACCGTGAACGAGGGCTCGAAGCCCTCCGCACGGCACGCGGCCACGGTCAGCTCCCGCAGGTCGTAGCCGTGCCGGAACATCACCAGCGGCTGATCCCGCAGATCCGCGATCCGCACCGGCCGTGCGGGCGAAGGCGCGGCAGCGCTCGACACCACCACCAGGTCCTCACGCAGCAGCTCCACCGTCGTCAGCGCGGGCGATGGCGTCGGGAGCGGCAGGACCACGAGCGCCAGATCGAGCGCGCCGCGCGCCAGCTCCCGTACGAGATCGTGCGAGCCGCCCTCCTCGATGAGCAGCCGGATCCCCGGGTGCAGATCGTGGAAGGCGCGCAGCACGTCCGGCAGCAGACCCGTGCACAGGCTCGGCGTCGCGCCGAGCCGCACCCGGCCCCGCTTCAGCTGCACCAGCTCCTGGACCTCGTGCCGCGCCGTGTCCGTGTCCGCGAGGATGCGCCGCGCCAGCGGCAGCAGCGCCTCGCCCGCGTCGGTGAGTGCGATGTTCCCGCGCGCCCGGCTGAACAGCTCCGCCCCCAGCTCCTGCTCCAGGGCCCGGATCTGCTGCGACAGCGAGGGCTGGGAGACATGTACCCGCTCCGCGGCGCGCGTGAAGTGCCGGGTCTCCGCCACGGCCACGAAGTACAGAAGCTGCTGGAACTGCATAGGCTCAGCCTATCGAGATGAGCAGGACCATGTCTTGGACCTCTCAGGCCCTTCGGCCCTAGCGTCGATGCCATGGCTCTGGCAACGAAGACGGCACCCCCGCCGCCCACCCGCTCCCGCGGCTTCTGGTCCTCGACCATCGGCAAGAAGACCGTCATGGCCGTCAGCGGTCTGATCATGCTCGGCTACCTCGTGGCCCACGTCATGGGCAACCTCAAGGTCTTCTTCGGCCCGGAGGAGTTCAACGCCTACGGCCACTGGCTGCGCACCATGGGCGACCCCGTCCTGCACTACTCCTGGGCCCTCTGGCTCGTCCGGATCGTGCTGCTCGCCGCCGTCGTCGGACACGCCGTCTGCGCGTACCAGCTCAGCAGGCGCGACATCAAGGCCCGCCCCACCGGCTACGCCCACCGCCGCAAGCGGTCCTCGTACGCCACGCGCACCATGCGCTGGGGCGGGATCATCATGGCGCTCTTCATCGTCTGGCACGTCCTGGACCTCACCACCGGCACCGTCCACTCCGGCGGCTTCCAGGAGGGCAGGCCTTACGAGAACGTCGTGGACACCTTCTCCACCTGGTACGGCAACGTCATCTACATCGTCGCCATGCTCGCCGTCGGCCTGCACGTCCGCCACGGCTTCTGGAGCGCCGCCCAGACCCTCGGCGTCGGCAACGCCCGCCGGGAGCGTCTCCTCAAGATCCTCGCCAACGGCCTCGCGCTCGTCCTGACCGTGGGCTTCGTCTCCGTCCCCGTCGCCGTCATGAGCGGAGTGGTGAGCTGACATGAGTTTCCTCGACTACACGACCGGTGAGCCGGTCGTCGACCACAAGGCCCCCGCGGGACCCATCGCCGAACGCTGGGACACCCGCCGCTTCCAGGCCAAGCTGGTCAACCCCGCCAACCGGCGCAAGCACACCGTCATCGTCGTCGGCACCGGCCTCGCGGGCGGCTCCGCCGGCGCCACCCTCGCCGAACAGGGCTACCACGTCGTCCAGTTCTGCTACCAGGACTCCCCGCGCCGCGCCCACTCCATCGCCGCCCAGGGCGGCATCAACGCCGCCAAGAACTACCGCAACGACGGCGACTCCATCCACCGGCTCTTCTACGACACCGTCAAGGGCGGCGACTTCCGCGCCCGCGAGTCCAACGTCCACCGCCTCGCCCAGATCTCCGTCGAGATCATCGACCAGTGCGTCGCCCAGGGCGTGCCCTTCGCCCGCGAGTACGGCGGACTCCTCGACACCCGCTCCTTCGGCGGCGTCCAGGTCTCCCGTACCTTCTACGCCCGAGGCCAGACGGGCCAGCAGCTGCTCCTCGGGGCGTACCAGGCGCTCTCCCGGCAGATCGCCGCGGGCAACGTCGAGATGCACGCCCGCACCGAGATGCTCGACCTGATCGTGGTCGACGGCCGGGCCCGCGGGATCGTCGCCCGTGATCTGATCACCGGCGCGATCTCCACCCACTACGCGGACGCGGTGGTCCTCGCCAGCGGCGGCTACGGCAACGTCTTCTACCTGTCGACGAACGCCATGAACTCCAACGCCACCGCCGTCTGGCGCGCCCACCGGCGCGGCGCGTACTTCGCCAACCCCTGCTTCACCCAGATCCACCCCACCTGCATCCCGCGCACCGGCGACCACCAGTCCAAGCTGACGCTGATGAGCGAGTCCCTGCGCAACGACGGCCGCATCTGGGTCCCCAAGGCGAAGGGCGACACCCGCCCGGCCGCCGAGATCCCCGAGGACGAGCGCGACTACTACCTGGAGCGCATCTACCCCTCCTTCGGCAACCTCGTCCCCCGCGACATCGCCTCCCGCGCCGCGAAGAACGTCTGCGACGAGGGGCGTGGCGTCGGTCCCGGCGGGCAGGGCGTGTACCTCGACTTCGCCGACGCCATCCGCCGGATGGGCCGTAAGGCCGTCGAGGAGAAGTACGGCAACCTCTTCGACATGTACGAGCGGATCACCGCGGAGAACCCGTACGAGGTCCCGATGCGGATCTACCCCGCCGTGCACTACACGATGGGCGGACTCTGGGTCGACTACGACCTCCAGACCACCGTCCCCGGCCTCTTCGCCGTCGGCGAGGCCAACTTCTCCGACCACGGCGCCAACCGGCTCGGCGCCTCCGCGCTGATGCAGGGCCTCGCCGACGGCTACTTCGTCCTGCCGTCCACCATCAACGACTACCTCGCCCGCCACCCGCACGCCGAGCGGGTCACCGACGACCACCCGGCGGTGCGCGAGGTACTCGCCGAGACCGAGAACCGCCTGAACCTGCTGCTCTCGGTGGACGGCGACCGGACACCGGACTCCTTCCACCGCGAACTCGGCGAACTGATGTGGGAGTTCTGCGGCATGGCCCGTACGGAAGAGGGCCTGCGCAAGGCGCTCGACCGGATCCCGCAGATCCGCGAGGAGTTCTGGCGCCGCGTCAAGGTCCCCGGCACGGGCGAGGAGTTCAACCAGTCCCTGGAGAAGGCCAACCGGATCGTCGACTACCTGGAGCTCGCCGAGCTGATGTGCCTCGACGCGCTGCACCGGGCCGAGTCCTGCGGCGGCCACTTCCGCGAGGAGTCCCAGACCCCGGACGGCGAGGCCGCGCGCCGCGACGAGGAGTTCTCGTACGTGGCTGCCTGGGAATTCCGGGGGTCCGGGGGTCGTCCCCCGGGAGAGCACGGCGGCGAAACCGGCGACGCCCCCGTCCTGCACAAGGAAGACCTCGTCTTCGAGCACGTCCACCCCACCCAGCGGAGCTACGCATGAAGCTCAACCTCCGCGTCTGGCGCCAGAAGAACGCCGACGCCCCCGGAGCCATGTCCACCTACGAGGTGGACGGCATCTCCTCCGACATGTCGTTCCTGGAGATGCTCGACACGCTCAACGAGGAGCTCATCCTGCGCGGTGAGGACCCCGTCGCCTTCGACCACGACTGTCGCGAGGGCATCTGCGGCGCGTGCAGCCTGGTCATCAACGGCGACGCCCACGGTCCCGAGCGCACCACCACCTGCCAGCTCCACATGCGGTCCTTCCGTGACGGGGACACCATCGACATCGAGCCCTGGCGCGCCTCCGCCTTCCCGGTGGTCAAGGACCTGGTGGTCGACCGCTCCGCCTTCGACCGGATCATCCAGGCCGGCGGCTACATCAGCGCCCCCACCGGGTCGGCCCCCGAGGCCCACGCGACCCCGGTCCCGAAGGCCGACGCCGACTTCGCCTTCGAGCACGCCGAGTGCATCGGCTGCGGCGCCTGCGTGGCCGCCTGCCCGAACGGCTCGGCGATGCTCTTCACCTCGGCCAAGGTCAACCATCTGAACGTCCTGCCCCAGGGCTCCCCTGAGCGCGAGAGCCGGGTCCTGGACATGGTCGGGCAGATGGACGCCGAGGGGTTCGGCGGCTGCACCCTCACCGGGGAGTGCGCGACGGCCTGCCCGAAGGGGATCCCGCTGCCGTCGATCGCCGCGATGAACAAGGAGTGGCTGCGCGCGCGTCGTAAGGCCCGCCACTGAATCCCGGATTCCGGCGCGGGGCACGGCCGCTTTCGGACAGTCGAGGGGCGTGACCCCTGCCACGTCCCGCACCCCGGAGAGGAAGATCTTCACAAGATCGTCGTGATCTCCGTAAGATTTTCATCTCCGGGTGCTGCGGTGTCTCCGCACGGCAAGATCAACTCTGTTCAAGTCTGTACATTTCGCTACGAGTTGGCCATTTCGCGACCAACCGACATCTGGTGATTTCCGGCGCTCCGGAACCCTTGGGTATTGATGGTCCTGCCGGGGGCATATGACCAACCCCCGGTCCTGTCCGACCACTTGGGGGACCAGTCATGTCCAGCATCACCCGCCGCAAGGCGCTCGGCGTCGCCGCAGGCGCAGCCGGGGCCGTCACGGGCCTCGCCGTCGCCGGATCCGCGGGCGCGGCCGCACCGCGGGCCGCGGCCCCGGCCGCCGGCTCCGCCCCGGCGTCCTTCGACGAGACCTACCTGGGCCGACGCATCAAGGGCGGCCCCGCGCACGGCGGCGGCCATCACGGGGGGCACCACGGGGGCGGCTACTCCGTGACCATCGACGGCGAGGAACTGCACGTCATGCAGAACGCCGACGGCACCTGGATCAGCGTGATCAGCCACTACGAGCCGGTCGCCACGGCCAAGGCGGCGGCCCGCGCCGCCGTCCGCGAGCTGAGGGGCGCGCCCCTCGTTCCGCTCACCCTCGTCTGACCCGATCCAGGAGCCGCACCACCATGACCGTACGCAAGAACCAGGCCGCCCTCACCGCCGACGAGAAGCGACGCTTCGTCGACGCGCTCCTCGAGCTCAAGCGCTCGGGCCGCTACGACACCTTCGTCACCACGCACAACGCCTTCATCATGGGCGACACGGACAGTGGCGAGAGAGTCGGCCACCGCTCGCCCTCGTTCCTCCCCTGGCACCGCCGCTTCCTCATAGAGTTCGAGCAGGCGCTGCAGTCCGTCGACTCCACGGTCGCCCTGCCCTACTGGGACTGGACGGCCGACCGCACAGCCCGCTCCTCGCTCTGGGCCCCCGACTTCCTCGGCGGCACCGGCCGCGCCCGCGACGGCCAGGTGCTGGACGGCGCCTTCGCCCGCAGCGGCAACCGGTGGACGATCAACGTCCGGGTCGACGGGCGTGACTTCCTGCGGCGCGACCTGGGCGCCGGCGGCCGTCAGCTGCCCACCCGCGCCGAGGTGGACTCCGTCCTCGCCATGCAGACCTACGACATGGCGCCGTGGAACAGCTCGTCGGACGGATTCCGCAACCACCTGGAGGGCTGGCGCGGCGTCAACCTCCACAACCGCGTCCACGTCTGGGTCGGCGGCCAGATGGGCACGGGAGTCTCCCCGAACGACCCCGTGTTCTGGATGCACCACGCGTTCATCGACAAGCTGTGGGCCGACTGGCAGGCCCGTCACCCCCGGTCCACGTACCTGCCGGCCGCGGGCACGGCGAACGTCGTCGACCTGAACGACACCATGCGCCCCTGGAACAACGTGACCCCCGCGGACATGCTGGACCACACCCGCCACTACACCTTCGACACGGCGGCCTAGGGTCTCTCGTCCGGATCAGGCCGGATCGGGCCGGATCAGGCCGGTCGGTCGCCGACCGCGCGCAAAGTGCCCGGGCGGCGCCCGACCAGCCGGTCCAGGGCGGCGGAGGACACCTCGTCGGCGGGCAGCCGTACCACCAGCTGCTGCCCGTCGGTCTCCGCCAGTTCGAGCACCTCGTACGCGAGGCGCAGCTCGCCTGCCTCGGGGTGCACCAGGCGCTCCACGCCCGAGCGGTCCGGCAGGACACCCGCCGAAGCCAGCCGGTCGGAGAAGGCCGCGCCCGCCGTGATCGTCAGCTCCCTGGCCAGTTCCGCCATCGAGGGGTCGGAGCCCGTGATGCCGAAGTACAGCGCCGCCACCTGCTGGTCGGCGACCCGGTCCCAGTCCGGGTAGACCTCACGGGCCCGAGGGTCGGTGAAGACGTAGCGCGGCATGCTCGGCGGGTCGCCGTCGAGCAGCCCCAGCGGGCCCGCGAGCCGTGCGTAGCCGTCGCTGTACGCGACGGTCTCGCCCAGCACGTTCGTCACGGCGGCCGGGGTCTCCCCGAGCCGGTCGAGCAGGGCGCGCACCGTGGACCGCACCTCGCGGGCCGGCGTCGGGGCCACCGCGCACAGGTGCTTGTGGTCCTGGGACTTCAGCAGGCGCCGCATGTGGACCCGGGCGTCGAGCGGCAGCCGCAGCGCGTCGCTGAGCGCGCCGAGGACCTGGGCCGAGGGGTTGCGGTCCCGGCCCTGTTCGAGGCGGGCCAGGTACTCGACGCTGATCCCGGCCAGCATCGCCAGCTCCGCCCGCCGCAGCCCCGGCGTCCGCCGACGCGCCCCGGCGGGCAGCCCGGCCTCGGCAGGGGTGAGGGCCTCGCGGCGGGCGCGCAGGAAGGCCCCCAGCTCGTTGTCGCTCATCCCCCGATCGTACGAGGAGGGGAGGGCGCGAGGGTGGCCCTGTCACTACCAGCCTCCGCACTACCGGTCTCGGCGCGGCCTTCCTCGCGGCGGGGCCGGGCCGCAGCGTTGAGCCATGACCAACGAAGCGCAGACCTCCGCCACCTCCACCGCCGCCGCGACCTCCGGGACCGCTCTTCCGCTGACCCCCGGGAGCTGGGCCTTCGACCCGCTGCACTCCGCCGTCGGCTTCACCATCCGCCACCTCGGCATCTCCAAGGTGCGCGGCCGCTTCAACGACCTGAGCGCCGAGCTGGTCGTCGGCGAGAGCCTGGCGGACTCCTCGATCACCGCGACCGTCGCCCTCGCCTCGATCGACACCGGCAACGCGGACCGTGACGCCCATGTGCGCGCCGCCGACCTGCTCGACGTCGAGAAGCGCCCGACGATGACGTTCCGCTCCACCCGGATCGGCGGCGCGGGGGAGGAGTGGACCCTGGAGGGGGACCTCACCATCGGGGACGTGACCCGCCCCATCGCCTTCGACGTCGAGTTCGGGGGCGTCGTCGACGTCCCGGTGGACGGCAGCCGGCACGCGGGCTTCGACGCGACCGGCGAGTTCCGGCGCAGCGACTTCGGCCTGGACTTCGCGCCCGGCTTCCTCGGTGACGTGATCAAGGTGAGCCTGGAGGTCCAGTTCGTCGAGCCCAAGTAGCCCGCCAGGGCGTGCTGTTCACCGCTCCTCAGCCGTCGAGTCGGGTCGCGAGATACGGCGCGGTCCGGCTCGACGGCGCGCCCGCCACCCTGCGCGGCGGCCCCTCGGCGACGATCCGGCCGCCCTCCTCGCCCCCGCCCGGGCCGAGGTCGATCACCCAGTCCGCCATGGCCACCACGTCCATGTCGTGCTCGACCACGACCACCGTGTGACCGGCGTCGACCAGGCCGTGGAGCTGGCGCATCAGGACCTCGACGTCGGCCGGGTGAAGCCCTGTCGTCGGCTCGTCCAGGACGTACAGGGTGTGGCTCCGGCGCGGCCGCTGGAGCTCGGATGCCAGCTTGATGCGCTGGGCCTCGCCGCCGGACAGCTCGGTCGCCGGCTGCCCGAGCCGCAGATAGCCGAGGCCGACGTCGAGCAGCGTACGCAGGCTCCGCGCGGCGGCCGGCGTGTCGGCGAAGAACTCGGCCGCCGACTCGACCGTCAGATCGAGCACCTCGGCGATGGTGAGCCCGCGCAGCCGGACCTCCAGCGTCTCCGGGTTGTAGCGGGCGCCCCCGCAGTCCGGGCAGGGGGCGTACGTGCTCGGCAGGAAGAGCAGCTCGACCGAGACGAAGCCCTCGCCCTGGCAGGTCTCGCACCGCCCGCCGGTCACGTTGAACGAGAACCGCCCCGCCCTGTAGCCGCGGGCCCGTGCATCCTCGGTGTCCGTGAACAGCTTGCGTACGACGTCGAAGAGACCCGTGTACGTCGCCAGGTTGGACCGGGGCGTCCGCCCGATCGGCTTCTGATCGACCGTCACCATCCGCCCCACGCCGGCGAGTTCCTCGCTCAACTCGCCGACGAGGGTCGACTTCCCCGACCCCGAGACCCCGGTCACCGCCGTGAGGACCCCGGTCGGGAACGCCGCCTTGACGGCCCTGAGGTTGTGCCGCGTGACGGGCCCGACGTGCAACAGCCCGGTGGGCGGGCGGACCGCCCGCTCGGGTGCGGGGGCGCGGTCGAAGAGGAAGCGGCGGGTCGCCGACTCCGCCACCCCCGCCAGTTCGGCCGGCGGGCCGCTGTGCAGGACCCGGCCGCCGTGCACGCCCGCCCGGGGGCCGACGTCGACGATCCAGTCGGCGTGACGGATCACGTCGAGATGGTGCTCGACCACGAACACCGTGTTGCCGGACGCCTTGAGCCGGTCAAGGACCACCAGGAGGGCCTCGGTGTCGGCCGGGTGCAGACCGGCGGACGGCTCGTCGAGGACGTACACGACGCCGAACAGGCCCGAGCGCAACTGGGTGGCGAGCCGCAGCCGTTGGAGCTCGCCGTTGGACAGCGTCGGGGTGGCGCGGTCCAGGCTGAGGTAGCCGAGGCCCAGCTCGGTCACCGTGGCGATCCGCGCGACGAGGTCCTCGGTCAACACCCGCGCGGTCTCGGAGGCGTCACCGCCACGCCCGTGCTCCGTCAGAAGCCCGGCAAGGGACGTCAGCGGCAGGGCGGCCAGCTCGGCGATCGTCCGGCCCGCGAAGGTCACCGCGAGCGCCTCGGGGCGGAGCCTGCCGCCCCCGCAGACCGGGCAGGGGGCGCTGGTCAGGAAGCGTTCCGCCTTCGCCCGCAGCGTGGCGCTCTTCGAGTCCGCGAAGGTGTGCATCACATAGCGCCGGGCGCTCATGTACGTACCCTGGTACGGGCGTTGGATGCGCCCCGCGTCCCGTACCGGATGCACCGTGACGACCGGCTGCTCGTCCGTGAAGAGGATCCACCGCCGGTCCTTCGCGTCCAGCTCCCGCCACGGCCGGTCGACGTCGTGGCCCAGGGCGTCGAGCACGTCGCGGAGGTTCTTGCCCTGCCAGGCCCCCGGCCAGGCGGCGATCGCCCCGTCCCTGATCGACAACTCCGGATCGGGTACGAGCAGTTCCTCAGTGGTCTCGTGCACCCGGCCCAGACCGTGGCACTCGGGGCAGGCTCCGGCGGCGGTGTTCGGCGAGAACGCGTCGGAGTCGAGCCGCGCGGCCCCCGCCGGATACGTACCGGCGCGGGAGAACAGCATGCGCAGCGAGTTGGAGAGCGTCGTGACCGTGCCGACGGAGGAGCGGGCACCCGGCGAGGAGCGGCGCTGTTCCAGCGAGACCGCGGGCGGAAGCCCGGTGATCTCACCGACCTTCGGCGCCCCCACCTGGTGGATGAGCCGACGGGCGTACGGCGCGACCGACTCGAAGTAGCGGCGCTGTGCCTCCGCGTAGATCGTCCCGAAGGCGAGGGAGGACTTCCCGGAGCCCGACACGCCCGTGAAGACGGCGATCGCGTCGCGCGGAATGTCGACGTCGACGCCGGCGAGATTGTGCTCGCGGGCGCCACGGACGCGGACGTACGGATCGTGGCCGTCGAGGGGAGTCCCCAGGGTGTCGGACATCCCCCGATTCTAGGTGTTCTCGCTGGTCAGGCCCGCGACGCGGGCCAGTCGGCGGTACGAGTCGAGCAGCGCCGCCCGGTCGTACGTACTGGTCGTCACCAGCACCTCCTGGGCCCCGCTCTCCTTGACCACCCGCTCCAGGGCGTCACCGACCTGCTCCTCCGTGCCGTACAGATGCCCCTTCAGGCCCGACTCGAAGAACCCGCGCTGCTTCTCGCTCATCGTCAGCCGCTCGATCCCGTCCACGGGCATGAGCGGCGGGAAGACGCCCTGCGTACGGGAGTGCGCGAGCGACCACGCCTCCGGGACCAGCAGCGTCCGCGCCTCCTCCTCGGTCGCGGCGACCGCGATCGTGCCCGCGATCACGACGTACGGCTCCGTGGACCAGGGGGAGGGGCGGAAGGCGGAGCGGTATTCGTCGATCGCGCGCAGCATCCGCTCCCGGCCGCGCAGGTCACCGATCACCAGGGGCAGCCCCGCCTCGGCGGCGATCGAGGCGCCCTCGCCGGTCGCCAGGACGTACGGAGGGACCCGCAGGCCCTCCGCCGGGCGGGCGTGCACCTGGGGATGGGCGGTCTGGGTCCCGGTGAACCAGCCGAGCAGCTCGTGCAGCTGCTCCGCGAACCGCTCGGCGTCGTCCTTGTCCCGGCCCAGCGCCCGTCGGATCCCGTCCGTGAAGCCGACCGAACGGCCGAGGCCCATGTCGATCCGGCCGGGGAACAGCGACTCCAGGACGCCGAACTGCTCCGCGACGACCATCGGCTGGTGGTTCGGGAGCATCACCCCACCGGTCCCGACCCGGATGGCGGAGGTGACGGCGGCCACGGCGGCCGCGAGGACGGTCGGCGCCGAACCGGCCACACCCGGGACGCTGTGGTGCTCCGAGACCCAGAAGCGGTGGTACCCGAGCGCCTCCACCTCCCGCGCCAGGTCCACGGTCGCGCGCAGCGCCACGGAGCCCTCCTCGCCCTCCCGGGTCCGGGAGCGGTCGAGGACGGAGAGACGGATGCCGTCGAGAGAAAGAGTCACGTGGGGTTCAACGCCGGGGGCGGCTGAGGATTCCCGGCGCCGTCCGGGGTTGCCTACGCTGTCCGTGTGACGCGTACCAGCAGCCCCCTCGCCGTATTCGACCTCGACAACACCCTCGCCTCCACGGCGCACCGGCAGCGCTTCCTGGAGCGCCGCCCGCGCGACTGGGCGGCGTTCTTCGCCGCCGCGCCGCAGGATCCGCCGCTCGCCGAGGGCGTCGCCCTGTGCGTGGAGGCCGCCGAGGAGTGCGAGGTCGTGTACCTCACGGGGCGGCCCGAGCGCTGTCGCCGGGACACCGTCGCGTGGCTCGCGGCTCACGGCCTTCCGGAGGGCGCGCTCCACATGCGGCGGGACAGGGACTTCCGCCCCGCGCGCGTGACGAAGCTGGAGATCCTGCGCCGGCTCGGCCGCGACCGTGAGGTCCGGATGCTCGTGGACGACGACGAGCTGGTCTGCGACGCGGCCGAGGCGGCGGGCTTCACGGTCGTACGGGCCCGCTGGGCGACGGCGTCGGAGGCGCTCATGGCCGCCCAGGAGAAGGAGGGCCGGACCTGACCTGCGCGGGAACGGGACCTGGATCGGGACCTGGAGGGCGCCGACCGGGACCCGGACCGGGATCGGGAGGGCGCCGACCGCGACCCGGACCGGGATCGGGAGGGCGCCGACCGCGACCCGGACCGGGAACGGCCGTCAGTCGCCGTCCTCCAGGCGGAAGCCGACCTTCAGCCCGACCTGGAAGTGCCCGATCTCGCCGTCGACGAGGTGGCCGCGGACCTGCGTGACCTCGAACCAGTCGAGGCCGCGGAGCTTCTGCGAGGCCCGCTCGATGCCGTTGCGGATGGCCTTGTCCACGCTCTCCGTGGACGTGCCGACGATCTCGGTGACGCGGTAGGTGTGGTTCGACATGGGGGCCGGATTCCTCTCCGTGGGTTTCCTCCACGGTGCCCCACCCCGCCCCGGTCCGCGACACGTCGGAGGCTCCCGCGGCCTCTCCGGCCGGTCAGTAGGCATCCCCTTCCGTCGAGGAGGTCACGACGCCGTCCTGGGTGAAGTCCAGCCGCGAGACGATCCGGTAGCGGTCGCCCCGGTACACCGAGTGGACGTACTCGACGGGCCGCCCCGAGGTGTCCAGGGTGAGGCGCTCGATCAGCAGGGCCGGGGAGAAGACGGGGATGTCGAGCAGCTCCGCCTCGTCCTCGCTGACGACGGTGGGTTCGATCGACTGCGTCGCCTCCCGGACATGGATCCGGTGGTGGTCGCGCAGATGCTCGTAGAGATCGCCGGCCTCCAGCTCCTCGGTGGTGAGCGCCGCGGGCAGCAGGTCCGCCGGGATGTGGAGATGCTCGATGGCCATGGGGGAGCCGTCGACCAGGCGGAGCCGGGCGATGTAGAGCAGCTCGGCGGCGGGGGAGACCCGGAGCTTCCTGCCGATCCGCGCCCCGGCCGCGGTCCTGGCGGACTCAAGCACCCGGCTCGACCAGGTGCCCGCCGCCCGGGGGACGGTGAACGCCGTGTCGAGCGGGACGAGTTGCTGTGTGATCTTGGCGGGGGCGACGAACGTGCCGCGCCCCTGCTCCCGTACGAGCGCGCCCGTCGCGACGAGTTCGTCGACCGCGGCGCGCAGGGTGGGGCGCGAGACGCCGAGGGTGGCGCACAGCGTGCGTTCGGACGGGATCGGTACACCGGGTCCGCGTGCCTCGATCAGGCCCAGGAGGTGCTCCCGTACCCGCTCCCGCTTCAGCACCCCGCCCGAGGGGCTGTCCTTCATGTGCTCTCCCTGGCTTCCCCGGCTCTCCTGACTGGTCAGCTGGTAAGCCCAATCCTAGCCAGAGTCTGCGGCGGGTATGTCGGTGAACAGCGCATATTTTTCAAGGGGTTGACGGTCCGATTGGTCTATGCCACCTTCTGGGCACGCAGCTGACCACCTGACCAATTGGTCAATACTTCTTCCCCGAGGTGCCCGTGAAGATCAGCTCCCTAGCCGTGCCCGTCGCCCTCGCGACCACCCTCGCCCTCTCCGTCACCGCCTGCGGCTCGACGGACGACCCGAAGGCGGGCGGTTCCGGCAAGGTCACCGTCTGGATCATGAAGGACAGCGTCACCGACGAATTCCTCACCCGCTTCCGCACCGACTTCGAGGCGACGCACCAGGGCACCACGCTCGACATCCAGATCCAGGAGTGGGACGGCATCGGCGAGAAGGTCACGGCGGCCCTGGCCAGCAAGGACGCCCCCGACGTCATCGAGGTCGGCAACACCCAGATCGCCCAGTACGCGGCGAGCGGCGGCGTCCGCGACCTCAGCGACAAGGTCGCGGACCTGGACGGCGCCGACTGGCTGCCCGGCCTCGCCGAGCCCGGCAAGGTCGAGGGCAAGCAGTACGGCATCCCCTGGTACGCCGCCAACCGCGTCGTCATCTACAACAAGGACCTCTTCGCCCGGGCCGGTGTCACCGCCCCGCCCAAGACCCGCGCCGAGTGGCTCACCGTCACCGCCGAGCTCAACAAGGGCTCGACGCAGGGCATCTACCTGCCGGGACAGAACTGGTACGCCCTCGCCGGCTTCATCTGGGAGGACGGCGGCGACCTCGCCGTACGCGACGGCAAGGAGTGGAAGGGCGCGCTCGACACCCCGCAGGCGCTCGCGGGCATGGACTTCTACCGGCAGCTCCAGGCCCTCGGCAAGGGGCCCAAGGACTCCGACGAGGCCAAGCCCCCGCAGGCCGACGTCTTCGCCAAGGGCGACGTCGCCCAGATCATCGCCGTGCCCGGCGGCGCGAAGATCGTCGAGGAGGCCAATCCGGCGCTCAAGGGCAAGCTGGGCTTCTTCCCGATCCCCGGAGCGACGGCGGACAAGCCCGGCGCCGTCTTCACCGGCGGCTCCGACCTCATCGTCCCCGAGGCCTCCGCCCACCCCGACGCCGCCTACGAGGTCGTCAAGGCGCTCGCCGGCGAGAAGTGGCAGACGGAGATGGCGAGGACGATGAGCTACGTCCCCAACCGCACCTCGCTCGCCCGCGTCATCCAGGACGACGAGGGCACCGCCGCCATGGCCGCCGGCGCGGCGCAGGGCCGTGCGACACCCAACTCTCCCCAGTGGGCGGCCGTCGAGGCCACCAACCCGATCAAGCAGTACATGACCGCCGTGCTCACCGGCACCGACCCGGCACGGGCGGCCAAGGACGCGTCGGAGAGCATCACCAAGACCCTCGGCTCGTGAGGGGAGGCCGCCGGGCCGTCCTCTGGCCCTACCTCCTCGTCGCGCCCACCGTCATCGGCGGCGCCCTGCTCCTCGGCTACCCCCTCGTCCGCAATCTGCTGATCTCCTTCCAGCACTACGGCATGGGCGAACTCATCCGAGGCGGCGCCCCGTTCGTCGGCCTCGCCAACTACCGGACCGTGCTCGCGGACCCGGAGTTCTGGGAGGTCGTCCGGCGCACCTTCTGGTGGACCCTGATCAACGTCGTCCTCATCATGGTGATCGGCACGTCGGTCGCGCTGATGATGCGTCGGCTCGGCCGGCGGATGCGGATCCTGGTGACGAGCGGACTCGTCCTGGCCTGGGCCAGCCCGGTCATCGCCACCACCACCGTCTTCCAATGGCTCTTCGCCTCCCGCCTCGGCGTCGTCAACTGGGTGCTCGTGCGCCTGGGGTTCACCTCCTACGAGGGGTACTCCTGGCTCGCCGACGGCACCGCCGCCTTCACCGTCCTCGTCCTGCTCGTGGTGTGGCAGTCGGTCCCGTTCGCCGCCATCACCCTGCACGCGGCCCTGATGACCGTGCCCGAGGAGCTGTACGAATCGGCCCGGCTCGACGGCGCCGGGGCCTGGCGGATCTTCCGCTCGATCACCCTGCCCCTGCTCCGGCCTCTCTTCGGCCTGGTCCTCTGCCTCGAAGTGATCTGGGTCTTCCGCTGCTTCGCCCAGATCTGGGCCGTCACGCGCGGAGGACCCGGCGACGCGACGACGACGCTGCCCGTCTACGCGTACCGGGTGGCCCAGTCCCTGCACCGCTACGACCTCGGCTCGGCCGTCTCGACCCTGACCGTGCTCATCCTCGTCGCCGTGCTGATCGCCTACTTCCGTCAGTTGCTCCGGCAGGAGGCCGACCGGTGACACCCCGCGTCCTGCGCCGACTTCCCCTGAACACGGCCGCTTCGATCGTCTTCGTCCTCGCCGTCTTCCCCGTGTACTGGATGGTCCTCACCGCCTTCAAGCCCACCCCCGACATCCAGGCGGAGACCCCCGTCCTCCTGCCGACCTCCCTCACCCTGGAGCACTTCGTACACGCCGTCGAGGCGGACGGATTCTGGCTCTTCTGGCGCAACAGCCTGCTCGTCACCGCCGGTTGCGTCCTGCTCGCGCTGGTCGTGGCGCTCGGCGCGGCATTCGCCGTCGCCCGCATGCGCTGGCACGGCCGCCGTGGCTTCGTCCTCATGGTCTTCATGGCCCAAATGGCACCGTGGGAAGCGCTGTTGATCCCCATGTACGTCATCGCCCGGGACGCCGACCTGCTCGACCGGCTGGCCACCCTCACCCTCATCTACTTCATGGTCACCCTGCCCTTCACCATCGTGACCCTGCGCTCCTTCCTCGCCGCCGTCCCCGCCGAACTCGAAGAGGCGGCCCAGGTCGACGGCTGCACCCGCGCCGAGGCGTTCCGCCGGGTGACGCTGCCCCTGCTCGCCCCCGGGCTCATGGCCACCTCGCTCTTCGGGTTCATCACCGCCTGGAACGAGTTCGCCTTCGCCAACATGCTCATCATCAAGAACCAGGACGACCGGACCCTGCCCGTCTGGCTCTCCTCCTTCTCCAACGTCTTCGGCACCGACTGGGGCGCCACCATGGCCGCCTCCACCCTCTTCGCCCTGCCCGTCCTCATCCTCTTCCTGGTCCTGCAGGGCCGGGTCGCCGCCGGGATGACCGGCGGAGCCGTGAAGGGATAGCGAGCCACCATGAGCACACCCCCACTCGTGCCCCAACCGACCCAACTCGCCTCGTTACCCGGCACGTTCACCTTCGCCAACGACACCGCTCTGAGGGTTGCGCCCGGCGCCCACGCCGCCGCCGAGCTGCTGCGTACGCTGCTCGGACCCGCCACAGGGCTGCCGCTGCCCGAGCGCCCCGACGGTCGCGTCGTCCTCGCCGTCGACCCCGCCCTCACCGGCCTCGGCGACGAGGGGTACGGCCTGACCATCGGCGCCCACGGGGTGCTCCTCCGCGCCGCCGACCCGCGCGGCCTGCTCGCCGGGGTCCAGACGCTCCGTCAACTCCTGCCCGTCGAGGCCCTGCTGGACCACCCCGTCACCGGGGTCGCGTGGACCGTGCCCTGCGTCCAGATCACCGACGTCCCCCGGTTCTCCTGGCGCGGCGCCATGCTCGACGTCTCCCGCACCTTCCGGTCCGTCTCCTTCCTCCGCAGATACGTCGACCTCCTCGCCCTCCACAAGCTCAACGTCCTCCACCTCCACCTCACCGACGACCAGGGCTGGCGCATGCCGGTCGCCGCCCACCCCCGGCTCACCGAGATCGGCGGCCATCCGCACGGCGGTGCCTACACCCGCCACGAACTGGCCGCCCTGGTACGGCACGCCGCCGCACGCGGGGTCACCGTCGTCCCCGAGATCGAGATGCCCGGCCACGTGAGGGCCGCGCTGGCCGCCTACCCCGCGCTCGGCAACCGGCCGGACCGTACGCTCCCCGTCTGGGACCGCTGGGGGGTGTGCGACACGGTCCTCGGGGTCCACGACGAGGTCCTGGACTTCTGCCGCGACGTCCTCGACGAGGTGATGGACGTCTTCCCCTCGCCGTACGTCCATGTCGGCGGCGAGGAGTGCCCCACCACCGAGTGGCACGCCTCGCCCGCCGCCCGCCGCCGCGCCGCCGAGGAGGGGCTCGACGGACCCGACGCCCTGCACGGCTGGTTCATGGAGCGGATCGGCAACCATCTCGTCGAGACCGGCCGCCAACCGCTCGGCTGGACCGAGACCGGCAGCGACCTCCCGCCGTACTTCACCGTCATGCCCTGGCGCGACACCGCCCACGGCCGCACCGCCGCCCGGCGCGGCCACCGGGTCGTGATGGCGCCCCACCGCTCCACCTACCTCGACTACCCACAGTCGGCGAGCCCCGACGAGCCGCCAGGCCAGCCAGGTGCCGTCGTCGACCTGCGTACGGTGCTCGGCACCGACCCCGCGCCCGTCCACTGGAGCCCCGAGGAGAGCGCGCGCGTCCTCGGCACCCAGGCCCAGCTGTGGACCGAGTACGTCCCCACCGGCGCCCACGCCGAGTACCTGGCCTTTCCCCGGCTCTGCGCCCTGGCCGAGACGGCCTGGACCGGGCGCAGGGACTGGCCCGGCTTCCAGGCACGGCTGCGCCACCACCGGACCCGGCTCGACACCCTCCGGGTGCCGCGCCGCCTTTCCCCCACCTCCGTCCAAGGAGAGGAATCCTCATGAGCACCCGAGAGAAGAACCTGCGGATACGCGCCGCGCTCGCCGTGGCCGCCGTGACAGGCCTCGGCGCCACCGCCCTGACCGCCCTTCCGGCGGCCGCGGCCGGCGAGGCCGTGACCGTGCAGTACCGGCAGAGCGCCACCGGCGGCGACCAGGTCGAGCCCTGGTTCAAGGTCGTCAACTCCGGTACGTCGAGCGTCCCGTTGAGCCAGGTGAAGCTGCGGTACTACTTCAAGGCCGACGCGGGAGCCTCGTACACCTACGCCTGCTCCTGGGCGGTGAAGGGCTGCGCGAACCTCACCGGAACCTTCGGCACGCTTGCCAACCCCACCGCGACCGCCGACCGCTATCTGGAGGTCGGCTTCACCGCCGGCGCAGGCAGTCTCGCCCCCGGCGCCGACACGGGCGACATGCAGCTGCGCTTCCACCGCTCCAACTGGCAGCCGCTGAACCAGAACGACGACTACTCCTTCGGCCCCACCCGGACGACGTACGCGAACTGGAGCAAGGTCACCGCGACCGTCGGCGGTGTGCAGGTCTGGGGCACGGCGCCCGCGGGCAACGAGCCCACCCCGACCCCGACCGACCCCACCACCCCGCCGCCCACCGGAGGACCGGCGCTCTTCGACGACTTCGACTACACCGGCCACACCGACCCGGCGATCGCCGCCCACGGCTGGAGCGTGCGGTCCAACTCCGGCGGTCCCGGCGTGCCCGGCGCCACCTGGGCGCCCGAGAACGTGACCTTCGCGAAGGAGGGCACCAACTCGATCATGAACCTGCGGACCTCGACCGCGGGCACCGCCGAGTCGACCCGGATGACCGAGATCCTCACCCGTTCCATGAAGTTCAGGAACGGCACGTACGCGGCCCGCGTCCGCTTCTCCGACGCCCCGCTCTCCGGACCGGACGGCGACCGGCTCGTCCAGACCTTCTTCACCATCAACGACCTGAAGGCGCCGATGGCGGACGACTACGCCGAGTACGACTTCGAGTACCTGCCCAACGGCGGCTGGGGCGAGCCCGCGAACATCCTCTACACCACTTCGTGGGAGACCTACCGGCCCGACCCGTGGGAGGCGGTCAACCAGCACTCCGAGGTCCGGGCGAGCTACGCCGGCTGGCACGACCTCGTCCTGACCATCGACGACAACACGATCGTCTACTACGTCGACGGCCAGGAGTTCGGCCGCCACGACGCCCGCTATCTCCCCGAGCGCCCGATGTCCATCAACTTCAACCAGTGGCTCATCGACCTCGCCGGTCAGACCTCGACCACGGCGCGGTCCTACGACCAGAAGGTCGACTACGTCCTGCACGTGAAGGACCAGGTCCTCACCCCGGCGCAGGTGGCGGCCAAGGTCGCCGCGTACCGCACGTCGGGCACGGCCTTCGAGGACTCCGTACCGGCAGTCTGACGCCGCGGACCCCCACGGTCCTACCCGGGGTAACGGGCAGGCGTGTGTCGCACGCCTGCCCGGAACCAGATCGTCCGGGGCTTGACCACTCCGTTGGTCCAGACCAGAATCCAACCCACACACCCGCACGAACACGCCGTTCGGTCCCCCCACGACGGGTCAGCTCCCCACCGCACTCCATTCATGGAACGCAGAAGGTGACCTACGTGAAGAACCGACACCTGCTCTGTCCCCTGGCAGCCGCCACGGCCCTCGCCCTCGCCGGCTGCGGGCTCCTCCCCGGCGACGAAGGGACCCGCACGGTCAACGTCTGGCTGATGCGCGACAGCGTCAGCGAGGACTTCCTCCAGCGCTTCACCGCCGACTACGAGGCCCAGCACGAGGGCGTCGAGCTGAAGTTCACCTTCCAGGAGTGGACGGGCATCGGCAAGAAGGTCACCGAGGCGATCCGGGGGCAGGGCGGCCCCGACGTCATCGAGGTCGGCAACACCCAGGTCGCCCAGTACGCGGACACCGACAAGCTCTACGACCTGACCCTGGAGTCCGTGCGCGACCTCGGCAGCGAGGACTGGCTGCCCGGCCTCGCCGAGCCCGGCCGCATCGGCGGCACCCAGTACGGCATCCCCTGGTACGCCGCCAACCGTGTGGTGATCTACCACAAGGACCTCTTCGCGCAGGCCGGCCTCACCAAGCCGCCCGCCACCCGGGCCCAGTGGCTCGACGACACCGAGAAGCTCAACCGCAACGGCTCCCAGGGCATCTACCTCGCGGGACAGGACTGGTACACCCTCGCCGGCTTCATCTGGGACGAGGGCGGCCAACTGGCCGAGGACAAGGGCAGCGAGTGGACCGGCGCCCTGGACAGCCCCGCCGCGCTGCGCGGCATGGACTTCTACAAGAACCTGCAGTCGCTCGGCTCCGGGCCCAAGAACGCCGACGAGCAGACACCGCCCCAGGCCGAGGTCTTCGCCAAGGGCGACGTCGCCCAGATCATCGCCACCCCGAGCGCCGTCGCCGCCATCACCAAGGCCAACCCGGGGCTCAAGGACAAGCTCGGCTTCTTCCCGATACCGGGCAAGAAGGCCGGGCAGCCCTGCGCGGTCTTCACCGGCGGCTCCGACCTGATCGTCCCCGAGAACGCGCCCGAGCGGAACGCCGCCATCGAGGTCGTCAAGGCGCTGGCCGGCGAGAAGTGGCAGACGGAACTGGCCCGCGCCATGAACTACGTCCCCAACAAGACCTCCCTCGCCTCGGTCGTCGAGGGGCAGGAAGCCACCGCCGTCATGGCCGTCGGCGCCGCACGCGGCAAGGCCACGCCGAACTCACCGCAGTGGGCCGACGTCGAGGCCGCCAACCCGATCAAGCCCTACATGACGGCCGTGCTCCAGGGCGAGGACCCGAAGGAGGCCGCCGAGGCCGCGTCGGCACGGATCACCGAGGCACTCGCCGAGTAGCGCGGGCTGCGCCGACCGGCGGGGGCTGCGGCGACGGGCGCGGGCTGCGGCGACGGGCGCGGGCTGCGCCGACCAGCATTCAGCGCTTACACACCCGCGATCCCCCGAACGGTCATGTCGAATCCAATCGGCCACGGAAGAAGTAAGGAGCCGGACCACCGCTCACCCGGTCCGGCCCTCACCGTCCCCCTTCCGTACGCCGGAGGAGCCCGACATGCCCGCACCCTCACCCGCAGCCGCTGTCGCACCCGCTGTCCCCGTCCCCGCCGGTGTTCCCCTCCTGAGCGCCCCCCTGGCGAGCGCCCCGCTCACCGGGGTCCCGGCGCAACCGCAGCCGCAGCCGCAGCCCCTGGCCGCGGACCGGCCCGCGGAGGAGCCCCGCTACATCGTCTGTCTCGCCCGCGACCAGGACGACGTCCGCGCCGCCCAGCGCCTGCGTCACCAGGTCTTCGCCGGTGAGATGGGCGCCCACCTCGACGGACCCGAGCCGGGCCTCGACATCGACGCCTTCGACGCGTACTGCGACCACCTGCTCGTCCGCGAGGAGGCCACGGGCGAGGTCGTCGGCACCTACCGCGTGCTGCCGCCCGACCGCGCCCGGATCGCCGGACGCCTGTACTCCGAGAGCGAGTTCGACCTCGGCCGCCTCGGCTCCATCCGGGACGACCTCGTCGAGGTCGGCCGCTCCTGCGTCCACCCCGCGCACCGCAACGGCGCCGTCATCGCCCTCATCTGGGCCGGGCTCGCCCGCTACATGACCCGCACCGGCCACAACTGGCTCGCCGGGTGCTGCTCGATACCGCTGGCCGACGGGGGCGCGCTCGCCGCCGCCACCTGGGACCGGGTCAAGGCCAAGCACCTCGCCCCCGAGGAGTACTGGGTCACCCCGCACAAGCTCTGGACCCCCGACGGGATCACCCGCCCCGAGGGCCGCGTCGAGCTCCCGCCGCTGCTGCGCGGCTACATCCGGCTCGGGGCCTGGGTCTGCGGCGCGCCCGCGCACGACGTCGACTTCGGTGTCGCGGACCTCTACGTCCTGCTGTCCCTGCGCAACACCAACCCCCGCTATCTGCGCCACTTCCTCTCCCTCGCCCCGGCGCAGTGACCACCGCCGGCCCCGTCAACCCCTGGCTGCCGACATCGCCGTGCGCGCCCGACGCCTGCGCGCGGCACTCCGGCCCGGTCGCCGGGTCCGTCCTGGCGGCGGTCCGGCTGGCCGCGGGCCTCACCGCCGTCCTCGCCGGAGTGCTGCTCGCGCCCCTGACGGCGCTGCTGCCGGCGGCGGGCCGGCGGGCGCTCGTCCGCGTGTGGTGCCGGGTGGTCCTCCGCGCCTTCGGCGTCCGTACGAAGGTCACCGGTGCCCCGGTCCCCGCGGACGGGCCGTTCCTGATCGTCGCCAACCACATCTCCTGGCTGGACATCCCGCTCGTCGCGTCCGTCCTGCCGGGGCGCATGCTCGCCAAGCGGGAGGTCCGCCAGTGGCCGGTGCTCGGCCCGCTCGCGGCGCGGGGCGGCACCCTCTTCATCGACCGCGACCGGCTGCGCGCCCTGCCCGAGACCGTCCGGACGATGGCCGGGGCCATGGCGGGCGGCGGCCGGGTGATCGTCTTCCCCGAGGGCTCGACCTGGTGCGGCCGGGGCGGCGGAGCCTTCCGGCACGCGGCCTTCCAGGCGGCTCTCGACGCCTCCGTACCGGTGCTTCCGGTACGACTTGAGTACCGGCCGGTCGGGCCCGCCGCGTTCGTGGGGGAGGATCCGCTGGCCGCCTCGCTGTGGCGGATCGTGGCCGCCCGCGGACTCACCGCCGAGATTCGGATACTGGATCCAATATCCACGATCCAATATCCGAACCGTCGTGCGCTCGCTCAGGCGGCTCAGCGCGCCGTCGCGAGCGACAGCGCGAAGCGTCCCTCCTTGTCCGTCCACCAGCGGGTCAGTTCGAGCCCGGCCTCGGCCAGCTCCGCGCGCACACCCGCCTGACGGAACTTCGCCGACACCTCCGTCCGCATCTCCTCGCCCGCCTCGAACGGCACGACGAGATCCAGCTGCGGGATCTTCACCGTGAGCGCGTGACGCGCCCGCAGCCGCATCTCGATCCACTCGCGCTCCCGGTCCCAGAGCGCCACGTGGTCGAAGTCGTCCGCCCGGACGTCCGCGTCCAGCTCACGGGCGATCACGGTCAACACGTTCTTGTTGAACGCCGCCGTCACCCCGGCCGCGTCGTCGTACGCGGCGACCAGCGTCGCCTCGTCCTTCACCAGGTCCGTGCCGAGCAGCAGCGCGTCGCCCGGCGCCAGCATCGCCCGTACCGAACGCAGGAACAGCTCGCGCTCGGCCGGCAGCAGATTGCCGATCGTCCCGCCGAGGAACGCCACCAGGCGCGGCCCCGGCGTCCCGGGCAGGGCGAGGCCACGGGTGAAGTCGGCGACCAGGGCGTGGATGTGCAGCCCCGGCCGCTCCGCGAGCAACGCGTCGGCCGCCCCCTTCAGCGCCGACTCGCTCACGTCCACCGGGACGTAGCTGTCGAGCTCCGGCAGCAGCGCGTCGATCAGGAAGCGGGTCTTCTCCGAGGAGCCCGAACCCAGCTCGATCAGGGTCCGCGCCCCCGTCACCGCCGCGATCTCCGGCGCACGCTCGATCAGGATCTCCCGCTCGGCACGGGTCGGGTAGTACTCCGGCAGCCGGGTGATCTCCTCGAACAGTTCACTGCCGCGCGCGTCGTAGAACCACTTCGGCGGCAGCTCCTTCGGCGTACGGGTCAGACCGTGGAGCACGTCGGCGCGCAGATCGGCATCCGTGGCGTCCTCGGGAAGGGTGCGGGTCAGCTGGAACGGACTCACGAGGAGGGCTCCTTGAGCGAGGTGAGGGTGACGTCGGTACGGGTGGCGGTCAGCAGCGTGCGGTCCGGCACCTCGTGCCAGCGCGGATCGTCGTCGTACGGTTCGGAGGCGACGACCGTGCGGGCGGCGCCCGGCGGACCGGGCTCCGTCCGGTACCAGAGGGAGTCCCCCCAGGCGGTCGCCGCGATGGTGGCGCCGTCGGTGAGCAGCAGGTTCAGCCGGGAACCGGGGGCCGCCTCCGCGACCTCCACCACGGTGTCCCCGAGCGCCCGGTCCAGGCCGTCGCCCGCCCGCAGCCGGTGCAGCACCAGCGCCCACACCAGGGCCGAGTCGGTACGCGCCTCCAGGGCGAGCAGCTCGGCGGCCGGCAGCCCCGCCGCCGGCGGGGCGAGCGAACCGGGCCAGCCCCGCACGGCCCCGTTGTGGCTGAACAGCCACGGCCCCGAGGCGAAGGGGGCCGCCGCGGCCTCCCCGTCCGCCCCCGGCACCGTCGCGTCCCGTACCGCCGCGAGGAACGCCTCGGCACGCACCACGCGCGCGAGGTCCGCGAACGGGGCATCGGCCCAGATCGGCACGGCCCGCCGATAGCGCCCGGGAACGGGATCGCCCTCGGCGTACCAGCCGACGCCGAACCCGTCCGCGTTGACCGTGCCGTACCGCTGTCGGCGCGGCTCCCAGGACTGCCGGTACAGCGCGTGCGGCGGCCGCGTCAGCAGCTCGCCGAGCGCCACCGGCGGCCCCAGATAGGCCAGATGACGGCACATCAGGCCAGCTCCGCGTCCCGTGCGGTCCGGAAACCGGAGAAGATCTGCCGACGCACCGGCAGGTCCCAGTTGCGGAACGTACCCCGGCAGGCCACCGCGTCCACCGCGAACGACCCACCGCGCAACACCTTGTGAGCGGGGCCGAAGAACACCTCCGAGTACTCCTTGTACGGGAAGGCGGTGAACCCCGGATACGGCAGGAAGTCACTGGACGTCCACTCCCACACGTCCCCGATCAACTGCCGTACCCCGAGCGGCGACGCGCCCTCCGGATAGCTGCCCGCCGGAGCCGGCCGCAGGTGCCGCTGGCCGAGATTGGCGTGCTCGGGAGCCGGGTCGGCGTCGCCCCAGGGGTAGCGGCGCGAACGCCCGGTCGACGGGTCGTGCCGGGCCGCCTTCTCCCACTCGGCCTCCGTGGGCAGCCTGCGCCCGGCCCAGCGGGCGTAGGCGTCCGCCTCGTACCAACTGACGTGCACCACCGGCTCGTCCTCGGGCACCGGCTCCGTCACACCGAACCGCCGCCGCATCCACTGCCCGCCGTCCCGCCGCCAGAACAGCGGCGCGGCGATCTCGTGCTTCCGGATCTGCTCCCAGCCCTCCGCCTGCCACCACCGCTCGTCCGTGTAGCCGCCGTCGGTCACGAACGCCATGTAGGCGCCGTTGGTGACCGGCACGGTGTCGATGAAGAACGACGGCACGACCCGGGTGTGCGCAGGCCGTTCGTTGTCCAGCGCCCACGCCTCGTCCGAGGTGCCCATCGTGAACGCCCCTCCGGGCACCAGGACTTCGGCGGCGAGAGGGCCGATGTCCGTGGCGGGCGGCGGGGGAGCGGTCAGCGCCTGCGGCCCCTTCCGTAGCTGATGGGTGATCAGCATCGTCTCGTCGTGCTGCTGTTCGTGCTGCGCGACCATCCCGAAGGCGAACGCCGCCTCCACCAGCGGCCGTCCCTCCAACGGGGCCCGCTCCAGGACGTCCAGGACCCGGCCCCGTACGTCCGAGGCGTACGCGCGGGCCTCGGCGGGCGGCAGCAGCGGCAGCGTGGGACGGGTGGCGCGGGGGTGCTCGAAGGCGTCGTAGATCGAGTCGATCTCCGGGCGCAGCGGGTCACGGCCCGCCACCGCCCGCCACAGCCACTGCTCCTCCTGGTTGCCGATATGGGCCAGGTCCCACACGAGCGGAGACATCAACGGCGAGTGCTGCGCGGTGAGTTCGTCGTCCTCGACACAGGAGGTCAGGAGCGCCGTACGGGCCCGCGCGGTGGTGAGCGCGTCCAGCGCACGCCGCCGCAGGGCCGTCGGGTCGTCGATCACGGTCATGACGCCACCTCCAGGAGGTCGTCGGCGGGACAGCTGCCGGACAGGACGTAGCGCTCATGGAAGGCGGCCACCGCGCCGACGACGGCCGGGCTCGCCCCGATCCGCGGCAACGCCTCCAGCGCGGCCGGGAACGCGACCAGCGCCGCGGCGTGCAGGTCCGGGTCCGTGAGCCCGTCCCGGGCGGCCGCGAGCCAGAGCGGATTGCGCGGAGCGGCCAGCGAACCCGCCCGCTCCGCCAGAGGTTTGACGGCCCGGTAGATCGATTCCGCCGCCTCCGGATCCTCGAAGAGTGCCGTGGTCACGGCCACCGGCACGACCCAGCCGTCCGGACCGGGCTGAGCGTCGATCATCCGCAGCTCCAGATGCCCGCGCGGCCGCACCGGAGGGAAGAGGGTGGTCATGTGATAGCGCAGATCGTCCTCGTCGGCCGGCCGGGGGCGCCCGGTGCGCAGCCACTCACGGAAGGTGAGCCCCTCAGGAACGACCCACGGCGCGTCCTCGTCCTCGCCGCGTACGCACATCACCGGGGTGTCGAGGACGTGTGCCGCCCAGGCGTCGCGCGGCTCGCGGTCCGGGTCGGGCGCGAGGGACCGCGCCGGGTCGAGGTCGGCCCACAGGGACTGCCGGGTCGAGCGCCAGCCGGTGCGGCGCCCCCCGTGGACGGGAGAGTTGGCGAAGGCGGCCACGAGCACCGCGCCCAGCAAATGGGCCAGCTGCCAGCGGCGGTGGTATCCGAGCGGCCCCGGCTCCTCGTGGCCGGCGTCCAGGCAGACCTGCACGGAGGCCGAGTCACGCATCATGGCCCGGCCGGCGGGGCCCGTACGGTCGAGAGCGGTCTCCATGGCTTCGTAGCGGGGCTCCCGCAGGAGCCGCTCGCGCTGGGCGGTCCAGGGGTCGACCCCGTAACCACTGAGGGAGAGCCCGAGCGGGGAGAGCGCGTCACGCACCATGCCCAGATCGACCGAGAGGGTGTCGACGCAGCTCATCAGGGAGTCGGCGGGAGGCGAGCTGAGCTCCAGCTGCCCGCCGGGTTCGAGAGTGATCGGCGAGGCCAGCGGCAGGGACCTCACGGTGTCGACGGCCAGGGCCAGTCGTTCGGACGGGACGGGAAGCCGCGGGTCACGCAGCTCGTGGACGAGCCATTCCACTTCCACCCCGACCGTGCGGGGTGGGCCCGTCTTGAAGCAGATACATCGCAGCAGGTCCTCGGCCTCGTCCTCGCTGATGGCCGGACCGTTCCGCGGTATACCGCTCGGCGACATGTCGTTTCCTCCCGTTCCTCTAGGCGCTGATTCCACCTAAAGCCACCGCCGACGGGCGTGCAAGAGCGCCTCATCGGCCTCACGGTGAATATCCCGTTGCCCTCGGAGGCCGGAGTCGATCATGCTTTCGGGCATGAGCGCACGACTGCGGGGGATCGCGAAGCAGACCGAGGAGATCGTCGAGGCGGGCCGCTACCGGGCCCCCGGCGGCCGGTCCGTCTCCATCGAGGAGGAGCTGAGCGCCGCACTGGCCGGAACCAGGCTGTACGGCCCCGAGCCCGTCCCCGTGACCCCCGCCACCGACCGCGCCACCGCGATCGAGGTCACCGACGAGAGCAGCCTGGTCGCCGCCCGCCGCCTGACCAGGGCGGATCCGGCCGGCCCGGTCGCCGTCCTGAACTTCGCCTCCGCCCGCAACCCGGGCGGCGGCTATCTGAACGGCGCCCAGGCCCAGGAGGAGGCGGTCTGCCGGGCCTCCGCCCTCTACACCACGCTCCTGCGCGCCCCCGAGTTCTACGCCCACCACCGGGCCGAGAAGGATGCCTTCTACACGGACCGGGTGATCCTCTCGCCCGGGGTCCCGGTCTTCCGCGACGACCGCGGCGGACTCCTCGACGAGCCGTTCACGGTCGGCTTCCTCACCTCGCCCGCCCCCAACGCGGGCGTCGTCCGGCGCCAGGCCCCGGAGCGGGCCGACCGGATCCCGGCCGCCCTCGCGTCCCGCGCCGCACGGGTCCTGGAGACCGCGGTCGCGGGCGGATACCGGCGGCTCGTCCTCGGCGCCTGGGGCTGCGGCGTCTTCCAGAACGATCCGGCCGAGGTCGCCGACGCGTTCCGGGCGCTGCTCACGGACGGCGGCCGGTTCGCCGGCCACTTCGACGAGATCGTCTTCGCGATCCTCGACCGCACGGCAGGCCGGACGACGCTCGGCGCGTTCCAGCGGGCTTTCGGCGCCTGAGCGGCCCGAGCCGCCCGATTTTCCCTGACATGCGGCGCCCGTACTCGCGTGCGAGGCTGAAAACGGCCCCAGCGTCCGAGTACCGCTGTCAGGAGGCACGATCGTGGGCAAGAAACAGACCCGGGTGAACAAGGGCGCCCGTACGGGTGGCCACGAACACAGGACCGAGGCGGCGGCGAAGGAACAGACACCGGCCGTGCGGGACACACCCCAGCCGATCATCGAGCACGTCTCCCACAAGAAGGAACGGAAGTTCGGCCACAACTGACCTTCCGCTCGCCATGACCGGGGCCCGGCGCCGTCACGGCACCGGGCCCGGCCACGTCGTACACGTACGGCTCCGCGCAACACCCGTACGCTCCGGTACGGCTCCGCGTACCCGCACTCTCCCGTACGGCTCCGCGTGCCCGTACGCTCCGGTACGGCTACTCCTCGTCGTCCCCGACCGGGATCGCCTCCGTCCGGGGAGCGGGCGGCACCGCCGCGCCGTCGGCCGAAGGCACCGCCGCCACGGCCCCCGGCTGAGCCCCCGGATTCATCGTCGACAGCAGCTGACGGGCGAGACCCAGACCCGTCCCGCCCATGGTCAAGGCCTTGGCGAACATCTCGCCCATCCCGTCCGCGCCGTTCAGCAGGACCATCTGGTCCACGTTGCCGAAGGCCGATGCCCCGGCCTCGACGATCTCCGGCCACTTCTCGGCCAGCTGCTGAGCGACCACGGCCTCCTGGTTCTCGGCCAGGGCCGCCGCCCGCGCCTTGATCGCCTCGGCCTCCGCGAGCCCCTTCGCCCGGGTCGCCTCGGCGACGGCGAGCCCCCGCGCCTGCTGGGCCGCCGCCTCCGCCTCACCCGTGAGCCGGGTCGCCGTCGCCCTCGCGGCGCTGGCGAGCTCGGTCTCCTTCGCCTCCGCCTGCGCCGCCGAGATCCGGGCGTCACGCTCGGCGTCGGCCCGGGTCCGCGTCTCGTACGCCTGCGCGTCCGCGGGCTTGCGGACGTCCGCCTGGAGCTGCTGCTCCTTGCGGTGCGCCTCCAGCTCGGCGACCCGCGTCTCCTGGACGACGACCTCCTGCCGTGCCCCGGCCTCGGCCAGCGGCCCGGCCTGCCGGGCCTTCGCGGACGCCTGGTCCCGCTCGGCCTGGTAGCCGGCCTGCAGGATCTCGCTGTCCCTGGTGGCCTCCGACATCCGTGCCGCGGCCTGCTGCTCGGCCTCCGTGGCCCGCCGGTTGGCCTCGGCCTGCGCGATCCGGGCATCGCGCTGGACCGCAGCCGCGTGCGGCGCGGCCAGGTTCTTGATGTACCCCGTCGGGTCCTCGATCTCGTGGATCTGCAGCGAGTCGACGATCAGACCGAGCTTCTCCATCTCCGTGCCACAGGCCGAACGCGCCTGCCCGGTCAGCTTCTCCCGGTCACGGATCATGTCCTCGACCGTCAACCCGCCGACGATGGCGCGGAGATGACCGGCGAAGACGATGTGCACCCGCTCCGACATCAGCTTCTGCTGGTCGAGGAAGCGGCGGGCGGCGTTGGCGATCGAGACGAAGTCGTCGCCCACCTTGAAGATCACCACACCACGGACCTTGAGCGGAATGCCCTGGTGGGTGACGCACTCCACCTGCAACTGCGTCTCGTTGAGATCGAGCGACAGCTTCCGGACGGCCTGGACGCCCGGCAGCACCAACGTGCCGCGACCGGTGACGATCCGGAAGCCCATGCCCTCGCCGAGCCCCTCCATCTTGTGGTTGGAACCGGAGATGATCAGCGCCTCGTTGGGTTCAGCGACGCGCCACATGAGTTTGAACAGTGCGATGAGAACGAGGACGGCGGCGACCACGCCGCCCGCCAGGATGCCGATGCCCATGGGCAGCTCCCCCTTCACCGGAGCCGTGCGGATCCGGTGAAGGGAGTGTGCGCCTCGACGGACGGGCGCTCAATGGATCGGTCAACTGTCGTACGCGGCTGTGACATACACGGTGCGTGGAGGCAGATGTTCCACGACCATCACGACCGTTCCGGGATGGATCCGCTCCTTGGCGTCGGCCGCGTAGGCGAGGAAGTGCTCGGCACCGCCCCGGATCCGGACGATCACCTCGCCGACGAGGCCGGGCCCGACGGTGCCGGTGACCCGGCCGAGCAAGCCCACCATCGAGACGTCGTCCATGACCACACGGTACGTCAGATCCAGCCCTCCAGGGCGGCCATGAACCCGTCGAAATCGTCGCGGTGAATGGTGTGTCCGGCGCCGACGACCGTACGGACGTCGAAGCCGCGCTCCTGGAGCATCCGCGCGTTCTCGGGGGAGACGAGGCGGCTCGGGTCGGCCAGGGCGACCAGCGAGGGCACCACGGCTTTCGCGGGCCACATGTCCCGGCCCGCGGAGTCCACGAGCCCGTGCGCCGCCCGCTCGTCCCAGAGGTTCAGCGTCTCGATCTCGAGGTCGAGATCCTGCTCCTCCCAGCCGGGGTTGAACATCGCGATGTGCTGACGGGTGAACGACTTGAACTGGGTGAACAGCTCCGCGTCGTACCCCGTCGGCCCGGCCGGCAGGTGCCAGACCGGGTCGACGTAGACCGCGCGACGCGGGGCGAGCCGCTCCACGGCGGCGGACAGGGTGAGACCGCCGAGCGAGTGGCCGAGGGCCAACTCGGCTCCGGTGGGCAGGGTTTCGACGAGATCGTCGGCGTAGTCCTCGGGGGTGTACCCCTCGGACCCGGCCGCCCGGCCGCTCGCGCCGTGGCCACGCAGATCCACCGCGATCACCCGGTAACCGCGCTCGGCCAGGGCCGGTCCGACCCTGCGCCAGGTGCGGTGGTCGGACATGATCCCGTGGATCAGGAGCGCGATCCGGTCACCGGATCCCCACGTACGGGTGTTCAGCAGCACGTCGAAGCCTCTCGCGGATCGGTCGTACGGAAGTACGGACAGCCCTAGGAGCCTACGGAACCGGCGCGGAACGCGGCGCGGTGGCCCGGTGCTTGGTGCTCGGGGTGTGCCCCGGCCCGGAACCCAAGCGCGTGGCGTGCTGCCCCGCCCCCCCCGCAGCTCAGCGCACGCTGCGGATCGGGCGAACGGCGAGCGCACCGAGGACCGACAGGACGGCCGCGATCAGGAAGAGGGCCGTGTATCCGCCGCTCAGCGAGACGATGAGCGAGGCGATGAAGGGGGCGACGATCTGCGGCCCCGCGTTCGCGACGTTGAGCACGCCCATGTCGCGGGCCGCGTCCTCCGCCTTCGGCAGCACCATCGTGACCAGGGCCGTGTCCACCGCCATGTAGCAGCCGAATCCAAGGCCGTTGACGGCGGAGAAGGCGAGCATCGCGGTCCAGCTCGACGAGAAGGCCGGGATGAGCAGCGCGACGGCGGCGAGCGCCGCGGAGGCGCCGACGAAGAGCTTGCGACGGTCGTAGCGGTCGGAGAGCCAGCCGCCGAGGACGGTCGAGACCACCATGGCGACGGAGTTGAGCGGCATCAGGATCGCCACCGCCTCCTCGGGGGAGAGCCCGGCCGGCAGATCGGTGTGGTCCTTGAGGATGTACAGCTGGAAGCCGGCGACCGCGAAGTACCCGAGGATGAGCAGCGCGCGGCCGATGAACGCCCAGCGGAAGTCGTGGTCCTTGAGCGCGCTGCCGAAGGCGGCGAGCTGCTGCTTCACGGGCAGGGGCGCCTTGGCGGGCATCCGCTCCTCGCGGGCGCAGGTGGTGAACAGGACGGCGGTGGCCGCCACGATCACGCCGAACACCAGGTACCCGGTGCGGTAGTTCTCCGAGAACGCGGCGCCGACAAGGGCGCCGATGGTGGAGCCGATCGGCAGGCCGAGCCCGACGGCGGCCGAGGCCTTGCCGCGCGCGGCGAGGGGGACCCGGTCGGGCACGACGGAGGTGATCGCGGCCTGGTAGACGTTCATGACGGCCTGGCCCAGACACCAGGCGATGAGCACGAGCAGGATCGTGTCCACGCTGCCGAGCAGGAACATCACCGGTATCGCGAGCAGACCGCCCGCCAGGATCCACGGGTTGCGGCGGCCCGAACGGTCCGAGAGCGCGCCGGCGACCGGGTTGAAGATCGTCGCGAAGATCGCGGAGACGCCGGAGATCAGACCGAAGTTGGCCACCTTGTTCGCCGGGTCGATGTCCTCGATCTGCGGCGCGAGCAGCAGTCCTGGCACGCCGACGTAGAGCGCGTACATCGCCGTGTTCCCGGCGAGGAGCAGAGGCAGCAGACCGCGGGTGGGCCGGGGGCCCGAGGGGGACTCGATTCCGGCGGCGCCGACTCCGGGGGTGCCGACTCCGGATTCGGAGGAGGAAAGGGCCACATTGCCCTCCTGGTGAAGATCGCCCGATACGGGGGCGAGGAGCGGAAGATTCGATAGGGTTACACGTGTCAGTGACACGCGTCAGCACTGTGTAGCACTCGAATCCGGCCATCCGCCAGACCTCGGGCCGGATTGTTCTGGAAAGATGCCGGAGCGATGAGCCAGTCACCCAAACAGTCCGCCGAACGCCCCGTCCCGACGAGCGCCGATGTGGCGCGGCTCGCGGGCGTGTCCAGAGCGACCGTCTCGTACGTCCTGAACAACACCGCGGCCGTACGCATCAGCGAGCCGACCCGGCAGCGGGTCAGGGACGCGGCCGAGGAGCTGGGGTACGTCCCGCACGCCGCCGCGCGCAGCCTGCGCGCCGGTCACAGCCGGATGGTCCTGCTGCCCACCGCGCACGTGCCGATCGGCCCGCTCTACAGCCAGTTCTTCAACGAGCTGCAGTGGGCCCTGCGCCGCCTCGACTACACCGTCGTGCAGTACGGCAGCCTCGGGCTCGAAGGGGACGAGGCCGCGCGCGCCTGGGCGGAGCTCCGTCCCGTCGCGGTGGTCTCGCTGGGCGAGGTCCAGCTCTCGCCGACCGGCGTGGAGATCCTCAAGCGCTCCGGGGCCAAGGCCGTCATCACCGTCGGCCCGCACCGGGTCGAGGGCGCGCACGCCCTGGTCATGGACCAGGGGCGGGTGGGGCGGGTGGCCGCCGAGCACCTGGTGGAGCGGGGGCGGCGCCGGATCGGCGTGGTGGTCCCCGAGGAGCCGGGCCTGGAGATGTTCTCCGGGCCCCGACTCGACGGCGCCCGCCAGGCGGTGGCGGGGACCGACGCCACCGTCGTACCGCTGCCGCTGCGGTACGAGGAGGAGGCGGCGAACGAGCTCGCCGGACGCTGGCGCGACCTGGGCCTCGACGCGGTGTTCGCGTACAACGACGAGTACGCGATGCTGCTGATGCGCGCGCTGCAGGACGCGGGGATCGACGTCCCCGGGGACACGGCGGTCGTCGGCTCGGACGATCTGCTGCTCGGGCGGCTGCTGCGGCCCCGGCTGACGACCGTGGAGATCGACATGGTGATCGGCCGGCACCTGGCCGAGCTGGTCGACAGCGCGGTCCGCGACCCCGACGCGACGCCGGGTGCGCAGGAGCTGATGGCCTCGCGGGTGATCCCCCGGGAGTCCAGCTGAGCGAGGGGCGGCGGCCGGGCCGGTCGTGGCGGGCGCCCGGGGGCGAAGCGGCTTAGCGTCGAAGCATGAGCACACTTCCGCGGCGTTACGAGATCCTGCTCGTTCCCGAGCACGTGGAGGACCGGGGCGGCGCGTCCGTGGAGGACAGCGCGGTCCGGTCGGCGGTCGTGGAGGCCACGGGCCGGACGGGTTCGTCGGGCTACCCGCGCTACGAGGGCCACGGCCTCGCCGCCGACATCGACCCGGAGACCCGCACGGTCGAGGCGCTCCTGGTCGACGGCCGTGAACTGGACTACGGGCTGACCGCGCTGGTCCGCACGGCGCCGGGGGCCTGAGCGGCGGCGTCGTCGACGGCGTCCCTCCGGGCGCGTCCTGGGCGTCGCCGCGCTGCCCGTGGCCCTGCCCTGGCTGGGGCCTCGATGCGTCGCCGCGCCGTCGTGACCCGGGCCGGGGCCTCGACGCGGCGCCCCCGACCGGATCCGTTCACCCGCCACGTAACGCCGTCGGCACCGTTGACAGGAACCTCCGCCCGGCGGAGACTCGGCGCGCACGTCAACGAAGGAAAATTCACCAGGCGAACGAACGTGAGGACGGGCAGTCGGCGAGTCGGCCGCATCCGACCGTCCGAAGGCTCCGAAGGTCACGTGGGAGAGAACCGATGAGCATCCGCGACGTCTACATCGTCGACGCCGTCCGCACCCCGATCGGCAGGTTCGGAGGCGCGCTCTCCGCCGTACGCCCCGACGACCTCGCCGCCCACGTGGTCAGGTCGCTCGTGGACCGCGTGCCCGCGCTCGACCCCGCCCGGATCGACGACGTCTACTTCGGCGACGCCAACGGCGCGGGCGAGGACAACCGCGACGTGGCCCGCATGGCCGTCCTGCTCGCCGGCCTCCCCACCTCCGTCCCCGGCGTCACCGTCAACCGCCTCTGCGGCTCCGGCCTGGAGGCGGTGATCCAGGCCGCGCGCGCCATCGCGGTCGGCGACGCCTCCGTGGCGATCGCGGGCGGCGTCGAGTCGATGTCCCGCGCGCCCTGGGTGCTGCAGAAGCCCGAACGCGCCTTCCCGGCCGGCCACCAGCAGCTGCACTCCACGACCCTGGGCTGGCGCATGACCAACCCGAGGATGCCCGCCGGGTGGACCGTCTCGCTCGGCGAGGGCGCGGAGCTCGTCGCCGACAAACACGGCCTCACCCGTGAGCAGCAGGACGCGTTCGCCCTGGCCAGCCACCGCAAGGCCGCGGAGGCGTGGGGCAAGGGGCTGTACGACGGGGAGGTCGTGCCGTACCCGGGGGCGGAGTTGACCCGTGACGAGTGCATCCGCGACACCACCTCCATGGAGGCCCTCGCCAAGCTGAAGCCCTCCTTCCGGAGCGAGGGAGGCACGGTCACGGCAGGCAACGCCTCGCCGCTCAACGACGGCGCCGCGGCCCTGCTCCTGGTCGACGAGGAGGGCCTGCGGGAGACCGGTCGCGAGCCGCTCGCCCGGATCCGCGCCTCCGCCGTCACCGGCATCGAGCCGCAGCTCTTCGGGCTCGGGCCCGTGGAGGCGGTCCGGCGCGCGCTGGAGAAGGCGGGCCGCTCCTTCGCCGACCTCACGACCTTCGAGCTGAACGAGGCGTTCGCCGCCCAGTCCCTCGGCTGTCTCGCGGAGTGGCCGGAACTTGATCCCGAGATCGTCAACCCGCGCGGCGGCGCCATCGCCGTCGGGCACCCGCTGGGCGCCTCGGGCGCGCGTCTCGCGGGCGCGGTGGCCCACCAGCTGGCGGCGGCCGGTTCGGGAACGGGACTCGCGGCCCTGTGCATCGGCGTCGGCCAGGGCCTGGCACTCGTCCTGGAGCGCTGACCGACGGAGCGGGGGGGGGGGGGGGGGGGGCCCGCGCCCCCCCCCCCCCCCGCGCGGGCGGCGCCCGGGGGGGGGGGGGGGGGGCGGCGCGGGGGCGTGGGGCCCCCCGCGCGCGTGGGGGGGGGCGCGGGGCGCCGGGCACCGGGAGGGCCGCCCGGCCCCGCCCCGGGCGGCCGGGCGGGCGCATCGCCAGCGCGGGGGGGGGGGGGGGGGGGGCGGGGGGGGGGGGGGGGGCGGGGGGGGGGGGGCGCCCCCCCCCCCCCCCCCCCCCCCCCCCCCCCCCCCGACTGCTCGTACTACTGCTGCGGCTGCTGCTTCGCGCCCTCGATGGACTTGCGCACCTCGTCCATGTCGAGCTTGCGCGCCTGCCCGATGACGTCCTCCAGGGCGGCCTCCGGCAGCGCCCCGGGCTGGGCGAACACGGCCACGTTGTCGCGGACGATCATCAGCGTCGGGATCGAGCGGATCTCGAACGCGGCGGCCAGCTCCTGCTGCGCCTCGGTGTCCACCTTGGCGAAGACGAGGTCCTCGTGCCGCTCGGAAGCGGCCTCGAAGACCGGCGCGAACTGGCGGCACGGACCACACCAGGAAGCCCAGAAGTCGATCAGAAGGAAGTCGTTCTCACTCACGATCTGGTCGAAGTTGTCCTTGGTGAGCTCGACAGTGCTCATGTTTGCTACCTCTCCGGGTCTCCTGGCGGGTGTCCTTCACGGTCCCCTGGGGACTCGCCCCGCACAACCGCGTATCGAGCCGCGCTATTCCGCGCCGCCCCGCGTGTGCACATCGGCCGTCCCACGGGTGCACCGTGCGGGTTCCGCGCGTGCAGGCCACACCTTCCCCTGTGGCCACCGCGTACACCTGCCACCAGACTGGGCCCCATGACACACGAGGTGGAGCACGAGTACGACGTGGTGGTGCTGGGCGCGGGACCGGTGGGCGAGAACGTGGTGGACCGGGCCAGGGCCGCGGGTCTGAGCGTCGCGGTGGTGGAGGGCGAACTGGTCGGCGGCGAGTGCTCGTACTGGGCCTGCATGCCGAGCAAGGCGCTGCTCCGTCCGGCCATCGCCCGCTCGGACGCCCGCAAGGTCCCCGGGCTGCGGCAGCTGGTCGAGGGCCCGTTGGACGCGGCGGCGGTGCTCGCCCACCGCGACTACTACGTCTCCGACTGGAAGGACGACGGCGCCGTCGACTGGCTCGAGTCCACCGGAGCCCGTCTCTACCGGGGCCACGGCCGGCTGAACGGCGAGCGGAAGGTCACCGTCGAGGGGCCCGAGGGCGACCGCCATCTCCTCACCGCCCGCCACGCCGTCGCCGTCTGCACCGGCAGCCGCGCCGCACTGCCCGACCTGCCGGGGCTGACCGGCGCCAGGCCCTGGACCAGCCGCGAGGCGACCAGCTCCAAGCACGTCCCCGGCCGGCTGATCGTGGTCGGTGGGGGAGTGGTCGCGGCGGAGATGGCGACCGCCTGGCAGGCGCTCGGCTCCCGCGTGACCGTCCTGGTGCGCGGCAAGGGGCTGCTGCCCCGCATGGAGCCCTTCGTCGGCGACCACGTCGCCGACGCGCTCACCGAGGGCGGCGCCGACGTCCGTACGGGAGTGTCCGTCGCCGCGGTCGTACGCGACGGGGGCACCGGGCCGGTCACCGTGGTGCTCGAGGGCGGCGACCGGATCGAGGGCGACGAGGTCCTCTTCGCGACCGGGCGCACCCCGCGCACCGAGGACATCGGCCTGGAGACCGTCGGCCTGGAGCCCGGCTCCTGGCTCCCGGTGGACGACACCCTCCGGGTCGAGGGAAGCGACTGGCTCTACGCCGTGGGAGACGTCAACCACCGGGCGTTGATGACCCATCAGGGCAAGTACCAGGCCCGGATCGCCGGAGCGGCCATCGCCGCCCGCGCCTCCGGCGCCTCACTCGGGGAGTCCGAGCGCTGGGCCGCGCACACGGCCACCGCCGACCACACCGCCGTGCCGCAGGTCGTCTTCACCGACCCCGAGGCCGCGTCCGTCGGGCTCTCGCTCGCCGAGGCCGAGCGCGCCGGGCACCGGGTCCGCGCCGTCGACCTGGACCTCACCTCCGTTGCGGGCGCCGGTCTCTACGCCGACGGATACCGGGGCCACGCACGGATGGTCGTCGACCTGGACCGTGAGATCGTCCTCGGCGTCACCTTCGTCGGGCCGGGTATCGGGGAACTCGTCCACTCGGCGACCGTCGCCGTCGTCGGAGAGGTTCCGATCGCCCGGCTCTGGCACGCCGTCCCTTCCTATCCGACCCTGAGCGAGGCCTGGTTGCGGCTCCTTGAGGCGTACCGGGACGGTGCGGGAACGGCATGAGCCCCGGGGCCCCCGACCTCACGAACGACTACGACGGTCCCTGCGCGGTCTGCGGGGCCGTCGTGCCGGCCGGGACGGGGGTCCTCCGGCACGGCCACGGCCCGGGGGACGGCTGGCAGGTCTTCCACCCGGGGCACGTGCCCGAGCCGGCGCCGCCGGCCCGGCAGAACCTGCCGGGCTGGCACCACCGCCGCCTCTTGGCGGTGGACATCGTGTCCACCGGCTACCGGACGGCCGTGGATCGGATCCTTTCCGCGTCGGTGCGGGGGAGCGAGGGGTATATCGGAGATTGGATCATGGATATTGGATCCAATCTCCCTTCGCCGGTATCCGACGAGGCGCCGGCTCTCGCCGCCGCCGTCGAGCGGTCCCGCTCCGAGGGCCTCCCCGCACCCCGCGCCCTCGACGACCTCGCGACCGTCCTCACCGAGCACCTCGCCTCGCACGAGGTGCTCGTCGTGTGGTTCTCCCCGTACGTCCTGAGCACCCTCCACGCCGAACTCCTGCGCCATGGCCTGGCCCCGCTGACCGAGCGGCTCCCGCAGGGTGTCGCCCCGATCTGCGACCCCCTGGTCCTGGACCGCCACGCCGACCGCTACCGCCCCGGCCGCCGCTCCCTCCGAGCCGTGGCGGAGTGGTACGGCGTACCGCACGCCCACCCCGGAGAGGCGGCGTCGGACGCCGAGGCGGCTCTCGCCCTCGCCCAGGTGATCGCGGACTCGTACCCCGCGCTGGCCAAGCTGTCCCGGCCCGCGCTCCACACCGAGCAGATCCGCTGGTACGCCGACCAGATGCGCCGCCACCCCGACGCCCCGGCCTGGCCCTTCACCGCCGCCACCCCCGAACCCTGGCAGCCCCCAGGGGGCGGGCCCGCGCGCTGAGCGCGCTCAGCCGCGCGGCACCAGGAGTCCCGCCGCCGACCGTGCCGCGTCGAGCGCCCGGCGGGCGTCCGCGCCGGACTCGTGGCCGAGGACCACACGGGTGCTGAGGCCGTCGAGAAGCGCGAGGAGCTCGGAGGCGCGCGCGGTGACCTCGTCCGTGTCCATCGGTGCGAAGCGAGACCCGGTCACGCCCTTGGTGAGCAGGGCCTCCAGGTCCTCCTGCCAGCCCCGGTCGAGCTCCCGCTGGGCCTCGCGCAGCGCCTCGTTCGCCGGGATGCGCGCCCAGAGTTCGATCCAGAGCATCCACCGGGGATCGCGCGGACCGTGCGGCAGATAGAGCCGCAGGAACAGGTCGAGCTTGCGCTCCGCCGTCAGGCGACGGGCCAGCAGTGCCCGGCGCTCCTCGGCGAGAGCCGCCTCGCTCCAGCGCAGTACGGCCAGCAGCAGCAGGTCCTTGCTGCCGAAGTAGTAGAGGATGTGGCCGCCGCTCGTGCCGAGCCGTTCGGCCAGCGCCGACATGGTGAGCGCCGCGAGGCCGTCCTCCGCGATGGCCGCCATGGCCTCTTCGAGCATCCGCTCCTGGGTGATGTGCCCGTCGCGCCGTCGTGCTGCCCCTGCCACCCGTTCCGCCTCCGTCCCCGTGACCCCGACAGGTCACGACTTTAACCGCCGGTCCCCGAGGTCTTGACGCGGCCGTCACCTTTCGCACATCTTGAACCCTGTTCTAAATTCTAGAACGCCATTCAAAGTCTGGGAGTGGGCATGCTGCACCAGGACAGAGTGCCGGACACCGGCCGTGACGAGGCCCGCCGAGGCGCGGCCCGCAGTGAAGAGGTCCGCCCGGACGGGGCCTCCTTCCATGACGAGGTCTTCCAGGTCGAAGGCCACGGCATCGACCCCATCCCCGACACCGAGCGCCACGGCGGCGCCAAGGACCTCTTCTGGCTCTGGTTCGGCTCCAACCTCACCTTCACCTACGTGATCAACGGCGCCCTCGCCGTCGCCTTCGGCCTCTCCTTCTGGCAGGCCACCGCCGTCGTCGTCATCGGCGGACTCTCGTTCTTCGCGATCAGCGCCGCAGGACTCGGCGGCGTCCGCACCGGCACCGCCACCCTCGTCATCTCCCGCGCCGCCTTCGGCGTGCGCGGAAACTGGCCCGCCGGACTGCTGAACTGGATCGTCAGCATCGGCTACACCATCGTCAACACCGTCGTCGGCACCCTCGCCCTCGAAGCCCTCTTCGCCGACCTCGGCTGGGCCGGCGGCCACACCCCGCGCGCCGTCGCCCTGCTCGTCACCCTCACGATGACCTTCGCCGTCGCCCTGTGGGGCCACGCCACCGTCCAGTTCGCCGAGCGCTGGATGGCCTACGCCCTCGCCCTCGGCTTCGCCGCCCTGCTCGTCTTCGTCCTGCCCGGCGCCGACACAGCGGCCACCCCCGCCGACGGCCCCGGCGCCTCCGCCTGGAGCCTCGCCTTCGTCGTCGTGCTCGCGGGCCCCATCTCGTACGTCCCGATGCCCGCCGACTACACCCGCTACCTGCCGCGCGCCACCTCCCTCAAGGCCCTCACCTGGAGCGGCGCGCTCGGCGGCTTCCTCTCCTCCGTCGCCCTCGGCGTGGCCGGAGTCGCCGCCGCGACGCAGACCGACATGACGGACGCGGTCGCCGGCGCCGAAGGGCTGCTCCCCGGCTGGTTCCAGCCGCTCTTCCTCGCCCTGGTCCTCGGCGGATCGGTCACCAACTCGATCATCACTCTCTACTCCTCCAGCCTGAACCTCCAGGTCCTCGGCATCCCCTGGAGCCGCGCCCGCGCCATCGTCGTCAGCGCCGCCGTCACCGCCCTCGGCTCGCTCGGCGCCCTCTTCCTCACCGACTTCACCACCTCGCTGCTCGCCTTCCTCTCCCTCCTGATCATCGTCTTCGCCCCCTGGGGCGGCGTCTTCCTCGCCGACATGGTGCTGCGCCGCTGCGCCTACGACTCCGCCGCCCTGCACGCCGGAGAGCACGGCGCGTACTGGTACCGCTCCGGCTGGCACCCCGCCGGCCTCACGGCCCTGCTCGCCGGCATGGTCTTCGCGGCGCTGACCTGCGACTCCGCGCTCTGGACCGGCCCCCTCGTCGCCCCGCTCGGCGGCGCCGACCTCACCCTCCTCGGAGCCGTCGTGTCCGCGCTCGTGTACGCCGCCCTCGCGCGCCGCACCGCCACCCCGTACGGCCGTGACTCCTGAAGGCCCTGAAGGCCCTGAAGGCCCTGAAGGGCCCGAAGCCCCCGACGCGTCCCGACGTGCCGACAGCGCGGCCCAAGGCCCGGAATCCGACTCAACACCACTGCCAGAAAGCGGAGTTCGACCGATCATGACCAGCACCACCCCGGCCACCCCCGCCGACCTCGTCCTCACCGGGGCCCGCGTCCACACCGTCGACCCCGAGCTGCCCGAGGCGGAGGCGATCGCCGTCCGCGACGGGCGCATCGTCTGGGTCGGCGCGGACGCCGACGCCGCGCGCTGGACCGGGCCCGGGACCACGGTCGTCGACGCGGGCGGCCGCCTGGTCCTGCCCGGCTTCATCGACGCCCACAACCACGTGCGCCTCGGCTCCGACGACGCCTGCGTCCAACTGGCCGGGGCCCGTACCCTCGACGCGATCCACGAGCGGATCACCACCTGGCGGGCCGCCCACCCCGACGCCCGGTGGATCGAGGCCGAGGCCTTCGACTACTCCGCGATCCCCGGCGGGCGCATGCCCACCGCCGCCGACCTCGACCCGGTCACCGGCGACACCCCCGCCCTCGTGCTCAGTTACGACGTGCACACCGCCTGGCTCAACACCGCGGCGCTGCGCGTGCTCGACGTCACCCGCGACCGCACCGACCTGCCGTTCGGCACCGCCGTCACCGACCCCGAGACCGGTGAACCCACCGGATTCGTCAAGGACTTCGCCGTCAAGGGCCTCTCCCGCGCCGGCCACCGCGCCCTGCGGGAGCTCGGTGTGCCGTGGGCCTCGCCGGACCGCCAGTACGGCAGGCTCGCCAAGAGCCTCGACGACGCCATCGCGTACGGCATCACGACCGTCGTCGAACCGCAGAACTCCCTGGACGACCTCGTCCTCTTCACGCGCGCCCGCGCCGAGGGCCGGCTCCGCTCACGGATCGTCGCGGCGCTCTTCCACCCGCGCGGTACCACCGACGCCGAGCTGGACGAATTCGCGTGGGCGGCAAAGGAGTTCGCCGACGACCGGCTGCGGGTCGGACCGCTCAAGCTGTACATCGACGACGTCGTCGAACCCCGTACGGCCGCGCTCCTGGAGCCGTACGCGGGCTGCGGCCACCACCGCGGCGACACCTTCTACCCGCCGGAGGAGTTCGCCGACCTGCTCACCGGCCTCGACGCGCGCGGCTTCCAGTGCTTCGTGCACGCCACCGGCGACCGGGGCATTCGTACGGTCCTCGACGCCGTCGCCCGCGCCCGCGCCGTCAACGGTCCGCGCGACGCCCGCCACCAGGTCGTCCACGTCGAGTGCCTCGACCCGGCCGACACTCCCCGCTTCGCCGAGCTCGGCGTCGTCGCCTGCATGCAGCCCCGCCACGCCGCACCGGACATCGCGGGACCCGGCCAGGACTGGGCCGAGAACATCGGCCCCGACCGCTGGCACAAGGCCTGGCCGCTGCGCAGCCTGCACGCCGCCGGCGCGGTCCTCGCCCTCTCCAGCGACTGGAACGTCGCCGAGATGGACCCCATGGTCGGCATCTACACCGCCGTCACGCGCCGCGCGCTGAACGGTGGGGGAGAGCCCTGGACGCCGGAGGAGACGATCGACGTCGCGACCGCCGTCGAGGGCTACACCATGGGCTCGGCGTACGCCAACTTCCTGGAGGGAGAGCGGGGTTCGCTGACCGTCGGCAAGCTCGCCGACTTCGTCGTCCTGTCCCGCGACATCCTCAGGATCGACCCGGAGGAGATCCCCGGCACGGTGGCCGAGACCGTCGTGGTGGGCGGCGAGATCGTCGTGACAGGCGGCGAGGTGGTCCCCGCGCGCCCGCGCGACTGATCCCCCGTACCGGCGGCCCTCGGGAGGCGAGGGCCGCCGGCGCGGCACCGGTCAGAGCCGTCCGAGGATCTTCTTCAACTCGGCGATCTCGGCGGACTGGGTGCGTACGACGTCATCGGCGAGCTTCCGTGCCGTGGCGTCGCGACCGTTCTTCCGCTCGGCCTCGGCCATCTCGACCGCACCCTCGTGGTGGGCGATCATCAGCTCGGCGAACTTCCGGTCGAAGGCCTTGCCCCGCAGGGTCGCCAGATCCTTCATGTCCTGCTCGGACATCATCCCGGCCATGGCCTGACCGCCGTCGCTGCCGTTGCCTCCGCCGCCGTGGCCCCCGTGACTCCCGGAGCCCCCGGAGCCCCCGGAGCCCCCGGAGCCTCCGGTGGCCTCGGGGGCTTCGGGCTTGCCCCAGGCCTTGAGCCAGGACCTCATGGTCCGGATCTCGGGGTCCTGGGCCTTCTCGACGTCGGCGACGATCTTCTTGACGCCGGCGTCCTCGGCCCGGCCGTCGGCGAGCTGCGCCATCTCCAGGGCCTGCTGGTGGTGCGGGATCATCGCCTGCGCGAACGCGACGTCCGCGTCGTTGAACGCGCCGACGGCGGACGCCGACGGAGTGGCGCTGTCGGGCGCCGTTGCGGTACCGCAGCCGGAGAGCAGGAGCCCCGCGGCGACGACGGCCGCGGCGACGGCGCCCGCGCGTCCGGGCGCGACCTTGCGGCTGGTGGGGTGGTTGAAGGCACGCATGTCTGTGACACCTCGTGTGCTGTGTACGTGTGCTGTCGGAAAAGGCTGAAGAGGCTTCTGCGGGCAGCGCGAGGCGCCCGCGGTGGCGATACGGCCTAGATCCGCAGGACGGACAGCTGAGCGAGGTCGGGAGGTCTGAGGGGCGGGGCGTTCGGGCCCAGCGCCGGCAGGAGCCGGCCGAGCAGCCGGACGAGCCGGTCGGGGTGCCGCTCGAGGGCGGCGAGGACGATCCGGGCGAGGGCCCAGACGCCGAGGACGGCCACGCAGAGGGTGGCCATGTCCCCGTGCGCACCGGATTGCGTACCGGAGTCGTCGGCGGGCGAACCGGAGGTCTCGGTCCCCGCGTGGTGCGCGGGCGCCGAGACGTGCGTCATACCGTCGGCCCCGGCCCCCGGCGCGCCCTCCGAGGCGCTCTCCGGGTGGCCGACCGCGTGCATCACGAAGACGCCGAGGGCGAGCACGACGACGAGCAGCAGGTGCGCCAGGGCGCCTGCCACTCTGATGTCGTTCTGCCTCACTCGTCCCGTACACACGGCGTGAACCTCCGGCAAGGAGCCTACCCAACGGCCCCCGCGCGACCGCGCGGCACCGCCGGGTTCACTCCGGCAGGTCGCCGCTCATCGCGGCGGCGAGCCGCAGATGCGGGGCGGCCTCGGCGTGGCGACCCTGGCGCTCCAGGGTCCGGCCGAGCATCAGTCGGGCGTAGTGCTCCACCGGGTCCCGGTCGAGGACGGCGCGGAGCTCGGTCTCGGCGCGGGAGAGCTGGGCGGAGTGGTAGTAGGACCGGGCGAGGAGCAGGCGCTGGGCCGTCTGCTCCGGGTGCTCGGCGACGAGGCCGCGCAGGATGCGGGCGGCGGTCAGGTACTCCTTGGCCTCGAAGAACAGCTGGGCGCGGTCCCACCGCTCGCCGGCCGTACCGAACTCGTAGTACGTGTCGTTCACTTGCGCTCCCTCGTGGCGTGCCTACCCTGCCACCCGAAGGGGCGGCACTCTCGTCAACGCCTGAGATTAGTTGAACATTCCACTACTATTTTCCGCGTGGAGACACGCCCACGTCGTCCCCCGACAGGAATAGGTTGAGCGTCATGAGCAATCTTGATCGTCAGGCCGCCCTGACCGTCTGCGGCGGCCGCGGCTTCGTCGTCGCCGAGCCGGTCCGGGAACTCCTCAGCCCCCGCCACGTCCAGCTCGGCGAGTCGACCGAGGTCCGCCGCCTGCTCCCCAACCTCGGCCGCCGCATGGTGGGCGCCTGGGCCTTCGTCGACCACTACGGCCCCGACGACATCGCGGACGAGCCCGGCATGCAGGTCCCGCCGCACCCGCACATGGGGCTGCAGACGGTGAGCTGGCTCCACGACGGCGAGGTGCTGCACCGCGACAGCACGGGCAGCCTGGAGACGATCCGCCCGCGCGAGCTGGGCCTGATGACCTCGGGCCGGGCGATCTCGCACTCCGAGGAGAGCCCGAAGTCCCACGCGCGCTACCTCCACGGCGCCCAGCTCTGGGTGGCGCTCCCGGACGCCCACCGCCACGTCGACCCGCACTTCCAGCACCACGCGAACCTCCCGCAGGTCACCGCCGCCGGTCTCACCGCCACGGTCATCCTCGGCGAACTGGACGGCGCAGCCTCGCCAGGCGCGACGTACAGCCCCCTGATCGGCGCGGATCTCGCCCTGACGGCGGGCGCGGAGACGAGCCTGCCCCTGGAGCCGGACTTCGAGTACGCGGTCCTGTCGATGTCGGGCGAGGCCCACGTCGACGGCGTCCCGGTCCTTCCGGGCTCGATGCTCTACCTCGGCTGCGGCCGCACGGAACTCCCCCTCCGCGCGCTCTCCGACGCAGGCCTGATGCTCCTGGGCGGCGAGCCGTTCGAGGAGGAGATCGTCATGTTCTGGAACTGGATCGGCCGGTCGCAGCAGGACATCGAAGAAGCCCGCGAGGCGTGGATGACCGGCACCAGGTTCGGCGAGGTCAAGGGCTACGACGGCGCCCCACTCCCCGCCCCCGAACTCCCTCCAACTCGCCTGAAGCCTAGGGGTAGGGTGCGCTGAACTGCGCTGATGCCTCAAGGATGAGGCCGGAGGCGGCGGCTTCCCCCGTCGTTCCGCTTGCAGAGGTCTGGCAACAGGCGGCTCGGCCTCTGGAGGGGCTTCCTGATCTTGAGGTCGAGTCTCATGTGTCGCAGGCTGTGGCCAGGTCTGGTCGGACGAATGCCGACCCCATGCTGACTCTGCTGACGAGTAGTCAGATGATCGGAGGGGGCCGTCCAGGCCCCGCCTCCCAGGAGAGGAACGTCATTCGGAGGGGCCCGTCCTGGACGCTTCGGCTGCCACGGACGCTTCAGGTGAGCTCTCCTCCGACGCTGCAGTCCAGCGTCGGTCTGTCGCGGAGGCCGGTGCGCGACGTTGTGGGAAGTCAACAAGCCAACTTCCGCTTCGCCGCGGTCAAGGTCGGCGGCTCGATCGCCGGTGGGGCCGGGGCGGGCTGCTGTTCGGTGAAACAGCCGGTTTGAGCTACGGCATCCAAGCCACCACCAGATCCCGGACCCGCGGCCCGAATTGACCGTGATCGGCAACTGCGCCTCAACCTGGGATGCGAGGCGCAGCACTCCAGCGCCAGCCCAGGCGTCGTGCTCGCCGATCCCGAGCGCGCGCCCAGGCAAGGGCGACGGCCAACTGGATCACCGACACCGACACCTTCCAGCTCGTCGACCGCGCGAACTGGATTCTGACCCGCCCAGCCACCTGGCGACAGACCAGCAATGCCACCGACCCCCGCTGATGGGCGGATACCGCGTAATCGCGGAATGGACCTGCACCGCGTGGGCAGAGCGGCCCTGCCCCGACGGAAACCGCCGAGCCTCACCGCCGGCCGCACGCTGATCGCAGGCAGCCGCTACGACGCGGCGGCGCTCTCCGTCGCCATCGGTCTGCTCGACGAGGGTGAGGGGCAGCGGCAGCCGGAGATCTGGATCGGCGCTGCGGGCACCTGGACCGACATGGACCTGCCGCGGTTCGAGTCCGCCATCGCCGAGCTGGAGGAGTGCACGATCGCCCTGCGGGCGCTGAAGTACAGGTACGCGGCGATCCTCGACGGGGCGGACCTCTCGAGTAAGGATGCGTACGTCGGCGGACCGAAGCACCCGGCGGAGATCACCTCCCTGTGCCCGGCATGGTGCCACTATCGCGAGGAGGGGCATTCCGATGGCTTCCTGGAAGACCGCTTCCACTGCGGAGAGGACGAGCTCGTGGAGTTGCGTCTCCACCGCCCCTCGGTGGACGCTCTGGGTGTCGTTGCTCACGACGAGATCCGCGTAGGTCTGGAACAGCCGGCCTACAGCAGGGCCCCCAGACTGGCCTTCACCGTCGAGCGCGGAAAGCGGCGGCTTCTGCAACCTCTCCCTGGCCGAAGCCCGACAGCTGCGCACGGTGCTCGGCGAACTGATCGCGCGAGCCGAGTTGTGCGCCACGCCGGACGCCCTTCCCTCGCTGGGATCGGTGACCGCACAGATGAGGGCCAAGGTCATGGAGGACGGTCAGTTGGATCCCGGGTCCCACGGATACGCACTGGCGGACACCAGCCCCGACGGCAAGGTATGGGTCTGTATTCCCGAGGGCCTGTCCGCCGATCTGTGGGAGGAGATCATCAGGGGCCACCTCGCCGGTGCGCTCCAGGGGACGCAGCGGGCGGGGGTCACACCTGCGCAGGGTATGCCGCTGCACGTGACGGGAGATCGTTCCGCATGGGTCAAGGCGTCCACGAGGGCAGCTGCCTGACGGTTGCGCTCATGAAGGACGTCGGAATGGGTGGAAGAGGGGCCTGTCAGTGTCTCCCCGCCCCCTCTTCCCGGGCCCTGCCATCAGTTGGCCTAGGCTGCGGATCTCGCGGACTGCATCGCCGGCTGTCCGGCCGACTCCGATCAGGGTTGTCGAGGCCGGGCCGCCGGTCCAGTCGCCGTAGCCGAGAAGGTGGAGGTGGGGGTCGGCGGCGACACGGGTGCCCTCGGTGGGGATACGGCCGCCTTCAATACCCAGTTCCAGCGGGACGAGTTCGGCGCCCTGGAAGGAGTCGTCGAGGCTGTCGGCGTAGTCGAGTTCAGGGTGGCGGCGCGGGGTCGGCACGGCGTGGGGGTCGTGGACGGTGACGGTGGCGCCGCGCTACGGAGCGGCAGTGCCGCCGCCGCGCCCGCTGCCTCTCCCGCACGAACCACGTCTGTCAGGCGGCCACTGGGCAGCTCAGGCCGCTGTTCTCCCTCGGCGTGCCCTGTAGCCAGCCGGGCGTCTCGATCGCAGGCCGGGTGGAACGAGTCTGTTCGACGAGCCGGGCGGCGATGTCGCGCAGCGAGCGCGGCACCGCACCGCTCGAGGAATGCGTGCTGGGCAACACCGAGGGTCACACCACCCACCGGCTCGCCGCGCACTACGGCCAGTACGCGGAGGGCGCACGCCACGACTACGTCGAGCGCTCCGGGGACCCCGACTTCTGGCAAAACGGCAGCTACTGGGCCATTGCCGCCTGCCCCGGAAACGGCGAACCCGCGCTCTTCACGCTCATCCCGTACAGCGACGAGGCCAAGAGACCGGAAGCCGACCGGGCGTACGCCCTTTCCGTACTGAAGGTCTTCGCCGAACGCGCCGCCGCCGGCCGCCGCTGCGCCACGCCCACAGCTACCACCGCACCGTGACAGAGGGAGAACCGTGATCGGGCGACGGACCAAGGCGGCAGGGGGAGTGCTCGTCCTGGCGCTCACGGTCAGCGGGTTGATCTGGGGTTTCGGTCCCCGGAGTGACGACTCGGAAGAGGTCCCCCACCGACACCTGCCGGGGAGTGCTGGTGGTCGAGGAGGCCAGGGAGTTTGTCGGCGGCGCCGAGCTGAATTCGGCGGTCACACCACGGAATGGGTGGGCCACGAGACCGAATGCCGCGCGGCATGGGCTCGTGGCGAGGAGTCCGGTGGCGTGCAGCTCAAGCTGAACATCCGTCCCGCAGCGGCCCACCGATCCAGCGGCGCGGCGGAGGAGACCTCGGCGACACCGATCGGATGCGGCTGGAACGGCTCCTTCACGGTCCGGCCCGAAGCCGGAGTGCTCGTCGACAGCGCCCCACTGCCCGGCAAGGGCCTCCTTGTCCTGGCCCATGCGCGCCAGGACGTCGAGGAACCATCTGACGCCCAGGTGCTTCAAGTGGCCCGGTTCGCCACCGAGTCGGCCCGCCGCGCGGCGGAGCGTGTCGGCTGCGAGGGGGGCTCTCGGGCAACGCTCCTCCACCGACGACCGCACAGCGTCGGCAGTGAGGACGCGGATCGGCTGCTGACGGCCTCGCCACCGCGTCCGCTCGGCACGGTTGCCCCGTGGCCTGACCACGCCATTCCCGATCACCGGGCCCGGCCATCAGGGGCGGTTCCGGTGATGGACTTCTCTGTGAGGTGGTGGTGCACGGGGCGGCATGGCAAGCGGGCGGCCGTCTGGCGGAGGGCTTCGACCAGCACCGGCAACGCGGGCGGGACCTCCCGTCGCTGCCCGGGCGTCCTGATTGCAGAGTGGACCGGACGAGTCCGTTCTGTCTGGGTTCTGGGGGGTAAGTAATGGGATAAGTCCCCTGAGGGAGGCTGACTCGATGCCGTGGTTCGTATGGCTGCTCGCCGCAGGGGTGCTTGGTGTCGCGGAGTTTCTCACCCTGACGCTGGTTTTCGGGTTGCTGGCGGGCGCTGCATTGGTTGCCGCTGTCATCGCTGGTGTGGGCATCGGCCTTCTCGGCCAGCTTGTGGCGTTCGTAGTGGCAGCGGCAGCGGGTCTCCTCATCGTCCGTCCTGTCGCGCTGCGGCAAATGGCGAGCGCACCCCTCACGCGTGAGGGCAGCGATGCGCTGATCGGCAGGCGGGCCGAGGTCATGCAGGAGGTCACCGCGAGCCACGGCCTGATCAAGATCTCCGGGGAGGAGTGGTCCGCTCGCGCTCTCGACGAAAGCCTGGTGATCCCGGTGGGAGCGCTGGTGGATGTCATGGAGATCGAAGGCGCTACAGCTGTCGTGTACCCCCGCGAAATGCTTCCGTGAACGGCTGAACACGTCCCTACGGAGGAATTGTGGATCCGGTTGTCATCCCGATTCTTGTGGCGGCGATTGTTGTTGTCTTCCTCGTGGCCGCCACGGTGCGGATCGTCCCGCAGGCGCGCCGCTACAACATCGAGCGGTTCGGCCGGTATCGGCGGACGCTGCAACCCGGCCTGAACTTCGTCGTGCCGGTGGCGGACCGCGTCAACACCAAACTCGACGTGCGCGAGCAGGTGTATTCGTCCGAGCCCAAGCCGGTGATCACCGAGGACAACCTCGTGGTGAACATCGACACCGTGCTCTACTACCAGATCACCGACCCGCGGGCGGCGGCCTACGAGGTGGCTGACTACCTGCATGCGATCGATCAGCTCACCGTGACCACCCTGCGGAACGTCATCGGCTCCATGGACCTCGAGCAGACGCTCACCTCACGTGAGGAGATCAACACCCGGCTCCGCACCGTCCTCGACGACGCCACCGGCAAGTGGGGCATCCGGGTCAACCGCGTCGAGATCAAGGCCATCGATCCACCGCACACCATCAAAGAGGCGATGGAGAAGCAGATGCGGGCCGAGCGTGACAAGCGCGCGGCCATCCTGCACGCCGAAGGGGAGCGGCAAGCCAAGATCCTCACCGCGGAGGGCACCAAGCAGAAGGACATCCTGGAAGCACAGGGCACGCAGCAAGCCATGATCTTGCGGGCGGACGGCGAGGCCAAGGCGGTGGAGCGCGTCTTCCAGGCCGTTCATCGCAACAACGCCGACCCGAAGATCCTGGCCTACAAGTACCTTGAGACGCTCCCGCACCTGGCGAAGAGCGAGAACAACACGTTCTGGGTGATCCCGGGGGAGCTGACCGAGGCAGTTCGCGCTGTCAGCCACGCATTCGGCGATCGTTCAACGATGGGCCTTCCCGCATCCGCGCAACCGGAGGAAACAACCACTGCCGATGCCGACGGCGCGCCGGACGAAGGCGGGGCTCCGGAGCTGGAGGCAGGCTCGCCGCTTCCGAGCGACGCTGCCGCGGCTGCTGACGAGGTCGCGAAGCAGGCCGCTGCCGTGGTGAGCGACGCGAAGGCCGAGGCCGAGGCCGCGAGGGCGCCCCAGGTACCGGGCCGGGGGCAGACGTCCGGCGATTGAGCGTCGACGGCGAGGGCTCCGGGAACCCCGGGGCGACCACGCCGCGGTAGGCCGCGACGCCCTTGCCCACGACGACTTCCTTGATGGGCGGGAAGTCGCTCATGCCGCCATGCTCGCCGACGCAGCCAATGCAGCCGACGGAGGCGCACTTCCCCGGTTGGCGAGCACCCGGGTTCATCGGTTGTCCGCGTCGTTGTTCGGACCGCTGTCCGTACCGCGCAGTGAGTGCCGCTGGACGAGCCGGGCGATGTCGCGTGCGGTGACGATGCCCACCAGAAGGCCGCCTTCGGTGACGAGGATCCGTATGCCGCTCCTGCTCGGGCGGATGCTTTCGAGGACGTCTTCCAGGAGGTCGTCCGGCGTGCAGGTGGTGCACTGCGACAGCGGGGTCGCCACGTCACGTACACGCAGCTCCTCGCGCTGCGAAACGGGAGTCCTCGCGAGCTGCGACAGGTCGACCAGGCCGCTGGGGCGGCCCCCGAAGTCGATCAGGGGCAGGGTGGAATGGCGGGCCGGCATCGCCACGTCGTCGACGCAGCGTTCCACGGTGAGCCAGTCGGGGCAGGTCTCCACGGGGCTCGACATGGCGTCGGCCGCTCGTACCCCGCGCAGGGCTGAAGCCATTCCGGCCTGCCGCCGTTCCGCGTTTGCGACGACGAGGATGAAGAAGCCGATGATCATCAGCCACAGGCCGCCGAAGGCGCCGCGCAGGACGGAGATCCAGCCGACGGCGATCAGCAGGAAGCCGAGTACCTGGCCACTGCGTGCGGCTGCTCGTTCGGCCCGGTCCCGGTCTCCGGTACGCCACCAGATCACCGACTGCACCACACGCCCTCCATCCAGCGGCGCGGCGGGCAGCAGATTGAACAGTCCCAGCAAGAAGTTCACCCACGCCAGCCACACCAGGACGGCCGCCGGCACCGCCCAGCCGAACAGCGCGTTCAACCCGACGCCCGCGCCGAGCGCCGCTCCGCCGACGACAAGGCTGGTGAGCGGCCCGCCGACGGCCACCAGGAAGGCCGCGCCGGCCGTGCGCGGCTTGCCCATCTGCGTCATCCCACCCAGCGCCCAGAGCGTGACGTCCTGGACGGGGATGTCCTTCCTCCGGGCGATGATCGCGTGCGCGGCCTCATGAGCCAGCAGGCTTCCGATGAGCAGCAGGGCCCCCACCAGCCCGGCGGCTGTGTATGTGGCGTTCGACCGGTCCGGAAGCCAGGCGGGGAGCGTCTGCGCTCCCAGGCTGTATCCGAAGAGGACCACGAGCAGGGGTACGGTCCAGTGGACGCGCAGCGGCACACCGAGAACCCGTCCGATCCGTACCGAGCCGTTCATCTCCGTCTCCCGTGGCTGAAGCAGGCGGTCCTCCGCCCGAGCCGCAAGCCCGCGGGGCGCTCACGGTGACCGGATCAGTGCGGTGTCCGCCTACTCAAAGTGTTGCTCGCCGGGCCGGCGCCTGGGGCCACCCGCCAGGAGCGCTGCCTTCTCATACGGGGCCCGGCTTGTCGGGCCCCGTCCTTCCTGCGCGGTGACAGCACCTTCGCCGAGTCTGGCCCGTCGGGAAGGGCGGGCTGTCTGGACGGCGCGTGCGGATTTCCGGGCCGACGACTGCTCTCCCAAGCGTCGGCGTGTACGGGGCGTGAGGTGAGTGCACACCAGGCCCACCCTCCTGGATTAGGAGGGCCCGAAAAGACGCAAAATGCGATAAAGGGTTCCGTGCGTCGGCGCGGGTTGTGTTGGGAAGTGACTTGTGTGCTTGAGGTTCCGCTCTGGCTGTGGGGAGCGTTCGTCGCGACCGTTGTGGTGTCGCTGGCGGTAGACCTCCTGGCCCACCGCACCGCGCACGTCATCGGCTTCAAGGAAGCCGCCGCCTGGAGTGCCCTCTGGGTGGGCCTCGCCTTGATCTTCGCCGCGGTCGTCTTCCTCGTCCTCGGCACGACAGCGGGCACGGAATACACCACTGCCTGGCTACTCGAGAAGAGTTTGTCGGTCGACAACCTCTTCGTCTTCGCGGTGATCTTCGCCTACTTCAAGGTGCCCCGCGCGTACCAGCATCGCGTGCTGTTCTTCGGAGTCATGGGCGCCCTGGTGTTCCGAGGGATCTTCCTCTCCCTCGGCGTAGCCGTGGTGAGCCGCTTCACCGTTGTGCTCTTCGCCTTCGCCGCCGTCCTCTTCTACAGCACCTACAAGCTCCTCAAGGACGAGCAGGAGAGCTTTGACCCGGGCAAGAGCCTCGCCGTACGGCTACTGCGCAAGATCATGCCGGTCCGCGACGAGTACGCCGGCATGAAGTTCTTCGTCAAAGAAGCCGGCAAACGCGTGGCCACCCCGCTCCTGGCGGTGGTGGCCGCGATCGAGGCAGCCGACCTGATCTTCGCCGTCGACAGCGTTCCCGCTGTACTTGCTGTCAGCGACGACGCCTTTGTCGTCTACACGAGCAACGCGTTTGCCATCCTCGGCTTGCGGGCCCTCTACTTCATGCTCGCCGGGCTCTTGGACCGGTTCCACTACCTGAACAAGGGTCTCGCGATCATCCTCGCCTTCATCGGCGTCAAGCTCATCCTTCAGGCATCCCATACGACGATCAGCACCGGCATCCCCGAGATTCCCTCACCGGTCAGCCTCGCGGTCATCGTCGTCGTGCTGGCCGGTTCCGTAGTCCTCAGCCTGCTCCGACCCGCCCCATCCCACCCGGCGCCCGCCCCTCCGGACGGGAAGGCGGCATCGCTGCCCGAGGCGGCAGCCACAGAGCACCCCGGCTCCGACGGCGGCGCAGATGCTGAGCAGGACCAGGACCAGGACCAGGACCAGGGCCAGGACCAGGACCGGAAAGGTCCTTCCCCGCCGGAGGGCTGATCGAAGTCGGAGGATTCATGCACGTCCCCTGCTCCTTCTGCGACCGTAGAGCCTATTGTTAAAGAGTGAGTAAAGCCGAGCATGAGACCGGTCCCCAAGGAGCGCTTGTCTGCCCGGTCTGCAAGCAGCCCGTGGCCACGACCGTGAAAAGACGGCACAAGACTCTCGGAATCTTCGTGCCCGTGTGGCGCCCCGGCCCCTGCCACAACCCGGAGTGCCCTGAATACCTGGAGGACCCGGAGCACACCAGACACAAGGACCACTGACACGGCAGAGTCCGGGGCGCCACCGCCGCCCGGGCACGGCTCGGGGCGACCGTGTTCAGGCGTGACCGAGCTGTCCTGCCGCGCAGACTGAAGGCGGTGGGAATCGAGCCCGCGCCATAGGGGAATCGCTCGGCATCAAGGGCCGCGCCGGGAAGAGTCAAGGACCTCTGCCCCTGAAGTCCGGGGGTCCTTTGTGCGGGCGTGCTCGCCTCCGGTCAGTGGCTGGTGAGCTCGCCGGTCAGCTTGCTGTGGAGGTCTGCGCTGGGGTCGTTGAGCCCGATGATCTCAACGGTCTTGCCGCGCTGGGCGTACTTCGTCTCGATGGCGTCGAGGGCGGCCACGGAAGAGGCGTCCCAGATGTGCGCGGCGGACAGGTCGATGACGACCTTGTCCGGGTCGGCGGCGTAGGCGAACCGGCCGACCAGATCGTTGGACGAAGCGAAGAACAGCTCCCCGGTCACCCGGTAGACCACCGTCGTGCCGTCCGGGTCGGTGACCGCCGTGACGTCGGCGAGGTGGGCGACGCGCTTGGCGAACACGACCATCGCGGCCACGGAGCCGACGACGACGCCGATGGCCAGGTTGTGGGTGACGACCACGCACACGACGGTCACGAGCATGACGATGATCTCGCCCAGCGGCATCCGCCTGAGGGTCTTGGGCGCGATGGAGTGCCAGTCGAAGGTCGCGAACGACACCATGATCATGACGGCGACGAGGGCGGCCATGGGGATGTCGGAGACGATCGGGCCGAAGGCGATGCACAGCACCATGAGGAACGCGCCCGCGAGGAAGGTCGACAGACGGGTACGGGCGCCGGAGACCTTCACGTTGATCATCGTCTGGCCGATCATCGCGCAGCCGCCCATGCCGCCGAAGAAGCCGGTGACGATGTTCGCGATCCCCTGGCCGATGGACTCTCGGGTCTTGTCGGAGTGGGTGTCGGTGATGTCGTCGACCAGCTTCGCGGTCATCAACGACTCCATCAGGCCGACCAGCGCCATCGCGAACGCGTACGGGGCGATCGTCGTCAGCGTGTCCAAGGTGAACGGTACGTCGGGCAGGCCCGGCACCGGCAGGGAGGACGGCAGGGCGCCCTTGTCGCCGACGGTCGGCACAGCGATGGCCGCGCCGACGGTGATGACGGTGAGGATGACGATGGACACCAGCGGGGCCGGGATCACGGTGGTGATCCTCGGGAAGAACACCATGAGTGCCAGGCCGGCGGCGATCAGCGGGTATACGGGCCAGGGGACGTCGGTCATCTCGGGGACCTGCGTCATGAAGACCAGGATCGCGAGGGAGTTGACGAAGCCGACCATGACCGAGCGCGGGATGAACCGCATCAGCCTCGCCACGCCGAGCGCGCCGAGGACCACTTGGAAGACGCCGGCCAGGATGACGGCGGCGATCAGGTAACCCAGACCGTGCTCACGGTTCAGCGGCGCGATGACGAGGGCGACGGCGCCGGTCGCGGCGGAGATCATCGCCCTTCGGCCGCCGACGATCGAGATCACCACTGCCATGGTGAAGGAGGCGAACAGGCCGATCGCCGGATCGACCCCGGCGATGATCGAGAACGAGATCGCCTCAGGAATCAGCGCGAGGGCGACAACGAGGCCGGCCAGGACCTCGGTGCGCCAGACCTTCGGATCGGACAGCCAGTCCGGCTTCATGCCACGCAGACGCGCGGCCAGGGGCACGGTGGAAGCAGCAGAAGACAAGGGGGAAGGAACCTGTCGTGCTCGGGCACACCCCGTTCGGCAGGCCGGGGCGGGCAGGAGGGCGCGGAGGGCCGGGTCGGCATCTCGCGGGTGACCCCGTTGAGCGCGGAGCCGGAAGACCAGGAAGGGGCGGAGCGCGCCCGCGCGACGGCGCCGGGACTCACTTCCGGGGGCGAAGCGTCACGGTGGGCAGGCGGCGGCGCCGGGCGTCATGGGCTCGCGCACGCTTCTCTCCTGCAAGAATCGGAATTCCGCCGGGGCGCCTTCGGCCCCGGCGCGGCGACAGCGGGGCAGCGCCATGCCGCCCTCGCCATCAGAAACTCTACCCTAACGTTAGAGTAGGAGTCAGTGGTGCCGGCCTGGACCGAGGCCGACAGGGACGAGAAGGACCAGAGGATCACGGGCGTGGACGGCAGGCACATGCAGATCGGCGAGGTCGCCGCGCGGACCGAACTGTCCCTGCGCACCATCCGCCACTACGAGGAGACCGGCCTCGTCGTCCCCTCCGCCCGCTCCCAGGGCGGCTTCCGCCTCTACACGGAGACCGACGTCGCCCGCCTCGTGGTGATCCGCCGGATGAAGCCGCTCGGCTTCACCCTGGACCAGATGCGCGACCTGTTGGATGCCACCGACCGCCTCGACGCCGAATCCGACCTCGACGTCCACGAGCGCGACGCCCTGCTGGAGCGCGTGCGCGAGTACCAGCAGGCCGCCGCCGAGCAGGTCGAGAAGCTCCGTGTCCAGCTCACCCGCGCCGAAGACTTCGAAGGCACCCTCCGCGCCCGCGTGGAGCAGAACACCCCCGCCACCCGCGCCTGAGAACGCTCCGCGGACGGCCTGCGTCCAGCAGGTCCAGCGATACCTGTGGCCCGCCGGCGAGGTAGCGGTGAAGGTCGCTTGAAGTGGTGTCCACGAATTTCTCGGGGATGGCGTCGGCGTCAACCCAGTGGACCTGGGAGTGGCCCGCCCAGGTACCAGCCACCCGAGCCGCGTGACCACTGATGCTCTCGCTGCCACGGCAAGCGGGGCCACCAGGCGGGTCGACGATTGGAGGGGGTTGCTCCGCTTACGTCGGCGGCACCCTGATACCCGCTCGGGCCCTCTGTACATGCCGCCCTCTCCGCGCGGCTTGACGATGGGTGGATGGACGTCACGGAGGTGCTGCTGCCCGGCGTGGGTTTGCGCTACGAGTTCACGAATCACCGGGGTGAGCGAGTGGGTGTGGTGGCCCGGCGTACGGGTGACTTCGAGCTGGTCGTCTACGGGGCGGAGGATCCGGACGAGGGCCGGCCGGTGGTCGAGCTCAACAACGAGGAGGCGGATGCGGTCGCGGAGATCCTGGGCGCCCCGAGGATCGCGGAACGGTTCGCGGACCTGACCAAGGAGGTGCCCGGTCTGGCGTCGGGGCAGGTCGAGGTGCGGGCGGCCAGCGCGTTCGACGGCAGGCCGTTGGGTGACACGCGGGCGCGGACACGGACAGGGGCGTCGATCGTCGCGGTGGTCCGGGGCGAAGAGGTGATCGCCTCGCCCACTCCGCAGGAGCTTCTCCTGGGTGGGGACGTCCTGGTGGTGATCGGTACCCACGAGGGCATCACGGGCGTGGAACAGATCATCCGGGGCTGAGGGGGTGCGTACGCCGGTCGCGCTGCTGCTGGAGCTGGGCGTGATTCTCGCTGCCCTGAGCGTGCTCGGGACACTGGCGCGGCGCTACACGCTCTCGCCGATCCCGCTCTACCTGCTCACGGGACTTGCCGTGGGCGAAGGGGGGATCGCCCCTGTCCCGGCGGCGGGTGCGTTCGTCGAGACCGGCGCCGCGATCGGAGTGATCCTGCTTCTCCTGGTGCTCGGTCTGGAGTTCTCGCTGGCCGAGTTCGCGGTCGGGATGCGGCGGCACGTGCCGTCGGCACTGGTCGATGCGGCGCTGAACGCCGCTCCGGGCGCGGTGGCCGGATGGCTGCTCGGGATGGACGGGATCGGGATCCTCGCCCTGGCCGGCGCCACGTACATCTCGTCCTCCGGCATCGTCGCCCGCCTGCTGTCCGACCTGCACCGCCTCGGCAACCGGGAGACCCCCGCGATCCTGTCGGTGCTCGTCCTCGAAGACCTCGCCATGGCCCTCTACTTGCCTGTCCTCGCCGTCCTGGCCTCAGGCGGGCTGTGGTGGCAGGCGATCTTGGGCGTACTCGCCGCCGTCGGCGCGGTCCTGGCCGCCTTCACCGTCTCCTACCGCTGGGGGCACCATCTCGGCAGGCTCGTCTCCCACCCCGATGCGGAACAGCTGCTGCTACGGGTCCTGGGCCTCACCCTGATCGTCGCGGCGCTGGCCGAGCTCGTCCACGCGTCGGCCGCCGTCGGCGCGTTCCTCGTCGGGTTGACGCTGACAGGGGAGACCGCGACCCGCACGCGGGCCGTACTCAGCCCCCTGCGTGATCTCTTCGCCGCGGTCTTCTTCCTGGCGATCGGACTGTCTGTCGACCCCGGCGACCTGGTGGCCGTGCTGCCTGCCGCGCTCGCGCTGGCCGCCGTCACGCTCGTCACGAAAGTCGTCACCGGCCGGTACGCCGCCTCCCGCGACGGGGTGGGTCGGCGAGGGAGGTGGCGCGCGGGGACCGCACTCATCGCCCGCGGGGAGTTCTCCCTCGTCATCGTCGGACTCGTCGGGACCATGCACGGCACGCTGGGCCCCTTGGTGACCGCGTACGTCTTCATCCTCGCCATCGCCGGCCCGGTCCTCACCCGCTTGGCCGGCGGTCCGCCCCGTCCGTCCAAGCCGGCACCCGAGCTGCAGGACGGTAGGCCACCGGCGTAATGAGGCTCGATGACGGCCGCCCACATGTCCTCGCTCATGCCCTCCCGGATGAGAGCCACCGGTGCCGTACTCGTCCTCGCGCCGAGCATTGCCCTGCTACGGGGCTGGACTCGATCACTGGTGCGTGGTCACTTCGGCAGAGTGCGCCGCCGGCCGGGTGACCTCCCCGTCGTGAGGCGCGGGCGGTGAGTTCAGGGCGGCCGTGAGGATCAGTGCCAGCAGGGCGATGACGGTCAGGACGACCGCTGTCACGAGTCGGGGGTCCCGCCGTGACAGGCGAGCCTTCGCGGGCCGCTCCGGTTGCTCGGGAAACTGCTGGTTCAGTGTCTCCATCGTGGCGCTGAGGGCGGGGTCGTCGTGTGTGAGCCCTCGCTCCATGTCGGCGAGGATGCGCTCGTCATCTGCCGGGTGACTCATCGTGACTCCCTCCAACGGCCGCTGCGGAAGTCCTATCGTCAGTGTGCCCGTCAGGTGCCGCCTCGATGCGTTGAGCGGTCACAGTTCCTGGTCGGGCCACCCGAGGAGGCGGGCTCCGACCACCGCGGTCTGGAGGGTGTAACGCTGGGCGGGGTCACCCGGTCCCGGATTCCGCATGCGCTGTTGACGAGTTCCTGACTCGGAGCCCAAGGGCGACATGCCTCCATCGAGGGGGCGCCACCGGCATCAAGAAGGTGTCAATACTGCCGGGCTACGGCAATGCGGTCGGGGCTGTCGCTGCGTCAGGATGGTCGTGGCGGAGGGTGTGGGCGCGGGGCGTGATGCCGGGCGCCGGAAACGGACATGTGGGGGGGGCGGCGTATGGGGGAGTACCTGAGCGCTGCCGCCGACTTTCCGACGATGCTTCTCAGTGCCGCCTTGGTCGTCGTCCTCGGATTCTGGCTGCTGGTGCTGTCCGGGGTGGCGGAGCGGGGGGCCTTCGATTCCGATGTGGACGCCGAAGCCCTACGGCTCGGCGGAGTGCCCGTCGCGGTGTCGGCCTCGTTCTTCGTGGTGATCGGCTGGGCCTTGAGCCTTTCCGGCTCGGTACTGCTCCATCGCGTCGGCCTGCCAGGGGTCGCGGCTTCTCTGCTCTCCCTACTCCTCCTGTTCCTGGCCCCGTTCGTCTCCTGGCGCGCGACGAGGTGCCTCGTCCGGCGGCTGGCGAAGTTCTTTCCTGAGGAACCCGGACCGTCCCGGCGCGACTTCGCCGATCTCACCTGACCTGACGCTGTCTTCGGCGGTTCCTTCAGGAAAGCCGCCCACCACACTTCACCTCACTCGGGGATTCTCATGGATGCAATCACCGTGGGCATCGGCGTGCTCGTCGCCGTCGCCCTGCTTGTCACCTTCACTCTCCTGTTCGTGCTCAGCCGGCTGTTCCGCAAGGTGGAGCAGGGCAAGGCACTGATCGTGTCGAAGATGCGGAAGGTCGACGTCACCTTCACCGGCCAGGTAGTCCTGCCCGTGCTGCACAAGGCCGAGGTCATGGACATCTCGGTGAAGACGATCGAGATCAGCAGGACGGGCCGGGATGGACTGATCTGCCGGGACAACATCCGCGCGGACATCCGGATCTCGTTCTTCGTCCGGGTCAACAAGACCGTCGAGGATGTCATCAAAGTGGCGCAGGCGATCGGAACCCAGCGGGCCTCCGACAAGGAGACGCTGCAGGAGCTGTTCAATGCCAAGTTCTCCGAGGCGCTCAAGACCGTCGGCAAGCAGCTGGACTTCACCGACCTGTACACCAAGCGCGAGGAGCTGCGGTTCCGGATCATCGAGATCATCGGCATCGACCTCAACGGCTACAGCCTGGAGGACGCGGCCATCGACTACCTGGAGCAGACTCCGCTCTCCCATCTCGACCCCGGCAACATCCTGGATGCCCAGGGCATCCGCAAGATCACCGAGCTGACCGCGGTCGAGAACGTCCGCACGAACGAGTTCCGCCAGCACGAGCAGAAGGAGATCACCCGGCAGAACGTCGACGCCCGCGAGGCGATCCTGGAACTCGAACGGCGCCAGGCGGACGCCGAGATCAAGCAGAAGCGCGAGATCGACACCGCACGGGCCCGGGAGGAGGCCGAGACCGCCCGGGTGGTGGAGGAGGAGCGGCTGCGGGCGCAGAGCGCGTTCCTGAAGACGGAGGAGCAACTCGGTATCCAGCGCGAGAACCAGGCCCGTGAGGTCGCGGTCGCGCAGAAGAACCGCGAGCGGGTCATCGCCGTCGAGAACGAGCGGATCGAGAAGGACCGCCTGCTCGAAGTCATCGCCCGCGACCGGGAGACCGAACTCACCCGCATCTCCGCCGAGAAGGAGGTCGAGGTAGAACGCCGTGACATCGCCGAGGTGATCCGCGAGCGGATCGCGGTGGACCGTACGGTCGCCGAGCAGGAGGAGTCCATCAAGCGGCTGCGCGCGGTCGAGGAGGCCGAGCGCGAGCGCCAGGCGATCATCATCGCCGCCGAGGCCGAGGCGCAGGAGAAGCTGGTCAAGGACATCAAGGCGGCCGAGGCCGCCGAACAGGCTGCCGTACACCGTGCAGCCGAGGAGCTCACGCTCGCCGAGGCCCGGACCAAGGCCGCCGACATGGATGCCCGCGCCAAGATCCGCCTCGCCGAGGGGATCCAGGCCGAGGCGGCGGCAGAGGGCCTGGCGGCCGTGCAGGTACGGGAGAAGGAGGCCGACGCGATCGAGAAGGCCGGCCGCGCCGAGGCCGAGGCGACCGAGGCGCGGCTGCGTGCCGAAGCCGTCGGCACCCGGGAGAAGGCCCTGGCGGAGGCGACCGCGATCGGCGAGAAGCTGAAGGCGGAAGCGGCCGGCCTGACCGAGAAGGCGGCCGCGATGGCCGCGCTCGACGAGGCGTCCCGTACCCACGAGGAGTACCGGCTGCGTCTGGAGGCGGAGAAGGACATTCGTCTGGCCGGCCTCGAAGTGCAGCGGCAGGTGGCCGAGGCGCAGGCCACCGTGCTTGCGACCGGCCTTGAGAACGCCGACATCAACATCGTCGGCGGCGAGTCGGTCTTCCTCGACCGGCTGGTGCAGTCGATCGCGCTCGGCAAGTCCGTCGACGGCTTCATGGAGCACTCGCAGACCGCGCAGGCGCTCGCCGGTCCGTGGCTGAACGGAGACGGGTCCTTCACCGAGGACCTGACCAAGGTGCTCGGCTCGCTGTCCACCGCCGACGTGCAGAACCTCAGCGTGTCCGCACTGCTGGCGAAGGTCATGAAGTCCGGGGTCCTGGACGGGGCGGCCCCGACCGGCACCGAGGCGCTGAACGGCGCCGTCAAGAGCTGACCGCCCACGGGGGAGCGGTCAAGGCGGGTCCGGTGCCGGCAAACGGGGGAGTTACCGGCACCGGATCCGTACCCATCACGGTACAAGGAGCGGAACGGGATGAGCGCGGGAATCGACCAGGACACGTACGCGGTGCTGCGCGACCGTCTTGTCGCGCAGGCAGGCGAGCTGGCCCGGCGTGCCGAGGCCCTCAACCAGGCGCGGATCACGGAATTCGGTTCGGGCGAGCTGACCCTCACTGGCACCGACCGCATCCGCACCGAGAGCAGCGTCCTGCCCCGGGACCTGGTGGCCGTCGGCGACGATGTCCTGCTCTTCGGCCGCCAGACACCCTTCGCGGGGCGTACCGAGACCCTGGTCGCCGACGTTTTCACGCTGTACGACCGCGAGCTGAACCCGCTGCCCGAGGGCGCGGTGCCCGGCCTCCTCGACGACCCGGACTTCGTCCGGGAGTTCACCGCCCTGCACCGCTACTTCCGGGGCGCCCGTCTGCTGCGTCTGCGCCGCCTGGAGGGACGTCTCCTCGCCGTGTTCCGGACCGGGGAGCAGGCCGACGACCTCCGTGTCCTGCGCTGGTCCGTCGGACCGTCCGGCGAGATGAGTTTCCTCGATGCCCAGGGGGAGCGCGACCACGTCTTCCCTCCCTCCCACGACGTCGACTGGGTGGAGACGACTCGCGACGATCACGTGCTGGGTCGGCACCCGCACATCTCGCTCGACGGCCGCCTCTTCGTGTCCACGGTCGGCGGGGCGTTGACGGTGAAGACGGAGAACGACACCGAGATCGGCGAGGGTATTCACAGCGAGCCGGTCGACGAGCCCCTCCAGTCCCTGGCCGACGCGGAGGTCGCGTACGCGACGGTGGGCGCTCTGATCGTGGTGCGTGTCCGCCCGTACAAGGAGGAGACCCGACGGCACTTCGTCTTCAACACCCTGACCGGGACCGTGGTCCGCCTCGACGGCATGGGACAGGCTTGTCTGCGGCTGCCCGACAACGAGGGCATCGTGTTCCCCGGCGGCTACTGCCTCGCCTCCGGCACGGTGAAGACCTTCGACATGGACTCGGCGGAGCTGGCGTTCGAGCGGGCGATCCGGTCCCCCAACGGCGAGGACATACTCTTCGTCTTCCACGCCCAGGAGGCCGGCCGCAGCCTGCTCCTCCCGTACAACCTGATCCGCAAGGAGATCGCCACGCCCGTCTCCTGCGGCGGATACGCGCTCCTCGACGACGGGACGATGGTCGTCCTGCGCGCGGAGGACGGGGAGCCCGGCCGCGTGCACCCGGTGCAGATCTGGCAGACCGCGTACGTGGCCGACACTCACGTTGCTGAAGCCGGGACCGGGCCGCTGGCCCGGATCGGCAACTCGGACCTCGTCCGGGGGATCTCCGACTGCCTCGCCATCGCCCGGCAGGCCGTCGAGCTGACGCCCGCCGGCGCGGTGTACGAGTCGCTGGTCGACGCATGCTCACGGGCGGCCGACGTCCACCACTGGTTGGGCGACTCGGAGACGGGCGACCTGCACGGTCCGCTGGCCGAGCTGCGGAGCACCGCCGCGCAGGTCCTCGACGAGTTCGAGACCGTGACCACACTCACCCGGCAGGCATCCGACGCGCTGGCCGAGTCCGCCCAACAGATCACCCGGCTGGTCCGACGCATTCGCGGCGAGGCGCCCGCCACCGCCGAGGAGTGGATCTCCCGGATCACCGAACTCCGCCAGTCTCAGGGGCACCTGGTGACCCTGAAGGAGATGCGGTACGCCGACACGGAGAGGATCGACACCCTCGCCGGGGACGTGGAGGCCGACATCGCCTCGGCCGCGCAGCGGGCCGTCGCGTTCCTTCAGCGCGAGGACGCCTTCACCGCCCACCACGCGGTCGCCGAACGGCTCGCCACGGAGGCCGGGGAGCTGACCACCGTCGCCGAGGCGGGTCCCGTCGGCGACCGGCTCGACGAGTACACCCTCGGCCTGCGGACGCTCAGCGAGATCGTCGCCGGCCTCGACATCGGCGACGCGACCGTCCGCACGTCGATCCTGGAACGGATCGCCGACGTCCTCGGTGCACTGAACCGCGCTCGTGCCGTCCTCGCCTCCCGGCGGGCCGAACTCCTCGACCGTGAGGGCCGGGCGGAGTTCGCCGCCGAGCTCGCCCTCCTCGGCCAGGCCGTCACCGGCGCGCTGTCGGCCTCCGACACGCCGGAGGGCTGCGACGACCAGCTCGGCCGGCTGCTGCTCCAGCTGGAGAACCTGGAGTCCCGCTTCGCCGAGCACGACGGATTCCTGGCAGACATCGGCGAGAAGCGGACCGAGATCTACGACGCCTTCACCGCCCGCAAGCAGTCGCTCCAGGACGCCCGGGCCCGCCGAGCGGAGCGTCTGGCGGAGTCGGCGGGACGCGTACTGGAGGCGATCACCCGACGCGCCTCAGTCCTCGGAGACCTCGACGAGGTGCACACGTACTTCGCCACCGACCCCATGGTCGCCAAGGTCCGGCGCACCGGGGCGGAACTGCGTGAACTCGGCGACCAGGTACGGGCGGAGGAGCTCGAGGGCCGCCTCGGAGCCGCCCGCCAGGAGGCCGGCCGCGCGCTGCGGGACCGTACCGACCTCTTCTCCGACGGCGGCGACACGATCCGGCTCGGCCGGCACCGCTTCGCCGTCAACCGGCAGGCACCGGAACTGACGCTCGTACCGCACGAGGACACCCTCGCCTTCGCGCTGACCGGAACCGACTACCGCTCGCCCGTCACCGACCCGGAGTTCACCGCGCACCGGCCGTACTGGGACCGGACGCTGCCCTCCGAATCGGCGGAGGTCTACCGCTCCGAGCACCTGGCCGCACGCCTGCTGGCCGAGCACGGCGCGGACGGCCTGGCCGGCGCGGACGTCGCCGAACTCGCAAGGCGGGCAGCCGAGGCCGCGTACGACGAGGGCTATGAGCGGGGTGTCCACGATCACGACGCGGTGTTGATCCTGGAGGCGGTGCTCAGGCTGCACGAGGGCGCCGGACTGCTCAGGTACCCGGCGGCGGCGCGCGCCGCCGCGCAGACCTTCTGGGCCCACCCCACCACCGCCGAAGCCCGCAGACAGTGGACCCACCGCGCGGTCTCACTGACCCAGGCCCGTGACCTCTTCGCCTCGGCATCGGCCGTCGACGGACTCCGGCAGGAGTTGACCGAGGAGATCGGTAACGCGACCGCTGCCGCGTACCTGATCGCGGAACTGGCAGCCGACCCACCGGGCTTCGCCGTCTCCGACGAGGCGCGCACACTGCTGGACAAGTTCCGCCGCGCCGTCGGCACCTCGGCGTACGACGACACTCTTGCCGCTCTCACGGAGCCGGGTGCGTGCCGGCAACTCGTCGAGGCATGGCTCACCTCCTACGCGTCGGCATCGGGGGAGCAGCTCGACGAGGGCGTATTGGCCGAGGCCGTCGCCCTCGAGCTCAGCCCGGAGCTCGACCGCTACGAGGTCGCAGCCCCGACCACGGCGACGGTCACCGGACTCCTCGGCACACACCGTCGCGTGGAGGGCCGAGCACTGGAGCTGCGGCTGGACGAGTACCTGTCCAGGACGCGGGCCTTCGCCGACCTGGACGTGCCCGCGTTCCGCGTCTACCAGCAGCACCGGGCGGCGCTCGTCGCGGCGGAGCGCGCACGGCTGCGGGTGGATGAGTACCGGCCCCGAGTCATGTCGTCCTTCGTCCGCAACCGACTTGTCGACGAGGTCTACCTCCCCCTGATCGGCGACAACCTCGCCAAGCAGCTCGGCGCGGCAGGAGACGCCAAGAGGACCGACTCCCACGGCCTGCTCCTGCTCCTCTCCCCGCCCGGATACGGAAAGACGACCCTCATCGAGTACGTAGCCGACCGCCTCGGACTTCTCCTCGTCAAGGTCGACGGCCCCGCCCTCGGCCAGGCAACGACCTCGCTCGACCCCGCCGAAGCACCCGACGCCGCCGCCCGCAGGGAACTGGAAAAGATCGCCTTCGCACTGTCGGCGGGCAATAACGTCCTGCTGTACGTCGACGACATCCAGCACACGTCACCGGAGTTCCTGCAGAAGTTCATCCCCCTCTGCGACGCCACCCGCACCCTGAACGGCCACGACCTGCGCGGCAAGCGCTTCGCCGTCTGCATGGCCGGAAACCCGTACACCGAGTCCGGGCAGCGCTTCCGCGTCCCCGACATGCTCGCCAACCGCGCCGACGTGTGGAACCTCGGCGACGTGCTGACCGGCAAGGAGGACGCCTTCGCGCTGAGCTTCGTCGAGAACGCCCTCACCTCCCACCCCGTCCTCGCCCCGCTGGCGGGCCGCGACCGCACCGACCTGGAACTCCTCGTACGGCTCGCGGCAGACGACCCGACCGCGCGCCGGGACCGGCTCACCCACCCCTACGCCCCCGCCGAACTCGACCGCGTCCTCGCTGTCCTGCGCCACCTGCTGACCGCCCGCGCGACCGTCCTTGCCGTCAACGCGGCCTACATCGCCTCCGCGGCCCAGTCGGACGACGCCCGCACCGAACCGCCCTTCCGACTCCAGGGCTCGTACCGGAACATGAACAAGATCGCGGCCCGCATCTCACCCGCCATGAACGACGCCGAACTCGCCGCCGTCATCGACGACCACTACACCGCCGAGGCCCAGACCCTCACCACCGAAGCCGAGGCCAACCTCCTCAAACTCGCCGCGCTGCGGGGCATCCTCACTGCCTCGCAGGCCGCCCGCTGGTCGGAGGTCACCATCGCCTACCTGCGCACCCAGGCACTCGGCGGCTCCGGAGACGACCCGCTGAGCAGGGCGGTCGCCGCCCTCGGTCTCCTCGCCGACCGCATCACGGCCGTGGAAACGGCGATCACCCGGGCGACGGACCCGCGCCATCTGCTCGCCCGTCCACTAGGAAGGCACGCGGCAGGACCGGCAGAAGCCTCCGGCTAGGCGGCGTGAGATGCCTGCTGCTCCATGCGTTGCTGCATGTGTCGGAAGAACTCCTCCGGCCGTGTCACTCCAGCCGTCACGCGGGCGAACTCGTCCTGTGCCGAGCGGTGGCTGTCGACGGCACATGGCAGCGGGGGTTCACAACGCTCCTCGCGTAGGCCGACGCAGAAGAAGACCTCAACTGGGCCGTCTTGGTGGACTCCACCGTCGTTCGCGCTCACCAGCACGCGGCCGGGGCCCGCAATAGGGGCCTCGGCCGGAGAGCCGGACGACCACGCCATCGGTCGGTCACGCGGCGGACTGACCACGAAGTTCCCTCTCGCGTCCGATGCCCACCGCCGGCCTCTGGCCGTCCATCTCACCGCCGGACAGGCCGGCGACGCACCCGCGAACGACCGCCGGGACGATCGCTGACGCCGGTAAGACTGATCAGCGTGCGGTCGCTGAGGCGAGCAGCGCTACTTCAGGGCAGCGAGGCCCTTCTGCAGATCGTCGAGGTTCATGACCGGCTCGAACGTGACCTCCGCGCCCATCTCCTGGAAGAACGGATCCGCGATGGAGGGCAACTGAGAGCTGTCCTGCATGTCGAAAACGAGGATCATGGAGCGCCCGCCTTCAGGGGTGAAGTAGGCGGCCTCCGGCTTCAGGCGCTCGATGGTTGACTTCAGCGAGTCGGGCATCGCCCCACCCTTCGTCACCTTGTTCGACATCTGGGTGTCCATGCGGGCCTTCATCATCATCCGCATCGCACGCTCTCCTCGCGCACCGCGACCTGCGCGGTTCCGTCCGCGCTCGCTGGGATCCGGTGCATCCACCTCAGCCTCCGTTCACTGATCACCGACCGCAACATCTCTTACGCCCTACGTGATGTCATGGGAGGGGTGCTGCCACGTGCAGACATCTCCCAGTGGGCTCTGCCCAGCACGGTTCTGCCTGCATCAGGACAGTGGTGCCGACCGGCAATCAACTCAACACCGCTCGACACCACCCACCTCCTCCGCCGGTCGTGAAGTACGAGCTGAACTCCTTCCTCACCTTCGTCCGCAGCGAGACGCCGGACTCGACACGGACGAGGACCCCGACCAGGAGCCGGTGAGGACCACCGTCTGGCCCCCCGGCGGCCCGGCTCCCTGGGAGAGGGCCCGTGTCCACCTCGCGCCTTGGTGGATACGGGGCCCGCTCACCTCGTTCCAGCAGGTGAGAGACGCCTGGTGAGGCTCCCGGACACCCGATAGGGTGTAAGCAACGCGTCAAGGGATGACGCTGGTGTGCCGGGAAGTCTGGTCGGCGTCCGAGGGCTTGTGTGCCCATCAGCCGACACGCCCCGGAGGCCACCCCTCATGACGCAGACACGCCCGCGCCGGACGGTGCTCGGACTTCTGCCCTGGCCCGAGCGCCAGGCCGTCACCGAGGCACTGCGGACGGAAACGGTCGGTGGCCTGGTCCTCCTCACGGCGGCCGTCGTCGCCCTCGTCTGGGCCAACAGTCCGTGGAGCGCGGCGTACACCGACATCCGCGACTTCCACTTCGGCATCCCCGCCCTCGGGCTCGACCTCTCGGTCGGGCACTGGACCGCCGACGGACTCCTCGCCCTGTTCTTCCTCGTCGCCGGGATCGAGCTGAAACGCGAGCTCGTCGTCGGGGAGTTGCGCACCCCGGCCACGGCGGCCCTGCCGGTTGTCGCCGCCCTCTGCGGCATGGCCGTACCCGCCGCCCTCTACGCGATCACCGCCACGGCCGGCGGCGGAAGCCTCGACGGCTGGGCCGTCCCGATGGCCACGGACATCGCCTTCGCGCTCGCGGTCCTCGCCGTCATCAGCACCCATCTGCCCGCCGCGCTCCGGGCGTTCCTGCTCACGCTCGCCGTCGTCGACGACCTCGGCGCCATCCTGATCATCGCGATCTTCTTCACCTCCGACCTGAACTTCTGGGCGCTGGCCGGTGCGTTCGCCGGGCTCGTCCTCTTCTACGCGCTCCAGCGCTCCCGGGTGCGCGGCTGGTGGTGGTACGTGCCGTTGGGCATCACGACTTGGGCGCTGATGTACAACTCCGGGGTCCATGCCACCGTTGCCGGCGTCGCCATGGGTCTGATCCTGCGCGCCACCCGCGACAAGGGGGAGAGGGCGTCCCCGGGCGCCCGGGTCGCGCACCTCGTCCACCCTGTCTCCGCCGGTGTGGCCGTCCCCCTGTTCGCACTGTTCGCAGCCGGTGTCGCCGTCTCCGGCAGGGCCCTCGGCCACGTCTTCACCGACCCCGAGCCGCTCGGCGTCGTCATCGGCCTCGTCGCCGGCAAGATCCTCGGCATCTTCCTCGGCACCTACCTGGCCGCCCGCTTCACCAAGGCGGTACTCAACCCGGACCTCGCCTGGGGCGACGTCTTCGGCCTCGCCACGCTGGCCGGCATCGGATTCACCGTCGCCCTCCTCATCGGCGAGCTGGCCTTCCCGAACGCCGCCGATGCCGAGCACATCAAGGCCGCGGTCCTGGTCGGCTCCTTCACGGCGGCGGTACTCGCCGCCGTACTGCTGCGCCGCCGCAACCGCGTCTACCGGCGCCTGTGGGAAGAGGAAGAGCGCGACGAGGATGCCGACGGCATCCCCGACATCTACCAGACGGGGTCAGCGGGCGGCGGCCGGTGACCATGGGGGGACGTGCCGAGGCGTGGTGGACGCCCGCTCCACGAGCCGGGCCAGCGTCACCACCGTCACGGAGAAACCGGCCGGGCGCGCTGACCGAGGCGTGCAGCGACGACATCGACGAGTCCGAGTCGACCAACGACGCCGAGTCGGCCGTGCCGGCCGAGCCCCCGACCGATGGCCGACGCGCTGCGCGCCACGCCCAGCGCCTGACGCCGGTCACCCTCGTGGCCCTGCGGACGCAGTCCTGTGCCGGCTTGCTGCGGTCCGTCGATGGCCTGCCGATACGCCCGGTCCCGAAACCGGCTCCCAATGGGGATCTCGGAGAAAGTCAGCAACGCCGCACACACGCCAAGGCCGTCGGCTACCTGATGCACTTCCTCAACGGCGAGATCTTCGCGTTCATGTACTACGCAGCATTCCTCGCGATCGGCCGATCCGGCTGGTGACTGGGCCCCCTCTTCGGACTCGCGCACGGCCTCTTCGCTGCCACCGCGCTGCTCAGCGTCCTCCTGCCGCTCGTCCATCCCCGGATGGGCAGCCCGCTCACCAGCCCCCCGAAGTGGCACTCCTGGAACCACCCGGCTTCCTCATGCTCAACTACGGACCGAGCACCCCCGTGGTCACCGCCCTCGCCCACATCGTCTACGGAGCCGTCGTCGGCGGCTTCACCGCGCTCGGAGCCTGACACGATCCGGAGTGCCGTCACCGTATAGCGGGCATACGGTCGACATATGGGAGACGGCCGGTGTGATCGGTGCGGCGCTCGCATGCCGGAGCGTGCGCGGGCGGTCGGCCGGAGGTATCGCCGGGCAGCACACCATCAGACGCCCTGGCGTGCACGGCGCGAATGGCGGGAGGCCGACGCAGCGCGCCAGATGATGGTGGTAGCCGGTATGGACCTGATGCTGCACCTTCAGACCCTTCAGCGGCAGGCGCAGCACACACCTGGGCCCGCCCTCGTCCGTTGCGCCAGCCCCACTGTGGCATCCCTGCCGTGCCTGGCGGGGCAGCTGGTGCGCTCGGCGGTGATGGCTGACCGGGAGGCCGGTGCCAGCTCGGCGCAGATCGGTGCGGGCCTGGGCATCAGGGCGGAGACTGCCCGCAGCCGCTCCGGTCGCGCGCGGTCCTCGCCGACTGCTACCGAAGGGCGCTGAGCGAATGCAGCCCCCGTCCGCCTCCGCCGCAGGACTCACCCTGGAGCAGCTCGATGCTGCCGTGGCCGACGTGGTCCGTGCCACCGAGGCTTCCGTGGCCCTTGTGTATCTGCTTCCGCCAGGTGAGCGCATTCTGTACCTGGCGGTGGTGTCGGGAGCCCCCGAGCAGATCACCGCTCCATGGGCGCGGATCGACCTCGGCACACCGATCCCGGTCGCGGATGCCATACGAGAGGGGCGTCTCGTGTGGTTGAGCGGCCGGGAGGAGATCGCGCGGCGCTATCCGAGGCTCGGCCTCGTGCTTCCCTACGACTTCATCCTCGCCGCCGCTCCGATCACGAACGGCACCCCCGTGTCGGGCGGCCTCGTGTTGCTCTGGCCCATCTGGCGCCCGCCCGAACTGAGCCCCGCCGAACGCCATGCGATCGACGGTTTCTGCCGCACCGCCGGTGACCTGCTGCAGCGGATCGCCGACAGCGGGCAGCTGGCGCTGGCGGTGGAAAAGCCCCGGGTGCTGCCCCCACCCAGTTCCCCCGCCCCCGAACAGGACGATGCGCTGGCCGTGGTCAACTTCGCCGAGCGCCTGCCGGTGGGCTGCTGCGCCATGGACCTGGACGGCCGCATCACGTTCATCAATTCCGCCGCGACCGACCTCGTCGGGGCCGACGCCGCGGTCCTTCGGGGTGCCCGGCCCTGGGAGGTGCTGCCGTGGATGCGGGAGCCCGTCTTCGAAGAGCACTACCGGGCGGCGGTGGTCAGCCGCCAGCCGACGTCCTTCACCGCGCTTCGTCCACCGAATACGTGGCTCTCGTTCCAGCTCTACCCCGACGCCTCCGGAATCAGCGTCCACATCACCCCCGCCACAGCCCCCAAGACGCCGCACGTGTCACGTGGGCAACCCCCGCCCTCCGCCGAGCTGGCCGGCGCGACGTCTCTCTACCATCTGATGCACCTGGCCGCCGCCCTCACGGAAGCTGTCGGGGTGAACGAGGTCGTCGACCTCGTCGCGGACCAGATCGTGCCCGCCTTCGGCCCGAAGGCCCTGGCCCTGCTGACAGCGGAAGAAGGCCGACTCCGCATCATCGGCTACCGCGGATACACCGCCGAGCTCATGGACCGCTTCGACGCCCAGCCGCTGACCTCACCCACGCCGACGGCACGAGTCCTGAGCACCGGTGTGCCCAGCTTCTTCGCCGACTTCGCGGACCTGCAGCGCGAGTACCCCTCAGCCGTCCATCTGGACAACATGGCCTCCTGGGCCTTTCTGCCTCTGATCGCTTCCGACCGTGTCGTCGGCTCCCTCGTCCTCGCCTACGACCAGCCCCACCCCTTCACCCCGGCAGAACGCGCCGTGCTGACCTCACTGGCAGGGCTCATCTCGCAGGCACTGGACCGGGCCCGCCTCTACGACACCAAGCACGAGCTCGCCCACACCCTGCAATCAGTCCTGCTCCCGCACACGCTTCCCCGCATCCCGGGCCTGGACGTGGCCGCCCGCTACCTCCCCGCCGGCCGCGGCATGGACATCGGTGGAGACTTCTACGACCTCATCCGCCGCGACGACACCACCGTCGCCGTCGCAATCGGCGACGTACAGGGCCACAGCATCACCGCGGCCGCCCTCATGGGACAGGTCCGCACCGCCGTCCACGCCCACGCCACCGCCGGCACACCCCCCGGCAAGGTCCTCGCCCGCACCAACCGCCTCCTGGTCGACCTCGACCCGGGACTGTTCACCAGCTGCCTGATCGCCCACATCGACCTCGCGCGACACCGCGCGCAACTCGCCAGCGCCGGACACCCCCCGCCGATCCTGCGGCACCCCGATGGACGCACCGAAGTCCTCCACGTGACCCCTGGTCTGTTGATGGGCATCGACGCCGAAGCCGGCTATCCGACCACCGAGATTCCCCTGCCTCCCGGCACGGTGCTCGTCCTGTACACCGACGGTCTCGTCGAAATCCCCGGCCTCGACATCGACGACACCACAGCCGACCTCGCCCGCCAGCTCGTACAGGCGGGAGGCCGGACGATGGACGATGTCGCGGACACGCTCGTCGAATACGCCACGGCATCGGCGCCCCGCCATGACGACATCGCACTCCTCCTCATCCAGGCATCTCCCGGGCAATGAGGCCCGCGCAGTGGCTCCCTCCCTCCCGCCCTGGCTGCTGACGCCGGGCGCGGTGGAACGGTCTCGATGTTCAGGTCATCAGCATGGTCGTGCCCAGCGCGAGCGAACTGAGGCTTTTGGCCCATCTCGCAGGCCACGTACAGCAGTTGTGCTCGCGAGCGGGGAACTTCCTCCCCGGACAGCACACGGTCGGACCAGCCGTCGGACGGGCCGGACACCGACGAGCGGGATCACCTTCAGCAGCGCGGCGGTGAGGGCCGTCGGGACCGCCACGGCCGCTGGCGCGTCGCCGAGCCTCTGTGGTCGCAGGGCAAAATATGGGTGTCGACCCCGATGCACGGGGCTGGTGCGACGGGTGATGGTGAGGTGGAGGAGCACTCTTGATGCCTCTCGCGGCGCTGCATCGTAGCGGCGCGCAAGGCCGGGGCAGCCTGTGTGTTCGTGGCCACGGCACGAACGGAGTCCGCGCCGATGACCCCTTTGTGTCCCTTCACATACGGAGGGCATCCCGTTTCGGTCCACCCTGACTTCGACGTGGTGCCGCCGTGAGTGTGACGACGTGGTTGGCCTTGGCGGTCTTCGCTGCCGTCTATGTGCTGATCGCGACCGAGTGGGTCCACCGGGTGGCTGCGGCGCTCGGGGGCGCGGTGGTCATGCTGCTGCTCGGGGCGACCAGCCCCGAGCATGCGTTCTTCTCCAAGCGGGCAGGGATCGACTGGGATGTCATCTTCTTGCTGCTCGGCATGATGCTGATCGTCGCCGTCCTCAAACGGACCGGCATCTTTGAGTACGTAGCGATCTGGGCTGCGAAGCGAGCCCGCGGGCGACCGTATCGGCTGATGGTCCTGCTGATCCTCGCGACCGCGTTCCTGTCTGCCTGGCTGGACAACGTCACCACTGTCCTGCTGATCGCGCCCGTGACGATCGTGGTGTGCCGACGGCTCGGCCTGCCCGCTGTGCCGTACCTGATCGCCGAGGTGATGGCATGCAACATCGGCGGCGCAGCCACGCTGATCGGTGACCCGCCCAATATCATGATCGGCTCGCGAGCCGGGCTGTCCTTCAACGACTTCCTGCTGCACATGGCACCGATCGCCGCGCTGCTGGTCATCGTGTTCGCCGCGATGGCCCGGTGGATGTTCCGTTCCGCCTTTGTGTACGACGCCGAGCGGGCGGCGCAGGTGATGGAGATGCGTGAGCGGGACGCGATCAAGGACGGGCGGCTGCTTGCCGTCAGCGGCGTGGTCGTCGTGATCGTGATGGTCTGTTTCGTCCTGCACACCAGTCTGCACCTTGAGCCCTCGGTGGTGGCCATAAGCGGGGGCCTGGTGCTTCTGGCTGTATCCCGGCTCAACGCCAGAGAAGTCGCGCGCGATGTGGAGTGGGAGACGCTGGCGTTCTTCGCCGGGCTTTTCGTCATGGTCGGCGCCATGGTGCAGACAGGGATCATCACCGACCTCGGGCAGGCCGCTGCCCGGGCGACCGAGGGGCAGCTGTTCGGGGCGTCGATGGCGCTGCTGTTCGGCTCGGTGGTGCCCTCGGCCGTGATCGACAACATTCCCTTCGTCGCCTCGGTCAGCCCGGTCGTCTCCGAGATCGTCACCGCATCCGGCGGCCTCGAGCACGCCGTGGTGCTGTGGTGGTCCTTCGCACTGGGGGCCGACCTGGCCGGCAACGCCACGATCATCGCTTCCTCCGCCAACGTCGTCGTTGTCGGCATCGCCGACCGCGCGGGCCATCACATCTCGTTCTGGCAGTTCAGCCGGTACGGGCTGATCGTCACCGCCGTCACCACTGCTGTCGCCGGCCTGTACGTGTGGCTGCGCTACTTCGCGCTCGCCTGAGCCGACGACCATGAAGGAGGTGAAGCCATGTCGGATCCGGACGACGACAGGATCGCCGACCTCGAAGCCAGGCTTCGGCGCGACGATCCGCGTTCCGCCCGCGGGCTGGGCGAGCGCCGTCGGCGGCGGCCCCGTGAGTACCGGCTGGGCGGCGCTTGGCTCGCATCGGCTGTCGCGCTTGCGGCTGTGGTCGCCGGTGTTGTCCTGCCCCAGGGACTGCTGCTCGCGGCCGGGCTGGTCATGACCGCGATGGCGGTGAACCTCTTCCAGTCCGCCCGGGGGCGCCGTATCCGGCCGCCCAGGTCATGACCCGGTACGGGCCCGTACGCCGGGAGCGACAGTGACGCTGCAGCAGCTGTACCTGGTCCTGCTGGTCGGGGGCAGCGTCCTCATGGTCAGCATCGCCGCCGCCCGTGCTGCCCACCGGATCGGGCTGCCGAGCCTGCTGTTCTTCCTCGCGGTCGGAGTCCTTGCCGGTGAGGACGTCATCGGCATCGAGTTCGACGACGCGCAGCTCGCGCAGTCTCTGGGCACCGCCGGCCTGGCGATCATTCTCGTCGAAGGAGGGTTGACCACCCAGTGGGCCGATGTGCGACGCCTGTTGGCTCCGGCCGGAGTCCTGGCCACCGTCGGCGTCGCCCTCTCGGTCACCGTCACGGGCGCCGGAGCGCACTTCCTCCTGGGCATGGACTGGCACTTGGCGCTCCTGCTCGGCGCGATCGTCTCCTCCACCGACGCCGCCGCCGTCTTCGCCGTCCTGCGCGCTCTGCCGCTGCCTCAGAAGGTCACCGGGCTGCTGGAGGCGGAATCCGGGTTCAACGACGCCCCGACCATCATCCTGGTGCTGGTGTTCTCCACCGCGGCCGCCGACCTGCCCGAGCCGGCGTACATCGCCGGGAACGTGATCTACCAGCTGGTTGTCGGCGGTGTGCTGGGTCTGCTGATCGGCCGGATCGGGGTCGCCGCCCTGCGGCATGTCGCTCTGCCTGCCACCGGCCTCTACCCGCTGGCCACTGTCGGCTTCGGCATCATCGCCTTCGCCGCGGGCGGCGCCGCGAACGCCAGCGGCATCATCGCCGCCTACCTGGCCGGCCTGGTCCTGGGCAACTCCAGCCTTCCGCACCGGGCCGCGACCCGCTCGTTCGCCGAGGGCACCGGCTGGCTCGCCCAGATCGGCCTGTTCGTCATGCTGGGCCTGCTCGTCGACCCCAGCGAACTGCCCTCCGCCGTCCTGCCCGCCCTCGCCGTGGGTCTCGTCCTCCTGCTCGTCGCCCGGCCGGTATCGGTCGTCGCCTCCATGGTTTTCTTCCGCGTCCCGTTGCGGGAGCAGGTGTTCATCTCCTGGGCGGGTCTGCGCGGCGCTGTCCCCATCGTGCTCGCGACCTTCCCCATCGTCGCGGCCGTCGACGGCGCCCGGCACCTGCTCAACATCGTCTTCGTCCTCGTCGTGGTCTTCACCCTGATCCAGGGCCCCACCCTGCCTGCGGTGGCCCGCAGACTGGGGCTGACCCGCCCAGGTGCGCTGCGCGAGATCCAGGTCGAAGCCGCGCCCCTGGACATCCTGGACGCCGACCTCCTCACCGTCGCCATCCCGCCCGGATCACGACTCCACGGCGTCACCGTCGCCGAGCTCCGACTACCGACACCGACCGTGATCACCCTCATCGTCCGCGACGGCATCACACTCGTTCCCAGTCCGGAGACTGTCCTGCACAGGGGTGATGAGCTGCTCCTGGTCACCACACCTGGCGTCAGGGAAGCGGCAGAACAGCGGCTGCGTGCCATCGGACGGCGCGGCAAACTCGCCCGCTGGCTCGGCGAACACGGACGCCTCGAACCACCGCCCCCGAGCGGCGGGCGCTGAGCGGTCAGCGCCTGCGGCGGCGGACAGCGATACGGCCGGTGTGCGTGCAGGTGAGCGCCGCCCAGGCGTCCTCGCTCACGCGTGGCCGGCCCGGTCCTGGTCCGGTACGGCCTCCCGTGCCTCCGCCGAGGCGGGCATCGCGGCCGGGTGCGGCCCGTCAGGGCCGCGGCGCTTGCTGATCCAGGCGGCCAAGGGTTCGGTGTAGCGGGCGGTCAGGGGCCCGATCACGACCAGGATGAGGACGTACGCGGTGGCCAGCGGTCCCAGCGCCGGTTCGATGCCGGCGGTGACGGCGAGACCGGCGATGACGATGGAGAACTCGCCGCGGGCGACCAGGGTTCCGCCGGCGCGCCAGCGGCCCTTGACGCCGACGCCGGCGCGCTTCGCGGCCCAGTAGCCGGTGGCGATCTTCGTGAGGGCGGTGACGACAGCCAGCGCGAGTGCGGGCAGCAGGACCGGCGGAATGCTGGCCGGGTCGGTGTGCAGGCCGAAGAACACGAAGAACACCGCGGCGAACAGGTCCCGCAGGGGGCTCAGCAGCGTGTGGGTGCCCTCGGCGACCTCGCCGGACAGGGCGATTCCGACCAGGAAGGCGCCGACGGCGGCGGAGACTTGGAGCTGCTGCGCGATGCCTGCCACCAGCAAGGTCAGGCCGAGGACCACGAGAAGGAGCTTCTCGGGGTCGTCGCTGGAGACGAAGCGGGAGATCAATCGTCCGTAGCGTACGGCGACGAACAGGACGGCCCCGGCGACGCCGAGGGCGATGGCCAGGGTGGCGCTGCCGGCCGCCAGACTCACGCCGGCCAGCAGGGCGGTGATGATGGGCAGGTAGACAGCCATGGCAAGGTCCTCGAGGACCAGGACGCTGAGGATCACCGGCGTCTCGCGGTTGCCCAGGCGGCCCAGGTCGCCCATCACCTTGGCGATGACGCCGGAGGAGGAGATCCAGGTGACTCCGGCGAGCACGACCGCGGCGACCGGCCCCCAGCCCATCAGCAGCGCGGCGACGGCGCCGGGCACGGCGTTCAGGGTGAAGTCGACCAGACCCGCGGGGTACTGGGTCTTGAGGTTGGAGACCAGGTCGCTGGCGGTGTACTCCAGGCCGAGCATCAGCAGGAGGAGGATGACGCCGATCTCGGCGCCGATCGCGACGAACTCCTCACTGGCGGGCAGGGGAAGTACCCCGCCCTCACCGAAGGCGAGGCCGGCCAGCAGGTACAGGGGTATGGGCGAGAACTTGAGCCTGCCCGCCACCCGGCCGAGCAGGCCAAGGCCGAGGATGATCGCGCCGAACTCGATCAGGAACACTGCGGAGTGCACAGGGCTTCACTCCCGTCCCAGTATTGCGGCCGCAGCGTCGACGCCCTCGCGGGTGCCGATCACGATCAGCCTGTCCCCGCCGGCAAGCCGGAACTCGGGCGTGGGAGAGGGGATCGCCTCCGCCCGCCGCAGCACGGCCACGATCGACGCGCCGGTCTCGGTCCGCATCCGCGTCTCGCCCAGCACCCGGCCGTTCCAGTACGAGTGCGCGGACAGCTCGATGCGCTCGGCAACCAACCCCAGGCTGGTGGTGGACAGCAGGTTCGGGCTGTGGTGCGCCGGCATCAGCGCGTCGATCAGCGCAGCCGTCTCGCCGCTGGTCAGGTGCAAGGATTGCGCGCAGGCGTCGGGATCGTCGGCCCGGTAGACGTTGACGGTGCGGGTTCCGTCCCGGTGGGCGATCACCGACAGATGCCGGTGCTCGCGCGTGGTGAGGTCGTACTGCACGCCGATCCCCGGCAGTGGTGTGGTGCTCATCCGTGGAGCAGGCACAGCCCGTCCCCCTCTGTTCGATCTTTGCGATGGTGGTGCCAAGCGCGGCGGGATCGGGCAGGTGATCCGGCGCGGCGAGAGTTCATGTTGCCAGGTGCGAACAGGGCCGGGATATGGGTGTCGCCACGGATGGACAAGGGGTGCCACAACCAGCCAGGCTGAGACGGGGCAATAGGTCCACCGCAGGTCAGCGCCCAGATGACGTCGGGACGCAACGCGGCGACAGTGAAGGTGGGAGCCCACCGAGAAAGGCACGGGACCATGTCGCTGTACTGGCGGATCTTCCTCCTCAACGCCGCCGTCCTCGTCACGGCCGTCCTCCTGCTCCTCGGCCCCGTCACCGTCTCCACCCCCGTGCTGCTCGGCGAGGCCCTGGTCCTGATCGCCGGACTGGTGGCGATGCTGATCGCCAACGCCGCCCTGCTGCGGATCGGACTCGCACCGCTCCAGCGCCTGACCCGCGCCATGGCCACGGCAGACCTCCTCCAGCCCGGCCACCGCACCACGGTCACCGGCACCGGCGAGATCGCCGAACTGACGAAATCGTTCAACGCCATGCTCGGCCGTCTCGAAGCCGAACGAGCCGCGAGCTCCGGCAGGGTCCTGTCCGCGCAGGAAGCCGAACGCCGGCGCATCGCCCAGGAACTCCACGACGAGGTCGGCCAGACCCTCACCGCCGTACTCCTCCAGATCAAACACGCGGCCGACCACGCCCCTGCCCCCGTACGCGAGGACCTCCACCAGGCCCAGGAAACGACCCGTGCGAGCTTGGACGAGATCCGCCGCATCGCCCGCCGCCTGCGCCCCGGCGTGCTGGAGGAACTCGGCCTTCACAGCGCCCTGCGCGCCCTGGCCGCCGAGTTCACCACCTCTCGCCTGAGTGTGAACACACACATCACCCCCGGCCTGCCGCTGCTGGAACCAGCAACAGAACTTGTCTTCTACCGCATCGCCCAAGAGGCGCTGACCAACACCGCCCGCCACTCCGGCGCACGCGCGGCCGAACTACACCTGCGCGCGCTGCCCGGCGGCGGAGTGGGCCTGCTGGTCCACGACACCGGCCAGGGACTCCGATCGGCGCCCGAAGGAGCAGGCATCCGCGGCATGCGCGAACGCGCGCTGCTCATCGGCGCGGAGCTCCATATCGGCGCCGGCCCCAGCGGCGGCACCCAAGTCCGTCTGAACGTCACAGGCGCCAGCGCTGAACACCACCCCGGGGAGAACACCCGATGACCGAACCGGCCCGCATCCTGCTCGCCGACGACCACGCCCTGGTCCGCCGCGGCGTACGCCTCATCCTCGACGCCGAACCGGACCTCATCGTCGTCGCCGAGGCAGCCGACGGAGCCGAAGCCGTCGCCCAAACCCGCGACCAGGACATCGACCTGGCCATCCTCGACATCGCCATGCCCCGTCAGACCGGCCTCCAAGCCGCCCGCGAACTCGCCCGCATCCGCCCCGACCTACGCACCCTGATGCTGACGATGTACGACAACGAGCAGTACTTCTTCGAAGCGCTCAGAGCCGGCGCCTCCGGATACGTCCTGAAGTCCGTCGCCGACCGCGACCTCGTCGAAGCCTGCCGCGCCGCCCTACGTGACGAACCCTTCATCTACCCCGGCGCCGAGACCACTCTCATCCGCACCTACCTCGATCGAGCCCGCAGTGGCGCCCCCCTGCCCGCCCGCCCCATCACCGAACGCGAGGAGGAGATCCTCAAACTCGTCGCCGAGGGCCACACCTCCAAAGAGATCGGCGACCTCCTCGTCATCAGCGCCAAGACCGTCGAGCGCCACCGTGCCAACCTGCTCCAGAAGCTCGGCCTGCGTGACCGCCTGGAACTCACCCGCTACGCCATCCGCGTCGGCCTCATCGAACCGTAAGCGACCACCGCTGCCCCAGCAGGCTGAAAGCTGTCAGATGGAACGCTGCCCGAAGCGGCCATGAGCCTTCGCCCATGCAGTGTCTCGTCGTATTGCGTCACCTGTCGCGGAGTCGGAACCGTTCTTGCTGCTGAAGTCCGCGGCTTGCGATGTCCTGTTGCCTGGCCTGACACTCTTCCGCCGAGCCGAAAGCCGCTGCACGTCATTCGCTGTGTCGAGGAGGAAGCTGCCCTCGGAGCGGGCGGAAGCAGTCTCCGGCTTGGAGTCACCGCTGGGTGGGGCGGTGGGATGGTGCCGTTCTGAGGAGTTCGGCGAGGCCCTGGCGGGTTGCTGCGATGACGACGCGGTCCTGGGAGCGAAGGACGTAGCCGGGGTGGAGGTCCCACAGCAGTTGGGGGTGTTCGCCACCGGAGTCGGGGTTGGCGAGGTCGGGGCGGCGGGCGCCCGGCTGAACCTCCAGGTCAGCCAGGCGGCGCCAACCCCCGTGGCCACGCCCGCACCAGTGGCGGCCCCCACCCCCAGGCCGGTGGCGCCGAGTGCGATCGTTGCCGGTGAAGCCCAGCATCGACAGGAACCCGGCGATCACCGGCAACGACAGAAACCCGTCGAGCCCCCCGCCGATACCGTCGAGGACCCCCTCCAGCACCCCGTCCAAGACCAGGGACAGGACCAGCAGCACCAGACCCCCGATGCCGAGACCGAGAACCGGACCATGTCCCCGCTCCTTCGGCTGCTGGACCGCTTCCGCCGTCTTCGGCATCGTCGCATCGCCTCGTACAGAACTTCACTGCCGGTCTCCGGCAAGCCCTACGCGCTCTTGATGCCGCTCTCGTGCGCGCCTCCCGCCGGCCGACTGCAGCCGATGTACGAAGTCGCTGGCCGGAGTCAGGTCCGTCTGGTCGGCCAGTCGAGCAGCCGTGCACCGATGACCGCGGTGTGGAGCGTGTAGCGGTGCATGGGGTCGTTCGGGTTGAGGTCGGTGAGGGTCTGGATGCGTTCCAGACGGTAGGTGAGGGCTCGTACGCTCAACGACAGCCGTCGCGCGGCTTCGGTGGCGACGCAGCCGGCGTCGAAATAGGCGATGAGGGTGCGGATGAGGGGGTGCGGGCCGCCGCGTGCCTGCTCCAGGGGGCCCAGCGTACTGTCCACCAGGTCCACCAACGCCTGCCGGTCGCGGGCCAGGACGGGGAAGACCAACAGGTCTGCGGCGCGCAGAAGTGGCTCCTCGATGCCCATGCGGCGGGCGACGTCGAGTGCGTTGAGGGCCTCTTCGTAGCTGTGGCCGATGCCGCCCGCCCCCGGGCGGGGCCGCCCGATCGCGACTTGGCCGCCGTCGGTCGCCGCGTGCGCTCGCTTGGCGAAGTGGACGAGTACGTCGTCCTGGTCGGCCGGAGTGATGCACACCATGCGGCCGTCCTTGGTGGTGAACAGGATGCGGCGGCTTTCGAACCGGGCGAACAGGCCGGCCTCCACCTCCCTGGGCACGGGGTCCGTTTCGTTGTACTTCGCGGGCCCTTCGGCGACCGCGACCGCATGCGTGCGGGACAGACGCAAACCGAAGCGCTCCGAGCGAGCGGAGAGATACCCCGAATCTCCGCGGCCATGGAGGAGGTCGTCGATGAACTCGCGCCGTGCTGCCTCCTCTCTCCGTACGACGAGCCGCTGCGCGTGCTCGTACCCTTCGGCGAAGGCGTCGATGGCCTGCTCGACGGCGATCAGCACACTGTCCAGGTCGGTGGACGCGGGTCGGCCGACGCGGCTGGCCGCGAGATGGCTGCGGACCAGGGCGCGCCAGCCATGCCCGGCTTCGGCTGCCTGTGCGCCCAGCGCACGGCGTGATTCCAGCTCGGCGCGCGTAAGGCGGCGGCCGGTCGTCGACGCCTCGGCGATGATCTGGCCGTATCCGTCCAAGAACTTCGTCGACGTTGTCTCATGCACCGGTCGGCTTCTCCCTGATTCTTGATGAAGTGACGATTCGCTTCGTGGTCGTGTGCTTGCGAGTCGGCTGCGCCGGAGTGCTTCCGATGCGGTATGCCGCGCCCGCCCGCCCGGCTTGATCAACTGCCCGTGCGCGCCGGGTCGATACGCTCCGCCGCGGGCATGGAGACCTGCGCCAGGGGCGTGGGGCGGTGGCGGGTGAGACGGCGGGCGAGGGGTTCGGTCCAGCGGGCGGCGAGCGGGCCGAGGATGACGAGGATCAGGACGTAGGCGGTGGCGAGTGGGCCGATGCGGGGCTCGACGCCGACGGCGAGGCCGGCGATGACGATGGAGAACTCTCCGCGGGCGACGAGGGTGCCTCCGGCGCGCCAGCGGCCCGCGGTCTTGATGCCGGCGCGGCGTGCCGCGTACCAGCCGGTGGCGATCTTGGTCAGGGCGGTGACGACGGCGAGGATCAGGGCGGGGACGAGGACGGGCGGGATGTCGGCGGGGTCGGTGGACAGGCCGAAGAAGACGAAGAAGACGGCGGCGAACAGGTCGCGGAGCGGGGTGAGCAGGGTGCTGGCGCCTTCGGCGACCTCGCCGGACAGGGCGATGCCGACGAGGAAGGCGCCGACGGCGGCGGAGACTTGGAGTTCCTGGGCGATTCCGGCGACGAGGAGCGTGAGGCCGAGGACGACGAGAAGGAGCATCTCGGCGTTGTCGGAAGAGACGGCGCGGCTGATCACCCGTCCGTGGCGGAGGGCGAGGTAGAGGACGGCGCCGACGGTGGCGAGCGAGATCAGCAGGGTGAGGGCGCCGCCCGCGAGGCTCACGCCTGCGAGCAGAGCGGTGAGGATGGGCAGGTAGAGGGCCATGGCCAGGTCTTCGATGACCAGGACGCCGAGGACGACCGGGGTTTCGCGGTTGCCAAGGCGGCCGAAGTCGCCGAGGACCTTGGCGATGACGCCGGAGGAGGAGATCCAGGTGACGCCGGCCAGGGCGACGGCCGCGACGGGTCCCCAGCCCAGGAGGAGTGCGGCGGCCGCGCCCGGCGCGGCGTTGAGGACGAAGTCGACTGCGCCGGAGGGGTATTGGGTCTTCAGGTTGGCGACGAGCTCGGAGGCGCTGTACTCCAGGCCGAGCAGCAACAGGAGGAGGATGACACCGATCTCGGCGCCGGTGGCGGTGAACTCCTCGCTCGCGGTGAGCGGGAGTACGCCGCCGTGGCCGAAGGCGAGTCCGGCGAGCAGGTAGAGGGGTATGGGGGAGAAGCCCACGCGTCCCGCGAGTCGTCCGAGGAGTCCCAGGCCGAGGATGATCGCTCCGAGCTCGATGAGCATGACTGTGGTGTTGTGCACGGGCCTCTATCCTCCGGTGATGAGTGCGGCGACGGCGTCCACGCGTTCGCGGGTGCCGACGACGACGGTGTCGCCCGTCGCGAAGCGGAAGTCGGGTGCGGGCGAGGGGAACGCCGCGGCGTGGCGCAGGACGGCGACGATGGATGCCCCGGTGCGCGTGCGCGCCTGGGTGGAGCCGAGCGAGCGCCCGGCGTACGGCGACCCCTTGGTGACGGCGATGTGCTCGGTGACCAGGTCGATCTCGATGTGCCGGTGCAGGTGGACGACGGGGTCGGGGGTGAGCAGCTGCGCCAGTGCGGTCGCCTCGTGCGGGGTGAGGGGAGCGAAGTCCCGGCAGGTGTCGTCGTCATCAGGGACATGGAACGCGAGGATGCGTCGGCCGTCCTGACGGGCCTCGACGGAGAGGTGGCGGCCGACTTCGGTGGTGAGGTCGCAGCGGTTGCCGCCCCCGGGCAGGGCGGTCTTGCTGACATGAGCGGTGAGCTCCATGGCGTGCTCCAGTACGGAAGCGTGATGGATGTGCTGGTGACGGTTCGACGGTCCGTGCCGGACTCGCTGGGTGTGGGGCCCGGTGTGTCGGCCCGAGGGGAGTTGCCGGCGTGCTCTCAGCGGTGCACGGCGAAACCCGGTGACCTTCGTGCGGACCTCAAGGCGCACGGAGCGTCAGGTACGGGGTCCTGGAGATGTGCGCACTCGTAATGCGGATGCGTCAGAGGTGCTGGCCGCCGGAGCCGCTGCGGTCGGTATCAGGAACGCTGCCGCGAGGCGCGTTGTCGATACGGACTGTCCGGAGGGCACGGGACGAGGAGTAGCCGTATCCAGGGTGGGCGTGGGGCAGGCCCAAGGCGTTGAAACGTCGCCGCACGTCATTCCCCCCGTTCGACCGACACTCATGACCGCCAACGACAGTCCGCAAAGATGAGCGCCCATGCGCTCAACAGAGCGTAATGGCTCGGTAAAGGATTCTAGCGTAGGAGATAAGGGGCGATCTCTGTAAAGTGGATAACAGGGTGTAAATTCCCTTGGAGCTTGGAGCTTGGAGCTTGGAGCTTGGAGCTTGGGGCTCGATGGCCGGATCGACCCGTGCGAACTGTCGTCATCAGCAGGCCGCTTGCTCGTCAGGATGGACGCCGTCCTGGAGCAGGGCCGTGACACTCAGGGCGAGGGCCTTGCCGTGGTTGGCAGGAGTACCCCAGGGGGTGAGTCCCGCACCCGGGTATTCCCGTGGCCGCTGCTCGCCGTCCCAGCGTCAGCAGGAGCAGGATGACGCCGATCTCGGCGCCGATCGCGACGAACTCCTCGCTGTGCCCAGCGGGAGCGGCCCGCCCTTGCCGAAGGCGAGGCCGGCCAGGAGGTAGAGGGGGATCGGGGAGCACTGGCAACGGCCGACGAAACGCCCCAGCAGCCCCAGGCCGAGGATGATCACGCCTGACTCGATCAGGAAAGACAGCCGTGGAGTGCATCCGGTCACCCCCGGTCCAGGATGGCGGCGGCGGCCTCGACGCCCTCGCGGGTGCCGATGACGATCAACGTGTCCCCACCCGACAGACGGAAGTCCGGGGCGGGCGACGGTATCGCGCCCGAGCGGCGCAGAACGGCGACGATCGAGGCGCCCGTCTCCGTGCGCATCCTGGTCTCACCCAGCACTCGCCCGTTCCAGTGTGACGCCGAGGAGAGCTCTATTCGCTCCGCCACCAGTCCGAGGTCGGTCGTGGACAGCAGGTTGGGGCTGTGATGGGACGGCATCAGCGCGTCGATCAGCGCCTCTGTCTCGCGGCCCGTCAGTTTCACCGAGAGCGCGCACTCGTCGGGATCATCCCCACTGTGGGCGTTAAGCGTCCGGGCGCCGTCGCGATGGGCGATCACCGACAGCCGGCGGTGTTCGCGCGTGGTGAGGTCGTAGCGGACCCCGATGCCCGGCAAGGGAGTACGACTCAGGCGCGGAGCGGGCATGGCGAACCCCCAGGTCCGTGGCGTCTCGGCAGAGGACGGATGCGCCACCGCGCACCCTCGGCCACCTTATCGCCGCGCGAATCACGCGAAGTTGGACGAGATACGGGCATATCGAGCGCTCGTCCTCGCCCAGGCCGGGATGCTCATGCCGCGCGGTTCAGGTGATCAGGCGGTGGTGGTGCACCATGGCGAGGGCCCCGACGGCGGGGACCAGGAGCGGAGGAGGCTCGCTTGCTGGAATGGAAACCGATCAGCGGCGGACCCCGCCCCGTCCCCGGCCCCGCCGCTACGCCTTCCGTCTGGGCCGTGACCTCGGCCGCAGCCCTGACCCTGGTCACCGCCTTCAACTTCCTCGACCACCACGGCGACCCCACCCTCGACCTCATCGCACTGTCGGTGATCGCCGCGCTCGTGAGCACAGGAGCCCGCCTCACCGCCGCACCCGGCACCGCCCTGCTCTGCTGGATCATCCTCAACGGCTTCGCCATCCCGCCCATGGGCCGGCTCACCTGGACGGCCCCGCACGACGCCGGACGCCTCGCCTGCCTGCTCGCCGCCGCCGTCATCGGGACGGCCATCGCCCGATTCGCCCACGCCCGCGCCGCATACCGGAGACTCACACACTGACCGCAGAGACCCGCACAATGCCTTGTCCGTGACGTGGCCCGATGCCGTCAGGTTCCGTAGACGCCGCCGAGTGGTAACCCGCGTTGCTCCGACGTCGGCGACGCCTGGACGCCCGCCGCGGCCGCGCCGGCCCCCGCCACGTTCGACTGCGCGCGGGCGTGCGGAGCAGCCCGTGAGGAGCGCCCGGCCGCCGGTTCGGAGAGACGATGGAACGGTACCGGGTGAGAGGAGATCGGAACCTGTGGTCCGGCCGGTACGGACTGCTGCGGTACGGATGAGCGGAAAGGGTGCCGGAGTGAGTACGTCCGATGCGTTCCGGGCCGAGGTCGGCGGGGCGGATGAGAGCCCGGCAGCCTCCGGCGGGCTGCTGGACGTGCTGAGTCTGGCCGCTGTGGTGCTGGACGACGGCGGGCGGATCGCGCTGTGGAGCCCGCAGGCCGAGGAGCTGTTCGGATACTCCGCCGACGAGGCGCTGGGGCGGTTCGCAGGCCGGCTGCTGGTCGACGAGCAGCACCTCGATCTGGTCATCGAGCTGTTCGCCCATGTCATGGAGAGCGGGCAGCGGTGGGCGGGCGGCTTCCCGGTCAGGCACAAGGATGGCAGCACGCGGCTGGTGGAGTTCCGCAATATGCGGCTGCAGGACGACCGGGGAGGCCGCTACGCGCTGGGAATCGCCACCGACCAGGCAACGTTGCGTCGCGTGGAGCGAGACTTGGCCCTGTCCCTGCGGCTGATCTCCCAGTCGCCGATCGGGCTGGGCGTCATGGACACCGAGCTGCGGTTCGTGCTGGTCAACCCGGCGCTGGAAGACATGAACGGCCGCCCCGCCCAAGACCGTGCCGGGCCCACGGTGGGGGAGACTCCGCCGTTTCTGAGGGGGGACGCCATCGAGTCGGAGATGCGCGAAGTCCTGGCCACGGGAGTCCCGGTGCTGGACCGGTTCACAGTCGGGCACATCCCGGACGATCCCGGCCAGGAGCATGCCTGGTCGGTTTCGTTCTACCGACTGGAGGACCCTGCCGGGCGAGTGCTGGGCCTGGCCACTTCGGTGGTGGACGTCACCGCGCAGCACCGGGCGGCAGCCGACGCGGCCCGGGCGCGGCACCGCCTGGCACTGGTCGCAGACGCCTCGGTGCGGATCGGCACCACCCTCGACCTGGGGCAGACGGCACGCGAGCTGGCCGGGGTGTGCGTGCCTGAGGTGGCCGACCTGGCCACGGTGGATGTCCTCGACAGCGTCCTGCAGGGCCTGCGCACCACCGGGGCGCCGACCGGCCCGGCGCGCTTCCGGGCGCTGGCGGTGGTATCGGCGTACCCCACCGAGGCCGCGCAGGCCGCGGACCCTGTCGGTGACCTCGTCGAATACGCCGCAGACCGTCTGGTCACCCACTGCGTCAACACCGGCCGCCCCGTCGTGCGGGCGAGGATGACCGGTCAGGACATGCGCCGTCTCGCCCGGGACGACGACTCGGCCGCGGTTCTCGCCGCGGCCGGGATCCACTCGTACCTCGTGCTACCGCTGGTCGCCCGCGGCGAGGTGATCGGCGCCGTCGGCCTGATGCGCGCCCGTAACCCGGCGCCGTTCGACGAGGACGATGTCACTCTGGCCGGCGAGCTCGCTGCACGCGCGGCCGTGTGCATCGACAACGCCCGCTGGTTCCAGAGCCAGCGCCATGCCGCCCTTGCCCTCCAGCGCAACCTGCTGCCGAACCGGCCCGCGCACCGGCCCGGGCTCGGCATCGCCCACCGCTACGAGCCGGCCGGCGCCACCAGCGAGATCGGCGGCGACTGGTTCGACGTCATCCCCCTCCCGGCCGACAAGACCGCCCTGATCATCGGCGACGTCATGGGCAGCGGCATCGACGCCGCCGCGACCATGGGGCAGCTGCGCACCGCCACCCGCACCCTGGCCCAGCTCGACCTTGATCCCGCGCAGGTCCTGCACCATCTCGACCAGGCGACCGCCGGCATGGACCACACGTTCACCACCTGCGTCTACGCCGTCTACGATCCGCACGACCAGCGGTGCCGCATCTCGGTGGCCGGACACCTGCCACCGGTCCTCATGCGACCGGGCCGCCCCCCGGAACTGCTCGACCTGCCCACCGGAGCCCCGCTCGGGGTGGGCGGCGTCCCCTTCGACACCACACTCCTCGACCTGAGCCCCGGGGACCAGCTGGTTTTTTATACCGATGGATTGGTGGAGACCCGCGACCAGCCCCTGGACGACCGCATCGGCCTCCTCCTGACCCTGCTCGCCGGCCCCCACCGCGACCTGGAGGACACCTGCGACCTCCTGCTGCGCGAGCTCCGGCACCCCGGCGACCACGACGATGTCGCCCTGCTCATCGCCCGGACGCAGGCTCGGTACGGGGAGTGACCGGGATTCCGTCTGTGAGCTGGACGAGTCCATTGCGGGTGGCGGCGATGACGACGTGGGTGCTCGAGAGTGCTGGTCTCGACGACTGCGAGGTCATCCGGTACGTGGGACGGGAGAAGGCGACGTGAACTGGCTGCTGGTTGCCCTCGGGGCCGCGGTCGGCGCCCCGCTGCGATTCCTGACCGACCGCGCGGTGCAGAAACGGTATGGCAGTGGGCAGCTTGAAGGGGCGGGGAGACCGGCTGCCGAGCTGTTGGCCGCCCTCGCCCATCCGCTTCTCGGTAGTGACGTTCCGTGACACCAGGTGGGGTGTCCGGTGGGTGTCGTCTCAGGGGCCGTAGGGGCTCCAGTGCCCGAGAAAGGGCCTGAGGTCGTCGGCTCGTGGTTCGCGGGTGCCGTCGCCGCGGGGTGCGAGGGGGTGGGCGGCGGGGTTCCAGTGGTTGAAGTCGCCTACGACGCTGACCGGCCCGTCCGGGGTGTTCTCGGGGAGGACGAAGGTGACCTGGGTTCGGCCCTTGAGCTGCTTGCGTTCGAGCGTGGGAAGTCTCCAGCCGCGACGTGACGGGGAACGGTCCGTGCATCCTCGCCCCGGCGCACGTGCGGGGTGCGAGGACAGGGCCGTGGCCTGGTCCGACGTCACTCGGGCGGCCGACCGGCATGCGTGGCCTGGCGGGTCGGCGCAGCGCAGTGGACGCCGCCGGTCACCACCGTGGCCCGCGCGCGTCCCAGGGGCGCGGCGGTGTAGCGTCCCCCGGACGTGCAGCCTGCACAGCCCAAGCGCAGCTCCCGGACGGCGTCGCGATCCTCACCTCTGCCCTGCGGGACACGCTTTGGCCCCGTCGGGCTGCTGAGGGCGGCTCGGCCCGGTGCTGGCGGCGATCCCGCCGGCCGAGGGTGCCCCGTCGTGACACCGTCCTGCCTTGGTGTGGGGCCGACGCCAGTCTCGCAGCGACGAACAGGGCCGCCGACGAGGCGTGTCACCCCTGGGAAGTCCTCCCGAGCGAGCAGGTCCGCCCGGCCGAGGACGACGAGCCGCTGGATTCGAGCTGGTGCCCCACTCCGGGGTGTCAGCCGACCACTGGGGGACGGGTGTTGGGGTGCCGCCTTCGGGGCCGTCCGTGTCAGGCGACCAGTTCGTAGATGCTCCGGGCCGTCAGCCACAGGCCGATGAGCAGGGAGAGTGTGACGATCAGCTGCTCCTGGTGCTGCTCCAGCCAGCTCCGCAGGGCGTTCAAGCGGGCGTTCGCGACTGCGGGCGCCCAGACCGCGTACACCTCCATGACGATGAGGCTGAGCGTGGCCAGCAGACAATAGCCGGTCAGTGCGAGCCAGTCGGCGAGGGTGGAGAGGTTCGCGTCGACGGCGGTCGCGGCGCCGGCACCGACGAGTGCCCAGGGCTGCAGCAGCCATGCCAGGCCGGCTGCCGTGGCCGGGGAGGCGTCGTCGATCCGGGCGGTCCAGCGTGGCGGGCCGTGCGGGCGGGGCGGCCGGCGGTGCCGGTGTGCGCCGTACAGCACCAGTGCCAGGCCGATGGCGAGTTTCGCAGCGATCGCGGCGGTCGAGGGCGCGCTGTGACGGTCCGGGGGCTGACCGCCGGTCAGTAGCACCACACAGGCGATCACCGCAATCAGGTTGGCCAGCCACGACAGCAGGAACGCCAGGCCCTGTCGAACGCCGCGCCGTGAGGAGAGCAGCAGGATGAAGGCGCTGTTGTGCAAAGGCCCGAGGGTGATGACCGTACCGATTACTACCAGGTCGAGGACCATCGGGTGAGCCGCTCCGGGGTGTCAGGTTCGTCTGCTGCCACCTGGGGACGGGGCGGGCCGGTCGGCAGAGTCGGGCGGCGCTGCTGTGCCGCATCCCGACTCTGCAGGCGGCGGCCCGGCCGGTCAAGCAGCCACGCCCGCATCCTCGCATGCGTGAATCCGGACCTCGGACCGCCGCGTGGACCGCGTGCTCGTCCAGTACGTATGTGTAGTTGACACTGGCAGCGCTCTGCACCTACCCAGCTGGATGAGATCGGGATCAAGGATCAGGACGCCGCTCAGCGGCTGCCCGGCACCGGGGACGGTGCTGCCGGTGAGCTTGGTCCGCCTGGCTGCGACAGCCTCCGGGGCGGCGGGTCCGTTGATCTTGTCAACGTCTGCGATCCGCTCGTCGAGGTTGTCACGCTCGATCTGCCGTTGCGCGGCCTTCCTCCAGGTACGCCGACACTCCTCGCTCGCCGACCAGCTCACGGATGGCCGGCAGGGTGCCGGCGGTCAGGGAGAGGGAGATGCCGCTGCTGGGGCTGTCACCAGGAGGGAAGCCGATGTCGTCGTCAGCAGTCTCTGGCGGCCCAAGCACCGCCAACGCCCGCTGCCACCCCGCCCTTTCAACCTCAGCGCCAGGTGCCCGCATTTTCGCACTGGTGAGTCTCCGAAGCCTGCGCGTAGGCGTCGCAACAGCAGGGTGGGAGATGGCGCCTCACATACGGAGAAGACCCGCATCAGCGGCCGGAACTGGGACTGCGGGCAATCGGGCCGCCTCCGGATGGTGTCGCCGCCAGCGGGCGTAGACCGGGCTCGCGGCGCAGATGTCCAGGTAGCCCGCTGTGACCGTGCGGAGAATCGCGTCGCCGTGCCCGGCGAGCGGGCCGTCCCGGCGCCAGGCCAGAACATGGCGGTACCAGAGCGGGTTTCCGGCCAAGGGTCGGACGACGACGCCGGGGGACTCCAAGAAGGTGGCCTGGCAGAGGCTGACGGCCAGGCCCGCGCGGACGAGTTCGATCAACTGGCGCCCCTCGGCCTCGTACGGTGTCGCGGTTCTCCGGCCGGCCGACGCGCACGCCGATGACCAGTACTCGCGGGTCCGGTCGGCGTCGGGTCGCGGCACCGCCCAGACGCAGTCGACGAGTTGGGCCAGGGCCACGGTTTCCTGCTCGGCCAGAGGATGGGTCGAAGGGAGCAGGGCGAACACGGGCTCGGAGACCAGCGGGACGAGGGTCACTCCCGCACGCGGCGGCAACTCCTGGTCGGGATGGTCGCCGAGGACCGCCGCCTCCAGACGGCCGGCGGCGAGATCGTCCAGGAGCGCGACGGGGGAGTACCGGCACCGTGACGTCACCTCGGCCCCCGGAAGGAACCGCCGGGTCGCCAGGACGAGATGCGCCAGCAGGGGAGCGCCCACGGACCCGATCCTGATACGGCCGGGCGCGGCCTGGCGCCGGGCGGTGTCGGCGAGCAGCGCGTCGACACCCGGCAGGATCGCGCGGGCACGGGTCAGCACGAACTCGCCGAAGGCCGTGGGTACGGCCCCCGCGCGCTGCCGGTCGAAGAGCTTCCCGCCCAACATGTTCTCGATGCGGCGCAGTTGGGCGCTGAGCCCGGGCTGTGTCATGCGCAAGGAGGCGGCGGCCCTCGTGAGGCTGCCGGTCTCGGCGATCGCGCACACCACGCGCAGATGGCGTACCTCCAGATCCATGGCGCGGATGTTATGGACCGACGACAGCTTCCGGACAGGGGCTGGATACCCCGACTCTTATGTGAAATGTCACACGCCATTCACGGAAAGGTCGTGCGTCCATGAGACGTCGCCATGCCCTGACGCTCCCGCGTGGAGGACTGCTGTCCGCCCTCGTCGCCGTTCTGCTGCTCTGCCTGCCGGGAACACCGCCGGCGAACGCGGCGGACGCCGCCTCCGCCTGCGCCCTGCGAGGCACCACCGGCTGGACGGACGAAGGCCACGACACGGACTACTCCGTCTTCCAGCGACCCCTGGGAACCATCGATGTAGGCATGATCTTCGTCGACTTCCCCGACGCCATCGCCACCGAGGCCCCGGCCACCGACGCCAGGCAGATCACCCCGGGCGCCGACTGGCTGTGGAACGCCTCGTACGGCAAGACCTGGCTCGCCATCACCCAGCACCAGCAGTGGGTGCGGATGCCGCGCAACTCCACCGACTACGGCTTCGCACGCGGCCTGACCCACGAGACGCACGAGGCGTACATCAAGGACGCGGTCGCCGCCGCCGATCACTCCGTCGACTTCTCGCGCTACGACATGCTGTACGTCGTGCCGACGCGGAACGCCGCGGCGATCTCCTTCACTCCCACATACGTGTACGCCCCCGGCACGGCAGGGGTCTTGGCCGACGGCACCCGACTCAAGTGGGCGGTGACCTTCGGCCAGGACATGTGGCACTGGGGCGCCAAACTGGTCGGCCACGAGACCGCCCATGCCTTCGGGCTGCCCGACCTGTACGCCTTCGACGCGGGCGTCGACGCCCACCGCTTCGTAGGCGGTTGGGACGTGATGGGGCTGATTGGGGGCGCGGGTTCGCAGTACTTCGCCTGGCACTCCTGGAAGCTCGGCTGGACCGACGACAGCCAGGTCGTGTGCCGGGCCTCGGCGGGCAGTGACACCGTGCGCCTCACCGCGGTCGAGTACGGCAGCGGAACCAAGATGGCGGTGATCCGTACCGGTCCCACGACCTCGTATGTCGTCGAATCGAGGCGCAGGGTCCAGGCGGACACGGGCGCCTGCTCGACCGGCGCGCTTGTCTACCGGGTCGACACCTCCGTGCACACCGGATACGGACCGATCCGGGTCATGGACGCCAAGCCCACCGCGACCCCGGCCGGCGGTTGCCGTCCGCTGGACGACGCCCCCTACTGGGTCGGTGAGTCGTTCACCGACTCCGCGGCCGGAGTACGGATCGAGGTCCTCGGCGCCGACGGCTACGGCGAGACCGTACGGATCACCAAGTCCTAAAGCGTGTAGCAGAAGGCTTGGGTCCGGGCATTTCCCTTGTATGCGTGGGGTGTTGACTCCGGTCGTGCCCCGGCTCCTCGAAGGAGTCGGGGCACGACCGCGTGTGCGGTTCAGGCGGCCTCGGGGAAGTGGCAGGCCACCTCCCGCGCCTCGCCCGGCGCGGCGATCCGCAACAGTGGCGCCTCGGAGCGGCAGATCTCCCGCGCCTTGGGACAACGCGGGTGGAAGGTGCAGCCGGGCGGAGGAGCGGTCGGACTCGGCGGGTCGCCGAGCAGGGTGATGCGCTCGCGGGCCCGTTCGGCCGCCGGGTCCGGCAGCGGCACGGCCGAGAGCAGCGCCCGTGTATAGGGGTGGGCCGGGGCGGCGTACACCCGCTCCTTGGCGCCGATCTCGACGATTCGGCCCAGGTACATGACCGCGACGCGGTCGCAGACCCGCTTGACCACGGACAGGTCGTGGGCGATGAAGAGATACGCGAGGCCGAGCTCGCGCTGGAGCCGCTCCATCAGGTTGACGATCTGGGCCTGGACGGAGACGTCGAGGGCGGAGACCGGTTCGTCGGCCACGACGAGCCGCGGTCGTGTGGCCAGCGAGCGGGCGATACCGATGCGCTGTGCCTGGCCGCCGGAGAACTCGTGCGGATAGCGGTCGATGTGCTCGGGGATCAACCCGACCAGATCCATCAGCTCCACGGCCCGCTTGCGGGCGTCGGCGGCCGAACTCCCTTGCACCAGCAGCGGATCGGAGATGATGCGTGCCACGCTCTGGCGGGGGTTGAGCGAGGAGTGCGGGTCCTGGAAGACCATCTGCAGGTCCCTGCGGAGCGGCTTCAGCTCGCGCTGTGAGAGATGGCTGATGTCGCGGCCGTCGTACGTGACGGAGCCGGTGGTCGGCTCAAGGAGCCGGACGATCAGGCGGCCGGTGGTGGACTTGCCGCAGCCGGACTCGCCGACCAGGCCCAGCGTCTCGCCCGCCGCCACGTCGAAGCCAATGCCGTCGACGGCCCGGACCGGTGCCGAGGAACGGCGTCTGCCGGGGAAGGCCATGGTCAGGTCACGTACGGAGAGCAGAGGTTGATCGGTCATGAGAGGGCGCCTTCGTGCGTGGGGGTGCGGTGTGCGGGGAAGTGGCAGGCGGCCGGGTGCCCGACCGGTCCGCCGAGCAGCGGGCGCGTGGTCTCGCAGCGGGACCGCTCGTCGGCCGGCGCCCCGGCGAGGCGGGAGCACCGGGGCGCGAACGCGCAGCCGGGGGCGGGGGTGAGCAGGGACGGGGGGCTGCCGGGGATCGCCCGCAGCGGTGCGTCGTCGCTGTCGTCGAGGCGGGGCAGGGAGTCGAGCAGCCCCTGGGTGTAGGGGTGAGCCGGGGAGGTGAACAGGTCGTCCACCGGGGCCTGTTCGGCGGCTCTGCCGCCGTACATCACCAGCACGTCGTGGGCGACACGGGCGACCACCCCCAGGTCGTGCGTGATCATGACGACGGCGAGGTCCCGATGCTCCTGGATCCGGGCGATCAGTTCCAGTATCTGGGCCTGCACGGTGACGTCCAGGGCGGTGGTGGGCTCGTCCGCGATGAGCAGCTCGGGTTCACAGGCCAGTGCCATCGCGATCATCACGCGCTGACGCATACCGCCGGAGAACTGGTGCGGGTATTCCCCCGCCCGACGCCTCGGTTCGGGGATGCCGACCTCCGCGAGGGCCTCGACGGCCCGCTCACGGGCGGCCTTTCGTCCGCTGCGGAAGTGCACCCGGTGGTGCTCGGCGATCTGCTCGCCCACCGTGTAGTACGGATGGAGGCTGGAGAGCGGGTCCTGGAAGATCATCGCCATCCTCCGGCCGCGCAGCCGGGCGAGCTCGCGCTCGGAGAGCCCCACGAGTTCCTGCCCGGCCAGCCGGATCGAGCCGGTGACCTCGGCGCCGGTGTGCAGACCGAGCACCGCCATGGAGGTGACGGACTTGCCGGAGCCGGACTCGCCGACGATGCCCAGCGTCCGGCCCGGCCGCACCTCGAAGGAGAGGGAGTCCACGGCCCGTACCGGACCGTGCTTCGTCGGGAAGGTCACCGTCAGGTCCCGTACCGACAGCAGGTGTTCGGAGTCGTGCGGGGAGTCGGCCATCAGTACCTCACTCGCGGGTCGACGACGGCGTAGAGCAGGTCGACGGCCAGGTTGGCGACGACGATGAAGGTGGCGGCGAGGAGGGTGACGCCCAGGATGACCGGCTGGTCGCCGGTGGACAGGGCGCCGTAGAAGAGCCGCCCGATGCCGGGAAGGCCGAAGATCGACTCGGTGATGACCGCGCCGGCGAGGAGGCCGCCCAGGTCCATCCCGAAGATGGTGAGGACAGGGGTCATGCCGGCCCGCAGGCCGTGCTTGACGACGACCGTGCGGCGCGGCAGGCCCTTGGCGCGGGCGGTGCGGATGTACGGCTCCGCCATCGTCTCGATCATCGAACTGCGGCTCTGGCGGGCGTACATGGCCGCGTACAGAACGGCGAGCGCGAGCCAGGGAAGCAACAGGTTGGAGGCCCAGCCGAAGGGGTCGGAGCCGAGGGACACGTACTGCGGGTAGGGGAGGAGCCCGGCCACCCGGATGAGGCCGTAGATCAGCATCATCGAGGTGAAGTACACCGGGAGTGAGGCCGCGCCGACCGCGCCGACCATCAGGATCCGGTCGGTGAGGGTGTCCTTGCGCAGGGCGGCGAGGACCCCGGCGGACAGGCCGAGCGTCAGCCAGAGCACCGCCGCGCCGAACGCGAGCGAGGCGGAGACCGGCAGCCGGTCCATGAGGAGGGCCCACACCGATTCGCTGTTCTCGTACGAATAGCCCAGGCAGGGGAAGTCGCAGTGCAGGGCGTACTGCCCGCTGCCCACGGTGCGGCCGGTGAAGATGCCGGAGAGGAAGTCCCAGAACTGCTGCCACAGCGGATGGTCCAGGCCCATGTGGGCGCGGATCGCCTCCAGGCGCTCGGCGCTGCACGACTTGCCGCAGGCCGTGGCGGCCGGGTCGGAGGGCAGGACGTAGAAGATGGTGAAGGTGACGGCGGCGATCGCGATCAGCACACCGGTCACGGCGAGCAGCCGCCGGCCGAGGAAGAGGATCATGTGCGGCTGCCTCTCGGGTCGAGGACGTCCCGCAGTGCGTCGCCGAGCAGCGTGAACGCGAGCACGGTGAGGAAGAGGCAGACGCTCGGGATGACGAAGTACATGGGATCCGTGTCGTAGAAGGCGACGCTCTCCGCGATCATCTGGCCCCAGGACGGGGTGGGAGGGCGCACGCCCACCCCGAGGTAGCTGAGGGCCGCCTCGGTGGCGATCATCCCCGGGATGATCAGGGTCGTGTACGCGATGACCGGCCCGGCGACGCCCGGGAGGATGTCGCGGGTGAGGATCCGCCAGGGTCCCGACCCGCCCACCCGTGCGGCGTCGACGTACTCGCGGTGCTTGAGCGAGAGGGTCTGGCCTCGCACGACGCGGGCGATGCCGGGCCAGCCGAAGAGGCCGATGACGACGGTCATGAGAAGGATCCGGTTGACGTCCTTCGCCACAGACATCATCGCGATCATGAAGATGAGGGAGGGGAAGGACATGGTCAGGTCCATCAGCCTGCTGAGGACCGCGTCGGTGCGGCCGCCGAAGTAGCCTGCCGCGATCCCGGCGGCCGTGCCGGCGATCACGACGATCGCGGTCGCGGTGAAGGCGATCAGGAGGGAGACCTGGGCGCCGTGCACGACGCGGGCGAACAGGTCGCGGCCGGTGACGGGTTCGACCCCGAGCCAGTGGTCGGCGGAGATCCCGCCGAGTGAGCCGATCGGCTGACCGCCCAGGTACGGGTCGACGGCGGTCTTGTCGAACTCCTCGGGTGACCAGCCGCCCAGAGCGCTCAGGAGGGGGGCGGCGACGGCCATGACGAGAAAGAGCGCGACCACGGCGAGGGAGATCTTGACAGAGGTACGGCGGCGTAGTTGCTCCCGGGCCAGCTGCCAGGGCCCGCTGCCCGTCGGGTTCCGCTCGGGTTCGGTGATGGTGGTCATGATGGTGACGGAACCTCAGCCCTGGCTCTTGGAAGGGTCCTTGAGGCCGACCGTGGCGTAGTCGAGCTGACCGCCGAAGGACGTCTGGCCGTAGGCGCCCGCGATGTTGGTGCCGAGCACCAGCGGCCAGCGGCGCACCAGGACCGGGGCGGCCGGGGCCTTGGCGAGGATCTCGCCGTCCAGCTGCTGCCAGGCGGCGGCCGCCTGCTTCGCGTCGGTCATGGCGGCGATCTCGTCCATCCGCTTCATGGTCGCGGCGTCCCGGAAGAGCGAGTGGTTCCCGGAGTTCCCCTTCTCCTTGATGTACCGGCCGTCGAAGACGAAGGGGAGGAAGGTGGATCCGGACGGGTAGTCGGGGCACCAGCCCGTGTAGACCAGGTCGGTGCGGTTCTTGGTGTCGCCGATCGTCCCGTAGAAGGCGGACGGGTCGACGGTCTCGATGACGACCTTGATCCCGGCCTTGCCGAGCGCCTGCTGGATGGCCTCGGCCCGCCCCTTGTCGCCGTTGGACACGGTCATCTTGGTCGTGAATCCGTCCGGCTTGCCCGCCTCCTTCAGCAGCTGCTTCGCCTTCTCCGCGTCGCCGGCGGCCGGGATCTTCAGGGTGTCCGGCTGCTTGCCGTCGAAGAGGGTGGACGGCATGTACGCGGTGGACAGCTCGTTGAACGCGGGCCCGCCGGACGCGGTCAGCACCAGTTCCTTGTCGAGTGCGTACTGCACGGCCTGACGGACCTTCACCTGGTCGAACGGGGCGCGCCCGGTGTGCATCTGGATCATGTCGGTGCAGTTCGTGGACTCGGCGATCAGCCGCTTCCGCACCTCCGCGTTCGGCAGCACCTTGGCGGCGCTCTCCGGCCGCAGCGCGCCCCAGGAGACGGCGGAGGCGTCGGCGCCCTGGCTGGCGATCAGCCGGTCGTCGATCTGATTGGGCTTGAGCCCCATCACCATGACCAGCTTGTCCGGGTACGCCTTGCGCACCTGGTCGGTCGAGGCGTCCCAGTGGGTGTTGCGCACCAGGACCAGCTTCTTGCCGCGCTGGTACGACTCGATCTTGTACGGACCCGAGGAGAACGGTCGGTTGTCGTACTGCGGCCCCGTGTCCTTGGCCCGCGGCACCGGGGCGAACGTCGGCATCACGGTGGCGTTGGGGAACTCCGCGAAGGGTTTGCGGAGTTCGAAGACGATCGTGTGGTCGTCCGGCGTCTTGATGGAGTCGAGGTGCTTGCCCTGGGCCGGGCCCTGGTAGCCCTCGGCTCCCGCGAGGTAGCGGGCCGCGTAGTCGGCGCCGCCCGGCAGGTCGGGCGAGAAGGACCGCTCCACGTTGTACTTGATGTCCTGCGCGGTGACCGGGGTGCCGTCCTCGTACTTGACCCCCTTCTTCAGGCGGAACGTCCAGGTCTTGGCCCCGTTGGACGAGGTGCCGAGGTCGGTCGCCAGGTCCGGCACGAGCTCACCGCCCGCGGCGCCGGGGGCGGCCTTGTAGGTGACCAGGGTGCGGTAGAGCGTGCGGGTCCCGAACTCCATGGCGTTCACCACCCAGTTGCGGGCCGGGTCGAGGTGCTCGAAGTCCTGGTTGGACAGCACGGTCAGCGTGCCGCCCTTCTGCGGGGTTCCGCCGACCACCGCTCCCTCGTTGGCGGTTGCCGGGTTCTTCCGGTCGGTGCCGCCCTGGCCGCCGCCGGAGTGGCCGCCGGAACAGCCGACGGTGACGAGAGCGACGGTCGTCGCCACGGCGACGGCGTGCAGGGTGCGCTTGTTCATCAGTGGTCACTCCGTGAACAGTTGGGCAGCCAGACGGCTGGAATGTGACCGGTAACATAGTAATGTGAAATGGTACTGACAAGGTGTCGGGGCTTCCGTTATCGAGCCGTGTCCGAGGCCGGCGAAACGAGAGCGCGGGGTCTTGTCCGGGGCTGTGCAATGTGAAATATTACTGACGTGCTCACGAGAAACTCCTCGGACGTGATCGTCGTCGGAGCGGGTGTGGTCGGCGCCGCGTGCGCCTACTACGCCGCCCGCGCCGGTCTCACCGTCACCGTGCTCGACCGCGGTCCGCTGGCCGGCGGTACCACCGGAGCCGGTGAGGGCAACCTCCTGGTCTCCGACAAGGGGCCCGGCCCCGAACTCGAACTCGCCCTGATCTCCGCCAGGTTGTGGCATGAGCTCGCGGAGCGGCTCCCCGCCGCGATCGAGTACGAGCCCAAGGGCGGCCTCGTCGTCGCCTCCGCCGAGGCCGGCCTGACCGCGCTGCGTGACTTCGCGGCCGGCCAGGAGAAGGCGGGCGTCACGGCGAACGAGATCCCGGCGGACGAACTGCGCGCGCTCGAACCCCACCTCGCCCCCGGGCTGGCGGGCGGCTTCCACTATCCGCAGGACGCTCAGGTCCAACCCGCCCTGGCCGCCGCCCATCTGCTGAGGGCGGCGGGGGAGCGGGCGCGCCTGCGGCTCGGCGAGGAGGTCACCGACCTGGTCACCGGGGCCGGCGGTGAGGTCCGCGGGGTCCGCACCCGTACGGGAGAGGTCCATGCCCCGTACGTGGTCAACGCCGCCGGAACCTGGGGCGGTGAGATCGCCCGGCTCGCGGGCGTGGATCTCCCCGTGCTGCCCCGGCGGGGTTTCGTCCTGGTCACCGAACCGCTGCCGCGCGTGGTGCGGCACAAGGTGTACGCCGCTGACTACGTCGCCGACGTTGCCAGCGGGTCCGCCGCGCTGCAGACCTCGGCGGTGGTCGAGGGAACACCCGCGGGACCGGTCCTGATCGGCGCCAGCCGTGAACGGGTGGGCTTCGACCGTTCCTTGTCCGTCGAGGTGCTGCGGCGCCTCGCGGCCGGGGCCACGGCGCTGTTCCCCGTCCTCGCCGGGGTGCGGGTCATGCGGACGTACGCGGGCTTCCGCCCGTATCTGCCGGATCACCTGCCCGCGATCGGCCCCGATCCGCGCGTCCCCGGGCTGCTGCACGCCTGCGGCCACGAGGGCGCGGGGATCGGCCTCGCACCGGTCACCGGGCTGATCGTCGCCCAGTGCCTGAGCGGCGGCGAACCGCCGCTCGACATCGCGCCGTTCGGACCGGACCGGTTCGCCCCCGCCATCTGATCCGCACGAGAGAGGAGGCCCGCCGTGGCCCGCACCCCCGCCGAACTCGTCGGGGCTCAGCCCGAGCCGCCGTTCGAGATCACCCTGGACGGCCGGCCCCTGCCCGCCCTGCCCGGACAGTCCGTCGCCGCGGTGCTCTGGTCGGCGGGCATTCTCGCCTGGCGCACCACCCGCGTGGGCGGCCGGCCCCGAGGCGCCTTCTGCGGCATCGGCCAGTGCTACGACTGCCTCGCCACCATCAACGGAGAGCCCAACCGGAGGGCCTGCCTGGTCTCGGCCCGCCCCGGAGACGCGATCACCACCCAGGAAGGACACGGCCGTGCCGAGCTCGGCGTCTGAACCGTACGACCTCGCCGTCATCGGCGCGGGATCAGCCGGACTGTCCGGCGCCGTCACCGCCTCGGAATCCGGCCTCTCGGTCGCCCTGCTCGACACGTCCGCCGATGTGGGCGGCCAATTCTACCGACAACCGGCACCGGCACTCGGAGCGGTCCGCCCCGAGGCGCTGCACCACGACTGGTCGGCCTTCGCGGAGCTGCGCCGACGCCGGGACGCCAGCGACATCACCCACCTGGCGGGGCATCACGTATGGGCGGTGACACGGGAAGCGGAGGGCCTGTGGGCGGTGCACGCGGTGACCGGCGCCGACGGCAACGGAGAGCGGCCCGTGCGCGTGCGGGCGAGGGCCGTCCTGCTGGCGACCGGGGCGTCCGAACGTCAACTCCCCTTTCCCGGCTGGACCCTGCCGGGCGTGGTGGGCGCCGGCGGCGCGCAAGCGATGCTCAAGTCGGGGCTCGTCCTGCCCGGCAGAAGGGTCGTCGTCGCGGGCAGCGGCCCGCTGCTGCTCGCCGTCGCCTCCTCGCTCGCCGCCGCAGGAGCGCGCGTCCCCGCCGTGGTGGAGGCGACCGGCTATCTGCGATACGCCCGCCACCTCCGCGTCCTCGCTGGCAACCCGCGCAAACTCGTCGAAGCCGTGGGTCACGGCGGGGGGCTGCTCCGCCACGGAGTCCGGGTGCGCACCCGCAGCGCAGTCGTCCACGTGTACGGCACCGAGCGAGTGGAAGCCGTCACCGTCGCCCGGCTCGACCGGAACTGGCGGCCCATACGGGGGTCGGACCGCCGGATCGAGTGTGACGCCCTCGCCGTGGGGCACGGCCTCGCGCCCCAGATCGAGCTCGCCACGGGACTCGGCTGTGCCACCCGCCGCACCGCCGACGCGACGACCGCCCTCGTCCTGGACGAGTTCCAGGAGACCTCGGTGCCCGGCCTGTGGGCGGCCGGGGAGACTGGCGGGGTGGGCGGCGCCCGACTCGCCCTGGTCGAAGGGGAGTTGGCGGGCCTCGCGATCGCCGCCCGGTTGCGCGGGCGGCCTTCCCTCGCCCAAAGTGGGAGGGCGGCCCGGCTGTGCAGTCACCGGGACCGTATGCGCGACTTCGCCGACGTCATGGCGGCCGCGCACGCGCCCGGTCCCGGGTGGGCGCATTGGCTCACCGACGACACGGAGGTGTGCCGCTGCGAGGAGGTCACCGCCGGACGCGTCCGTGCGGCGATCGACGAGCTCGGCGCCCGTGACCCGCGGAGCGTCAAGCTCCTCACCCGAGCGGGCATGGGGTGGTGTCAGGGCCGCATGTGCGGTGGGGCCGTGGCCTGTCTCACGGCCGGCGGCTCCGTGCCTTCGTCGGAGGAGCGCCGCCCGCTGGCCGTCCCCGTCACGCTGGGGTTGCTGGGCGCCCTCGACCCACCCGAGGTGCCCGGCGAGGAGGTTGCCCTCATGGAGGACGGCACCACCCCGCCATCCCCGCCGGACAACTGATTCCCGCGCCCCCCGGGGCGCCATGCCAACCACAGTAAAATGTCACACGATATTGAAAGGCAACTGCCGTGATCGACACCACCTGGAACTCCAGCCGTCCCTGGCGCGGGGTCATGGTCGCCACCGCACTCCCCCTGCGCGCGGACCTCTCCGTCGACTACGACGCCTACGCCGAGCACGTCCGCTGGCTCATCGACAACGGCTGCGACGGCGTGGTCCCCAACGGTTCGCTCGGCGAGTACCAGACCCTCACCGACGAGGAGCGCGCCCGCGTGGTCCGTACCGCGGTCGAGGCCGCGGGCGACGGTGCCAGGGTGATGCCCGGCGTCGCCGCCTACGGCAGCGCGGAGGCCCGGCGCTGGGCGGAGCGGGCGGCCGAGGAGGGCTGCGGCTCCGTGCTGCTCCTGCCGCCGAACGCCTACCGGGCCGACGAAGAGGCCGTGCACGCGCACTACGCCGAGGTGGCCCGGGCCGGTCTCCCCATCGTGGCGTACAACAATCCCCTCGACACCAAGGTCGACCTGACCCCCGCCGTGCTCGCCCGGCTGCACGGTGACGGACACATCGTCGCCGTGAAGGAGTTCACCGGCGATGTCCGCCGCGCCTACGAGATCGCCGAACTCGCCCCGGAGCTCGACCTGTTGATCGGCGCCGACGACGTCCTTCTCGAACTCGCCGTCGCCGGCGCCGTCGGCTGGATCGCCGGCTACCCCAACGCCTTCCCGGCCACCTGCGCCGCGCTCTACCACGCCGCGGTCTCCGGCGACCTGCGGACGGCTGTCCCCCTCTACAAGTCCCTCCACTCGTTGCTGCGTTGGGACTCGAAGACCGAGTTCGTCCAGTCGATCAAGCTGTCCATGGACATCGTCGGCCGTCACGGCGGCCCGGTCCGACCCCCGCGCTTCCCGCTCACGGGCGCGATCGAGGCCGGCGTAAGGGAAGCGACCGAGAAGGCCGTCGCCGACGGCCACCACTGATCACCGGACGGTCCGACCGAAAGGAGTCCGCGTGCGCACCCGTCACGTCTTCCACGCCGTCGACTCGCACACCGAGGGCATGCCCACCCGCGTCATCACCGGTGGCGTCGGGGTGATCCCCGGCGCCACCATGGCCGAGCGTCGTCTCCACTTCATGGAACACCTCGACCACGTACGGACGCTGCTGATGTACGAGCCGCGTGGTCACGCGGCCATGAGCGGCGCGATCCTCCAGCCGCCCACCCGGCCCGACGCCGACTACGGAGTCCTCTACATCGAGGTCTCCGGTCTGCTGCCGATGTGCGGGCACGGCACCATCGGAGTGGCCACGGTCCTGGTCGAGACGGGAATGGTGCCGGTCACCGAGCCGGTCACCACCGTCCGCCTCGACACCCCGGCCGGTCTGGTCACCGTCGACGTACAGGTGAAGGACGGCGCGGCCACGTCCGTCACGTTCACCAACGTCCCCGCGTTCTGCGCGGGACTGGACCGCACGGTGGAGGTCCCCGGACACGGGACGGTGACCTACGACCTCGCGTTCGGCGGCAACTTCTACGCCTTCGTACGCCTCGACGACCTGGGGCTGCCCTTCGACCGCGCCCGCAAGGACGACCTGCTGGGCGCCGGTCTGGCCGTCATGGCGGCGATCAACGCCTCGCCGGACCGGCCGGTCCATCCGGAGCGACCCGAGATCTCCGGCGTCAAGCACGTCTATCTGGCGGCGCCCGGCTCCGACGCCGCCCGCTCCCGGCACGCGATGGCCATCCACCCGGGATGGTTCGACCGCTCGCCGTGCGGCACCGGCACGTCCGCCCGGATGGCCCAGCTGCACGCCCGCGGCGAACTCCCCCTCGGGCGCGACTTCGTCAACGAGTCCTTCATCGGTACGGAGTTCACCGGCCGGCTCGTCGAGGAGACGGAGGTCGGCGGCGCGCCCGCCGTCGTCCCGACCGTCACCGGCCGGGCCTGGATCACCGGCACCGCGCAGTACTTCCTCGATCCCACCGATCCGTTCCCCGGAGGCTTCCTCCTGTGACCGCAGACGTCACCTCCCTCATCTCCCGCAACCCGGCCGACCCCACCGACATACTGCTCCGGATCCCGGCCCCCGGCGCCTTCGCCGCGGCAGACGCCGTGGAGCGGGCGCGTGCCGCCCAGGCAGGCTGGCTGGCCGGCGGGGCGGCCGCCCGGTCGGCGGCCCTCGCCGCGGTCGCCGCCGCCGTCGAGGTGGCGGCCGAGGAACTGGCCTCGCTCGCCGTACGCGAGGTGGGCAAGCCGCTCACCGAAGCGAGGGCCGAGGTCGCGCGGACCGCCGCGATCTGGCGGTACTACGCCCAGGCCCCGTTCGAGCCCAGCGGGGCCGTCCACGAACCCGCGGCCGGTACGGGGCTGCTCCTGACCCGCCGCCGCCCGCACGGGGTGGCGGGGCTCATCACCCCGTGGAACTTCCCCTTCGCCATCCCGAGCTGGAAGGCCGCCCCCGCCCTCGCGGTCGGCAACGCGGTTGTCCTCAAGCCCGCCCCGGAGGCGACCGCCTGCGCCCAGCGCCTCGCGGAGATCGTCCAACAGGCCCTGCCCGCAAAGGTGTTCACCCTCCTGCCCGGCGGCTCCGCCGAGGGGAACGCGCTCGTCTCGGCCGCCGACGTGGTCTCGTTCACCGGCTCGACCGCCGTCGGCCAGGCGGTGGCGCGCGCCGCGACCGCGCGGGGCATCCCCGTCCAGGCCGAGATGGGCGGTCTGAACGCGGCCCTGGTCCTGCCGGGCGCCGACATCGAGCGGGCGGCGGCCCACATCGCCGCCGCGATCGCCGGGTTCGCGGGCCAGAAGTGCACCGCCACCAGCCGCGTGATCGCGGTCGGCGCCGCCCACGACCCGCTGCGTGAAGCGCTCGCCGAGGCGCTGCGGGCGGTTCCGGTGGGCGATCCGGCCGACGCGGCGACCGTGTGCGGGCCGCTCATCAGCGAGTACGCCCGCGATCAGGTCGGCGACGCGTGGCACGGTCTGCGCGCGCTCGTCGGCGGGGCCGTGCCCCAGGGCCCCGGCTGGTACGTGGCGCCGACCCTCGTCGAGAAGGTGGCTCCCGGGCACCGGCTTCTGCGCGAAGAGGTCTTCGGTCCCGTCGCGGCCCTGCTGCCCGCCGACGACCTGGCCCATGCGGTACGGATCACCAACTCGGTGCCGTACGGTCTGGTCACCTCGGTCCACACCGCGGATCTGGACGCGGCCCTCACGGGACTCGACCGCCTCGATACCGGGATGATCCGAATCAACGCGCCGTCCACCGGCGTCGACTTCCATCTGCCGTTCGGCGGTGCCAAGGCATCCAGCCATGGACCCCGCGAACAGGGACGGGCCGCTCTGGAGTTCTACACCACGAGCCGCACCTACACGCTGTCCCCTGTCCAGGCAACGTGACATTGTACGCTGGTGATCTCGGCGGTACGAAGGGAACACCATGAGGCACCTGAAGCAGCGCGACCTCAGCGCCACTCGCGAGCGACTGCGCGACCAGGTCGCCCATGCCCTGAGGGCCGCTCTGATCTCCGGCGAATTGCGGCCGGGCCAGGTGTACTCGGCACCCGCGCTCGCCGAGGACTTCGGCATCTCGGCGACGCCCGTGCGCGAGGCGATGCTCGACCTGGCCCGGGAGGGTCTGGTCGAGCCGGTCCGCAACAAGGGGTTCCGGGTCACCGCGGTCTCCGAGAAGGACCTCGACCAGTACAGCGAGATCCGGGCCCTGATCGAGGTTCCCACCGTCGGACGGGTAACCCGCAGTGCCACTCGCGAGGAGCTGGAGGCGCTGCGGCCGGTCGCCGAGGAGATCGTGCGCTCCGCACGCGACCACGACCTGATCGGCTACCTGGAGGCCGACCGGCGCTTCCATCTCTCGCTGCTCGCCCTTTGCGGCAACGAGCGGCTCGTCGAGACGGTCGGCGACCTGCGCAAGCGCTCCCGCTTGTACGGACTCACGGCCCTGGACGAGAGCGGCGAGCTGATCTCCTCGGCCGAGGAGCACCTGGAGCTGCTCGACCTGATGCTCGCGGGCGACGCCAAGGGCGCGGAGAAGTGCATGACCCGGCACCTGGGTCATGTCCGCTCCCTCTGGGCGAAGAGCCGGGGCGGCAGCGGAGGTGCGGAGGGCTCCGGCGTGCGGCGATCCAGGCCGGCGGCGAAGCGGGTCGCGACCGGCTGACAGCTGACGGCTGACGCGGGAGGGCCTCCCGCATAACGCGGGGTGATGCACAAGTGGGGGCTCCCCGCCCCCCGGCGGCCGGACCATGCTCACTTCCGAGGATGCAATGTCACACTTCATAGCGGCCATGACCGTGGATAGGGATCCATGAACCCCTCGTACGCGACCGTCGACCACGTCTTCACCGTCCCCCTCGACCACGCGTCCCCGCACGGCCCGACCATCCAGCTCTTCGCCCGCGAGGTCGCCGACCGCGGCCGAACCGATGAGCAACTGCCCTGGCTGCTCTACCTCCAGGGCGGACCCGGCGGCAAGTCGCCACGTCCCCAGGCCGGTTCACCCGCATGGCTGCCCCAGGCCCTCAAGACCCATCGCGTGCTCCTGCTCGACCAACGCGGCACCGGGCGCTCCACACCCGTCACCGCGCGGGCGGCCGCCCGCTTCGGGACCCCGGCCCAACTCGCACACCACTTGGGACACTTCCGCGCGGACGCCATCGTCGCGGACGCCGAACTGATCCGCAGGCAGCTGTGCGGCGACGAACCGTGGGAGACGCTCGGCCAGAGCTACGGCGGGTTCATCACCCTCACCTACCTCTCGCAGGCGCCCGAAGGGCTGCGGGCGTGCTACGTGACCGGCGGTCTGCCGGGCCTGTCCGCCACCGCCGAGGACGTGTACACACGCACCTACCCGCGGGTGCGGGACCGCGTCCTCGACTTCTACGCCCGTTACCCACAGGACGCCGACCGGCTGCGTCGGATCGCCCACCTCCTGACCGCCACCGACGTCCGGCTGCCCGACGGCGACCGGCTCACGACCCGACGCCTGCGCACCCTCGGCCTCGCCCTCGGCATGGGGGACGGCTTCGAGCGGATCCACTGGCTGCTCGACGAAGCCCTCGACACCGAAGGGGAGTTGACCGACACCTTCCTCCACCAGGTGATGGGCCTGACCGGCTTCACCGACAACCCCCTCTTCATCGTCATGCAGGAGACCCTCTACGGGCAGGGGGACAAGCCCACCGGCTGGGCGGCGTCCCGCGCGATGGCCGGCTTCCCGGAGTTCGCCGAGGACGCGGACCCCCTCCTCCTCACCGGCGAGATGATCTACCCGTGGATGTTCCAGGACATCAAGGGCCTGCGTCCCTTCGCCGAAGCCGCCGAACTACTGGCCGAGCGCACGGACTGGCCGCCGCTCTACGACCCGCGCCGCCTCGCCGCCAACCAGGTCCCGCTGGCGGCGATCGTCTACCACGACGACATGTACGTGGACGCGGAGCTCTCGCTGCGTACCGCTCGCGACGTCGGCGCGACCCGCGTGTGGGTCACCAACGAATGGGAGCACGACGGCGTCAGCGCCGCCGGTGGACGCGTGCTGTCTCGGCTGATGGACCTCGCGGCCGGCCGCGCGTAGTTCGTCTCCATACCCCTCACCCTCCGACCAGCCTCCGACGGGAGAGTCATGACCGCCCTGCCCCGCCTGCTGCGGCCCCTTGCCGCCGCGACCGTCCTCGCCTCCGTCCTGTCCGTCCCCGGCGCCGCGACCGCGGCAACCAACTCCCCGTCACCTGCCGCTGATTGCGCGCTTCCGGGAGAGACCGGCTGGACCGACGAGGGCCACGACACCGACCGGAACCAGTTCCAGCCGTCCACCGGAACCCGGCGCGTCCTGACGGTGTTCGTCGATTTCCCCGACGCACCTGCCACCGACTCCACCGAGCCGTACGCCGCCCAGCTGGCCCCGGCTGCCGCCTGGATGAACCGAGCGAGCTACGGCCGCCTCCGGCTTCAGAACACCGCGCTGCACCGATGGATCCGTATGCCCGCCGACTCCACCTCCTACGGCTTCGCGCGCGGCCTCACCTTCGAGGCGCACGAGAAGTACCTGCGCGACGCGATCACGGCCGCCGACCCCCACGCGGACTTCTCGCGGTACGACATGGTCCATGTCGTACCCACCAGGGCGGCCACCGCCATCCCCTTCTCTCCGACCTACCTCTACGACCCGACCACGGCCGGGATCACGGCCGACGGTACCCGCCTCAAGTGGGCCGTCACCTTCGGCCAGGACATGTGGCGCTGGGGCCACAAGGTCGTCGCCCACGAGACGTCCCACACCTTCGGCCTGCCCGACCTGTACTCCTTCACCGGTCCCACCCACCAGTTCGTGGGTGGCTGGGACGTCATGGGCAACATCGCGGGAGCCGCCCCGCAGTACCTCGGCTGGCATTCCTGGAAGCTCGGCTGGACCGGCGACCACCAGGTCGTCTGCCTCGCCGAGTCCGGCCGCCGCACGGTACGGCTGACCGCGGTGGAACGACCGGGCGGAACCAAGATCGCCGTACTGCGCACCGGTCGGACGACGGCCTACGTCGCGGAGTCCCGCCGGGCCGAGGGCAACGACGCAACCGCGTGTTCCAGCGGCGTCCTGATCTACAAGGTGGACTCCGCCGCGCACACCGGCGAGGGCCCGGTACGGATGATGAACGCGAACCCGACCGCCACCCCATCCCCGGGCTGCACCCAGCTGGACCTGGCCGCGTACGCGCCCGGTCAGACCTTCACCGACCCCGAGACCGGCGCCCGCATCGACGTCCTCGCGGGCGGCGGGGCGGGGAACACGGTGCGGCTCGGCACAGTCCGCGTTCAGGACGGCGTGCCCGGGTCGCTGTAGCGGAGCAGGGCGCGCCGCCGTGAGCGCGGACCAGCGCGCTGAGCTACGACCACTAGTTCGGCGCCGGTGCCCACGAGGGCACGCAGCAGGCCCTCGTTCGCTCGGTCCTCGTGGGGGCCTTCAGCCGGTTGAACCTCAGCCGTGGTGCCGCGTTGCGGGCGAGCGTGTGGGCCTGGTCAGGCCACCAGGTGCCGGCGGGCGGGTCGACGATGCCGTACTCGGGGTCGATCGTGCCGCCGGTGTTGCGTGTGCAGCTGCCGTCGGACTCGCCGGGGATCTTGATCCACAGGTAGGCGTCGACGAGCTGGACGCCGGTGTCGGCGGTGGGACGCGGACCGAGACCGCGGCCGGGCGCGTTGCACCAGATCTCCGGGTCTCCACCGTATTTGCCGGGCTCCGGGGTCCAGGCGCCCAGACCGTTGCGGCTGGTGTCGATGACGAAGTGCTGCAGCGCGTCGCTCGACGGGGTGCCCACGCTCTGGTCGAACCAGGCGTCGGTCCAGCGCCAAGTGGTGGGATCGGCGGAGTCGACCGCGTTGCCGGGGGCGCCGTCGTTGGGCGCGGTGGACGAGTAGAACTGCGTGGCGCACCAGTCGGTGTGGCCGCGCGCCTCCTCGGGCCCCTCCGTGGCGAACCACATGCACTTCGCTATCCAGGTGCCGTACCTGGCGTTGTGGTCGGTGGGGTGGGTGTTGGACACGTTGAGGGCGAAGCCGTCGCTGTAGCGGACGCCGGCGTCCAGCAGCCTCCGCGCCATGTCACCGACGGGCCGCCACAGGACGTTGCCCGCGTCCAGATAGACCGCGGTGCGGGCCTTGGACTTGATGGTCCTGACCGCGTATGCGAGATCGGCGATGCGGGTCGTCGTGAGTTCGCCGGTTGGGTCCACGGCCGGCCCGCAGTCCCTGGGGAGGAGGGCCAGGCCGTCGGGCTCGACCACGACGACCGCCTTGCTGTCGCCGATACCGGCGGCGAAGGCGTCGATCCACTGCCGGTAGGCGGCTGAGGACGCGGCTCCGCCGCTGGAGTACTGGGTGCAGTCCCGACCGGGCACGTTGTAGGCGACCAGGACGGGGGTCCGGTTCACCGCCCGGGCCTCGCGGACAAGCCTCTTCACCTTGACCCGTACCTCGTCGGGCGTGCCCTCGGTGAACCACTCGGCCTGCGGCCAGCTCGCGAGCTTGGCCATGTTCACGGCGTTCGCGAAGTCGCCGTTCCTGAGGTCGACGAGAGCCTGCTTGGCGGCCTTGCTGTGCGGGTCCACGTAGAACCGGGTGGTCGGGGTGATCCCGTCCCCGGTGGGAGCGGCCTGCGCCTGCCCCTGCGTCGCGGTGAGGGCGGCGCAGGCCGCGAGCGCCGCAAGGGCGGCGGTCGCGCGGCGTCGTAGGCTGCGCGGCTTCATAAGGGCTCCTGGTCGAAGAATGGATGAGACAGAGATCGGTGGTCCCTGTGGCCCGGCGCCGGGTCGGGAGGTACCGGGCCACGGGAGTCCGAGGTCAGTAGCCGTGAATCATCTTGTAGGCGGCCTCGGGGAGGAACTGACCGGCCGAGGAGCCGGCCCCGACGCCGCAGTTGCCGTCGGACTCACCCGGGGTCTTGATCCACAGGAGCATCTCCGCGCCGCCTCCCAGCTGGGTGGGGGTGCCGATGCGGCGGCCCGCGGCGTTGCACCACTCGCCGTTGGAGCCGTTGCCGTTCCGGCTGGTGTCGACGACGAACGGCTTGGTGTAGCCGTAGCGGGCGGCCAGTTCGCTGTTCACCGAGTTGCCGTAGGCGGTGTTCTGCGCGGTCGTGTAGTAGTTGGAGATGTTGAGGGAGAAGCCGTGGGCCTGCCGGAGGCCGGCTTCGTGGAGGCGCTGGGCCATCGTCGCCGGGCTCACCCAGCCGGGGTTGCCGGCGTCGAGGTAGACCCAGGTGTTGGGTGCCTGGCGGTTGAACTCGGCGACGGCTCCGCTGATCAGGCCCTGGCGTTCGCGGATCTGCGTCTGGTTCATGCAGCCGTGGTCCGCGATGGAGTCCGGTTCGAGGATGACGGCCGCCGGGCGGCCGGCGATCCCGCCGGCGAACTGAGCGATCCAGGTCGCGTAGGCGGACGGGGAGGCGGCGCCGCCTCCGGAGTGCCCGCCGCAGCTGTCGCGGTTGTAGATGTTGTAGGCGACGAGGACGGGCAGCTTGTCCGAGGAGTCCGCCGCCCCCACGTACGCACCGGTGGCGGTGCCGATGGTGCCGCTCCAGGAGCCGAACCAGCGGGCCATGGGGGTGTTGGCGAGGGACGCGTTGATCGTGGGCGCCCGGCCGTCACCGGGGTTGGCGGCGACCCACTGCTTCGCGCTGGAGTTCGGGTCCACGTAGAACCCGCTGGTCATGGTGGTCGGGTCCGCCGCGTGGGCGGACGGCGCGACGGCGAGCGCCAACGGCAGCGCGGAAAGGGCTGCCACGAGGGCGCGGACTCTGCGGCGCATGACTTGTACCTCGGTCTCCTGACGGCGGACGCGTCGCGCAGTCTCGTCCCGAGCCGGCGACGCACTGAGGAAGTGCGGTGGTACGGCGTCCCCTCGCGGCGGTGCCACGACAGCGGGGACAACAGCGCACCTCGGACGCACGAGGATTCGTGGAAGCGCTCCCACTGGAAGCGGTTCCAGTGCACGCTCCGCATGCCTGGGGTGTGGCCGTATCGTGTGACGCACCGCCAGGCACTGTCAAGAGCCGTCATGTAACCCGCACTTCACACGGCGGCAAGAAGGCTTTACAGTCCTGGAACTGGAAGCGCTCCCAGTCTTCCATCAGTTCAGAGCACGACAGGAAGGCAGATCATGGCTGAAGGTGTCCCACGCCGGCAGTCGACACTCGACGAGGTGGCCGAACTGGCCGGTGTATCACGGTCGGTGGCCTCCCGTGTGCTCAACAACGCCCCGCACGTCAGCCGCGCCAAACGCGAGGCGGTCGAACGGGCTGTCCATCAACTCGACTACGTGCCGAATCCGACGGCCCGCGCGCTGGCGACCCGTCAGACGGGCGCGGCAGCCCTGGTCGTCTCGGGTGAGGACCCGTCGATCTTCGCGGATCCGTTCTTCGCCCAGGTGATCGTGGGGGCATCGGCCGCCTTGGAAGACGCCGACCTGCATCTGATGCTGTGCCTGGCCGCCTCCGACCGGGGCCGCAGGCGAGTGGAGCAGCTTCTACGGTCCAACGGGGCCGACGGCGTGATGCTGATGGCGCTGCGCGAGGACGACCCGCTGGCCCGCATGGCCCAGGAGGCGGAGATGCCCGTCGTGTTCGGCGGACGCCCGGTCGGTTCAGACCCCCGGTGGTACGTGGACGTCGACAACACCGGCGGAGCTCGCGCGGCCACCGAGCACCTGATCTCGGCCGGCCGGACGCGCGTGGCCACCATCTGCGGACGTCTGGACACCGAGGTCGGGCGCGCCCGGTACCGCGGCTACCGCGATGCCATGCTGGCGGCGGGCCTCGAACCGTACCCGCCGGAGGTCGGCGACTTCACCGAGTCCAGCGGAGCCGACGCCATGGCCGTCCTGCTGGTGAAACACCCCGACCTGGACGGGGTGTTCGCCGCCAGCGACAACATGGGAGTCGGCGCGCTGCGCACGCTGCGCGAGGCCGGTCGGCAAGTCCCCGGTGACGTCGCCGTCGTCGGCTTCGACGACCTCGCCGTGGCCCAGATGGCCGATCCGCCGCTGACCACGGTTCACCAGCCCATAGAGGGTCTCGGACGGGAGATGGCGCGCATGCTCGTCGCGCTCATCAACGGACAGGACCCCACCCCGCTGATCCTGCCCACGCGCCTGGTCACCCGCGTCAGCGCCTGACGAGAAACCTCCGGGGCGCCCTTCCGGGGCGCCCGCGCGCTCACCCCCTCGCGCCCCGCGAGTAGTGCCCAGCCGCCCCCCGGCCGACCACCTTGACAGGCCGTCAAAGGGGCGACAGGGTTTCGATGCCACCTGTTGGGAGCGCTCCCAGTCCGGGAAGCAAGCCCCCAGGATGTGTTCTGGCCCCGGTCTTCGAAGGCCAACCCCCTGCGCCGACCGCCGATGAGGCGAGGCTCTGCCCGGCGTACCCCTCAACCCCGTTGACGCATCGAGGAGATGTCATGTCCCGCTCGTCCGTGCCGCGCGCCCGCACCCGCTCCGCCATCCTCGCCTCCGCGGCCGTGACCCTCACGCTCGCCCTCACCGGCTGCTCGTCCTCCGACACCGGGTCCGCCTCCGCCGACGGGAAGATCACCCTGACCGTCGGCACCTTCGGGACCTTCGGGTACAAGGAGGCCGGTCTGTACGACGCGTATATGAAGCAGCACCCCGGGATCACCATCAAGGAGAACCCGACGACCGTCGAGGGCAACTACTGGACCGCGCTGCAGACCCGGCTCTCCGGCGGAGGCCTCGACGACGTCCAGGCCCTCGAAGTCGGCCGCATATCCCTGGCCACCTCCGAGGACCTCGCCGGCGCCTTCGCCGACCTGTCCGACGCCCCCGGCGTCGACAAGAAAGACTACCTGGCGTGGAAGTGGGACCAGGCCACCACCGCCGACGGCAAGACGATCGGCCTTGGCACCGACGTCGGCCCGATGGCCATCTGCTACCGCCAGGACCTGTTCAAGGCCGCGGGCCTGCCCTCCGACCCCGCCTCGGTCGGCAAGCTGTGGGCGGGCGACTGGGCGAAGTTCGTCGAGGCGGGCAAGCGGTACCAGGCCAAGGCGCCCGAAGGCACCTTCTTCATGGACAGTGCCAGCGGACTGTTCAACGCCGTCGTCTCCAGCAGCCCCGTCCAGTACTACAAGGACGGCAAGCTCGCCTACAAGGACTCGGCCAGTGTGAGGACCGCCTGGGACCTGGCCGTCAAGGCCGTTCAGGGCAGGACCAGTCAGGGCCTGAAGATGTTCGACACCCCCTGGCAGACCGCGTTCTCCAAGTCCACCTTCGCCACCACCGTCTGCCCCTCCTGGCAGCAGGCCAACATCCAGCAGTTCTCCGGCCCCGCCAACAAGGGCAAGTGGAACATCGCCCAGCCCCCGGCCGCCGGCAACTGGGGCGGCTCCTTCCTGGCCGTGCCCGCTTCCGGCAAGCACGTCGACGAGGCGAAGAAGCTCGTCGCCTGGCTCACCGCGCCCGAGCAGCAGGCGAAGGTCTTCCAGAAGGTCGGCAACATCCCCGCCAACCAGGCCGCCTACGACTTGCCGGGCGTCGTCGACTACAAGAACGCGTACATCGGCCCCGACGCCGCCACCGGGCAGATCTTCTCGACCGCCGCCCAGGCCATCAAGCCCGCCGAGACCGGCCCCCGAGCGGGTGACCTGACCGGGGCGTTCGGCACCGGCGTCCTGCTCATGGAGCAGAACGGCAAGAACCCGGAAGAGGCCTGGAACGCCACCGTCCGCCAGATCGACAGCACCATCCAGTAACCCTTCCCGCCCTCCCCGGCCGCCGCCGCGGGGGAGCGGGCGGCCGGTCACCGGGGGACCGGCCGCCTCTTCCCCGTACCGGCGCGAACGGCCGTGACCACCGAAGGAACCCGCCCGTGGCCTCCACGACCGCACCCGGCCGCAACGGCCCCGCAAGCCGGCAGGACACCCAGCCGCCCCCGGCCCGCCCCGCCGGACCCTCGGCCTGGCGCAGCCGCCTGCACCGCTGGGACACCAAGGGCACGCCGTACGCCCTCGTCGCGCCCTTCTTCCTCGTCTTCGCCGCCTTCGGCCTCTTCCCGCTGCTCTACACCGGGTGGCTCTCCTTCCACCGGGTGAGCCTCTACAACGTCGACCGCGCCGAATGGGTCGGCCTGCAGAACTACACGGACCTGTTCACCGGTCAGGTCAGCCACTACTTCTGGAACGCCCTGCTCAACACCTTCACCCTGGGGGTGCTGTCCACCGTCCCCCAGCTGCTGATGGCGCTGGGCCTCGCCCACCTGCTCAACTACCGGCTCCGCGCCCGCGGATTCCTGCGCACGGCGCTCCTCGCCCCGTACGCGACGTCCGTCGCCGCCGCCACCCTCGTCTTCGCCCTGATCTTCAGCCCCGAGGGCGGCATGGCCAACTGGCTCCTCGGCCTGTTCGGCGCCGGGCCCGTGCACTGGGAGGCCGGCCGCTGGAGCTCGCAGTTCGCGATCTCCGTGATCGTCACCTGGCGCTGGACCGGCTACAACGCCCTCATCTACCTCGCTGCCATGCAGGCCGTGCCGCGCGAACTGTACGAGGCCGCAGCCCTGGACGGCGCCACCCGCTGGCAGCAGTTCCTGCACGTCACCATCCCCGCCCTGCGCCCCACCATCCTGTTCACCGTGATCGTCTCGACCATCGGCGCCACCCAACTCTTCGGCGAGCCCTACCTGTTCGGCGGCCAGAGCGGCCACCAGGGCGGAACCGACCACCAGTACGAGACCCTCGGCATCCTCATGTACGACCAGGGCTTCCACTCCAGCATGCTCGGGCGCGCCAGCGCGGTCGCCTGGATCATGTTCGGCCTGCTGCTGCTCATCGGGCTCGTCAACGCGCTGATCACCCGCCGCCTGCGCGGCTCCCAGTGACGTGGAGTACGACATGACCACCACCGCATCCGTCCCCGACCGCCGTCACAAGGCTGCGCCGAGACCGTCAGCCCGCGCCGGCAGGGCCGGCGGCCAGCACCGGGCCGGGAAAATCGCTCACATCGTCCTGGCACTCGCGGCCCTGGCCTCGCTGTTCCCGCTGTACTGGACGCTGGTCGCGGCCTCCACCGACAGCCACGCCGTCGTCTCCAGCCCGCCGCCGATGCTGCCCGGCGGCAACCTCTTCGACAACCTCGGTTACGTATGGCACAACGCCGGCGGGCGCGGCATGGGCGTCGCCCTGCTCAACTCCACGCTCGTCGCCGGAGCCGTCACCGTCAGCACGGTGACCTTCTCCGTCCTCGCGGGATTCGCCTTCGCCAAACTCCGCTTCCGGGGGAAGAAGGTCCTGCTCGGGCTGGTCCTGTCCACCCTCGCCGTGCCCGCGCAGCTCAGCGTCGTACCCCTGTTCATCCTGACCAAGAACCTGGGGCTGGGCAATCACCTCGGGGCGCTGATCCTGCCCGTCCTCGTCACCGCCTTCGGCGTCTTCTTCATGCGCCAGTTCCTCTCCCAGGCGCTGCCCTCCGAGCTCCTCGAAGCCGCCCGCGTCGACGGCGCCAACTCCCTACGTGTCATCTGGCACGTCGTCTTCCCCGTCGCCCGCCCGGCGATGGCGGTCCTGGGCATGCTCACCTTCGTCCAGTCCTGGAACGACTTCCTCTGGCCGATCATCGTCATGAACGGCTCCACCAACCCCACCGTCCAAGTCGCCCTCGCCGGACTGGGCACCGGCTGGTCCACCGACTGGTCCGTCATCACCGCCGGAGCACTCATGGGCACCCTGCCCCTCCTCCTGGTCTTCGCCCTCTTCGGCCGCCACATCGTCGGCGGCATCACCCAGGGCGCCATCAAGGGCTGACCTCCGCCTCCTTCCTCTCTCGTTCGACGACCTCCGCCAAAGGGAGACTTCTTCATGCCCGAAACCCCCGTCACCGCCCCCGCCGCCGTCGACCGACTGAGCTTCCCGCCCGGCTTCCTGTGGGGCGCGGCCACCGCCGCCTACCAGATCGAGGGCGCCGCCGCCGAGGACGGCCGAACCCCCTCCATCTGGGACACCTTCTCCCGCACCCCCGGCAAGGTCGCGAACGGCGACACCGGCGACATCGCCTGCGACCACTACCACCGCTACCGCACCGACGTCACCCTGATGTCCGAGCTCGGACTCCAGGCCTACCGCTTCTCCCTGTCCTGGCCCCGCATCCAGCCCGGTGGCCGGGGCCCCGCCAACTCCGCAGGCCTCGACTTCTACCGCCGGCTCGTCGACGAACTTCTCGACGCCGGCATTCAGCCGGTGGCCACCCTCTACCACTGGGACCTCCCCCAGGCGCTGGAAGAGACAGGCGGCTGGACGGCACGTGAGACCGCCGAACGCTTCGGCGAGTACGCCACCCTGGCGGCCGAGGCCCTCGGCGACCGGGTCGCGCTGTGGACGACCCTCAACGAACCCTGGTGCTCGGCCTTCCTCGGCTACGGTTCCGGCGTCCACGCCCCCGGTCGCACCGACCCTGCCGACGCCCTGCGCGCCGCCCACCACCTGAACCTCGGCCACGGCCGCGCCACCGCCGCCCTGCGTGCGGCACTGCCCGCCCACACCCAGATCGCGGCCTCCCTCAACCTGCACCAGGTCCGCCCGCTCACCACGGATCCCGCCGACCTCGACGCGGCCCGCCGCATCGACGCCGTCGGCAACCGCATCTTCACCGGCCCGATGCTCTCCGGCGGCTATCCGGCCGACCTCCTCGCCGACACCGCCCACATCGTCGACTGGAACACCCTCGTCAGGCCGGGCGACGAGGCCGCCATCGCAGCCCCCATCGACCTCCTCGGCATCAACTACTACACCCCCGCCCTGGTCTCCGCTCCCACTCCCGGAACGGCCGCGGTCAACCACGCCCACGGCGAGAGCGACCACTCCCCGTGGCCCGGCTCCGAGGACGTCAACTTCCACCTCCCGCCCGGCGACACCACCGACATGGGCTGGAGCATCGACCCCACCGGTCTGTACGACCTCCTCATGGCCACGTCCCGTGCCCACCCCGGCCTCCCGCTGGTGATCACCGAGAACGGCGCCGCCTTCCCCGACGTCCCCACGGAGGACGGCCAGATCCATGACCACGACCGGATCGACTACCTCCACCGCCACCTCGCCGCCGTCCACCAGGCCATCGGTGACGGTGCCGACGTACGCGGCTACTTCCTCTGGTCCCTCCTCGACAACTTCGAGTGGGCGTACGGATACGAGAAGCGCTTCGGAGCCGTCCACGTCGACTACACCACCCAGCTGCGCACCCCGAAGGCCAGTGCCCGCTGGTACGCCAGGACCATCGGCGCGAACTCGGTGCCGGTTCTTTGAGCTCCGGCCGGGTTTCGAAAGTTTCGGCCCCGCCGCCCGCACGGGCAGCGGGGCGGGCCAGGCGGAGTCAGCGGACGGCGTGCGGGAGGACCTCGAAGTCGGCATGCAGGCGCCGGTGGTGGTCCAACGGCCGCACCGGACCGGTCAGGGTCACCCGGGCGGTCAGCCGCGGATCGGTGCTGGAGGCACTGAGCCTCAGTTCGAGCTCTCCCGGTTCGACGGTGCGCGTCCCCGTCCTGCCGGTGAACGACGCGAGGTCCGCGGGGACGACGGCGTGGATCCGCTTCCCTTCTCCGGGGGTCAGGTCGAGACGTACGTACCCGATGAGTCTCTGTACGGGCTGGACCACGGAGGCCACCGGGTCGTGCAGATACAGCTGGACGAGTTCGGTGCCGGCGCGGTCACCGGTGTTCGCCACGGTGAAGGCGAGCCGCACTTCGCCGTCCGTGGGGACGTCGGTGTCCTCGACGGTCAGGTCGCTCCATGCGAAGGAGGTGTAGGTGAGGCCGTGTCCGAAGCCGAAGGCGGGCGTGGGGTCGATGCTGGAGACCTCGCTGGTGTGGCCGAGGCGGGAGGCCAGGTAGGTCGACGGCTGGGTGCCGGGGTGGCGGGGCACGCTGACGGGCAGTCGGCCGCTCGGGTTCGTCCGTCCGCTGAGGACGGAGGCGATGGCGGCTGTTCCCGCCTCGCCGGGGAAGAACGACTGCAGGACGGCGGCGGACTCGTCGGCCGCACGGCCCAGGGCGTAGGGCCGGCCGGTCAGCAGGGTCGTCACGACCGGGGTTCCGGTGCCGATGAGGGCGTCGAGCAGCTGCTGCTGCACTCCGGGAAGGGCGAGGGACCCGGCGTCGCAGCCCTCGCCGCTGGTGCCCCGCCCGAAGAGCCCGGCGCGGTCACCGAGAGCCGCGACGACGACGTCGGCGCGGCGGGCGAGTGCGAGCGCCTCGGCGAAGCCCTCGGTCCCGGCGTCGTCGATGCCGGTTCCGTGCGCCACGAGGACATCGGCGGTGGGGAACTCCTCGACGAGGGCCTCGTGCAGGGTGGGCAGGTCGATGCCGAGAGGGGCGTCGGGGTGCTGTCCGCCGACGTGGACGGGGAAGGAGTAGCAGCCGAGGACGGCCGTGGGAGCCTCGGCATTGGGGCCGATCAGGGCGATCCGGCGGGGAGTGCGCGGGTCGAGCGGCAGGGCGCCGTCGTTGCGGAGCAGCACGACGGCCCGTTCGGCGATGCGGCCGGCCAGCCCGCGGTTGGCGGCCGTGTCCAGGTCGACAGTGCCCCGCAGGGAGTCGGGTGCGGCTGTGGTGTCGACCCCGCGCAGTGCCGGGGGTACCGGGCTCCATTCGGGGTCGAGGAGCCCGAGCCGGGCCTTCTGGAGGAGGACTCGCCGTACGGCCCGATCCACGAGCCCCTCGGAGACGTTCCCTTGCCGGACCATGTCGAGGAGGGGCGCTCCGAAGGCCTTGACCGTGGGGAGCTCCACGTCGACGCCTGCGGTGAGGGCGGTACCCGCCGCGTCGCCGAACGTGCCGGCGACGCCGTGCAGGGTCTTCAGGAACGCGATGCCGAAGTAGTCGGCCACTACGGTTCCGGTGAAGCCCCAGGTGTCCCTCAGGAGTTCGGTGAGGAGCTGCTCGTCGGCGGCCGACGGAATGCCGTCGGTGTCCGTGTAGGCATGCATCACCGACCGGACGCCGCTCTCCCGGACCGCCATCTCGAACGGCGGCAGGATCACGTCGGCCAGTTCCCTGGCGCCCATGCCGACCGGGGCGAGGTTGCGGCCCGCCCGGGAGGCGGAGTAGCCGGCGAAGTGCTTGAGCGTGGCGACGATCCCGGCGGCCTCCAGCCCTTGGACGTAGGCGGTGGCGATCGTCCCGACGAGGTACGGGTCCTCGCCGATGGTCTCCTCGACGCGTCCCCAGCGCGCGTCGCGGACGACGTCGAGGACGGGGGCGAGCCCCTGGTGCACGCCGACCGCGCGCATGTCGTGGCCGATGGCCGCGGCCATCTCCCGTACGAGCTCCGGGTCGAAGGTGGCTCCCCACGAGAGCGGGACGGGATAGGCGGTGGCGCCCCAGGCCGCGAAGCCGGCGAGGCATTCCTCGTGTGCGACGGCCGGGATGCCGAAGCGGTTGGCGGCGGTGATCCGCTGCTGCGTCCGCATCAGCGAGAGGGCGCCGAGGGCGGGGTCGACGGGGACGGTTCCGAAGGGCCGGGTGAGCTGGCCGAGACCGTCGGGCAGCAGGGCGTCGAGGTCGACCGGCTCCTCCATGTCGTGCTGGTGCGGCGCGACTTCGGCGCCTTCGTCGGAGGCGCCGACCCACACGCCGTACAGCTGGGCGGTCTTCTCCTTCAGGGTCATCTCGCGGATCAGTGCGTCGACTCGGGCTTCCGCGCTCAGTGCGGGGTCGCGCCAGGCGGGGTGCGGGGCTTGAGGCTGTGTGGCCACTTCGTCGGTCATTTTCCTCCGACTCCCATCAGACCCTGGACCAGGGCACGACGGGCGAACAGATAGACGAGCAGGATGGGGAGCATGGAGAGGACGACGGCCGCGAGGAGACCGGGGATGTCGACGCCGTGTTCCGTCTGGAAGTCGTACAGGCCCATCGTGATGACCTTGTTCTCCGAGGACTGGGTGAGGACGAGGGGGAACAGGAAGCCGTTCCAGGCCTGGAGCGAGGAGAACACGACGATCGTGGACAGACCGCTCGTCGACAGGGGCAGCACCAGCTGGACGAAGATCCGCCAGGGCGTGGCCCCGTCGACGGTCATGGCCTCGTACAGCTCGGGCGTGATGTCCCGCATGACGCCGGAGAGGATCAGGGCGCAGACGGGCATGGCGAAGGCGGCGGTCGGCAGGATGACGCCGAGGAGGTTGTCGTAGAGCCCTGCCTCGTTGATGAGGTAGAACATCGGGACGATCACGGCCTGGGACGGGATGGCCAGGCCGAGCAGGAAGAGGCGGAAGATCCGGCCGGTGGCCTTGCCGTCGCTTCGGACGATGGCGTACGCCAGGGGCGGCACGAGGAGCAGGACGATGCCGACCACGCAGACCGTGACGATCAGCGTGTTGAGGAAGTACTGCGCGAAGCCGTCGCCGACGTCGTTGACGTAGTTGTCGAGGGTGAAGTGTTCGGGGAGGGCGAGGGGGCCGTTCGCCGCGTAGTCCGTACGGGACTGGAAGGTGGCGACCAGCATGACGTACAGGGGCAGGCCGACCACGAACAGCCAGATCAGCGAGCCGAAACCGGCCAGGTAGTTGGGGCGGCTCTTCATCACACGCCCTCCATGGTGCTGCGCATCTTGTCGTAGCCGGTCAGGCGCACCATGACCAGGGAGACGAGGGTGGCGACGAGGACGAGGAGCAGCGCGATCGCGGAGGCCGCTCCGAAGTCGAAGCTCTTGAAGGCCTTCTGGTACATGTAGTAGGCGCTGTTCGTGGTGTCGGTGCCGGGTCCGCCCTGGGTGAGGATCAGGACGGTGTCGAAGGTCGTGAGTCCGCCGACCACCATCAGGATCGTCGAGGTCACGATGGAGTTGCGCAGTTGCGGCAGGGTGATGTGGAAGAACTGGCGGACCGTGCCCGCGCCGTCGATCCGGGCGGCCTGGTAGAGCACCTGGGGGATGGCCCGCGCGGCGCCCTGGTAGATCAGGGTGTGCAGGGGCGTGAACTGCCAGGTGCTGACGAAGACGAGGACTCCGACGGCACCGGCCTGCATGCCGAAGAGGTTGCCGTCGCCGAAGAGCCACTTCGCCTGAGCGGGGACGCCGAAGTTGGGGTCGAGCACGGCGCGCCACAGGACGGAGACGGCGGTGATGGACAACAGGAGCGGGACGAAGTAGATGGCGGAGAGGACGGCCCGGTTGCGCTGCGGGCCGGCGGCCCAGACGCCGAGCAGGATGCTGATCGGTGTCTGGACGACGACGCCTAGGACGGTCAGCAGCAGGCTCAGCCAGAGGCTCTTCATCATCACGGGGTCGTCGAGCAGTCGGGTCCAGTTGTCCAGGCCCGCGAACTCCGGTGAGCCGAGGCCGTTCCAGCGGGTGAAGGACAGTACGACGACCAGGAGGAGCGGCACGAGGGCGAACAGGCCGAAGAAGACGGCGGCGGGCGCCGCCCAGGCGAAGCCCGGGCGGCCCACACCGGTTGCGGAGCGACTCGGCCGCCCGGGTCGAGCGGTCTTCTCGGCGCTTTCCGTGGGAGGGGCTGTGGCAGTGGTCATGTCTGGCGTTCCGGAGGTCAGGCCGCGGGCAGGCTCTGCATGGCGGCGACGAAGGCGTCGGGGTCCGTCTGTCCGTTGAAGAACTGCTGGACGGCCTGGTGGATGGTGGTGGTGGCGGCGGGCGGGTAGGCCTGGTCCCAGGAGAGCTGGAAGGCGGGAGCCTTCTTCACCAGGTCGTACTGGTACTTCGAGTAGGCCGGGCTGGCGGAGCCGTCCAGGAACTGGGGGGTGTTGGTGGTGGTGGGCAGGTTGCCGATGCCGAGCTGGCTCTTGACGAACTCGTCCGAGTACATGAGCTTCAGGAACTCGGCCACGGCCTCCGAGTGTTCGGTGTTCTTGAGGACCGAGTAGAAGTTGTTGGTGTTGCCGGCCAGGTTGGCCGGGTCGCCCTTGCCGCCCTCGACGGTCGGGAAGGCGCCGTAGCCGAGGCCGTTCTTCACGAAGTCCGGGTAGGCGTCCTGGAGGGTGGAGTACTCCCAGGAGCCCATGAGCTCGAAGGCGGCCTTGCCGGTGGCCAGCAGGGCGGGGGAGCCGCCGTCGGTGAACTTGACCGAGTCGTAGTTGGTGCCGAAGGCGCCGGCGTCGATCAGCTCCTTGAGCATGCCGAGGGCCCTCTTGCTGTCGGGACTCGCCCAGACGCTCTTGTCCCCGTCCACGGCCTTCTTGAAGAGCTCGGGGCCGGCCACCCGGTCGTAGATGTACTGGAACCACATCTGGGTGGGCCACTTGTCGCCGCCGCCGAGCGCGATGGGGGTGACGCCCTTGGCCTTGAGCGCCTTGACGGCGGCCAGGAGCTCGTCCCAGGTGCGCGGAGCGTTGACACCGGCCTCCGCCAGCACCTTCTTGTTGTTGAACAGCAGGACGGGCTGGGTGCCGCGCATGGGTATGCCGTAGGGCTTGCCGTCGACGACCGCGGTGTTGAAGACCGACGGCAGGAAGTTGGACTTCAGGCCCGGGTCCTTGGCGATGAAGTCGTCGAGCGGCATGAGCAGGCCGGCGTCGACGTAGGGCTTGATGCTGCCCCCGCCCCAGTTGAAGAACACGTCCGGCGCCTGCTTGCCGCTGATGATCGTCTGCAGCTTGGACTGGTAGTCGGCACCGGGGATGGTGTCGAGGACCGCCTTGACCTTGGAGGTCTTGTTGAAGGTGTCGACGAGCTGCTTCTCCACCTTGTTGCCGGCATCGCCGTACACAAGGACGTGGATCTCGTCCGAGCCGCCTCCGGCGGAATCCCCCGAGCCGCCGCAGGCCGCCAGGGACAGGGCCATGGCCAGCGACGCCCCGCCGACGACAGCGGTTCTCAGGATCCGTATGTGCCACTTCATCGCCTCACCCTTTCGAAAGAGTTTCGCCTTGAAGTTCGAAACTTCACGTTGCCGGACGCTAAGGTGGCTGCAATGAAGGGGTCAACCCTTCGACGGAGAGTTATCAAAGCGTGACTATGTCGACACGTGGAGCTGTGCTTTATGCTGCTCAGATGCGAGATGGCGAGGAAAACGGGCGAATCACGCTGGCGGAGGTGGCGCAGCAGGCCGGAGTATCGCTTTCGACAGTTTCGAAAGTTCTCAACGGCCGACAGGACGTGTCACCGGCTACGCGCGGGAAGGTGGAGCGACTCCTGGAGGCGCACTCGTACCGCCGGACCACCCGCGTCGCCAGGGAGGCGCCCCTCATCGAACTCGTCTTCCACGAGCTCGACAGCGTGTGGTCGATGGAGCTGATCCGCGGGGTGGAGAACCTCGCCAAGGCACACCAGGCGAGCGTCGTGCTGACCGAGAGCGGCACCCGGCACGCCCCCGCGCCGGACTGGATCGAAGGAGTGCTGCAGCGCCGGCCGATCGGCGTGGTCCTGGTGTTCTCCTCGCTCCCCGACGCCGTCAAGCGGCAGCTCGACGCGCGGTCGATCCCCTTCGTGATCGTCGACCCGGCGGGCGACCCCGAACCGGACGTGCCGTCCGTCGGGTCGGCGAACTGGTCCGGCGGCGTCGCCGCGACCCGGCACCTGATCGACCTCGGTCACCGCCGCATCGGCATCGTCACCGGCCCCGAGGACATGCTGTGTTCCCTGGCCCGGCTCGACGGCTACCGGTCCGCCCTGAACATGGCCGGCCTGGAGCACGACGCCTCCCTCGTCCGGTTCGGCGACTTCCACGTCGAAGGGGGATACGCGCGGGCGATGGAGCTGTTGCAGAGGCCGGACCGGCCCACGGCCGTCTTCGCCGGCAGTGACCTGCAGGCGCTCGGCGTCATGGAGGCGGCCCGGGTGTGCGGGCTGCGCGTGCCCGAGGACCTGTCCGTCGTCGGCTACGACGACGTGATGATTGCGCGCTGGTCGAGCCCACCGCTCACCACGATTCACCAGCCGCTGCGCGAGATGGGCGAGGAAGCGGTACAGATGCTGCTCCGCCTGCGCGCGGGGGAGCCCTCGGTGACGCGCATGGAGCTCGCGACCAGCCTCGTCGTCAGAAAGAGCACCGCCCCGCCGTCGGCGTAGTCGGCGATTGTCGGGACGCGATCCGCGGGATCGACGTCGTGAACCGCCGTGCCGGACGGCTGAGTACGCCGAGGTTCGGCGGCCAGGTCACCGTGCGACTCGGGCAGATGCGCTCCTGTTGGAAGGAGCTCCTCCGTCCTTCGGCCTGAGGCAGACGACGATGGAGTGGAGCCAGGATCATCCTGGCTCCACTCCATGGTGCGGGCGTGTCACTGGAACTGTGCGAAGAACCTCCAGATCTCTCTCTTGGTCCAGGTTGCGACGCCGCTCTCGTCGGGGGAGCCGTCGACCGGACCGGGCAGGTGGCTTCCGTCGAACGCGCCACCGTCGGCGGTGGAGCCGCCATGCACCTCGACGGCCTTGCCGCTGTTGCGGTTGACCAGGACGTACCAGGCATGGGTGTCCGCCGTCGCCGCCTCGGCGGGCGTCGGCTTCACCACGACGAGCATGCCGAGTGCAAGGGTCGCCGCCACCACGGCGGCTAACCGGGACCACCCGCGATGTCTTTGTGGATGGGCGGGGGAAGCCGCACCCCAGGTCTTCATCGGTTCACCCTTTCGCTGTGGCAGGTCAGGTGCGGGTCCAGCGTTGGTTGCTGCCGTTCCAGCAGGAGTAGAGCTGGATCAGGGTGCCGTTGGCGGTGCCGTTGGCGGCGGCGTCAAGACAGAGGCCGGACTGGACGCCGACGATGGATCCGTCGGAGTTGAGGCGCCATTTCTGGTTGTCGCCACCCCAGCAGCTGTAGATCTGGACCTTGGCGCCGGTGCCGGTGCCGGCGGCGTCCAGGCACTTGTCGCCATAGACCCGGAGCTCGCCTTCGGCGGTATGGGTCCACTGCTGGTTGGTGCGGTTGTTGCAGTCCCACAGGTTGAGCTGGGTGCCGTAGGTGGTGCTGGCACCGGGCACGTCCAGGCAGCGGCCCGAAGCGACTCCCTTGATCTGTCCGGAACCGGGCGTCGGGGTCGGATTGGGGTTGGGGGAGGCGGCGTTGAGTGCGTTGAGGACGGAGGTGTAGGCGGGCTTCTTGCTGCCGTCGCCGTTGAACAGCAGCGGCGAGTGCTCCGGTCGCCAGGAGTCGGTGTCGACGGTGATGCCGAGGCAGCGCGGGACCGCCAGGCAGTCGTTGGTCACGTTGGCGTAGGTCGTGCCCGAGGCGCCCTGGATGTCGAGTTCGGTGACAGCCACATCGACGCCGAGGGCGGCGAAGCTCTGCAGGGTGGTGCGGAAGTTGCTGTTGTACGGGCTGTCGCTGTTGAAGTGCGACTGGAAGCCGACGCAGTCGATCGGCACGCCGCGCTGCTTGAAGTCTCGGACCATGGCGTACATGGCCTGGGTCTTGGCCCAGGTCCAGTTCTCGACGTTGTAGTCGTTGTAGCAGAGCTTGGCGGCCGGGTCGGCGGCGCGCGCGGTGCGGAAGGCGACCTCGATCCAGTCGTTGCCGGAGCGCTGCAGGTTGGAGTCGCGCCGGGCTCCCGAACTGCCGTCGGCGAAAGCCTCGTTCACGACGTCCCACTGGACGATCTTGCCCTTGTAGTGGGCCATCACGCCGTTGATGTGGTTGATCATCGCCTGGCGCAGCGCGCTGCCGCTGAGGCTCTGCATCCAGCCGGGCTGCTGGGAGTGCCAGGCCAGGGTGTGGCCGCGCACCTGCTTGCCGTTCTGCACCGCCCAGTTGTAGACGCGGTCACCGGCGGCGAAGTTGAACCGGCCCTGCTGGGGTTCGGTGGCGTCGATCTTCATCTCGTTCTCGGCCGTCACCGAGTTGAACTCGCGGCTCGCGATCGTCGTGTACGCCGAGTCGTTGAGCCTGCCCGAGGCGATGGCGGTGCCGAAGTAGCGGCCGCTCTGTGCCGCCGCGCTGCCGAGTGTGCTCTCGGCGGCTTGTGAGGTCTGCGGCGCCACCAGCACGGCGGCCGAACCGAGGACGCCGACGATCAGAGCCGCACAGAGGCTGCCGATCTTCCGGCGGACAGTGGACGGTGGAATGGTACTTGAGCGCATGAATGAGCCTCCAGGGATGGAAATCACGGAAGGATTTGAGCGCGGCAGAATGAATCTGCGTGAACGACGCCCTCGTCCCTTTGATAAAGGGCACGCATCACCAGGGCGTATCGATTTCAAGGCGGGTGCCCGGGAATTCGGACAGGGGCGTAACCACCTCGTGACTCAGTGTGGAAACCCTGCAGAAACATGTCAAGAGTTTCGAAAGAATTTCGGGATTGTCCCCCTGAGGGAAGCGCCCGCAGCGGCTTCTGGCAGCATCAAGGAGTATCGAAAATCTTTCGATGAGGAGGCCCTGACCGGGCTCGTGTTGACATCCTCGATGGTCCATTGAATTCGCATTCGGACAAACAGAGAGGAATCCGGGTCAGGCGCGGATGCCAGAGCCGATAAATGGGCGCTGGATGTGAATGGCGGCTCCTGAGGAGAGATCCCGCCATAAGCGAGCATTCAGTCCGGTTCGCATCTTCGGGACGCCGATGTCCGGCGCCCCGGAGGCCGGTCGATGGGCTCTCCTAGGGACGGGGCGGGGCCGTGGAGAGCCGGACCTTGAGTTCGGTCGAGAGCTCCATCCGAGGGCTGACCAGGGGCTGGTCCTCCAGAAGCTGGAACAGCGTGCGGGCGGCGAGCCGGCCCATCTCCTCCAGCGGCTGGCGCACCGTCGTCAGCGGCGGTGACAGCCATTCGCACATCGGCAGGTCGTCGAAGCCGACCACGCTGAGGTCCCGCGGGATGCTCAGTCCGCCCTGCCGGGCGGCTTCGTAGACGCCCATCGCCTGTTGGTCGCTGCCGGCGAAGATGGCGGTCGGTGGCTCGGGGAGGGCGAGCAGTTCCCGGGCGCCCTGGAACCCGCCCTCGTGCTGGAAGTCGCCGAACCGGATCAGGTCGCGGTCGACCTCGATCCCGGCCCGCTCCAGCGCGGTCCGGTACCCGTCGATGCGGGCCTGGCTGCAGAGCATCTCCTTGCGCCCGCCGATCGTGGCGATCCGGCGGTGCCCCAGCTCCAGCAGGTGCTCGGTGGCGGCGAGGCCGCCCGCCCAGTTGGTCGCGCCGATGCTCGGCACTCCATTGCCCGGCAGGTCGATCGGGTCGATGACGACCAGCGCCACCCCGGCGCGTTCGACTTGGGCGCGCTGGGCGTGGGTCACCGAGGTGGTGACGAGGATGACGCCGTCGCTGTGGTGCAGGACCGGCAGTGCGGCCCAGCTCGACGGCGTGGCCTCGCCCGGCGGGACGAGCGACACGACGGTGCCGACGCTCCGCCGGGCGCACTCGGCCTCGACGCCGCGCAGTATCTCCACCGCCCACGCACTGTCCAGACCGCCGATGATCAGGTCGACGAGGCCCGATCTGCGGGCCCTGCCCTGCCGGCCGGGCGGGAGGTAGTTGTGAGATCGCAGCAGGCCCTCGATCCGTTCGCGGGTCGAAGGTGCGACATCGGAGCGGCCGTTGATCACCTTGGACACGGTGGCCTGGGAGACCCCTGCCTCCGCGGCGATGACGGCCAGGGTCGGACGCTGGTCGCTCAAGCTCTCTCCTCCGTGCGGACGCCTTGGGGGCCGGCGACAGGTATCGCAAACTTTCGAAGAGTTTCTGGTCGGCGCGACTGCTTGTCAAGCCAGTGAACAGCCGCTGTTTCTAGATAACTTGGCGACAGGCCTTGACCGAGAAGCCCCACGTTCCTAGTTTGTGGCAGCACCGAATTCGAGAGTATTTCGAAACATTTTCGGACGCGAAACCGTCCGTCCCATGGCCGCGGCCTGTGGCGTCGACGACTCCGGCGGCAAGCCGGCGGCCGACGGCAAGGTGACGTTCGAGTGGTGGAACATCGCCACTCCCACCCCCGAAGGAGCTCTTCTGATGTGGTCTCGCCATTCCTCCTCGGTCCACCTGAAACGCTTGCTCGCCGTCCTCGCGCCCTTACTGCTCCTGGCCACGTTCTTCAGTGCCCGGCCCGCCGGCGCGGCGACGACCATCGACACCAACGCCTCGTACGTGCTGGTCAACCGCAACAGCGGCAAGGCCCTGGACGTCTACAACCTGGCAACCAACGACGGTGCCCGCATCACCCAGTGGACGAGGAACGATCAGAACCAGCAGCAGTGGCGGTTCGTCGACTCCGGCGGCGGCTACTACCGCCTCACATCCCGACACTCCGGCAAGGTGCTGGATGTCCAGAACGGGTCCACCGCCAACGGCGGCTCGATCGTCCAGTGGGCCGACCTGAACGGCACCAACCAGCAGTGGCGGCCGGCCGAAAGCTCGGACGGCTACGTGAGGCTCATCGCGCGCCACAGCAACAAGGCCCTCGAAGTACAGGGCGCCTCCACCGCCGACAACGCGAACATCGTCCAGTACGACGACTGGGGCGGCACCAACCAGCAGTGGCAGCTCGTCAAGGTCGGCGCCGGCACCCCCGGCCAGTGCACTCTTCCGTCGACGTACCGCTGGACATCGACGGGCGCGCTGGCGCAGCCCAAGTCGGGCTGGGCCTCGCTCAAGGACTTCACCGTCGCCCCCTACAACGGCAAGCATCTCGTCTATGCGACGACGCACGGCGCCGCGGGAACGGGAGCGGGCTGGGGTTCGATGAACTTCGGCCTGTTCGGCAACTGGTCGGAGATGGGCTCGGCCGGCCAGAACACCATGTCGACTTCCGTCGTCGCGCCCACGCTCTTCCACTTCGCGCCGAAGAACATCTGGGTGCTCGCCTACCAGTGGGGTAGGACCGCCTTTTCCTACCGGACGTCGAGCGACCCCACCAACCCGAACGGCTGGTCATCGGAGCAGGAACTCTTCTCCGGAAGCATCGCCGGCTCAGGGACGGGACCCATCGACCAGACGCTCATCGGTGACGGGACGAACATGTACCTGTTCTTCGCCGGTGACAACGGCAAGATCTACCGGGCCAGTATGCCGATCGGGAACTTCCCGGGCAGTTTCGGCACGACCTCGACCGTGATCATGAGCGACACGACGAACAACCTGTTCGAAGCCCCGCAGGTCTACAAGCTCCAGGGCCAGGACCGCTACCTCATGATCGTCGAGGCGATCGGCTCGCAGGGCCGGTACTTCCGCTCGTTCACGGCCACCAGTCTGAACGGCTCATGGACACCCCAGGCCGCGACCGAGAGCAACCCCTTCGCGGGCAAGGCCAACAGCGGCGCCACGTGGACCAACGACATCAGCCATGGCGAACTGATCCGCACCAGCCCCGATCAGACCATGACCGTCGACCCGTGCAATCTGCAGTTGCTCTACCAGGGACGCAGCCCCAACTCGGGCGGCGACTACGGCCTCCTGCCCTACCGACCGGGTCTGCTGACGCTGCAGCGCTGACGGCATGTCACCGGTGCGGCTCCGGTCCGGAGCAAGCACGGCGGGCTCGGCGGAAGGCCGAGCCCGCCCGCGACTCAAGTGGTTCGACGCACCGGACGACGTTGGGGATTTCGCTCGCCGAAGAGCGTCGAGCGCCTCGACGTCACGTCAACACCCCGGACATCTACGGGAGATGGATGAGAAATATGGCACCCGCGGACCGTTGACATGCTCCTCGCGGCGTCACTACGGTCGCGCCACGATATCGAACGTGTGACGAAATATCGAACACCCTACTTCAAGGAGCCCCATCGACATGACCATCAACAGGCGTACGGTGTTGGCGGCGGGAGCCGCCGGAGTCGCGGCCGCGGGGACGGCCCCGGCGTTCGCCGCGGGCAGCGCGGAACCGGTGGGCGGAAGGCCGACGAAGGCGCTGTTCGGGACCCTGTCCGACGGCAGACGCGTCCACCGCTGGACGGTCGCCGCAGGCGGCACCCGGCTGCGCGTGCTGTCGTACGGCGGCATCGTCCAGTCCCTCGAAATCCCCGACCGGCACGGGCGGTACGCCAATGTGTCGCTGGGCTTCGACCGCCTCGAGGACTACGTTTCCGGCAGCCCGTACTTCGGCGCGATCATCGGCCGCTACGGCAACCGCATCGCGCGCGGCGCCTTCACCCTCGACGGCATCACGTACCGACTCCCCGTCAACGACGGACCGAACAGTCTCCACGGCGGAGACAAGGGCTTCGACAAGCGGGTGTGGGACGTCGAGCCGTACGCGCAAGGGCCGGACACCGGCCTCACCCTGCGCTACGTCAGCGCGGACGGCGAGATGGGCTACCCCGGCACCCTGCGCATCCGGGTCGACTACGTGCTCACGCCCCGCGGCGACTTCCGCATCGACTACAAGGCCACGACGGACAGGGCCACCGTCGTGAACCTCACCAACCACACGTACTTCAACCTCGCCGGAGAGGGCACCGGCAGCATTCTCGACCACACCCTGAGGATCGCCGCGTCCCGCTACACCCCCGTCGACTCCACCCTCATCCCCACCGGCGAACTCGCCAGGGTCGCCCGCACCCCCTTCGACTTCCGCAACGGCAAGCCCATCGGCCGGGACATCCGCGAGGCGCACCCACAGGTCCTGTTCGGCAGCGGCTACGACCACAACTTCGCGCTCGACAAAGGCCCCACCGAAGCCCCGCGGCGCGTGATCACCGTGACGGAGCCCGTCTCCGGCCGCGTGATGCACATCGCGACCACCGAGCCGGGCGTGCAGTTCTACAGCGGCAACTTCCTCGACGCCACGCTGGCGGGTACCTCCGGGAAGGTCTACCGCCAGGGCGACGGCTTCTGCCTGGAGACCCAGCACTTCCCCGACTCGCCCAATCAGCCGTCCTTCCCGTCGACGGTGCTCCGCCCGGGACAGACCTACCGCTCGACGACGGTGCACTCTTTCGCCGCCCGCTGATGGGCCGTTCGTCGCCGCGGTCATCCGCCTGACCTCGACGCCTCGGCTGTCGCCTTCCTCCCCCCGGCCGTCGGCACGGCCGTCGTGCTGCTCACCGCACTGCGCCCGCTCGGTGGGCGGCGCGTCCAGCGGCATCGGCGGGACCTCCGCGCCGCGCCCTCGATGACCGAGAGAACGAGGAACTCCTCGTGCGCATGGAGCAGTTCAGGTGTCGACACCCCGCCGCCGGGAAGACCCGCGATCCGCCGGTGGGGCCCCGCCCCGACGGTCGGGTTCAGGCCGGGTACGGCAGGTCGGCCTCCGAGGCGCCCGCCGGCTGGGTGTGCGCGGGTGCGTTCGAACTCGCGCAGGACCGGATCGATGGGCAGGCTGTTCGCGGCTGCCCAGGTCGGGGCCTTCAGCAGACGCTCGATCGCCTGCGCTCCGGTGCCCGGGTGCAGGTCGGCCAGCGTGCCGAGCATGCGGCGCGCGGTCGGATGCAGCACCGAGCGGGGGGCGAAGGCGCGCAGTCGGAGCAGGGCCTCGGCGAGCGTGAGGACGGCCGCGTCCGAGCGTGGGACGGAAGCGTGGCCGCCCTGACCACGCGCGGTGATCCGCATCCGGGCGCTGCCCTTCTCGGCGACCTGGACGGTGTGGACGGGGCCGCCGGGTGTCAGGAAACGCTGCCCGCCGCCTTCGTTGAACGCGAACTCGGCCTCGAGGAGACCGTGGTGGTTCTCCCACAGCCAGTAGGCCCCCAGCCGGCTGCCGGCCTCTTCGTCGGCGGTGACCACCAGCAGCAGATCCCTGCGCAGCGGTATCCGGTGCGCGGCGATGCCGAGAGGTGGCTGACGAGGTGTCGCTCCTGGTCGGCCCAGGAGAAGGGCAGCGGCATCGGCTGGGGTGAGGGGGACATCCACGCTCCGGAGTTTCGGGAACGGCGCGGGTCCGCAAAGCAGAGCTGCGCGCTGAGCAGACAGGCGACCAGGACCATGAGCACGGCGGTTCCCCCGCTCGCGATGCCGACTGACGCGAGCGCGCCGAACAGGGAGAGGCCGGGGCGGGACGCGTCCGCAGCTTCGACCCGGGCGCGAGGCCATCCGGAGCCTCCGTGGTTGCTGTGGATGCTGGCGTGTTACACGTGTAACACGTTCCGAAGGTCCTGTATGGCACCGTCCTGCGTTCTGGTCTGAATCAGCTGCTCGGGGTGGGCCTCTGGCCGCCTTCTCCCGTGCCTTCACCCGCGAACCGGGCGTCCCGCCAAGCCGCTACCGTCGCACGGCTGCCACAGTCGACGCCTGACACTCGTCGAACTGTCATCGATCAATTCAGAATGCTCACGATTCGTCGGCCACGGTGTCGCGGGAGGACGAGGCCGCCCTTCGTCTGCGGTACACCACCACTCCGCACACCGTGAGGAGGAGTACGGCAACGGCGGACACCCCGAAGGCCGTCCGCTCGGCGAAGAGCCTCCCCAGCACTTCGAGCACGCCGAGTCCCGCGGTCGCGTAGATCAGCGCCCAGGCCGCTCCGCCCACGAACAGGGCGGGGAGGTAGCGCGGCAACGGCATGCGCATGCTGCCGGCGAGGAAGTTGACGGCGGTCTGGAAACCGACGGTCAGGAAGGAGACGGCCACCACCGGCGCTCCCCACCGCTGGATCGCCCGCTCGGCGCGCTGGAACTTCGCCGAGGAGATCCGCCCGGCGAACCTGCTGCGCCGTGCACCGGCGCCGGCGAGCCACCCGACGGCGAACGTCCCTCCGGCGCGGAGCAGGACGATGGCGTACAGGGCTCCGGCCGTGAGCGCGATGCTAGCCACGACGCCTCGTCCCGGGCGCCGGGCCGGAACCTGCGTCCCCCGTCACCGGCATGGGCGTCCCCGCCCCGGCGGGCGCACGACGCGCACAGGTTCGGTCACCGTTTCTCACCTGCGCCCTACCTCTGTCCGTTTCCACCTGCGGCACCGGCATTCACATGCGCACGCCCGGGTCCGCACGCCAGGCAAGGCCAGCCTAACCGAACGTGCATGCGCCGGATGCAGGGCACCGGGCTACCCGAGGAACGCCAGCCGGGCGCGGTCGGTGAATCTGGTCGGCGCACCGACGCCACCGATCGACACACAGGTACGGGTTCGGCGGGAACCCCCGGTCGCCGGCGGCAAAGTCCCTGCTCAGGGCGATCTCAGCGCAGTAGCATCCCGGCATGCGCAGCATCGAGACCCTGATACCGCAGGTCGGACGCGACGACACGGCGGGCCTGCGGGAGGTCGACGCGGAGGAGCTCGCCCGGTACGTGGCGGACTCCGCACACCCGTGGTGGCGCCGCGTGCCCTGCGTGGTCGCGCTGAGCGGCCGGGTCCCGGAGCGGTACGTCCCCGAGCTGACCGCACGCATCCAGGACCCCGACGACACCTCCGAGGTGCGCAGAGCTCTCCTCGACCTGCTCGCAGACCGGGCGGAGCTGCTGCCCTGGCTGCGGCACGAGGACCGCCGGGCCGACACCTCGTACGGCATGGCCGAGGCTTTCCTCAAGGCGCGAGGCCTGCTCGGCGACCGCTCGGCCGCGCGCGAGCTGGCGACCCTCGCCGCCTCGCCGTGGCAGCGCGTCAGCGACGCGGGCGAAGCCGGTCTGGACGGGCTGGTGGACCGGTACGGCCCGGAAGCGATCCTGGCCGAACTCGGCGTGGAGCGACCCGAGGACCGGGCGTTCCGCGTGTTGACGCGGTACCGCGCCGACGAGGACGTGACCGACGCGCTCGCGGACCCGGACCGGGGGGTCGCGTACCTCGCGCAGTCGCTCGCGACCGACGCGGACCGTCTGCGCGCCTACCTCGACGAGGCGCCGACGACCGAGGCGAAGGTGTGGGCGGCGTACGCGCTGTACCGCCTCACCGAGGACGAGGCCGAGACCCGCGCGGTCTACGAGCGCCTGGGGCGCCCCCGGGTCGAGGTCGAGGGCCTGGACGACGAACTCCGCAGCGCGATCGTCCACGAGTACGGCCGCGGCTGCGAGCGCGCGAGCGACCCGCGGTGGCGGATGGAGGCCCTGTGCGCCGAACCGTCCGCCCGCCCCGACGTGGACGCCCAGCTCCGCCACGCGACGGTCGCCCTCACGACGGACGGCCTCACGCCGAGGCCCCCGGTCTCGTGCGGCGAGGACAACCAGCAGGGGGACGGGACCTACCACGTGATCGAGACCGGCGAGGCGCGGGTCCTGATCAGCAGCCTCGGCCCGTTCGCGACTGCCGAGGACACCGAGGACGGCGAGGACGACGCTCCCGCCGCCCGCGGCGCGCTCGAACGGGCGGGCTTCCGCTGGATCGACGCGGAGACCGGAGCGATACGCGTCACGGACCTCTGCGTCTACTACTTCGGCGCACGCGTGCCCCTCACCGTCGAGTCGCTGCTCTTCTACTGGCAGGACTGAGGGGGGCGGGCTGGCGTGAGCCTGCGGTAGCAGATGAGGGTGCAGGCGATGCGATGATCACTTTCGGATCGGGCCCAGGGTCTTCCCCGGCCCCGGCCCCGGCCCCCGCCCCGGTCCCGGCCCGGGGCACTTCCTGAGGACGAACATCTAGGATGTGGCCGGCGCGACGATCGTCACCTGCGGTTGACGTCACGCGCGGCCGTGTCTCAGATGCGGTCATGAATTGCAGTCTTGATATGCAGTCTTGCGTCCGCGAACCCGCCAACTGGGCGTGTCCGGGCAGCTGTTCCAACGGGGGAGAACTTCGGTGTTCGGAATCATCAGGCCATGCCGTCATCGCCTGGGCCAGGACCTGCGTACCGAGTGGATGGCGCATCTGTGCGGGCTGTGCCTGGCGTTGCGCAGCGAGTACGGACAGTTCGCGAGGGTGGCCACCAACTACGACGGCCTGGTCATCTCGGTACTGACCGAAGCGCAGTCGGAGCGTACCGGGGAGTGGCGGCGAGGTGCCGGTCCGTGCCCGCTGCGCGGGATGCGGTCGGCGGACGTGGCGCAGGGCGAAGGCGCGCGGCTGGCGGCGACGGTGTCGCTGGTGCTGGCCGCGGCGAAGATACGTGACCATGTCGCCGACGGCGACGGGATGTTCGGGCGCCGCCCGGTGACGCTGGCGGCACGCCGGATCGCTCACGGCTGGGACCGCGCGGGCGCCGCAGGCGGCGAACGGCTCGGCTTCGACACCGCGGTGCTGCTCGGGGCGGTCGAACGTCAGCCGGAGATCGAGCGGTCGACCGGCCCCGGAGGCTCGCTGCTGACGGTCACGGAGCCCACGGAGACGGCAACCGCCGCGGCCTTCTCGTACACCGCGGTGCTCACGGACCGACCGGGCAACCTCGAACCGCTGGCGGAGGCCGGCCGGCTGTTCGGACGGCTGGCGCATCTGCTGGACGCGGTCGAGGACCTGGACACGGACGAGGCGTCCGGCGCGTGGAACCCGATCGCCGTGACCGGCGCCGACCGCGCCGAGGTGCGCCGGCTCTGCGACGACGCAGTCCATGGGATACGCCTCGCCCTGTCCGAGGCCGTGTTCGTCGACGGACGGCTGGTACGGACGCTTCTGGGCGGCGAGTTGGAGCGGGCCGTCGACCGGGTCTTCGACCCCCGGCACCGTCACCACCACCACCACCAGCACCGCCGGCAGGCGCGGGGCCCTCGCATACTCCCCTGGCTGGGACGCCGTTCGGCGACGGAAACGCCCTCGGAGACCGGAACGGACACGTCCTGCGGCGTCGGGACACTGGTGGGCGCTGCTCCGGAGGGCGTGTCGATGGCGTCGGGCCGGCCGCAGGACGGGCAGTGCCAACGGTGCGGCGAATGGCGCCGGCTGTGTCGTGACTGCAGGTTGTGCTACAACTGCTGCCGCTGCAGCGACGACTCAGGCCAGGACGACGGCGAGCCCGTGCAGTTCGGCGAGGGCAACTCCAACGGTGGGTCGAGCCGGGACGGTTCCGGGGGTGACGGCTGGTTCGGCGGCCGGGGCGGCGGCAACTCGGGAGGCTCCTCCGGCGGTTCGGGCGGCGGCCATGGGCCCAGTGGCTCAGGGGGCTCCGGTGGTTCCGGCGGCGGCTCGGGTGACGGCTGCGGCGGTGGCTGCTGCAACCCGTGCAAGTGCTGCTGCGACTGTTGCGACTGAATGCCGGATGAGGTGGACGGGTCGCCGCTTCCAGACTCGGGTGCCGACCGACGCGTCGTGCGCGGGGCGCGGTCGGCAGCGTGGTGATCGCGTCGAGCTCGACCTCGATCAGGTCCGCTGGGCGTTGCCGGTTGCCTCCCGGCCGAGGCGACGACCTCGATCGCATAGTCGGCATGGGGGAACCGGACCACGTTGACCTCGCAGTCGGCGGCGGTGAGGGACTGCGCGTGCGTCCGTCGCCCGCGCGCTCATCCCACCGGTGCGATGTCCGCCCACAGGGCGGCGGCGTCGGGTGAGAGCGGTGCGACCGCTCCGCCCGACGCGTTGTCGGCTCCGTCCCACCACAGGCCCTGGCCTGATGTCAGGACACGGCTGTCAGTGCCCGTCTGCCAGTGCCCGCGGAGCACGTAGAGCACCCCGGCGTGCCCGACGGGCGGCATGAATGGGCCGGCGATCTGGTCCACGCGGGCGGTCCAGCGGCCGCGCCGCGCCATGATGTTGAGTACCCGGCAGGCGCCGCCGGGCAGTTCGGCGGCCAGCGCCTCGTCGCCGGAGAAGGCGAACGCCTCACCCGCGCGCGCCAGCAGCCGGTCGAACACCCCGGGACAGGTCAGTCGCACGCCGTCGCCTGTCAGCAGGGTGAGTGTTCGGTCGACGCTCGGGAACGCCGAGAACGGCCCGTCCCGGTCGATATCGGCGACGCTCACACGCCACCCGAACTCCTCCGTGCCCGCCGGCCACGAGGCGACCTCCCTGGTCGTACCCCCGCCGTTGCGCCACGGGCCGGCCGTCAGCGTCTCGACATCGAAGCGGTGCATGGGCGGGGCTCCCTAGGGGCGTGCGGTACGCGTGTGGATCACCTGCGTGCAGCGACCTCGGGCGCCGCGTGCGCGCCGGGGCCGTCGGCCGAGTTCAGGGGCGAGTCCTCGACGGCGGCGTGCTCGCCGACGAATTGTATGCGGCCCCCGGCACCCCTGATCACGCGACGGGGGGGGGCGAAGCCGGACCACCGATCCGCGCTGGTGGGGCCCGGCGACGTAGCTCCCGGGCGTCTCGCCGTACCGAGGGTCCTCGAACCGGTCACGTGTGGGCACGGCAGAACTCGCGGACGGCGTGGTTGAACCGCTCCGGCGACTCGAGGTTGCTGTCGTGCCCCACGCCAGGGAGCACTACAAGCTCAGTGTTCGGAATCGCGTCCTCGAACGCATGGGCGACACTCAAGGGTGACCGCACATCGAGCTCGCCCCAGAGGAGCAGGGTCGGCACCGTGATCGAGGGCAGCAGGTCGCGCTCGTCGGCCTCGGCCATGATGAACAGCTCCGCTCCCAGGGTCTCCGGCCGCACATCGGCGGCCATTGCGTCGAGCAACGGTACGAACGCGGCGGGAGGGTCACCGGCGAACAGCCCCGGCAGAGTCGGATCGAACCGCTCCCGGGGCACCGCGAGCATCTGCTTGGCCCCCTCGACCCGGGCCGCCACCTCCTCCGGCGGCAGCGAGCCCTTCCACCCGGCGTAGGAGTCGACCAGGATCAGCGTCCTGACCAGCTCAGGACGGTGGCGATACAGCTCCAGCGCGACCGTCCCGCCCCAGGAGAGCCCGGCAACGTGGGCCGGGCCGAGCCGCAGCGTCTCGATCACGGCGGCGAGGCAGTGCGCGAAGTCCACCAGGCTGAAGCCGGCCGGCAGATCGGAGGAACGCCCCGCGCCCGGCTCGTCCCAGGCCACCACAGTGAACTCGTCTTCCAGGCCCGTGAGTTGCGGCTGCCACATGCGGCCGTCCACGCCTGCTCCGTGCACGAGGACCAAGGGCGGGCCGTGACCCACGCGCGTGTAGGCGACCTCGACGCCGCCAACCTGCACCGTTGCCATGACACCAGGCTAGGCGCGGTTGCGGACGGCGGCGCGGCGTGCGGCCCGGATGCGGGTGCGGCCGACGCGGCCGAGTTCTGCCTGGGCGGGGTCAGGCCACCTGTGGACCCCGTGCCGAGCCCGGGTGACGGCCTCGGCGGAGGCTGTCACCCGGTAGCGGCGCCGATCTCGGTGCCGGGGCGGTCGTGGGTGCGCCCGCACCGGCACCTTCCGTTCTCGTACCGTCCCCACACCGCACCGCTCACCCCCTTCGGATCACGTCTGAGGAGCGGACGAGGTCGGAAGCGTGGCGAGCTCGCCCAGGGTGCGGGCCGCCGGCGCGGGGTCGACCAGCCACTTCAGGTGGCTGCCTTCCAGTGTGCGGACGTCGTACGGGTTGTCGGGCGTCAGCTCGTTGCCCTCGCGGATCAGCCGGTCCTGTATGGCGAGGGGCAGGCTGGCGTCGTCGGACAGGCGGATGTACGTCTTCGGGATGCGGCCCCAGGTCGTGGCCTGCGCCCGGTCGGCGGAGCCGCCGGCGTCCAGGTTCTCGTCGGGCTGGAAGGTGTTCAGGAAGGTGAGGAACTGCTCGTCGGTGCCGTCGGCGAAGAAGGCCGCCTTGAACGCCGTGAGCGAGTTCGGGTCCGCGGTGCGGAAGTTGACGCGGAGCAGGCCGAGGTCGGCGGGGTTCCCGGCCAGTGCCGAAGCGAAGGCGGCGGGGTCGACCGTGGCCATCTCCGGCTCGGCGTAGTAGTCGTTGACATCGAGGTGGACCGGACACCAGGCCGAGACGTAGACGATGCGGTCGATCAGATCCGGGCGCGCGTTGGCCGCGGCCGTGATCGTGATGCCGCCCCGGCTGTGGGCGACGAGGATCACGGGTCCGTTCCGCTTGGCCCGTTCGAGGATCCCGATGAGGTGCGCGACGTTGTCCGCGAGCGTGACGCCCTTGATCGAGCCGGGCGCGGTGGCGAGCCCCTCGGGGTCCTGCGGTGTCTGGTAGGCGCGGGTGAAGGTCGCGTCGAATCCGTGACCGGGCAGGTCGACGGCGACCGAACGGTGCCCGAGGAGCCCGAGTTCGGCCTGAAGGGGCGCGAAGGAGAAGGAGTTCGCGAAGGCTCCGTGAACCAGTACGAAAGTCGGTCGCATCTGTGTACTCACTTTCCGGCCGCCGCAGTTCGGCGGCGGTCATAAGGGGGGACGTCCTCGTGGGCGGAACGCGTCACGTGGGCTTGCAGCGGTCCTATGTAATCAATCAGACGTTCGGCGCAGGACCAGGCACAGGAAGCCGAAGCTGTCCCGGTATCCGTGCAGCCACTGCGAACGCTGGGCGTTGGCCGTCTCCAGTACCTGTGCCCGGGCCGGATCGGCGGGGTGGTCCAGAGCCCATGAGGCCAGCGAGCCCCAGCAGGCCCACTCGTACGCGTCCAGCTCACTGCGGGAGCTGACATGGCCGTGGACGGGGGTCCATCCGGCGGCGACGACACGGTCCACCGTGGTCGCCAGGTCGTCGAGGTCGCCGAACATCTCAAGGGCCGCCGGTGAGGGGGTGCGGTCCCAGAACGACTCACCGATCAGCACACGGCCTCCGGGCGCCAGGTGCTCGCGGGCCGCCGCGAGGGTGGGGAGAAGCCCGTCAAAGGCATGCGTGGCGCCGACGCTGATCACCAGGTCGAACTGTTGTGAGGGAACGAAGTCCGCTGCCTCCTGGTGGTGGAGGACCAGGCGGTCGTCGACCCCGAGTCTCTTCGCCGCCTGGCGGGCCTGCGTCAGGGCGACTGCGGAGACATCGACGCCCTCGGCGTGCAGGTGCGGGCGCGTGGTCAGGGCGCGCAGAAGCCATTCCGCTGTGCCGCATCCGAGGTCGAGCACGCGCTCGTCGCCCCGCGGGAGGCCGTGTTCGAGCAGGCGGCCGACCGAGTCGTCGGCGAGCGGCGACTTTATGGGGTGGTCGGTGTGGGCGATCATGGAAATCTGTTCGCGGTTCATCGGGGCCACCTGAGCTGTGTCGAGGAGTAGTTTCGCGGCCACCGCCGTCCCGTCGGTGCGGATCGTGCCGGCGACGGCCTTCGCCCGCGCTGCCGTTTCGGGGGTCAGGGCCGTACTGAGTGCGGCGGACAGGGACTCGAAGGTCGGTGTCGGGCCGTCGTGTGCCGCGCCGATGCCCAGGTCGGCCACGCGGGCGGCCCAGTGCGGCTGGTCGACGAACTGGGGCACCACCACCTGGGGCGCACCGGCCCGGGCGGCCGTGGTCACGGTGCCTGCGCCGCCGTGGTGTACGACGGCCGCGACCCGGCGGAACAGGGACTGGTGGTTGACGTCGCCGACGGCGAAGCAGTCGTCCGAGTCGTCCACCAGGCCCAGGTCTGCCCACCCGCGGGAGACGAGCACGCGGCGGCCCTGCGCGCGGACCGCCTCGACGGTTGTCCGGGCGATGTCGGCCGCTTCGCTCATGGGCATGCTGCCGAAGCCGACGTACACCGGTGGGGTGCCGGCGTCCAGGAATGCCTCCAGATCGGCCGGCAGGGGGCGTTCGTCGGGCAGGATCCACGCGCCGGTCTGCACGAGGTCGAGGTTCGTCAGGTGCTGCCACGGGCCCAGGACCGGGTCCACCGCCAGCCAGGGCCGCTCGGTGAAGACGTGGTCGCGGACGTTGTCCACCGGCGCGAGGCCGATCCCCGCGCGGTGGGCGTTGAGGGGCTGGAGGTAGAGGGCGTCGACCTTCTGGGCGTCCAGGTCCCACAGGGCCTGGTTGTCGGTCATGTCGGGCGGAGCCGGCGGGCTGGGCCGCGACGACGGTCGGTAGTGCGCGGAGGGCATCTCGAACGGGTGGAAGCCCACGTACACGTAGCGGATGCCCAGCTTCTCGGCCACCGAGCGGGCACCGGCCGGCATCAGACCGCTCGCCACCAGGACGTCACAGTCCTCGGCCGTCTTGCCGACCGTGTCGAAGTGCGCGGCGACCAGCTCGGCCGCGAACGCGGCCGCGTCCGACGGCGGCGTTCCCGTCCGCAGCGCGCGCACGTCGCGCCCGAAGGGCACCAGTTCCGCGCCGACACCGGCCAGCAGTTCCGCGAACTCCTCGTCCGGCGGCGCGCACACGCGGACCTCCGCGCCGAGTGTCCGCAGCTGCGCCGCCAGCCCCGCCAACGGCGCGATGTCACCGCGCGATCCGTACGCCATCAACAGCACACGCATGGCGTTTCTCTCCTTTCTGCGTCGGGTCGGATTCTTCAGCCGGCGGAGTCGAGGAGCAGCCGTGCCGCCCGCATCGCGCCGTCGGTGCGGACCGTGCCGGCCACGGCCTTCGCCCGGCCGCCGGTTTCCGGGTCCAGGGCTGTCGTGAGCGCGGCCGACAGGGACTCGAACGTCGGGGTCGGGCCGTCATGGGCCACGCCGATGCCCAGCCCGGCCACCCGGGCGCCCCAGTACGGCTGGTCCGCCAACTGGGGCACCACCACCTGCGGAGCCCCGGCCCGAGCGGCCGTCGTCGTCGTACCCGCACCGCCGTGGTGCACGACAGCAGCCACTCGTCCGAACAACCGCTGATGGTTGACCTCGCCGACGGCGAAGCAGTCGTCCCGGTCGTCGATGAGGCCCAGTTCCGCCCAGCCGCGCCCGACGAGGACCCGGCGGCCCTTCGAGCGGACCGCCTCGATGGCCACCCTGGCCGCCTCCTCACCCCCGCGCACGGCCATGCTGCCGAACCCTACGTACACCGGCGGCGCGTCGGCATCCAGGAAGGCCACAAGCTCCGCCGGGAGCGGCCGCTCGTCGGGCAGCACCCACGCGCCGGTCTGTACGACGTCGAGGTCCGGCGTCTCCAGCCAGGGGTCAAGCACCGGGTCCGTCGCCAGCCACGGCCGGTCGCCGAAGGCGTAGTCGCGGACGGTGCCCACCGAGGGCAGGCCGATCGACGCCCGGCAGGTGTTCAGCGCCTCACCGAACAGCGCGTCGATGCTCTGCGCGTCCAGCTCCCACAGGGCCCGGTTGTCGGTCACTTCCGGCGGGAACGGGCGCCCGGGGTACGCAAGCGGCGGGCGCTGCGGCGAAGGGAGGGTCAGCTGCTGGAAGATCGCGGACACGTAGCGGATGCCCAGCTTCTCGGCCACCGACCGCGCACCGGCGATGGCCGGCATCGCCCCCGTCGCCACCAGCACGTCGCACCCCTCGGCCGCCGAGGGCATCACCTTCATCTGACTGACAATCAGTTCCGCGGCGCGCTGCGGCAGATTGCCCCTCGACGGCGGCGGAGCCGCGGTCGTCAGCGCGCGTGCCGACTGCCCGACACCCACCACGGACACACCGACCCCGGCCAGCCGCTCCGCGAAGTCCTCGTCCGGCGGCGCGCACACGCGCACCTCGGCGCCGAGTTCCCGCAACCGCACCGCGAGGCCCACCAGCGGTTCGACGTCCCCGCGCGATCCATACGTTGACAACAGCACACGCACTTCGTGAATCTCCCGATTCTGAGGCTTTGATGAGGTTCTGAGGTTCTGGGGTTGTAGGGTCGTGTGATTCCTGGCCGGGCCGGCCGTCCAGAGGTGCGACCCGGGCAGCCGTTTCTCTTGAGTCACCGAGCCCAGGGCAGTTCACGGGTGCCCTCGGTGTCGGGAACGGAGGCGACCCCGTCGGCGGGCATCGAGACGTGGGCCTCGACCTGTTCGGGTGCGTGGATCCGGCGGAGGCTGTCCGGCGGCAGGATCAGGGTCTGGCCGGCCGCGACCTTCTCCGTACGGCCGAGGCAGGTCACCTCCAGCGCGCCCGCGGTGACCGTCCAGACCTGCTCACGGCTGATGGAGTGCTCGGGGCCGGTGGCGCCGGCGTCCATCGAGACCGTCCAGGTGCTGAGTTCGGCGCTGCCGCGGCTGGGGGCCGCCAGACCGGTCATGGTGGCGTTGGGGGAGACGGTGACGTGGTCGGTGGAGGGTGTGATCACGACCAGGGCGGCGCTCGCGTCGCTGTCGGCCGGATCGGCATCGCCGGACGTATCGGCGTCGGCGGCCGGATCGGCGTTGGCTTCGGCCGCCCATTCGACGAGCTGGACGACGACACCGTTCGGATCGGTCATCTGGAACAGCCGCTCGCCCCACGGCTCTTCGCGCAGGGGCATGGTGATGGGGGCGCCTGCCGCGCGCAGCCGGGCCTCTTCCGCCGCGAGATCGGTGACGGTGAGTGCCAGGATCAGACCGGCCGCCCGCTGGTCGCGCTGCTCGGGCGGGAGGACGTCCGTACCGGCGCGGAGCAGGACGACGTCGACGGCGGCGTCCCTGCGTGTCAGGGACGCGAAGCCGTCGTCGGCCATGGCCACCTCGTAGCCGAGGTGGGTGCAGAGGAACGCGCGGGTGGCGTCCACGTCGGCGACGGTCAGGGAGAGGGTGGAGGAGGAGACGTTCACGACAGCACCTTTGCGAAGTGAGTGAGGGAAAACAGGAGTCGAGTGGACGTGGATACGGATCAGTTCGCGGGCACGTCGAGCTGGAACTCGCGCGTGCGCCGGTAGGAGCGGAACCCCAGCCGGTGGTTGACCGCCAGCATGTGGACGTTGTCGTCGGCGTTGTCCGTCTCGATCTCGACGACGCCGGGGTACTCGGCGCGCAGCCGCCGCACCATGGCCGCCTTCACCCACAACCCGAGTCCGTGGCCCCGGTGTTCGGGCACGACCGCCGTGTCGTACTGCTGGACCCGCTGCGGCACCCCTTGAGGGATCAGGATCTCGGTGTAGCCGGCCATGGTGCCGTCGCCGTGGACGGCGGCGAGGGTCAGCAGCGTGTCCCCGCGGTCGGCGACCACCGCGGCCATGGCGCGAACGCGGTCCGCGTCCCACGCCACACTGCCGTAGTCCAGGTCGCCGACGGGCATGTCGTTCATCGCGTTCTTGGCCGCGGCGAAGGCGTCGGCGAGGCCGTCGGGAACCGTTCCGGTCCAGCCGGTCAGCCGGTAGCCGGGGTGCTCGGCATCGGCGATCCGCAGCAGGTCGGCCCGGTCCTTCCCGTCCTCGTCGAGGCGCAGCATGAGGTGGTCCAAGGTCAGGGCTCGGCGGAAGCCCCGCCGTGCACTGAAGGCTTCGCCCGGGCCGTCGGCCGCGGCTGTGGCGATCAGGCTGCGCCGGTTCTCGGTGCGACAGGCTGCCACGGCCGCCGACAGCAGGAGCGAGCCGGCTCCCAGGCGGCGGTGTGCGGGGTCGACGTGGAGTTCCAGTTCGGCCAGGTGGTCCTGGCCCGGTGAGGTGAACACCCGCAGGCCGGCGACTCCGACCGGGACGCCGTCCGCACCGGTGGCCAGCCAGCTCAGCCGGTGGCTGCCCAGAGCGGGCCCGGTGAGCTGGGCGTGGATCTGTCCGGGGTCGGGGGTCGGTACTCCGGGCAGGTCGTGGGCCGTCGAGGCGGCGACGACCTGGTGCCACGCGACGGCCTCGGTGGCCGAGACGCGCTGGAGCTGATGGACGTGTACTGATGTGGACAAGGTGATGTTCTTTCTTCGTCGAGTCGGTCGTACTTCGGGACTTCGGGACAGCGTGAGGCGTGCTCGTGCTCTCGTCGGCCGAGGCACGCACCGCAGCAGCGGCGCAACAGCGGCGCAACGCAGGGGCTTGGAGGAGGCTGGGGCACCCCGGTTCAGGAGATCCGGCTCCGACCGGGTCGTCGCGTTCGCCGTCGCTCAGTCGGTGTGGCGCACGAGCGGCCAGTCGATGTCGACACGGGCGGTCGTGGCGAGGTAGTTGGTGAAGACGTTGAGGGCGACATGGGCGACGACCTCGACGATCTGCCCGTCGGACAGGCCGGCGCGCCGGGCCGCGGCCAGCTGCTCGTCGGCAACGGTTCCGCGGTCACGGACCGTCACGGCGGCCAGATCCAGTACAGCGGCGGTCCAGGGGTCGTCGGCCTCGCCCCGGCGCGCCCGGGTGGCCTCGGCCGCACTCAGCCCGGCCACCTTGGTCCCGCGGAACGCGTGTACGGAAAGGCAGTAGTCGGAACCGTTCTCCTGTGCCACGAGCAACGCGATGCTCTCGCGCACGGCCGCCGACAGGGTCCCCTCCGCGCTCAGGGCGGTGACCACGCCCACGTACCCCTTCAGCACGGCCGGGCTGTTGGCCATCACCCTGGCCAGGTTGGGGATGACCCCGAGGGCCCGGTGCGTGGCGGTGAACAGAGCTGCGGTCTCACCGGTCGCGATCTCCGGTTCGACGGTGTGGAGTGTTGGCATGCGGGTAACCCTGCCGGTCGATCTTGATACATTCCCGATGCTTCTTCGATGCACGCGATGGCGACCCCTGGAGTGACGGCATGCGTTTCATGATCCTCGGCCCGGTGGAGGCCGTGGCTCCCGGGTCGGACGCTCCCGGCCTGGCGCCCCGGCATCGCGCGGTGCTCGCCTACCTGTTGCTGCACGCCGGTGTCGCGGTCAGTGCGGATCGCCTGATCGACGCGATGTGGGGGCCGCTGCCGCCGGATTCCGCCCGCGCGCAGATCCAGACCACGATCGCCGCGATCCGGCGGATGCTGCGCGCTTCGGAAGCCGACGGGATGCTGGCCACGCGGCCGGCCGGGTACGTGATCACCCCGGAGCCGGGACAACTCGATCTGGACGAGTTCACCAGCTTGATCGCCAAGGCGCCGGCCACCACCTCGGGCGACCCGGGAGGCACCGCGGACCCCGCGGAATCCGCGGACCAGATACGTGCCGCGCTCGCGCTGTGGCGGGGAGAGCCGCTGGCCGGCATCACCGCCCACTACGTCGAGGGCGCCAGAGCTCGTCTGAACGGGCAGATGCTGACCGCCGTCGAGCGCCTGGCAGAGCTGGAACTGGCCCGGGGCCGGCACGACGACCTCATCGACGAACTGTCCGTCCACGCGGCGGCCCACCCCTTGCGGGAACGGCTCTGCTGTCAGCTGATGCTCGCCCTGCACCGCGCCGGACGCCAAACCGACGCGCTGCACGTGGCACGAACCTTCCGGGCGACCCTGGCCGAACAGCAGGGACTGGACCCCGGCCACGCGTTCAGCAAGCTCGAACAGGACATCCTGCGGGACGCCCCCGAACTGCGGCCGCCGGTCATCCCGCCGCCCGTCATCGCGCCGCCGGCCACCGCACCGCCCGTCATCGCGCCGCCGGTGACCGCCCCGCCGGTCACCCCGCCGCCGGCGAAGCCGCAGGGGATCAACTTCCTGCCGTACGACGTCCCGGACTTCACCGGACGCGAGGACGAACTCGACGGGCTGATCCGCCTGTGGTCGGGCAACAACGGCGGCGTCGTGACGATTTCGGCGATCGACGGGATGGCCGGGGTCGGCAAGACGACGCTCGCGGTCCACGCGGGGCACCGCCTCGCGGACCAATTCCCGGACGGACAGCTCTTCATCGACCTGCAGGCGCACACCGCCGGCCAGGCACCGCTTGACGCCGGGGCCGCGCTCGAGGTCCTCCTGGGTCAACTCGGCGTACCCGCACAGCAGATACCCGCGTCGGTCACCGATCGGTCCGCTCTGTGGCGGTCCGAACTCTCCGGCCGTCGTGTGCTGGCCGTCCTGGACAACGCCCTCGGCGCCGACCAGGTACGCCCGTTGCTGCCCGGAGCCTCCCGCGCCCTCATCCTGATCACCAGCCGCCGGCGGCTGACCGACCTGGACGGGGCGCACGCCCTGTCCCTGGATGTGCTGCCCGCCGCGGAGGCCGTGGAGCTGTTCACGGCGATCGTCGGCGAACGGGCGGCCGCGGAACCCCTGGCCGTACTCGATGTCCTGCAGTTGTGCGGGTTCCTGCCGCTGGCCGTCCGTATCGCCGCCGCCCGCCTGCGCCATCGCCCCCGCTGGACCGTCGCGTACCTGGCCGACCGGCTCCGCGACCAGCGCCGCAGGCTCTCCGAGCTGGCCACATCGGAGCGAGGGGTGGCAGCGGCGTTCACGCTGTCCTACCAGCAGCTGACGGCGGATCAGCAGCGCATGTTCCGGCTCCTGGGGCTCCAGCCCGGCCGTGACATCAGCCCCGAGGCGGCGTCCGCGCTGGCCGACCTCTCGCTCGACGATGCCGAGTCACTCCTCGAAGACCTGCTGGACGCCCATGTCCTGACTCAGCATCAGCTCGGCCGCTACACCTTCCACGACCTGTTGCGCGAACACGCCCTCGCGACCGCGGCCGCCGAGGAACCCCCCAACGCCCAGAGCGAGGCTCTCGGTCGACTGTTCCACCACTATCTCCACACCGCGTGCACGGCCATCGATCACCTCTACCCCGACGGCAAGGGCCGCAGGCCACGCATTCCCGCGCCGGACGCCCCGGCCTCGCCCCCGCAGGACGAGGCGGAGGCGATCGCCTGGCTGGACAGTGAACGCGCCAACCTCATGGCGGCCGGTCAGTACGCAGCCGAGCACGATTGGCTCACGCAGACCAGCCAACTGGCCTCCACCTTGCACCGCTATCTGCTGGGTCACGCCCATCAGGCCGACGCGCTGGCCCTGAACGGCCTGGCGCTGCGAGCCGCCCGCCGGAGCGGCGACAGAGCCGCCGAAGCCCGCACACTCATCGATCTCGGCCAGGTGCACTTCTGGTGGCACGGCGCCTATGAGCAGGCCGCCGAGCACTACCGGAACGCCCTGGACCTCGCGCGCGAGTGCGGCGACCGGAGTGCGGCGGCCGGCGCACTGCAGGCCCTGGGTGCCGTCGCCAGGCGGCGGCGGGAGTACGACCAGGCCCACGACCACTGCACGCAGTCCCTCGTGCTCTTCCGCGAGCTCGGGGACCGTGGTGGCGAAGCCAGATGCCTGACCGACCTCGGCATCGTCCACGAACGCCAAGGACGGTACGAGGACGCCCAGGAGCACCACCGGCAAGCGCTGCACGTGCACCGCGAGACGGGATCCCGTATCGGCGAGACCGTCGTGCTGAACAACATCGGGCTGGTGTGCCAACGGCAGGGCCGCTACGACGAGGCTCGGCGCCATCACCACCAGGCCCTGGAGCTGAGCCGCAGGTTCGACTTCCCCGGAGACGAGGCCGAGTCGCTCAACGCCCTTGCGGAAGCCGCCCGTTCCATGGGCGACCTCGCCCGGGCCGCGGCCGAACACGACACCGCGCTGACCCTCGCCCGCGAGTTCAGCTACCGCCCCGAGCAGGCCCGCGCCCACGACGGTCTGGCGCACGTCCACCGCGACCTCGGCCGCATGGACCTCGCCCACGACCACGCCCGACAGGCCCTTGATCTCTACACGGCCCTCGCCGTCCCCGAGGCCGACGAGATCCGCGCCTTCCTCGCCGGGTTGCCCAGCAGTTGACGTAGCCCATGACCGCCTGAGCCGGCGTCTCAGCCGTCCAGCGTGACCGTGCCCGTGGCGCCGTCGATGGTGATCAGCTGTCCGCTGCGGATGCGTGAGGTGGCGTCCGGGACGCAGATGACGGCCGGGATGCCGTATTCGCGGGCGACCGTCGGTCCGTGGGCCATCACGGCGCCTGTCTCCGTGACGAGGCCGCCGGCCGTGAGGAACAGTGGGGTCCAGCCCGGGTCGGTCGTCGGGGCGACGAGGATCTCCCCGGGTTCGATGGACGCATCGGAGGGATCACGGACCACACGGGCGCGGCCGGTGACGCGACCGGATGCCGCACCCGTTCCCGTAAGCGTCCGGCCTTCGGACGGTGGGGCCGGGAGGAGCGTCTCCACATCCGTACCGTCCGAGAGCAGGGCGACCGGGACGGTGCGGCGGCGTAGCTCGCGCTCGTACGTCGCGCTCCGGGCGGCGATCGTGTCGCCCAGGTCGGTTCCGGTCTCCACCGCCGTACGCAGCTCTGGGAGTTCGAGGAACATGACGTCGCCGGCGTCCGCGAGCAAGCCCTTCGCCTGGAGCTCGGCGCCGATCAGGAGCAGGCGGCGGCGACGGTCGCGCAGGGCGTAGAGCCCGGCGAACTTGCCGGCCTCGCGCAGCCCCGACAACTCTCGTGAGCGGCGCAGGAAGAAGCCGGCGAGGCGGCCACGCAGCGCCTGCTTGCGACGGGCCCGAAGGGTGAGGTCGGTGAGCATCGACTCCGCCCGGTCCGCGGCGCGCTCGAAGCGGTGGTCCGGGGCCTGCTCGGGGTCGGTGACCCGCAGGTAGTTGGCGAGCATCGTGAACACCGGCGTCGGGTTCTCGGCCCAGCGCGGTACGCCGACGTCGACCTCCGCGGCCGACCGGGTGCCGTACCGCTGGAGGAAGTCGTGGAGGCCGAAGTCCGGCAGCCTGCCCGCCAGTTGCGCCGCGGCGAGCTCCGACGACGGGGTACCGAGCAGCATCTCGCGGTGGGGCTCCGCCCGCCTGGCCACCTCCCACAGCGCGAGGTCCATCTCGATCGTCACGTTGTGCGGCATGCCGCCGAGCACCGTGTGGATCTCGTCCTCGCTCGCGACGCCCTTGAGCAGGGGCGGCAGTGCGGCGGACACGGCGAGTCCGCTGACGACGGGCCAGATGATCGCGTCGGCGAGCGTGCTCGACTCGGCGTCCCGCTCGACCAGGTCCAACAGCTCCGCCGTCGTGGCCGGATCGGCGACCGGCTGCCGGCGGAGGCGTTCGATCTCGCCGAAGACGCGCGCCCGCGCCCGCGCCGGGCGGGCCAGCGCGCCGAGGATCCCGGCGGCCGCCTTCGGTCCGGCCTTCATGGCTGCGGCATTGCGTGTACGGGGAGTCTTCCGCGGCGCGAACCGCGGGTCCTCCAGGAGGTGTTCGACGGCCTTCTGCGCGCGCGGTCCGAAGTCGACCGCCATCAGCTTGACGAGCCGCTGACGTGTCGAGGGGTCGCGCAGCGCGTCGGTCAGGTCGCCGTACAGGCGTCCGCCGATGTCGACGATCTCGACCGTGAGGCCGAACGCCGCGAGCATGCCCGCCAGCATCGACTTCAGCGTCGACATGCCCATCGGTGTTGCGGGCTGCAGCATCCCCTGCACGTGGCCGAACTCGACGTACAGCCGCGGGCCCGGCTTGTCGCTCGGCGGGGGCGCCGGGAAGAGGGTGGTGATCGGACGCGCCTGCAGCAGCCATAGCGTGCCGTCGCGGTCGTAGGCCCACTCGATGTCCTGTTCCGCGCCGAGCAGGTCCTTGATCCGATCACCCGCGGCGCGCAGTTCCTTCAGGCGGGCCGGTGTGAGGCAGCCGCGCTCCTCGTCCTGCGTGCCGTCGTCCTGCGTGCCGTCGAGCACGTAGTGGTCCACCGTCGTCGCTCCGTCGACGACCGCCGTCCCAAGGCCCGGCGCGGCGTCGACCACGCTCGCGCTGCGCGAGCCGGTCAGCGGGTCGGCGGTGAACAGCACGCCCGCGACGTCGGCGTCGACCATGCGCTGCACGAGGACCGCCATCCGTACGGAATCGTGCGGGATGCCGTTGGCCTCGCGGTAGGCGGTCGCGCGCTCGGAGTGCAGCGAGGCCCAGCAGGCCTCGATCGCCTCGATGAGCGCCTCGCCGCCCGTGACATCGAGGTACGTGTCCTGCTGGCCGGCGAAGCTCGCGTGCGGCAGGTCCTCGGCGGTGGCGCTGGAGCGGACCGCGACCGGTCCGCCCCCGAGGCGTTCGTACGCCGCGAGCACCTCGGCGCGCGGAACCTCCCCGGCTCCGTACGCCTCGGTCGTCACGCAGAAGCCGTCCGGCACCCGCTCGCCGAGGCGGATCAGGCCGGCGAGACCGGCGGCCTTTCCGCCCACCAGGTCCTGCTGTCCGCTGCCGATCGCCGTCAGCTCGAGCACGTCCATCCGGGCACCTCCTCCGCGCCGACCACGTCCTCCATGACCGACCGCACCAGTTTCCAATACGACTGCAATGTATAGCCATGACAATACAGGTGCAATGTAAAGTGGCGGTATGCCGCGCAAGGTCGACCACCATGAACGCCGAGAGCTGCTCGCCGACGCACTGATGCGGCTTGCCGCCGCGCAAGGGCTGGAAGGCGTGAGCCTGCGCCAGGTGGCGGCCGAAGCGGGCGTCTCGACCGGGATGGTGCAGCACTACTTCCGTACCAAGGACGAGATGATGACCTTCGCGCTCGGCATGGTCGCGGACCGGATCCGCGCCCGCTCCGAAGCGGCGGCCGCGCCCGCGACACCGCGCGATCTCGTCCGCGGCGTCCTGCTCCAGATCCTGCCGCTCGACGACACCCGGCGACTCGAGGGCCATGTCGGGCTCGCGTTCCTCGCGTACGCGGCGGTGAAGCCTGCGATCCAGGCAGGACTGCGCGAGGACTCGCGCGGGATGCGCGGCTTCGTCGCGCAGCAGCTGCGTGCGGCCGGAGCGGTCGGCATCGACCCCGAACTCGCGGCGATCGGCCTGATGGCGCTCGTCGACGGCCTCGGCATGCAGCTGCTGTCACGGCAGTACGCGGAGAAGGACGCGGTCGCCGCACTGGACGCCCAACTCGCCCTGATCTTCGGCGATTCCAAGGCTCCCTGATCGAGGCCGGTCGATCGGGTCACGGAGATCGGTCGCCGGGCGGCGCCGAGCGCACGCCGGCCCGAGCTGCGTTGTCGACTTCCAGGGTCATCGGCACGGGTTGAACGTCATACTCGGCGTCGACGGGAGAAGCGATGGTGGGGCTACGGCATGGGCGGTGACCAAGTGGGCCCGGTTCACGAGGTGTTCGGCCTCGACGTGGTGATCGTTGCCGAGCCGCGGCGGTCCGTGCTGCGTGCCTATCACGGGCCGAAGATGCACCTGGCGGCCGATGACGGCACGGTCCTGGCACGCCTGCATGAGCGCGGACCCTTCACGTACACCCTCCGGGACCTCGGGAACCATCCCCTGTTGGGAGTCGATCTGGTCTCCGGTAGGGGACTTGGCCGGCCGCGCTTCCGGTTGACCGACGCCCGGAGCTCCCAGATCGGCGAGGTCTACGCACCCGGCCGTACCAACCACACCCGACTGCTCGACATACGTACCGGCAACGGCGACGCTCTGCGCCTAACCCGGACCGCCCTGATGGGTAAGACCTGGCTCGTACGGGACCACCTCGATGTGGGGGTGGGGCGCGTGACGGTCTCGACCGTGCGGTCGTTCGACGGCCTTCAGCAGTACAGGGTCGAGCTCGACCGGCACGCCCCGAGCGAGCAGCGGCGTCTCGTGGTGGCCGCGACGGTGTGTCTGCAGGTGATCCGGCGCCGGCTGGTCGGCCCCCAGGGCAACGCAGGCTGACACCACAACACTGCGGCCACCCCGAAAACGCTGCGGCCACCCCGAAAACACTGCGGGCCACCCCGAAGAGCGGCCCGCAGCCTCGTCACGTGCGTCGTCTCATCGCGCCGGCCAGTGCGGCCACGTCGGAGCGTACGAGCACCAGTACTCGGGGCAGCCGACCCGGTAGGCGCGGGTGACCGTCTCCGTGAGCGAGGCGCCCGAGCGGTCCTCGGCCGTGACCTTGAGCGAGACCCAGCCGGTCTTCAACGCCGGTACCGTCACCCGCCGTTCGCCGTCCCGCCCGGTGACCCGTGCAGCCTGCCACGTCGTGCCGTCGTCCGTGGAGTACAGCACCGACACCCGGTCCACGTCCGCACCGCCGCGCACACCCGCCTGGCGCCCGATGCCCAGGCCGAACGTGAACTCCCGTTCCTCCGATACCGAGTTGTCGCCGTCGAGCCCCGCCATGTCGTAGCGCGTGTCGAGCAGCGGAAGCGGGGTTTCGTCGGTCGTGTGTTGCGAGCGGAAGCGCCAGACGTCCGTGACATGCGTACCGAGGGACCAGTCGGGATGGTCGCGGTGTGCCGTCGACGTCAACTCGTACCACTGCCCGCGACGCGGCACGTCGAAGACGCCCTGCCCCGGCTCGTCGTCGCGGGCGACCACTCGGCCCGAGCCGTCGCGCAGCACCGTCTCACCGGACTCCAGATCCCTCGCCGGATCCGACCGGTGGCCCGCCGCGTCCGAGAACATCGGCAGCGCCAGGCGCAGCTTGTCCCCGTCGCGTGTGGCCTGGTCACGGCCGTCGGGGCCGGTCACTGTCAGCGACGGGTTGAACGACCGGTCAGCCAGTTGTCGCTGACCGTACGCCCCTCGCGGTGGACCGTCGGATTCGAGTACTGCACCCCGAGCGGGCCGTCGGCGTCGATCGCGTACTCGAACGTGGCCGTCGTCCACGGCACGTCCGGTGTGTAGTACGCCGTCATCCGGTGCGGGGCACGGAACACCGTCGACTGCTGCGCGAGTCGCAGGCCCTGGTGGGTCACCCAACCGTAGATCCCCTTCGGGTCGTTCGGATATCCGGTGGTGCGGAAGCTGTGTTCCACTCCGGCCAGGTCGCGGCGCCGGTCCTGCCGGTGCGCACCGGCCGGCACCCCGTCGTCGTGCGTGTGGAAGGTGAAGTAGGTGCGGTCGCCGTTGCGTTCGCCCTTGATCCGCAGCGTCACCTCGCCCTGGGCGAGCCGCTCGCGCAGCAGCGCCACGCCGTGCGCGTCGACGCCCAGCGGCGGGTCCGCCACGTCGAACGACGCGTACCCGGACATCAGGATCGCCGCCGGCTTCTGCGCCTTGACCGCCGCGTAGCGCCGGTCCCGCTCCTCCCAGGGCACGGGCCAGCCCGTCTCGAAGAGCACGATCCGGTCCTTCAGCTCCAGGCCGGTCAGGTCCTCGCCGCTGCCCGCGTCGACGACCTGCTTCTCCAGGTCCCAGTCCATCCGACCCCAGGTCACGAGCCGCACCGGCACGTCCACCGGGGACGCGGCGCCGCCGACCGTCGTCGCGAGGACGTACGGCTGCTCCCAGGACGCGGCCGAGAAGTACGTCAGGCCTGGAATCCGGCCGCTGCCCACCGCGTACGACGTGTACGCGCCGCCGAAGATCGGCGCGGCCAGCCCCGTCGTCGGCCGGTCCGCCCCGGTCGACGAGACGATCCCCGTCGCCGAGCCCCGCTCGTCGATCCGCATCTCCGGGTCGTCGATGCCCATGGTGACCGGCTTCGCCGCGGACACGTCGGTCTTCAGTGTGCGGTCGCCGGTCAGGGAGACACGCTGTGCGACGGCGACGGATGTCTCGGGCACGCTCGCTCCGCCGTGCGCGACGTACTCCCACACCCCGCCGAAGACCCGGTAGTCGCCGACCGGAAGCCGGATCTCCTCGGGCTCCGTCGTGAGGCCGACCAGCTGCGACTCACCCGTCTTCTCGTTCTGCACCACGAGGTTCGCGTACGCCGCCTCGACGCCGGCCCGCTTCGCGGCGGGTTCGAGGGTGAGCGTCGCGCTCGGCCCCTCCGCGTCCACACCGACGGCCGCCGGGGTGGCGGTGACCCGGGACGCGAGCGCGCCGGGCACGTCCACGCTGCCCGAACCCTGCTCGTACACGCCCGCGTCGTCGACCGGGTCGGCGGTGGCGACCAGCGCCGCCTTGAGCTGCCGGGCGTCCCAGTCGGGGTGTCGCTGCTTGAGGATGGCGGCCGCGCCGGAGACATGAGGTGTCGCCATCGACGTACCGCTGATCGTCGCGTAGAACTCGCTGTCCGCGGCGTCGCCGAGCGTGCCCGCCGCGCGGGCGGCGGTGATCGCGCTGCCCGCCGCGGTGATCTCGGGCTTGACACCGCCGTCGGCGACCGCGGGACCGCGGGAGGAGAAGGGCGACATCGCGCCCTCCTTCGTCACCGACCCGCCCGTCAGGGCGCTGGGCGCCGCCGCGGGCGAGCCGATCGTGCGCGGTGCGCCGTCGTTGCCGGCGGCGACGACGAACAGCGGCCCGCCGCCGGCCGACAGCGTCTCGACCGCCTGCGACAGCGGATCGCCGCCGTCGCTCGGTAGATTGGAGCCGAGGCTCATGGAGACGATGTCGGCGTCCTGGGCGGCCGCCCACTCCATCCCTTCGAGGATCCAGCTGAGGTAGCCGGATCTGCCCCCGTCGAGGACCTTGCCGACGAGCAACTGGGCCCCCGGAGCCACGCCCTTGTACCGGCCCTGCGAGGCCGCGCCGCTGCCGGCGACCGTCGACGCGACGTGCGTGCCGTGGCCGTTGCGGTCGGCGACGCTCTCGTCCCAGGTGAAGTTCTGCTCCGCGGTGACCTTGTTCTTCAGATCGGGGTGTTCCGGGGCGTAGCCGGTGTCAAGGACCGCGACCTTCACGCCCTTGCCGTCGAGGCCCTTGCGCCAGGCCTCGGGCGCGCCGGTCATGGCGACGGACCGGTCCAGGCTCGCCGCCACCTTGGCATCGAGCCACAGCTTCCCGGAGGCGGCCGTACGTGACGTGCCGCTGCCCGTCCCGGCCAGGAAGCCGTGCCAGGCCGTCGCCGCCTCCGGCTTCCGTACGGTACGGGCCGTCAGCCCGAGCGCCGGATACGTCTCCCGCGCCACGTCGGGTCGCCGCGGGAGCTCGGTCCCGCGGCGAGGACCGCTCGGGAATCACCCGTGAGTGAACACGTCACCGCCCCGTCAGCCAGTCGGGGTCGCACAGGAGGAGGCCGTCCTCGGGGGCGACGGGGAGCGCGGTGCCGGTCAGAGCCGCGTCGGCGAGGCGCGAGGGCAGGTCCGTGCAGGGGAGGTCGAAGAACGAGTCCGGCGTGCTCGGCCGTGGAGGGCGGGAGGCGGGGGTGGTGCGCAGGGCGTCGAGTGTCAGCAGGTGCGTCGCTTCCTCACGCGCCTCTTCGGTGAGCGCGCTGAAGATCCGTACCGGTTCGCCGAGGTTCTCCCAGCCGACCAGGTCCAGGAGTACGGTCGCGACCTGGAGAGCGGGTGTCTCATCGGCCCGCGGACGCAGGGCGATCAGCCGTCGGTGCCCGTGCGGAAAGGCGACCAGGATCAGGGATCGCCCGCAGACCGTGTCGAGCAGCCGCAGGACTTCCTCGGAGCGCTCCACGATCATGGAGCGTGCGTGTGACGGTCCTCCGGCCGCGCCGCTGGAGACCAGGGCATGCACCAGGTGCGGCTCGAGAAGACGCAGCGCCAGGTCGCGGCCGAGAGCGACGGTGCCCGGGTCGGTGCTCGCGTCGTCCTCGGCCCGGTCCGGCAGTCGGCCGATCACCACACGGGCCCGGGCGCTGTAGTCCACGGTGCGGCGCAGGACGTCGTCGCGCAGCGGCCCGGTGGTGGTCGGGTCGGACAGGAGCGAGTCCGCGAGGCTGCGCAGCACCCGCCTGTCGTCGCCCCGGAGGGGTTCGGCCCTACGAGCGTTGTCCAGGACGGAGTCGACATAGGACTGGAGTACGCGATGGGAGCCGAGCCACACCTTCACGGGCCAGTGGTCGTCCTTGCGGTTGAACGTCTCGATGCCCGAAAACACGCCACGGTAGAGGGTGTTGACGTCGCTGGTCCATGTCAGAAGGCTGTCCACACGGATGTGCGGACGCAGCTCGGGAGGCAGTACGGGCAAGCGCTGGAGGAGGACCGCGTCGGGGGAGGGGACGGTCGGGTCGGTGGCGGCCGCCCGGTCCAGGAGGAAGCGCACCGCCGCGCCGCCCGTCACCGCCGTGACCTCGCTGAGGCGGAACGTGGTGCTCCGGTCCTCGGGATCCACCAGCTGCCCTCTGCGCAGCGTCGTGGGTCCGGGGTCGGTGACGAGGAGGAGGTCGCAGTGGACGATCTGCCGCAGTTCCTCCTCGGTGACGCGCAGCGAGCGGGCGAACCGGGTGGCCGCCCCGCCGCTGAGGTACCAGGGGTGGACCACCGGCGCGGGAAGGTCGATGTGTCCGAAGCGGCGCCCACGCTCCCGGCGCGTGGGCGGCGTGCGCCCGCACCGGTCGCACGCCCGGCCCGAGTCCTGGGGGCGGCGGCGTTCCCCGCAGGCGCACTCGTCCACACGGTCCGGGCCGAAGATCTCGGGGCACAGGAGCCCGCCGTGCACCGGCCGCCCGGTCCGCATGTCGAGGAGGGAAGCGTTCACCACCTGCCCGTGCGAGAGGGTCAGCACGTCGGCGTCGGTCATCGGGCGCAGACGTACCCGGCCGGCGTCGAGGTGCGGCTCGATCCGGGCGCCGCGCAGCGTCAGACCGAGCCGTCGGACGGCGTAGGACGGCGCCTCGTGCAGGGCGCTCACGCGGCCCTCGGGGGGACGCAGTGGTCCGACGCCCGACTCCAGCGTGGCCCGCAGCTTCTCGCTCCACTCCGTGCAGTCGCTGCGCGGCCCGTAGAGCTCCATCGCCAGGTGGCGCGCCCCCTGTTCGACGAGCCACCGGAAGTCCTCGGGCTCGATCAGCTGTGCGCCGTTCCCGTTGCCGCGCTGCACCGGCTGTTTGAGGAGGAGGGAGTACTCGCCGGCTGCGTGGGCTCCGGTGTCAGGACCCGCCAGGCCCTGGGCCGAGAGGCGGACGCGGACGGTGCGGGCGGTCTCGCCCGCGGTCGGGGCCCAGGGGTGGTCGGGCGCCACGACCAGGTCCGGTTCGTCCGGGCTGCCCGCGAAGCGTCGGAGTGCGGGCCCGCCGTGGACACCGCACACGACCGCGCGGGCACCGGACTCGTCGTCCAGGGCGTCACCGTGCTGCAGCGGTTGGTCCACGGCGACGGTGACGCTGACGTGGGTCTCGGTGTTGTCGACGTGGGCCAGGTACCGGCCGGGTGCGGCAGGGAGGGTGTGGGTCGCCAGGGCTCCGGTGATCCGCTGCTGGAGGATGTACCCGGGGAGCCGGCCGGGCATCTCCAGTGAGGTGTTGAGCAGTACCTTGTGGCGCTCGGCCGCTCCGAAGATTGCGGCCACCAGGCGTTCCTCGGCCGTGCGTGGTGGGCGGTCGCCCAGGGGCGCGGCGGCTCCGACGATGAGTTGCCCGGGCTGCACCGGTCGGCCCGGGGTGGCCAGGCCGCACGGTTCCAGACTCGACGTGCGCGCGTCGGCCGCGTGCGGCGGTCTTGCGGTGAGGGCGGCGCCCTCGGGCAGCGTCCAGGACAGCTGGTGCAGTGTCGGGACGGTGAGCGCGTCGGGGGCCGCAAGACGCTCGTTGGCCAGGACGGCGGCGCCGCGCAGCCGGGGCGAGGCGACGACGGTGAGCTGCGCGGACACCCCGCCGTGACCCACGAGATCACCGACGTCGAGGTCGCGCACGCCCACCTTGCGCAGCCGCAGCCAGAAGCCGCGCGTGTAGCGCCGGTGAGGGATCCATACGCCGTTCGGCAACTCATGGACGTTCCGCACCAGTTCGCGGGAGAAGCGGGCGTACGAGCCGCGGTCTCCCAGCAGCGTGCGGCGCAGTGCGGCTTCCAGGAGCGGACGCAACCGGGTCCGGCCGTCGTAGCGCAGAGTGTCCTTGAGGCCGAGGAATCGGTCGCCGTCGCGGGGTCCTGAGCCCTCGTGGTCCCAGAAGACGGCGGGCGCGTCGAAGACGATCTCGCCGTTCCGTTCCCGTACGCCGAGGGGGAGCGGGACATCCATCAGCCGCATGCGCTTCTGTCGGGTCGCGCCCTTCGGGTCCTCGACCACGAGGTCCAGTGTGAGCGGCACCCTGAAGTCGTAGGGGCCGGCGCCGTCGCGCCGCAGCCGCCACAGGTTGGCCAGGGTCACCCGGGTCCCGCAGCCGGGGCAGAGGGTGTAGCCGACGGGCCCTCCGCAGGTGGGCCGCGGGCAGCCCGCGGTCGTGCCGGTGATCCTGCCGTGCCCCGATACGGCCCCGCACGGGCAGGCATGGTCGTAGCGCCGGGCGAGGCCGGTCGACCGGCCGCAGGAGCAGCTCCATGCACCGAGCTCGTAGCCGGTCAGGCGCAGGTGGATCCCGTCGGTGGCGGGGGCGCTGTCGGGGAAGAAGCGGCCGAGCACCGCGGGCAGTCCGGTGGCGGCCCGCTCGTGCGGGAGCCGGTCCAGCTGGAGGAAGTCGGCGTACTCGCGGCAGTGCTCCTGGGCGAGCGCGCTCTCGGGAGTGCCGAAGGGGCGCTGCTCCAGGAGGAGTACCTGGACGTATCTCAGGAAGTCGGGCCGCCGGGTCAGGAAGTAGCTGCGTGCCACATGCAGATCGGCGCGCAGCGCGTTGACCCCGGACACGCTCTGGCGCAGGTGCCGGAAGCCCTCGTCGAGGACCGTGTCGTGCAGGTCGTCGGGCCGGTCCTCGTCCGCTGCGAGCCGGACGGTCCTGTCGAGCGTGTAGGTCGTGGAGCACTGGCGCCAGTTCCGCGCATGCGCGGCGAGAGCGGTGCGGATCCGGTCGCTGTCCACCAGCGCGTTGACGTCGTCACGCAGGGAGCGGTCGGACGACATCGGCTATCCGATCCCGGCGCGGCCCCGGAAGTACTCCCGGAACCGTGCGTGGCAGAAGCTGTACTCCTCATTGCCGCGGTGCGGTGCGAGGCCGGGCGCCGCCCGGCGGTGGACGAGCAGGAAGCGGTGGATCTCCCGCAGGATGCTGTCGAAGTTCAACCAGGTCAGGCCTTCGACGAGGGTGCACAGGTCCCTCCCCGAGAGTGTGCCCGCCTCCAGGAGGAAGGCGAGGATCTCGACGTGCTCGGCCCGGTGGGCGCTGCGGTTGAGCTGTTCCAACTGCTGGTCCAGATAGCCCTCCAGGCCGGTGGGGGTGCGCTCGACGTTGTCGCGGGTGAGTACCCCCGTGGCCGCGTCCTCCACCAGGAACCGTACGTAGAACGGGTCGCCGGCCGAGACGCGGTGCATCTGCGCGACGAAGTCCTCGTCCCGCGCCAGGCCGGCCGCCCTGCCTCCCGCCATCCGCAGCAGTTCGACGAGCGCCTGCTCGTCCAGACCGGCCAGGCGCAGATGCAGGCCCAGGTCGGCCGGGGAGAGCGCGATGTCGTCGAGACACGAACGGTCGCCCTGCGCCCGGCCGGAGAGGACGAGCACCAGCCCCTCCGGCAGCTGCCGGGGCAGCAAGGTCCGTAGCTGCTCCGGCGGTTCCAGCTCGTCCACGGCGTCCAGCACGACCACCGTCGGCTGCCGCGGCGGCCGCTTCAAGAGGGCGTGGAACTGCCGCTCCAGGCTCTTGAGTCCGCCTCCGCGCACATGGGCGGGGTCCAACTGCTCACACAGGGACTCCAGTACGTCCTCGGGGCTGGTGGGATCGAATCCGCCGCCTCTTCGCCGATAGGCCTGGCTGATGAAGTGGTAGCGGAACTCGGGGTGTTGGCGGACCAGGTCCGCGAGGAGCGAGGTCTTGCCGTATCCCGACAGTGCCTCCACGAAGACGTATCCGGTGGCGCGGTCCCGGATGAACTCCATGACCTGCGCGCTCTCGTCGCTGCGCCCCGCGAACAGCTGGGTGTGCTGTCCGATGAGATCGGTGAAGAAGTCCCGCGCCAGCGGTTCCTGCGGTGTCGGCGCCTCCTGCTGCTCGCTCTCCACCGCCTGCCGGTGCAGGCGCAGCAGCGGGGCCGGATCGGTGCGCAGGGCCCTGGCGAGGGCGATCACGGTGGCCCTGGTCGGGATGGCGGGTCCGTTGAGTGCCTTGCTGACGGTGGTGTGGCCCAGTCCCGCCGACCTCTCGACGGCGTGCATGGCGATGCCGAGCTCGGCCCGCCGGTCCCGCAGCAGCAGCTTGAGCTCCTCCAGGGGCTGCGCCGCCCCACCCTGACCGTCCGTCATCGCAGTGAGTGACCTCAGTGACCTCAGTGACCTCAGTGACCTCGTACAGATTCGTTCGCGCGAACGCCGGTGTACGACGCCTCCGGCATCGTCGTTCTCGGACAACTCCCCTACAAAGAACGGAGCTTGACCGTGTCCGTAGCGCTGTTCTCCCCGCCCGTGTACGCCCTCACTCTACTCGCCGCGGTCCTCGCCGCGGCCCTTCTCTCCCTGCTGGTCGCGGTCGGCGCAGGGCTGCTCGCGCACTGGGACGGCGCCTCCCTGCCGGGCGCCCTGTTCCGCGCCGGCACGGTGTTCGGCGCCGCCATGACGCTGCTCTGCGGCCTGATCGCACTGGGCGTGGCCGCGACGACGTGAAGCCTGGATGTCGTGCGGGGACGCGCCTGCGGAGGCGACATCGCCTGGTGTTCCCTGGCCGATCGCGCGCATCAGGCGTGGTCGCTCATCGCCTTCTGCCGGGCGTAGTAGGCGCGGGCGCGGTTGCGGTCGCCGCAGTCCTTCGTGCTGCACCAGCGGCGGTTCCGCCGCGGTGAGGTGTCGAGGTAGACCCAGCCGCACTTGGCGTCTTCGCATTGGTGGAGGCGGTCGAGGCCCTCGCCCTGCGTGAGAGCCAGGAGCCCGCGGACGATGCGATCGCGGGGCAGGGAGAGGTCGATGTCCCGGTCCTGCCATTGCCAGCGGTCGCCTGTGTGGACCAGGTCGGCTGCCGCGATCGCCGCCCGGTACATGCTCGCGAGGCCTGCGGCGGCCTCGGGGTCGTTGCCGACGAGGGTTCCGTAGGCCCTCTCGCGTGCTTCGATGACCTGTTCCCGTTCCCGCTCGGCCCGGGCGCCGTCCCCGTCGGCGCGGGCGAGCAGGGCTGCGGCTTCATCCGTGCTGATCAGGTCGGATTCGACGCACCACTCGACGACGTCGGAGAAGGTCTTCAGCGACTCGATGCGTTCGGGTCCGCCGAGCCGCCAGGCGACGGTGTTCACCAGGTCGAGCATGCGGTCACCCGCGATGTGACTGAACCTCACCATCAGTTCCTCTCGCCGGCCAGGGCACGTGTACCTGCGAGCGCGGCCTCACAGGTAAAACCAGTATTGCATGTGAGGTGATCCTCTTGGCATCATGCCCAATCGGCCAATCACCCATGAGATCACCGTCCGGGAGTCCACTCGTGCCTGTCGCCACCCCCCGACCATTCACCGCACTGTGGGCGTCCCAAGCGTCCTCGAACCTCGCCGACGGAGTACTGCAGGCCGCCGCACCGCTGCTCGTCGCCACGCTGACCCGTGACCCGCTCGTGGTGGCGGGCATGACGGTGGCGCAGTTCCTGCCCTGGCTGCTCGCCACCCTCCCCGCCGGCGCGATGGCCGACCGCATGGACAGACGCCGGATACTCGTCTTCGGCAACTGGCTGCGCGCGGCGGGGTTCGCGCTGCTCGCTCTCGCCTTGGCCGGCGGATGGCACCACGTCGCGCTTCTCTACGGCGCGGTGTTCCTTGCCGGCTGTGCCGAAACGATGGTCGACAACGCCGCCCTGGCCATCCCGCCCCGCCTCCTGCCCCGCGAGAAGCTCGAACGCGCCAACGGCAGGCTCTTCGCGACCCAGTCCGTCATCAACACGTTCATCGGACCGCCTTCCGGCGCGGCGTTGTTCGCGCTGGCGGCATCGGCGGCCTTCTGCACCGGCGCCGCCGCGTTCGCCCTCGCCGGCCTGGCGGCCCTGCTGCTGCCCGCGCTGCACCCCACCGGCGAGGGGCACGAGCCCGGCCGCTCGAACCCGACCACCATCACCCAGGACATCCGCTCCGGATGGGTCCACTTCTGGCGCCACACACTGCTGCGCCGCGTCGCGTTCATCTCGGCGGCGATCAACTTCTTCAGCGCGGCCACCGGCGGAGTCCTCGTCCTGCTGATCACCGGCCCGTACCAACTGCCCATGTCGAGTTACGGCCTGTTCATCGCCGTTCCCGCCGCCGGCGCGATCGCGGGCTCGCTGCTCGCCGAACACGTCGTGCCCCGCATCGGAGGCGGCCCCACCACCTGGCTCGCCGCCCTCGCCCCGGCCGCCGGCTATGCGGTCCTCGGACTGGGCCGCAACATACCCCTGGCCCTGGCCGCCATGTTCGGTGCCGCTCTTGCCACCTCACTGAACCAGATCGTCGTCAGCACCCTGCGCCAAGCGGCGGTCCCCGACGAACTCCTCGGCCGCGTCACCGCCGCCTACCGCCTGATCGTCCTGGGCGCGGTCCCCCTCGGCGCTCTCACCGGCGGCCTGATCGGACGCGGCCTGGGGATCCGAGCCACTTTCATCGCCGCGGCCGTCGGACTCGCCGTCGCCGCGATCCCCCTCGCCTCCCGGGTCACCACACAAGGCCTCCGCGACGCGGAATCAACCCCCTCGCTCCCCGCAGGCAGGTGAACACCAACCGGCCGCCCCACGCGGGGAGCGGCCGCCGCGTCCGGGCGCGGCCGCGTGGCTCGTCCTACCGTTCCGGATCGTCGGGTTCCAGCCCGCCTCTGCCGCGCGCCTGCACCACGATGCCGCCTTGAGCTGGTGGGCCTTGCCGTGCGGGGCCGCGTTCACCGCTCGGTGATGGTGCACCTTCATCAGGGAGTGCATCGCCTCGGCATCACCGGCCTCCGCGTCGGCCAGCAGCCACTTCTCGGCCGGAGCGTTGCCTCCACTGCCGGTTGCGTAGAGGTACTGACCGAGCAGTTTCATCGCGGACGGCCCGGCCGCTCACTCGGCCGCAGACAGCTCCGCGTCGAGCTCCGCGGCCGAACGCAGCCGTACGGCCCGGCCGAACAGGCCCTGGATCTCGCGGCACTGTCCGTAGGGGTACCGGATGTGCCAGTGCGTGAAGACGTACTCCAGGAGGTCGAAGCGACCCGCATGGGCGATCGTCGACGCGGCCAGCAGACTCTGCCGAACATTGAGCACCGTGGACGGCGGGTCCTGGTAGTTGTCCTGACGTACCGTCATCATCGCTTGCATCGCGAGGACCGGCTCGCCGGAGGTGTACAGGTGGCCGTTCCTGGTCCATCTCGGCAGCTCCGCACCGGAGTCGGGGGTCCAGTCGGCGAAGTCGGCCCGCAGTCCGGGCAGTACCGGTACGGGCAGCTCACGGGGACCGAAGGGGCGCCCCGCCAGCACCGCACCGATCATGGCGGCGTCCTCGCGGCTTCCCCAGTTGAACTCCTCCCGGACCAGGCGGGCGTTGAGCCAGGGATCGTCCTGGGCGAGCAGCGCCGGGACGATGATGTCGTCGTGCCGGTGACTGAAGTCCGGGCTGCCCGGCTTCTCGACCGGAGGCCGCACGCGGGGGGCGGTCAGGAGCACGTCCCACACCTGGCGGTCACCGTGCGCGACCAGGGCTCGTAGCGTGCTCGCACTCACGCTCGTACGGGCCAGTACGACGCGGGTGGGCACGTCGAGGGCGCCCACGACCGGGTCGACGACATCGACGGGAGCGAGACCGAGCAGGGCGGCCGGCCCCCCATGGAGGAAGGTGGACCCGCCCGGCTCGAAGGACGGCTCTGCCGGCGCCGCGTCGAGCAGTTCGGGCAGCGTTCCGTCGAAGCCGGCGGCGAGCAGGCGTACGGCGTTCACCCACGGGCCGGGGGACCCGCCAAGCTTCTCGCGGACCAGGTCGGCCGCGGCGTCCCGCTCCGGACCCACGAGGAGGTCGGTGGCGGTCACCACGTCGAGCGGCGCACCGCCCCCGGACAGCCGGACGGCGGTGCGCAGCAGCTGGGGCAGGGGACCCGAGAAGTACGGGGTGAGGCGCCGTAGCGCCATCCACAGCCCCGCCTCGGCCGCCGGATCCTCGGTGGCCACCTGTGCGAAGTGCTCCTCGACGATCCGGCCGACGGCTTCGCTCGGGGCGAAGGCGAGGGTGCTCTGTACCGGGCGTGCGTACCGGAGTATGTCCTCGGCGCTCACCGCGGGAGTCCGGCCGGCCTGGGGGTCGGTCTCGCGCACGGGCGCCCAGACCGCGGCGTACGAGCGTCCGGGCCCGAGGTCTCCACGGGTCAGGGTCGTGACGGCGGTGTCCCGGTCGGTGTAGAGCCGCAGCAGGTCGAGCCCGTTGAGTTCGGGAGCGGTGAGGGCGGCCACGACGTCCGGCGGGCAGTGGGCGTGCGCCAGCAGGACCCCGTACCGTTCACGTGCGCGCGTGCGGTGGTGGCGCATCTCCGGATCGGCGAGGCGACTGCGTACGAGATCCCAGTCCACCCGGTACGAGCGGTCGCCGGTGATGGCCCGGCTCGCGGCGGCGAGCTCGCCCTGGGTGAACAGGCCCAACTGGTAGGGCCGTACACCGGACTGCAGGCGCAGGCCCCAGATGCTCAGTGCCTCGTCCAGGAGGTCGTCCTGCTCCCGGAGCACGGTCGCGGCCGCTTCCAGGGGCTCCGCGGAACCCCGGTCGAGCGCGAGCTCGAACGCCTCGCGCACGTCCTGGTCCCGGATGCCATCGCCCCCTTCGGCCAGCAGCGTACGCAGCTCGTCGGCCCGGCCCGACTCCCACATCCGTATGCCCGCTGTCAGCTGCTGGTACGGGGTGAGGAGTACGTCCTCGCTCACGAATGCACGCAAGGCCTGTGCGACCAGGCCCGGTTCGCGGGAGTCGAAGCACAGCCGCAGCAGGTCGGCGTCCTGCGGCGACAACGGCAGGGACGGCAGGGACGGCAGGGACCGCAGAGGCGGCAGGGCGGCGACGAGGGCGTGCACGGCGGGGGTCCGCGGAAGCGGGTCCGCGGCGCCCGGTCCGAAGGGACGGCCCTCCAGCAGGGCCAACCGGATGGCCGGGGCCAGCTCGTATCCCTTGTCCCGTGCCTCGCTGACCAGGTCGGTGAGCAGCCACTCGTTGATCTGAGGATCGTCCCGGAGCAGGAAGGCGCGCTCGATCTCGGCGTCACCGTCGCTGTTGCGGCGCTTCAGGCTGTAGTCGCCGCCGAACATGCTCTGCCAGGCCTTGCGGTCCCCGCTGTCGATCAGGGGCTGGGCGAGCTCCACCCTGTCGCGCCCGGAGGCGATCCGGTGCAGCGGCCACGGGGCGATGCGGGCCAGGAGGCGGCGGGGCAGGTCGCCGGGCGCGAGCCGGATCAGCCAAGCCACCTCCTTCTTCGGGTCGATGCGCGCACCCGGGTCCTCGGCGCCGGCGTCGCGGTGTGCGTCGGCGGCGTCGCGGCGTGCGGCGGCATCGAGGAAGGCCGGGAAGTCGCCCGTGAAGCCGCTCGCGAGCAGCTCCAACGCCCGCTCCCAGGCCTGCTCGTCGTGGCCAAGCCGGGCCTGTACGCGTCGTTCCACCTCGGGCAACGGCGCACTGATCGGGCCGGAGTTCTCGAAGCGCTCGCTGGGGCCCGCCAGCCACTGTTCCTCGACCTTCGCGGCTGCCACGTCCGCCTGTCCGTCGCCCGCCGACGCGGTGAGCGCGGGGTCGAGGTCGCCGCGGGCGGCGAGGAGAGCGGCCTGACGGCGGGTCAGTCCCCAGCGTTCGAGGAGCGCCGCCACTTCTTCGCCGTCGCCATGTTCGGCGACCCAGTCGCACAGCCCCTCCGGCGGCGCGTTCCACCGTCGGCGCAGGACGTCGACTCGCGCCTGAGGCCCGAGTACTTCGGCGACCTGCGCGGCGGCGCCCTGTCCGGCGTACCAGAGCAGGAGGAGAAACGTATCGTCGGGCTCTTCGACTTCTGGTGTGCTCACGCCACGACACGCTACCCGCCGGAGCGTCCGTGTGGATCATGGGTACCTGCAGGTCGACGGCGGGTGCACCAGGCACGCGCTGAGGGCCGCCGGCCCCGGCCACCGCAACAGGGGCATCTTCGTCACCGTGACGAGACCACCAAGCCCGACGGCTTCGTCATCGAGACCCATGGCGCCGGCGGCCCCAGCGCCCCACCGCGAGGTGCGCTCACGCTGGACGACGACGGCGACCCGGTCTACGGCCCACGCGATACGCCCGACATCGCCAGGATGCCCGCGCTCGGCATCCCGTACTGGCTCGCGGGCGGCGTGGCCCACCCCAGCGGCTCGCCGCCGCGCGCGCGGCGGGTGCGGCCGGGGTGCAGGTCGGCAGCGCAGGTACCCGTGGGCGGGGGTCTCCACCTCGTCCTGCGCGGCCGTGCGCTGCCGTCCTCCGAGCGCCGGGTCCTCGCCGCGTTTCGCGGCCCATGTCTCCGCGGCCGTCGAGCGGGCCCGGCTCGCCGAGGCCGCCGCGGAGGCCGCCGCCGAGGTCGAACCGGTCAAGGCCGCCGACCGTATGCGCACCGCGCTGCTCGCGGCCGTCAGCCACGACCTGCGCACCCCCCTCGCCGCGGGGTGGGCGGCGGTCGGCTCCCTGCGCAGCCCTGACGTGCGGTTCACGGACGAGGAACGGGGCGAACTCCTCGCCACCGCGGACGAGTCCATGGCGCGCCTCAGCCGGCTCATCGACAACCTGTTGGACATGAGCAGGCTCCAGGCGGGGGCGCTCACGCTGAACCTTCGCGCCACGAGCCTGGAGGAGGTGCTTCCCTCCGCCCTGGACTCGCTGCCCCTGGACGCGACACCGCCCGTGCTCCACGGAGTGGAGGCGATCCCGCCCGTCCTCGCCGACCCGCCGCTCCTCGAACGCGTCATCGCCAACCTCATCGGCAACGCCGCGCGCTTCGCCCCCCGAGGAACCCCGGTCCTGGTCACCGCGAGCGCGCTCGCCGACCGCGTCGGACTGCGCGTCGTCGATCGTGGCCCCGGCCTTCCGCCCACCGATCGGGAACGGATCTTCGAACCGTTCCAGCGGACGGAATGGACGGAGTTCCATGCCATCTCGTGGACGGCCCGCGCCTGCGGCGCCAGGACCGCCGATACTGACCGGGCGGTCGAGGAGTAGCGGGGCGGCGGGGGGCGGGGCAGCGGTGGAGTGGACGATCTGGGCGGGGCTCGCGGCAGGCCTGCTGATCTCGGTGGTGACCGCACCCGTCGGCGTGTCCGGTGCGGTCTTCCTCCTCCCCGTCCAGCTCAGCGTCCTCGGGGTGCCCAGTCCGGCGGTCACGCCGACGAACCTGCTGTTCAACGTGGTGGCCGGGCCCGGCGCACTCTGGCGGTACCGCCGCGACGGCGGTCTCCGCGGTGGCCTGGCCCGGCGCCTGGTCCTGTGGACGCTGCCCGGTGTCATCGCCGGCGCCGCCGTCCGCGTCTTCGCCCTCCCCGGCCCGGACGTCTTCCGCGTCCTCGTCGCCGCACTCCTCCTGCCGCTGGGCGTGTGGCTGTGCGCGCGCACGCTGCGCCCGGCCCGGCGGCGTACCGGCGCTGCGGCCGAACCGTCGGCGCCCGCGCTCGCCGCCCTCGCCCTGACGGTCGGAGTGGTGGGCGGGATCTACGGGATCGGCGGCGGCTCCCTGCTCGGGCCCGTCCTGGCAGCGCGCGGCATGCCCATGGCCCGCCTCGCGCCGGCCACGCTCGCCGCGACGTTCACCACCTCCGTCGCAGGCGCCGCCGCGTACGCCCTGCTGGCCCTGGCGAGTTCAGGCCCCGTCGCGCCCGACTGGTGGCTCGGCCTGGCCTGCGGCCTCGGCGGCCTCGTCGGCGGCTACGTAGGTGCCCGACTCCAACCCCATCTCCCCGAAACCGCGCTCCGCCTCCTGCTCGGCACCCTCGCCGCGACCCTCGGAGCGCTGTACGCCGTCCAGGCCCTGTCGTAGGCACGCGGGAGGTACATGGCAGCGCGGTGCGTATGTGATGACCGCCGTCCCGGCGAGGCAGACCGAAGCACCGGCTCCGCAGGTCCATCAGTTCCGGCCGCGCGCGGCCGACCTGCGCATCGCCTGGAAGGCGACGAGGCCGCGGAGGGCCGCGAGGGCAAGAGCGAGCGAGCCTGCCGTCACCAGGAGGTACCCCGCGTCGGGGGTGAAGAGGAGCACTTGACCCAGGTCGATCGCCAGGAGCCCGGGCAGGAACAGGAAGGCCGTCGCCGCGAGGAGGAGGCAGACGAGTACGGCTGCCGCCGACCGGATGAGGATCCGCCGTCTCGTGCCGAACGCGTCTCGCCTCGGGCGCACCAGGCGGTACAGCGACCAGCCGGTCGCGACCGTGAGGACGGCGGTCGTCAGGGACAGGGCGGTGAGCAGCCGGCCGAACATCGGGTCGTCACTCACCGCTTCGGGCTCGCCGCCGAGCAGGACGCGCATGGCGTTGAGTCCGGTACGGATGAAGAACTCGTCCTTGTACGCGGCGTAGGCGTTGTGCAGGAGGATGACGGCGAGGCCCCGGTCGGGGGCGAGCACGATGGTGCCCTGGTGGTCCGTGGTGGCTCCGCCGTGCCAGACGACGCGGGTGCCCAGGTCGTCGAAGCGGTCGTCGCGCCAGCCGAGTCCGTAGTGGTGCGAGGTGCGCACCGGCACCGTACCGGTGTGCATCTGGCGGAAGCCGGCGGGGGAGAGGACGGACGAGGCGGCTCCGCCGCCGAGTTGGGCCCGGGCGAAGGGGACGAGGTCGTCGAGTGTCGCGCCGAGATAGCCGTACGGGGTGCCTGAGGTGTCGAACGGTACGGAGTGGCGCCAGGGCTTGCCGAAGACGTACCGGTGGCCGGGGGCGAGGCCGGTGCGCTCGGCGTCGTCGGCGTCGGTGATCGCGCCGGTCATGCCGAGCGGGCCGAAGACGGTCTCGTGCATCCGGTCGCTGAAGGTGCGGCCGCTGACCGTCTCCACCAGGGCGCCGAGCAGCATGTAGTTGGCGTCGCTGTACTCGTGGCGCCGGCCGGGCGGGGCCACGGGGGTGACGTCGGCGAGGCCGCGGGCGACGCGCTGGATGCCGCCGGGTGCGTTGTCGAAGCGGTCCGACTGCGCGAAGCCGTCGTCCTGCGAGAGGCCGCTGGATTGGTTGAGCAGGTGGCGCACCGTGATGCCGGTGGGGCGGAACCACGGCAGATGGCGCCGCACCGGGTCGTCCAGCCCCACCTTCCCCGCCTCGACCAGCTGCATCACGGCCAGAGCCGTGAACGGTTTCGCCAGTGAGCCGAGCAGGAAAGGGGTGCGGGTCGTGATCGGCGCGCCGTTCCCGTCCGAACCCCAAGTCCGGCTGTGGACCAGGCCCTTGTCGCGGTCGACGACGGCGAGCGCCGTACCGGGCACGTCGGCCCGTTCGCGCTGTGCCGCCGCGTAGCGGTCGATCTCCGCGTAGCTTCCGCCGTCGGCGGCTCGGGCGGCAGGAACTCCGGCCGTCGTGACGGCCGCGAGCATCAGTAACAGCAGCATCCATGCCCGTATCCGGGCACGCAGAAGAGCAGCACGCATGGCGCCTCCCATAACCATATGGCTGTACGGTTTCGAAGGCGACGTTACCGTACCGCGATATGGTTACGGCATGCCTCGCGTAGCCGATCACGAAGAACGCCGCCTCCAAGTGGCCACCGCGGTGGGCCGGATCATCGCGGAGGAGGGCCTGAACGCGGTGACGGTCGCCAAGACCGCCGCCGAGGCGGGCATCTCGGTCGGCCTGGTCCAGCACTACTTCCGCAGCAAGGACGAGATGCTGCTCTTCACCTACGGCCAGGTGCTCGAGCGGATCGAACACCGGGTCACCGAACTGATCGAGCGCTCCGAGGCCGTCGGCGCCCGCGTCGAGCACATCGTCCTCGACGGCCTCGCCGAGTACATGCCGCTCGACGACCAGCGTCGTCAGGAGTGGCGGGTGGCCCTGGCCTTCACCGGCCGCGCCGCCGACGACCCCCGCCTCGGCGCGACCAAGGCCGCCGCTCTCGGCCGTACCCGCGCGCTGCTCGCGCAGGCGATCACCAACGCCCAGGAGTGCGGCGAGGTCCCCGAGTCCGCGGACGTGGCGAAGGAGGCGGCGCGCATCGCCGCGTACGCCGACGGCCTCACCGCCCACCACTTCGCCGACCCCGCCGCCCTGCCGGCCGACGCCGTCCTGGCGGCCCTCGGCGACCATCTCGCCACCGTCTTCACCGGCGCGTGCCGCCTACGAGGACGGTCTCCCGGCGAGCGCCCGACGGCGTAGAAGGAGAACCGCTGAGTCAACTCCCCTCGGATTCGAAGGTGCGCAGCAGATCGGCGGCGACGCTCACGGCGATCGTCGCGGGTTCCTTGCCGGTGATGTCCGTCAGCCCGATCGGAGTCTTGATCCGGTCGATGGTCGCCTCGTCGTGACCGCCCTCGGAGGCGAGGCGCTTGCGGAACCGCGCCCACTTGGCCGCCGACCCGATCAGCCCGATGGCGCCGAGGTGCGTGGTGCGCAGGGCGGCGTCGCACAGCGCGGCGTCCTCGGCGTGATCGTGGGTCATGATCAGGACGTGGGTGCCGCGCGGCAACTGCGCGAGCACCTCCTCGGGCAGCAGCGGCGTGTGATGCACGTGGACCTGCGCCACCGCGTCCGCCAGGACACCGAGCCGCTCCTCGGTGAGGATGTCGGAGCGGGTGTCGATCAGATGGAGGTCGAGGTCCTGGCGCGCAAGGATGCGCGCCAGTTCGAGCCCGACGTGTCCCACGCCGAAGATGGCCACCGCCCGTACCACCGGCAGTGGTTCGAGCAGCACCGAGACCGTGCCGCCGCAGCACTGCACTCCATGCCGGCTGGTCACCTTGTCGTTCAGCGCGAAATCGATCAGCTCCGGCTCCGGCTTCGACGCGGCGACCATCTCCCGGGCGCGATCGATCGCGACGGCCTCGACATTGCCGCCACCGATCGAGCCCCACGTCTCGGTCCGCCCCACGACGAGTTTCGCTCCTGCGTTACGCGGGGCATGGCCGCGCACGGTCGCGACGGTCACCAGCACACCGGCCTCCCGTCGTGCTCGCAGCCGTGCGACCGCGGCGACCCATGTCATGTCAGGCACCGCTGAACGCTTCTGCCTCGGCTCGGTCCGCCGCACCCTCGGTGGCAAGCCCGTTGCCTGCGTGTCCGTCGCCCGCGTGCCCGTTGTCTGAATGTCCATCGTCGGCGGTTCCACTCCGGGAGACGTCGGCCTCGCGAGCCGCCTGGATCGCCCAGTACACCGCCTCCGGCGTCGCGGGCGAGGCCAACTCGACGCTCACCCCGCTCGGCCCGAACGCGGCGGCGGCCTGCCGCAGCGCCTCGCGTACCGAGAACGCCAGCATCAGCGGAGGCTCGCCCACCGCCTTGGAGCCGTAGACCGCACCTTCCTCGGTGACGTTCTCCAGCAGCGTGACGTTGAACTCCTCGGGCATCTCCGAGAAGCTCGGCAGCTTGTAGGTGCTCGCCGCCTGCGTGAGGAGACGGCCGCGGTGCGGACCGTCCGTGGCGTCCCAGCGCATGTCCTCGAGCGTGAGCCAGCCCGCGCCCTGCACGAAACCGCCCTCGACCTGACCGATGTCGATCATCGGGGACAGGCTGTCGCCGACGTCGTGCACGATGTCCACCCGCCGGATGCGGTACGCACCGGTGAAGCCGTCCACCTCCACCTCGGCCGCGGCGGCGCCGTAGGAGAAGTACTTGAACGGCGAGCCCCTGAACGCCTTCGCGTCCCAGTGCAGACCCTCGGTCCGGTAGTAGCCGGCCGCCGACAGCTGGACGCGCTGGAAGTACGCGGTGCGCACCAGGTCGTCCCAGGCCAGCGCCTTGTCGCTGCCCAGGGTGCGCGCGACGCCCTCGACGATCCGTACGTCCGAGGCGTTCGAACCGAGCTGCGAGGCGGCCACCTGCAACAGCCGCTCGCGCAGTTGCTCACAAGCGTTCTTGATCGCGCCACCGTTGAGGTCCGCGCCGGAACTGGCGGCAGTGGCCGAGGTGTTGGGCACCTTGTCGGTACGAGTCGGGGCCAGGCGCACCTTGTGCAGCGGGATGCCGAGCGTGGTCGCGGCCACCTGCATCATCTTGGTGTGCAGGCCCTGACCCATCTCGGTGCCGCCGTGGTTGATCAGGACGGAGCCGTCCTTGTAGATCAGCACCAGCGCGCCGCCCTGGTTGAAGGCGGTGAGGTTGAACGAGATGCCGAACTTGATGCCGGTGAGCGCGAGGGCCCGCTTGGTGTGCGGGTGCGCGGCGTTGAACGCGGCGATCTCACGCCCGCGGTCGGCGAGGCCGCCGTTCTCCTTCACCTTGTCCCAGACGGCGGAGATCCGTTCGGGGTGGGTGACCTGCTGTCCGTACGGCGTCGACTGACCCTGCTCGTAGAAGTTGCGCTCCCGCAGCTCCATGGGGTCGAGGCCGAGCAGCGGCGCGCACCGGCCCATGATGTCCTCGATCACCAGCATGCCCTGCGGTCCGCCGAAGCCGCGGAACGCGGTGTTCGAGACCTTGTTGGTCCTGGCGATGCGACCGGCGATCCGCGCGTTGGGGATCCAGTACGTGTTGTCGATGTGGCACAGCGCGCGGGCGGTCACCGGCTCGGACAGGTCGAGGCTCCAGCCGCCGTCCGAGGTCAGGGTGGCGTCCAGGGCCCGGATCCGGCCGTCGGCGTCGAAGCCGATCTTCCACGTGGCGTGGAACCCGTGGCGCTTGCCGGACATGGTCAGGTCCTGCGTCCGGTTGAGCCGCAGCCGGACCGGCCTGCCGGTCAGCTTGGCGCCGAGCGCGGCGACGGCCGCGAAGCCGTGGGGCTGCATCTCCTTGCCGCCGAAGCCGCCGCCCATCCGCAGACACTGCACGGTCACTTCGTGACTGTGCAGACCGAGGACGTGCGCGACGATCTCCTGCGTCTCCGAGGGGTGCTGCGTGCTGCTCTGGACGAAGACCTGCTCGGCCTCGTCGATGTGGGCCAGCGCGGCGTGCGTCTCCAGGTAGAAGTGCTCCTGGTCGGAGAACTGGAACTCGCCGGTGAACACGTGCGCGGAGTCGGCGAAGCCGGCCTCGACGTCGCCGGTCACCATCACGGGGCGGGCACCGTGGAAGCTCTCGGCCGCGATCGCCTCCTTCAACGTGATCAGTGACGGCTTCTCGTCGAGTTCCACCTCGACGGCCGCGGCGCCGAGCCGGGCCGCCTCCAGGGTCTCGCCGAGGACCCACGCGACCGCGTGGCCGTGGAACATGACCTCGTCGGGGAAGAGCGGCTCGTCGTGCTTCATGCCGGCGTCGTTGACGCCGGGCACATCGGCGCCCGTCAGGACCCTGACGACGCCGGGCACGGCGAGCGCGGGCTCGGTGCGCAGCGCGGTGATCCTGCCGCAGGCCTTCATGACCTGGACCGGATACGCGTGCAGTACGTCCTTGGTGCGATGGACCAGGTCGTCGGTGTAGAGCGCGGTGCCGGTGACGTGCTGGAACGCACTCTCGTGCGGCATCGAGACGCCGACGACCGGCTTTTCGGGGCGTTCGGACAGATGGCTCATGAGGAAACCGCCTCGGTGGTCTGCGCGTACAGCTTCAGCAGGCTCTGGCCCAGCATCGCGGAACGATAGATGGAGCTGGCGCGATGATCGCTCATGGGTGTCCCCTCGCCCCGCAGCACCTGGGCCGCGGCCTCGACGGTCTCCTTCGACCAGGACCTGCCCTCCAGGGCCGCCTCGGTGGCCAGGGCGCGGATCGGGGTGGCGGCCACGCCGCCCAGGCCGATCCGCGCCTTGGCGACGATCCCGTGCTCGACGTCGAGCGCGAAGGCGACCGCGACACTGGAGATGTCGTCGAAGCGCCGCTTGGCGATCTTGTGGAAGGCCGCGACCGGCGCCAGCGGCAGCGGGATGCGGACCGCGCGGATCAGCTCGCCGGGACGGCGCACGCTCTGGCGGTAGCCGGTGAAGTAGTCCGCCAGCGGGACCTCGCGCTCACCGTCGGCATCGGCGAGTACCACCGATGCCTCCAGCGCGAGCAGTACGGGCGGGCTGTCACCGATGGGGGAGCCGGTACCCAGATTGCCGCCGAGGGTCGCGCCGTTGCGGATGAGCCGGGACGCGAACTGCGGGAACAGCTCTGCCAGTAGCGGCACCTCGCCGTCGAGGCGGCGTTCGATCTCGGTGAGCGTCAGCGCTGCCCCGATCTCGATGTGGTCGGATCCGACGCGCAACTCCCGCAGTTCGGGCAGTCGGTCGAGGGCGACCACGCAATTCTCCCGGCGGGAACGGATGTTCACCTCCACGCCCCAGTCGGTCGAGCCCGCGACCACCACCGCGTCGGGCCGCTCGCGCAGCAGCCGCAGCGTTTCGGCCAGGGTGCTCCTGCGCAGGAACGCGCTGTCGCCCTGGGTGTACTCCGTGGCCATCGGCGGGGGCGGGGACTGCTCGCGACGCCGCGCCAGCGGGTCCTGATCGGTGGGCGTACCGACGGCGAACGCGGCATCGCGGATCGGGCGGTAGCCGGTGCAGCGGCACAGGTTTCCGCTCAGCGCGTGCAGATCGAAACCGTTCGGGCCGTGCTCGGGGTCGGTGGTGCCGGCCGAGCCCGAGTGTGAGGCCGACTCCGAGGTCGATTTCGACTCTGAGTACGCGTCCGACTGCGCGTGCCCGCAGCGATCGGGGCGGTAGTACTCGGCGGCCATGCTGCAGATGAACCCCGGTGTGCAGTAACCGCATTGGGAGCCGCCGCGGACCGCCATCTCCTCCTGCACCGGGTGCAGGGTGGGCGGCGTGCCGGGTTCGCCGGCGGTGGCGAGACCTTCGGAGGTGATGACCTCCTGGCCGTCGAGCGCCGCGACCGGAACCAGGCAGGCGTTGACCGCCACCCAGTCGGTGGGCTTGTTCACGCCGGGACGGGCCACCAGGACCGAACAGGCTCCGCATTCACCCTCGGCGCAGCCCTCCTTGGTGCCGGTCAGGCCGCGCTCGCGCAGGAACTCCAGCACGGTGGTGTGGGGCGCGGCCGGAGAGATCGGTGCTTCGTTTCCGTTGACGGTGATCCGTGCCGTCTCCATCACAGGCCTTCGTTTCGGAGCGCGAACGGCCGATTCATCATATTCGCCAATTTCAGGCAGCTTTCTGTGTGTTCAGAGGCGCCACGTGACAAGGAGCGGGCGCGAAGCGGCACGCGACAGCGACGTGCCAGGAACAGGAAGTGGTGAAGGGGAAGCTCGGAATGTGCGACGGAAGGGCGATCGCCGCCCGTGGCGCCGGCACATCAGAACGGCGTGTCAGCAGCCGTGCGCGATACGACCCGGAACCCAGACCGTGGTGTGGGCGAGGCGACTCAGATCAGAGCTGGTGTACATCCGCTGGTCGCCTCCTCTCGGTCGATTTCGGGCCGACGTTGACCCGCAACGTAGTTGCTGGTTCCACGCAGGTCAAGGGATCGATGGACGCCGATTTGCCGGATCGGCAACAGGAGTGGCGTGGCCGGGGCCGCTTCGGCGACGGTGGATGAATGACAGACGACATCGCAAAAGGACTGCCCGCGGCTGCCGACGCCCCCTCGCCTGCCGGCGGATCCAGCGGAGACGGTGGATACGGCGGAGACGGCGGACACGGCGGACACGGCGGACACAGCGCATACAGCGGAGACCCCGCCGTGCGGGCGGAGTGGGACAGCCGGTACGCAGACCGGCACCAGCTGTGGAGCGGCCGGCCCAACGGTGCGTTGGTGGCCGAGGTCGCCGGACTGGCACCGGGGCGCGTGCTCGACGTCGGCTGCGGCGAGGGCGCTGACGCCGTCTGGCTCGCGCGCGGCGGCTGGGACGTGACCGCGCTCGAAGTGTCGGGGGTCGCGCTGGAGCGGGCGGCAGGGCACGCGCGGGACGCCGGCCTGGCCGTTCGCTGGGTACACGCCGAGCTGACGCGGGCCGCGCTCCCACCGGCCTCCTTCGACCTGGTCTCCGCGCAGTACCCGGCCCTGCTGCGCACCCCCGACGCCGCAGCCGAACGCGCGCTGCTCGCGGCCGTCGCGCCCGGCGGTGTACTGCTGCTCGTCCACCACGCGGGCATGGACACCCAGCAGCCGGACGAGAGCGGCTTCGACCCGGCCGACTACGTCTGGCCCTCGATGGTCGCCGCCCTGCTCGACGACGACTGGGAGGTGGAGGTCGACGAAGAACGGCCACGCGTCCTGCCCGACGGTGGCGCCGGCGCGCACCACACCGACGACCTGGTGCTCCGCGCGCGCCGACTGCGCTGAGCCTCCGCCCGCCCCCTGCGAAAGCGGCAGGCTCAGCCGGCGGCCGGTGTCGCGGGCTGCTTGCCGCTCTCCGTAGCAGGAGCGGCGCGGCGGAGGGTGCGGATCGCCAGGATCGCGAGCAGCGCCACGCAGCCCGCCAGGCAGGTGCCCGCCGACACCAGCAGCAGCCGCCCCGGGGAGGCGAGCGCGATGGCCGGGCCGGCCAGGATCTGGCCGAGCGCGATGCCGGACACCGAGCCGGCCAACTCGTACGCCGAGACCCGGTTGAGGACTGCGGGCGGGGTGTGGGTCTGCACGCTGGTCGCCCACATCACCGACCAGAACGCCAAGGCGCCGCCGCCGATGACGTGACCGGCCAGCAGCACCGGCAGGCCGCCGCCCAGCGCCACGCTGAGCGGCAGCAGGGTGTACAGCGCCATCGCCGCGGCGCCGGCCGCCAGCGGCCTGGCCGGGCGCAGCCGCAGTGCCAGCAGGCCGCCGAGCACGGTTCCTACGCCGAGGAAGGAGACCGCGAGTCCGTAGGCGTTCGGGCCGAGTCGGTCGCCGATCAGCGCCGAGCTGAGCGGTACCAGCGGGCCGAAGAGCAGCACGCCGAAGCCCACCCAGATCAGGATCACCGACCACATCCAGGTGCGCGCGCGGAACTCCTGCCAGCCCTGGCGCAGGTCCCGACGGAGTGAACTGCCGGTACGGGCCGAGGAGTCGGCGTCGGACGGGGCGAGCCGGACGAGCGCCAGGCAGAGGGCGCTGAGCAGGAAGGTGCCGGCATCGATCGCGTACACGGTCCCGGCGCCGGTCATCGCGATCAGCAGCCCCGCCAGGGCCGGGCCGACCAGGTGGGCGAGCGCGTCGGCCACCTTCAGCGTGGCGTTGGCGCGCTGCGGCTCGTCGGCCACCAGCGGGACCATGCCGTTCGCCCCGGGCAGGAACATCGCGACGGCGGCTCCGGCCAGGGCCGCCATGGTCACCAGGAGCCAGAACGGCGGGGTCCCGGCGAAGAACGCGAGGGCCAGCACACCTTGGGTGAGTACCCGGACGAGGTCCGCGCCGACCATCATCCGGCGCGCGCCGAACCGATCGGCGAACACCCCGCCGAACAGGACCAGGACGACGAAGGTCCCGGTCCAGGTGCCGAGGACGTAGCCGACCCCGGAGATCCCGTACAGCGCGCCGACGGCGAGCGCGGCGGCCACCGGCATCATCGCGTCGCCCACCAGCGAGATCGTGCGGGCGGTGAAGAAGAGCGTGAAGCGCCGGTCCCACAACGCGGGCCGTGCGGGAGGCCGGGCGGCCGGCGGATCGGTGGGCGGATCGGTTGCGGTGTGCGTGTGGGTCTGCGAGGTGGTCACAGCACTGATATTGGTTTGGACCAATCATTCATCCCCAGTGTCCTGAACGACATGATGGGGTACTTTCGCGCCATGACGCCTCGTTCGCTGCTGAAGTCCCCAGCGCCGCACCGGGTGGTGGCCCTGCTGCAGCCTCCGCAGGCGACCTTCCCGCTGGCCTGCGCGACCGAGGTGTTCGGCGACCACGAGCCGGCGATCCCCGCCCGGTACGTCTTTGAGGTCTGCACCGAGCAGCCGGGCCCGGTACGCTCCCAGGCCGGCTACGACCTCCTGGTCGCGGCGGGCCTGGACGCGCTGGAGCGCGCGGACACCGTGCTGGTCCCCGGCTGGCAGCAGCCGGTCGGCACCGAGGCGCCGCCGGCGGTGGTCGCGGCCGTCCGCACGGCGCACCGGCGCGGCGCGCGGATCGTCGGCCTCTGCTCGGGCGCCTTCGTGCTCGCCGCCGCCGGGCTGCTGGACGGCAGGCGGGCCGCCACCCACTGGGCCCGGGCCGCCGAGCTGGCCGCCCGCTTCCCCCAGGTCCGGGTAGACCCCGCAGTGCTCTACGTGGACCACGGCGACGTCGCCACCAGCGCCGGATCGGCGGCCGGCGTCGACCTCTGCCTGCACCTGGTGAGCTCCGACCAGGGCGCCGCATACGCGATGCGGGTCGCCCGGCAGTTGGTGATGCCGCCGCACCGCGAGGGCTGCCAGCTGCAGTACGCCGAACTGCCCACGTCCGGTCCTGTCGCCGACTCGCTGGCCCCGCTCCTGGAGTGGCTGGCCGGCCGCCTCGACCAGCCGGTCAGCGTCGCCGACATGGCGGTCCGCTCCCAGGTCTCGGCCCGCACGCTGACCCGGCGCTTCACCGAGCAACTGGGCATCAGCCCGGGACGCTGGCTCCTTGACCGGCGGATCGCCGCCACCCGGGCGCTCCTTGAGGAGACCGACCTGCCCGTCGAGACCATCGCGCGCAGGGTCGGCCTCTCCTCCGCCGTAAACCTGCGCCGACGCTTCCACGAAGCCCTGCGCACCACACCCGCCGCCTACCGACGCGCCTTCCGCGCCGAGAGGGCCGGATAGGCAGGGGGCAGGGGGCAGGGGAAGGCCGGGTCGGGGCACCGGCGGGCTCAGCTGCCGCCCAAAGTCGTGGCGTACGCCGCCTCCCGGACCTCCTGCTCCGGGTGACGGCGCAGTTCGACGACGGTGGCGCGGCAGGTGTCCGGCCAGCTCTGACGGCCGCCGATGGCCGTGGCCAGGGCGACGGCGAGGAGGCCCTCCCCGAGACCGCCGTGGCCACCGAGGGCACGGACCGCGGCGAGAACGGCGGTGGGCTCGGCGAGCGGGCTGCCGTACCGGTGCGCTTCCTCCAGATCTTCGGCCACCCGGACCGCGAGGACGGGCCGGCCCTCGATCGCGGCGGTCAACTCGCGGAGCGAGAACAGCAGTTCGGGCTCACCTGCCTCCAGGTCGATCGCCCGTACGAGGAGGGTGGTGCGGGCGGCCGTGACCGCCGGCTCGGCCGCCAGCCGCTCGGCCAGGGCGGCGCATGTCCGGTGGTCCCGGATCGACGAACCGATGAGGGACTCCAGGCGACGGCGTGCCGGGAGATCCCCACCGCGCCCGCCGCCGCCCTCCGGTTCGCCGGCCGCGATGTGCGCCAGAAGTCGGTCCACGATGTCGCGCAGAAGGCTGCCGGGCTCCACGCCACCGATCGGGTGCGGCAGTCCCGACTGGGCCACCTCCATGATCGCGTAACTCACGCGTCCGACACTCAGCGGCGAGGCGAGGTCGGTGTAGATGTCCGCAAGGGCCGCACCGGCCGCGGGCGTGTACCGCGCCCAGTCACGGAGGCGGAACAGGGCATGGTCCGCGGTCTGTTCCTTGGCGACGAAGGGCAGCCGGGCGACGAGCTCCCCGTACCGCGACCGATGGCCCGGGTCCAGATCCGCCGGGTTCACGTCCAGCAGCGCGCCCCAGGCGGCAGCCGGCCCGTCGGCGGTCGCCGACTCGAGCAGGGACCACATCTCCTCCGCCGGCAGCAGAGTCGTGGCCAGCCCGACGACGGTGGCGCGCACATCCGGGTGGACACCCGGCGTACGGCCCACCGTGGCCAGCAGCGCGGTTGCGGCGCCCTGGGGCAGATGGCGGGCGGCGAGCCGGGCGGCCGCCTTCCGGACGGTGACCTTCACCCCGCTCTCGCGGGTCAGGACGTCACTGAGCAGGGCCGCGACCTGGCTGGGCCTGGCGTGGGCGGCGGCGCGGCCGGCCGTGGACCAGGCGGCCCCCGCCCGTTCGTCGCCGGCGTGGTCGAGCAGGGCGCCGAGGGCCGAGGCCGGGTCGTCCGTGTGGGCGGCCGCGTCCAGAGCGGCCGTCGTGAGAGCGGACTCGGCATGGCCCGCCGGGGGTCCCGTCGGGGATCCCGCCGCGGACTCGGGTCCGGCTGCGGTCGGTGCGGAGGTGCTGTACCGCTGGAGCAGGGCCCGCCCGTGCTCCGGCACAGGGGCCACCGCACGGAGCAGCGCGGCACGTTCGTCGAGACCCCGCCCGGGATCGGCGATGACGGCCTCGGCCAGCCTGACAGCGGCCCGCTGCTGCCGGGGCAGCCACCGGTCGGCGTACCGGAAGGGAGGCAGGGGACGGTGCGTGCCGGCCACCGGGAACCGGCCGCCCGGGGGTGCGTTCTCGGGCAGCGCGCGGTCCAGCAGGTCGGTGCGCTCCGCGGCGAGTACGGCGAGCACCGGAGGCAGGAAGACGGCAGAGGGCTCCCGTGCCAGCAGCTCGGCCACACGCTCACCGCGGGTCGCGCCGTCGGCGAGCCAGGCCGCGGCGACGTCGCCGAAGAGCCCGTCCGGGCAGTTACGCAGGGCCAGTTCGAGACGGTTCTGCAGTTCCGGGATCCCGTACGCGCGGTGTCCGCAGGACCTGACCAGCGCGAGCAGAGGCGCGACGTCCCCACGGGCGGCGGCCCGGTCCAGCCACGGGCCGAGTGCGTCGAGCACGGCGCTCGCCCCGCCGCCACGCGGCAGAATGCCGCCCGGACCGCCGCCGAAGTCGACCGTGCCGGTGTGAGCGGTCAACGCCTCCACGATGCGTACGGCGGTCCGCGCGGCGGCACCATCGGCGAGCAGCGTCACGGCCAAGGTCCGGATGGTGTCGCGGGTCGCGGACGAGCAGTCCCGGGCCCGCAGGGCGTCCAGGCACAGCTGCTCCAGCGAGTCCGACCCGGTACGGCCCCCGGCGGTCGCGCCGACGCCGAGGGCCGCCACGAGCAGCGGTGCCGGCAGGTCGGCGAGGGAGGACAGGGCCTCCCAGCGCACGGGGTCGCGTTCGTTGGTCAGTCGGCCTGCGGCCAGCGCGAGGACCTCCGCGACCTGCTCCGGATCACGGGTGTGGCCCGCGTTGTCCGCCAGCAGGGCCCAGATCGTCCCGCGATCCTCGGCGTCGCCGGTAGCGAGCGCGGCCAGGAGTTCGGGGCGGGCCTCGGCGGGCGGCAGCAGGGCGAGCAGGCCCCAGAGGTCCCAGCCCGTCCCGCGCTCGGCGCGGAGTGCCTCGACCGCGGCCCGGGCCCGGGCGTGCCGCTCGGTGACGGGCAGCAGGGCGAGGACGCCTGCGTGCGCGCGGACGTTCCTGCGGGGATCGCCCGCGGCGACGACGGCGTCCAGGAAGCGGGCCCGGCGCGCGGGTGGCATCGAACGCAGCAGAAGACCGAAGGCGTCCCGGTGGAACCAACGGGCCCCCAGCCTGGGCAGGGACGGCGGGTCCGCCGCCACCAACTTCCGCATGACCGCCCGGCCGGCTGTCCGTTCCCACCGCGCGGCCGCCCGACCCGGGTCGGCGAACCAGCGCGCGACGCGCTCGGCGTCGGCCCCGACGAGGTCGCCCAACCGGTCGTGCACAGGACCGGGCAGGTTGTCGGGGCCGTACCGCTCCAGCAGGTCGAGCACGCGCACCGGCGCGGCGGGCAGGGCAGCGGCGACTCCTGCGGCATGCCGCCTCCACCAGGTGTCGCGCATCCGCTCGGTGAGGTCACCGAGCTCCCGTGCCGCCTGGTCGAGGACGGCGAGGGGATGGCGTACGGCCAGCGTGCTCCAGTCCTCGTACGCGATGGCCCTGGCGAGTTCGGGCAGCATCCGCGCGGTGAACTCGGGCGAGCAGCCCGGCAGCAGACGGGCCGCGTCCTGGTCGCCGTACTCGCTCCGCACCCGGAGCGCGAGCCGCTCGGCGAGCGCGGGCCGCCGCCCGTCGCGCAGCAGCCGTGCGAGGTCGGCGCGGACCACGGCGGGCGCGTCGTCGTAAGCGGCCTCGACGGCGGCGTCGGGGACGGGCAGCAGCCGTGCGCCGCGCAGCGCGTACCGTCGTACCACCGGGTCCGGGTCGCCGAGCCGGGGCGCCAGATGCTCCAACTCCCCGGCGGTCAGGGCCGCAAGCGCGGCGAGACGGCGCTCGTACGGGCCGAGCGCGTCGAGAGCGGCGAGGAGGGGCCGTAGTTCGCCACGGGCGGCGAACCGGCGAGCGGTGACGGCGGTGCACCGGAGCCGGGCGGCGTGCGGCAGGGGATCGAGTACGGCGAGCAGATCGTCTGCAGTGGAGATCATCGAGTGGCATTGTGCCTGACGGCGTGCGCGCACCCCAGCGATTATCGGACCGGGCGACGGGCGACGGCCGCGGGCAGCCGGCCCCGTGGACCTCGCCACCAGCTCAACCCACCTTCACCTACACATCGACGCGATGCGGACCCCGCTGGGCGAAGTCGGGTGTCGTTCGGTGGGCGGTTCCCGTCGCTGTCGGCCACGCACCCGGCGGACTAGTACGAAGCATGTCCATCATGACAGGTCAGGGCCGCTTTTCGTAGGACGGAACGCACAGTTCGCGAGCCTTGTCCGGTCAGCTCCCCGACTCCCAGAATCTCCTTCGTGAATCACCCGGAGAACAGGGGGAACATGGGAAAGATCGATCACGACGCGGTGCTGCGGGCACGGGTGCTGCTACTGGGTTCCGGCCGGCTGCGTCTGCTCGAACAGGTCCACGCGTACCGGGTTCTGGCGGAAGTGAGCCCGAAAGCGTATCTGCCGAAGCTGGTCGACGCGCTCCTCTTGATGAGCTACCGCAGCCGGGACCCGGAAGTGGACTTGACGCTGACAGCCGAGGCGGTCGAGGCCGCGCGGAGGATCGAGGCCGGGGCGCCGACCCGGGCGGAACGGCTGTGCAGGGCCCTGGATGCCTACCAGGCGGCCCTGTTCGCTCTCGGACGCAGACCCGAGGGGCGCGCGGCCTGCGAACAAATGGCCGAGGCGGGACAGAGCGGGCGGTTGGCGAACGTCCTGGCCGAGGAGGGGCGGTTTCGGGAGGCCGCGGAGCTCAACGAGAAGGCAGCCCGGGACGGCGTACCGGAGCACTCCTTCTGGAACATGGTCGAGTGGGCGGCGAACCTGGAGGGCGCCGGCTTGCACGACGCGGCATCGGCCGTCTTCGGCGAGCTCCTTGACCAGACCCGACGCAAGGCAGCCGAGGAGCGCACGGCGCTGGCCATCCTCACCTGGGAGCTGGTGCACCTCTCCCGGATGCGAGAGGCCGCCGGACGCTGGGCGGACGCCGCGGCCACCCGGCGGGAGGCCCTGACCGTCCTGGAGGAGCTGGCGACGACGGGCGAGCCGAAGAACTGGAGCTGCATCCTCGGGTGGTGGGTCACTCTGTTCACCCTGTCGGGGCGGGCCGACGAACCGGCTGCGACCGCCGAGTCCCCTATGCCGCCGTTCGGCACCGACCTCAGATGGTCGAGCGACACGCGGGATGCCTTCCTCGGCACCCTGCCGGGGCTCGAAACGAAGGCGGCGGGCCTGCGGAGGGCCGGACGACTGCCCGAACTGGTGGACGTCCAGCGCAGAATCAGCATCCGCGCGGCACTCCGCGAAGGAGACCACCCCTATGGGTTCGGGGAACGGTTCAAGCCGTACTTCGACGAAGGCGTGGCGCTCGCCCGCCGCCTGCCCGACGACCCCGCACGCCTCGCCCGGGCCTTGACGGACCGCTCGATGTTCCTGGTCGCCGCCCGCACCTTCGAGCCCGCGTACGCCGACTTCGCCGAGGCCGTCGCCCTCGTCGACGCCCGGTAGGCGCGATACCTGGAATGCCTGCTCGCCTACGCGCCTGGAGCGTGTCCCTTTGGCCGGCTGCGAAATGGTTCACTTCAAATTGGTTGGCCCCGGGCGCTGTCCAGCTGTGATGATGCCTCTGCTTTTCTCAGCGGAGGACATTTGTTCGTTTTCGTATGTGTGGGGTGCGGCGCCGAGCTGACTGCCCCGTTGTCCCAGGTCGCTCTGCCGGCCCACGCCCATCAGTCGTACGGGAACGGGATTCAGCTCCCGGTGCTCATGGAAGCGGGCACGTTCGCCGTGGATCCGGAGCCCTGGGGGCCGCCGTGGCGGAGGTGGGAGGAAATACCTCCGGGTGAGGCGGTCGCACGGGGGGTCTACGCGTCGGTCTTCGCACTGTCGTACGGGGCGAAGAGTGCCGTCGTCATCGCCCCCGGCGACGCTCGTGGCACCCTGCTGATCCCGGAGAACGCGGGCGGCTACTGCTGCGGCCTCGACGGGGGTGACGGCCCCAACATGGCCTGCGAGTCGTGTGGACTGCCTGTGGCGAGCCGGGTTGATGACTGCTCGCTCTGGCAGGCGGTGTGGCTCGCCCCGGATGCCGTACGCCGCGTCCCCGTCGACGGTGCCGAGGTCGTACCGCTCTCCTGGGCAGAGGTGATGGCGAGTGGGGAGGGCACGCCGCCGTTCGAGCCGATCACCACGTGGGCGTCGCGGCCGGGGTCGGAGTACTGGTGGTCGTGGAGCCCGCGGTGGGAGGCGGCGGTCGGACAGGCCCTCGCCCACGTGCTGGTGGCGTCGGAAGGACGGCCGGTGACGGTCCCTGGCGGTCTGATCGGGGAAGTGTTCCAACGCGCCCTCGACGCGCTGCTGCCCGCGGGTCCACCGGCGCGGCGCGTCGCCCTGGCCGGACCGGGGCGCCGGCCCGACCCCGACGCGGACATCCTCCTGGTGCCGGTCCATCCGCAGACGGCGGAGATCTGGAGCCCGGCCGGCGCAGAAGAACCGGTCCCCCTGGTGCCGCTGCCGTTCGGGGTCTGGCTGTGGCTGGACCGCCCCGAGCCGAACCTGCCCAACCCTGCGACGGGGGGCATGCCCGACGGCGTCCTCCGCGACCATCCGCCCGCGCAGCGCCCCCATCGATTGTTCCGGGCCGACCCGCGAGCCTTCGAGCGCACCCTGGTCAGGCTTCCGGCCGTACGCGACCAGTGGCTGCGGGAGATCCTCGACAATCTCATGCGGTACGGACGCGCAGGTCTCTTCTAGCCCGTCAGCCGTGCTGCGCCCGCGCCGTGTTTGAGCTTCCTGCCGCTTTTGTCGGCGTCGACGATCAGAGCGGAGTTGTCGTTGAGGGGCGCAAGCGCCCGGGGCCGTACACACGAGAGCCCCCACCGGCGTGCGGTGCGGGTTCTCGGTCCGGGGGAGGGGGCGCGCTGTCTACGCGTCCTTGGAGCCCGGGGAGTCGAGGGTGATGGCCTCGGCGGGGCAGAGGCCGGCGGCCATGCGGGCGGCGGCCCGCTGTTCGGGAGCCGGGACGGGGTGGAGGAGTACCACCAGGCCCTCCTCGTCGTCCTGGTCGAAGACCTCAGGGGCCGTCAGCGCACACATTCCGGCGCCGGCGCAGCGGTCGCGGTCGACGCTGAGGCGCAGCGGCTCTCGTGGGTCGCTCATGGGGGCTACTCCTTGTCCCAGGTGACAGGCAGGCTGATCACACCGTAGATGTTGGAGCGGTCGCGCAGCGGTACCTCCTCCGGCGGCACCGCGAGGCGCAGGGTGGGGAAGCGGGCGAAGAGCGCCGGGAACGCGACGGTCATCTCGACGCGGGCGAGCTGCTGGCCCAGGCACTGATGGGCGCCGTGACCGAAGGACAGGTGGCCGGTGGCCCTGCGGTGGACGTCGAGCCGGTCGGGGTCCGCGAACTTGTGCGGGTCGCGGTTGGTGGCCTGTACGGAGATGGTCACCGTCTCGCCGGCCCTGATGAGTTGGCCCTCCACCTCGACGTCCTGGAGGGCCGCGCGCGGCAGCGGGTCGGCCACGCTGAGGTAGCGCAGCAGCTCCTCCACGGTCTGCTCGGCGAGGTCCGGGTCGGCGCGCAGCGCGGCGAGCTGGTCCGGGTTGCTCAGCAGGGCGAAGGTGCCGAGGCCGAGCATGTTCGCGGTGGTGTCGAGCCCGGCGGCGAGGAGCAGGCCGCCGATTCCGGCCAGCTCCTCATCCGTCAGGTCGGAGGCGGTCAGATCGCTGAGCAGGTCGTCGGTCGGTTCGGCGCGCTTGGCGATGACCAGTTCGTTCAGGTACTGGACCAGCGCCGTGTAGGCCTCGCCCATCGCCTCCGGACCCGCCGTCTGGTCGAAGATCGTCGCCACCTGGCCCTGGAAGCGTTCCCGGTCGGCGTACGGCACACCGAGCAGCTCGCAGATCATGAGCGCGGGCACCGGCTGCGCGAACGCCTCGACGAGGTCGACCGTGGGCCCGGTCTGCTCCATCGCGTCCAGCCGCTCCTGAGTGAACTGCTCTACGCGCTCGGTCAGTTGACGCATCCTGCGGACGGTGAACTTGCCGGTGAGCAGGCGTCGGTAGCGGGTGTGCTCGGGTGCGTCGAGGCCGACGATGTCGCCGACCTGCGCGGGCGGCATCTCCTCCGGCGCGCCCTCCATCGGCATCGGCAGGTGCATGAGCTCGTAACGTGAGCTGAAGCGGGGGTCGGCCAGGATCGCACGGGCCGCGGCGTGGCCGGTGACCAGCCAGCCGATGTGGCCGTCCGCGTAGCGCATGCGGCGTAACGGCTTGTCGGCCAGGGCGGTCAGCTCGGCCGGCGGGTCGAAGGGGCAGCCGGATCGGCGGTCGGTGGGCAGGGTGGGCAGTTCATCGGCGGTGGTGGCGTCGGTCGCCTTGGTCGCCTCGCCGGCCTTGGTCGCGTTGGTGTCGGCGGGCGTCGGATCGTTCGACATGGGTCCTCCTGTGATCGTCGTACGGGCTTCGATGGCCTTGCTTGTGAAGTGGCTTGAGGGGAGCGGCGGTTACCGCTTGCCGCCGGCCCTGAAGGTGCGGCGCGCCCACAGGAAACCGACCAGGGTGAGTCCCACGGTCCAGGCGAGGCCGATGACGGCGCTGGAGCCGATCTCGGTGCCGAGCCACAGACCGCGCAGGGTCTCGATGATCGGGGTGAAGGGCTGGTACTCCGCGAACCAGCGCAGGCCTGTGGGCATGGAGTCCGTCGGCACGATGGCGCTGCCGATGAACGGCAGGAACGTCAGTGGCATCGGGATGTTGCTCGCGGACTCGACGTTCCTGGCGACCAGGCCGATGGCGGCGGAGAGCCAGGTGAGGGCGAGCGTGAGCAGGGTGAGCAGGCCCACGGCGGCGACCCACTCGACGGGCGTCGCGTTGGGGCGGAAGCCCAGCAGGAGGGCGACGCCGATGACGAGCGTCATGCTGATCATCGTCTGGATCACGCTGCCGACGACATGCCCGGTCAGGAACGAGGCGCGCGAGATCGGCATCGTACGGAAGCGGTTGACGATGCCCTCGGTCTTGTCGACGCACACGCTGATCGCGGTCGTCAGGGCCCCGGAGGTGGCGGCCATCAGGATGATGCCGGGCGCCAGGTAGTCGATGTAGTCGCCGCTGCCGGTGGGCAGTTCGCTGATTCCGGCGCCCAGCGCGGAGCCGAAGGCGTAGTTGAAGAGCAGCAGCATCATGATCGGCATGAAGGCGACCATGAGCGTCAGGGACGGGTAGCGCAGGGCCTTCTTGAGGTTGCGCCGCAGCATCGTCCTGGAGTCCCTGAGGGCGTAGGACATGGTGGCCATCAGACGTTCTCCTCGGTCGACGCGGTGGCGGTGGCTGCGGTGGCGTCGTCGGCGGGGCGGGGCGGGCCGGTCAGGGTCAGGAAGACGTCGTCGAGGTCGGGGGTGTGGACCGTGAGCGACTCGGCCTGGACGTCGGTGGCCTCCAGGGTGTCGAGGACGGCGCGCAGGTTCGGGATGGAGCCGTCGCTCGGGATCTGGAGGGTGAGGGACTCGTCGTCGCGGGTGGCGACGCCGAAGATGCCCGCGGCTGTGTCGAGGGCCTGGGCGTCGGCGAACCGCACCCGGATGTGGCCGCCGGGGATCCGCTGCTTCAGCTCGTCGGCCGTTCCCTCGGCGATCAGTCGGCCGTGGTCCAACACCGCTATACGGTCGGCGAGTTGATCGGCCTCTTCGAGGTACTGGGTCGTCAGGAAGATGGTCACGCCCTCGTCCGCGACCAGAGCGCGGATGATCTCCCACATGGTGCGCCGACTGCGCGGGTCGAGTCCGGTGGTGGGCTCGTCGAGGAAGATGATCCGCGGGTCGCCCACCAGGGTCATCGCCAGGTCGAGCTTGCGCCGCATGCCGCCCGAGAAGGTGACGGCGGTCTTGTCCGCCACGTCGGACAGGTCGAAGCGGCGTAGCAGGTCCTTGGCCCGGAACTTGCCCTCGCGGCGGTCGAGATGGTGCAGGTCCGCCATGAGGAGCAGGTTCTCCTCGGCGGTCAGCAGGTTGTCGACGGCCGAGAACTGGCCGGTGACGCCGATCGCGGAGCGCACCGCGTCGGCGGCCCGGGTCAGATGGCGGCCGGCGACCCATGCCTCGCCCGCGTCGGCGTCGATGAGTGTGGAGAGGATCGCCACGGTGGTGGTCTTGCCGGCGCCGTTCGGCCCGAGGAGGGCGAAGACGGTGCCTTCGGCGATGCTGAGGTCGATGCCGTCGAGCACGACCTTGTCGCCGTAGGACTTTCGCAGCTCGACGGCTGTGATCGCCGCATCCGCCGCGTGCGGGGCGATCGGCGCGGATGTCTGGGTGGTAGTCATGCCGCTTTCCCTTCAGGGGAGGGGAGGGGACGGGAGGGGAGTTGGGGGTACGCGGGGTCCGCGGCGTACGCGGCTCCGCGGGGTACGCGAAGGTGCGAGGGGTACGCCAAGGTGCGCGGGGTCCGCCAAGTACGTGGGGTCCGCCAGGTACGTGGATCCGCGGAGTCCGCGAGGCGCGAGAGGTTCGAGGGGGCCGTGAGGTGAGAGGGGTGCGCGGGGTCCGCCGGGTCCGCGGGTACGGGTGTCAGGCGCGGGTGATGATGATGTCGCCGGTCGTGGTCCGCGCGTGCACCTCGACGGTCTCGTCGGAGTCCGAGGGGCCGGAGGCCGAGCCGAGCGAGTTGCGTACCGTGCCGAACCTGGGCGTCAGGTCGAGCCAGGCGGCGGTGCCCTCGTGGATGCCCACTTCGAGGTCGCCGACGCTGGTCCGCAGGTCGATCCGGCCGCGGGTGACGTCGCCGACGCGGATGCCGCCGTTGGCGGAGGAGGCCTCGACCCCGGAGTGGGCGACGCCGATCTCGATCCGGCCGTTGGCGGACTTGGCGCCGACGCTGCCGTGCGCGATGCCGACCGAGATGTCGCCGTTGGCCGCGTTGGTCTTCAGGTCGCCGGTGACCTCGCCGATCGCCGTCGTGCCGTTGGAGTTCTTGACGGTCGCCGTACCGTCGACGGCGCCGATCTCGATCCGGCCCGCGCCGATGACCTCGATGTCCCCGGTCGAACGCGCCAGGCGCAGTTCGCCGGTGTCGGTCCTCAGGTTGGCGCCCGCCACCTCGTCCAGCTGGAGGTCACCGAGGCCGGTCCTGAGCACGGTCTCGCCGAGGCGGCCCTCGCAGAAGAAGCCGCCCATGCCCGTGGTGCCCCGGACGTTCGATCCGGCGGGCAGTTCGATGCTCACCTCGATGGCGCCGGGCTTGCCGAACGGGGACCGCTTCTTGGGCGTCTTGACCGTCAGTCGGCCGCCCGAGAACGTGACCTGGGTCTGCTGCACGGCGCGTACGTCGTTGTCCTCCGAGCCGTCCCGCGGGAGCACCTCCACGACCGTGTCGGTGCGCTTGCCCGCGGTGATACGGGCGGTGCCGGCGTCCAGTTCGAGGATGGCGGAGATCGGCTCGGGGGTGTCGAAAGTAGGCATGACGGTTCCGTCCTCTTGGTTCGGGTGGGTGATCCCGCTGGTGAGGCGGGTGATGCGTACGTCGGCGGGATCGGCGATCCGCCGGTGAGAGTGGGCGGGGCGGGGCGGGGCGGCCGGGCCGACGGCCCTGGCCCTGGGGGAGTCCGGCTAGCGGACCCAGCCGGTGAAGCCCCGGCTGCCCGAGTCCTTGCCGCGGCCCGGCTGATGGGTGCGCTCCCGGCCGTCGAGGGCGGTGGACACCGCCCGTACCAGCCAGGCGTTGACCGACAGGCCTTCCGCCGCCGCGGCGCTCTCGGCGCGGGACTTGAGGTGGGCGGGGAGACGGAAGTTGATCCGCGCCATGGAACCGTCGTCCTCCCCGGCCGCCGGGGGCAGCGCGGCCGCGGCAGGGGCAGCGAGCGGGGCCTGTGCCTCCTGGGGCGGCTCCGGGGCGGGCGGCGGTGTCACCACGAACTCGGGGTCGAGCCCGCGCAGCCGCACGTCGACCGAGCCGGGCGCCAGCTCCAGGGTGACCTCGCTCATGGCCGCGGAGAGCGCGTTGAGCAGGGTGAGCCGGGCGGCGGACTCCAGGGGGGCGGTGAGCCGCTCGGCCAGGGCGCGGGCTTCCTCACCGCCGGCGTCCGCCGCGATGGCGAGTTCGTGCCGGAGGTTGTCGACGTAGGGCGTGAGGTCCATGACGCCATCATGGCACACCCTTGGCGCTATGGCGAGCCATGATGGCTTCTCTGTGGTGCATACGGTCCTGACCTGGGATTTCGGCGCTCGCAGGGCGTGGTGCGGGACTGTTTCGGTGCGGGAAGTGGCTTGCGTTGGTGGCACGGTGATGCCATGGTGGCACCACTTGAGCGGCAAGGTTGGCGCCATTCGGAGCCAGTAGGGGCCATCGGGAGTCATCAGGGTGCCCGTGTGGCGTCATCCCTCCGTGGCCTCCCGTGGCCTCCCGTGGCCCGTTACCTCCCGTGGTGGTCCCGCTTCCCGTCACCGCTCGCCGCTCGGCCCCTCTTCGTAGCGTTCCGCTCTTTCCGGCCCACTGACAGGAGTTCCCAGCCGTGGCTAGCTTCCTCTACAAACTCGGCCGTCTCGCCTTTCGGCGTCGATGGCTGATGGCTCTGCTGTGGTTGGTGATCTTCTGCGGGGCGGGCGTCGCCGCCAACTCCGCGCCGATGCCGCCGGCCGACACCTTCTCCATGCCGGGTACGGAGTCGCAGAAGGCCTTCGACCTCCTTGAGGAGAAGTTCCCGGCCGCGAGCGCCGACGGAGCCAGCGCGCGCATCGTGGTCCGGGCGCCCGAGGGCGGGAAGATCTCCGCCCCCGCGCATAAGGATCAAGTCGCGGCGCTGGTCGCGCAGTTGAAGAGCTCCCCGCAGGTGGTCTCGGTGAGCGACCCCTTCACGACGCGGGCGGTGAGCGAGGACGGCACCACCGCCTATGCCATCGCCACCTACAAGGTCCCCGCGACCGAGCTCGGCGACAAGGCGCACGACGCGCTCGACGACGCACTGGCCAAGGCCCGCGACGGCGGCCTGACCGCCGAGGCCGGCGGTGACGCCGTGAAGATCGACGCCGCCATGAGCGGTACGGGCGAGAAGATCGGCATCCTGGTCTCCGCCGTCGTCCTGGTCCTCACCTTCGGCTCGGTGATCGCTGCCGGAATGCCGCTGCTCACCGCCCTCATCGGCGTCGGCGTCGGCATCTCCGCGATCACGGCGCTCGGTTCCACCCTCGGTCTGTCCAGCACCACGTCGACGCTTGCGATGATGCTCGGCCTCGCCGTCGGCATCGACTACGCACTCTTCATCGTCTCCCGCTACCGCGCCGAGCTCACCGAGGGCCGCGAGCGGGCGGACGCGGCCGGGCGGGCGGTCGGTACCGCGGGCTCCGCGGTCGTCTTCGCCGGGCTCACCGTCATCGTGGCCCTCGCGGGCCTGGCCATAGTGAACATCCCGATGCTCACCAAGATGGGCCTGGCCGCCGCCGGCACCGTCGCCATCGCCGTACTCGTCGCCCTCACCCTCGTACCGGCCCTGCTCGCCTTCGCTCCGGTCAAGGTGCTGCGCCGCCGCGACCGTGCGCGCTTCTCCGGCAAGCCGCTCAGCCCCCGCCGGCAGCGCAAGGCCGCCAAGCAGGCAGAGAAGGACGCGCACCGCAAGCCCAACCTCGGCTCCCGCTGGGCCAGTTACGTCCTGCGACACCCCGTCGCCGTGCTGCTCCTGGCCGTCGTAGGCCTCGGCGCGGTCGCCGTGCCCGCCGCCAGCCTGGAGCTCGGTCTGCCCGGTGAGGGGACCATGGCCCCCGACACCACCCAGCGCAAGGCCTACGACCTGCTGTCGGAGTCCTTCGGTGACGGGTTCAACGGGCCGCTGATGGTCATCGTCGTGGGCCCGGACGCGGCGGCCGCCGCCAAGACGGTCGGCGAGCGACTGGCCGAGCAGGACGGCGTCGCAGTCGTCACCCCGGCCACGCCCAACGCGGCCGGTGACACCGCGATCCTCAACGTCGTCCCGACGACCGGTCCCACCGACGGCGCGACCGAGGACCTGGTCCGCTCGCTCCGCGGCCTCGCCGACGGCTTCCGGGCCGACACCGGTGCCGAGGTGCTGGTCACCGGTCAGACTGCCATGTTCATCGACTTCTCGCAGACCCTGAACGACGCGCTGCTTCCCTACCTCGCCCTCGTCGTCGGCCTGGCGTTCCTGCTGCTGATGGTGGTCTTCCGCTCGATCCTCGTCCCGCTCAAGGCGGCCCTGGGCTTCCTCCTCTCCGTGACGGCGGCGCTCGGCGCGGTGGTGGCGGTCTTCCAGTGGGGCTGGCTCGCCGATGTCTTCGGGGTCGATCAGCCGAGCCCGATCATGAGCACGATGCCGATCTTCATGATCGGTGTGGTCTTCGGCCTCGCGATGGACTACGAGGTGTTCCTCGTGACCCGCATGCGCGAGGCGTACGTCCACGGGGCGCGGCCCTCCGAGGCCGTCGTCACCGGCTTCCGCTACGGCGGCAGGGTGGTGGCCGCGGCCGCCGCCATCATGATCAGCGTGTTCTCCGGATTCATCGTGGAGGACAACGACTTCATCAAGATGATCGGCTTCGGCCTGGCGGCCGCGGTGCTCTTCGACGCCGTCATCGTCCGCATGACGATCGTGCCCGCCCTGTTCGCCCTGCTCGGCAAGAGCGCCTGGTGGCTGCCGCGTTGGCTGGACCGACTGCTGCCCAACCTCGACGTCGAGGGCGAGAAGCTCTCCCACATGGCCCCGTCCGGGCGGGTGGCGACTCCGCGCGCCGAGCGCCGCGAGCGTGAACTGGTCGACTGACGGCCAGGGTTGACTCGAATATGCGAACTCGGGCCCAGCGGCTTCATGCCGCTGGGCCCGACGCGTGGATCCGGAGCGCCGGTCGGGACCAGTACGCGTCGATGGCGTCGGACTCCGGCCGTAGCCCGAGCTCGCGGAGCTGGTTGACCGCCATCATGGCGGTGAACATCGCGTTCGGGTTGGCGCCGCCGACCCCCAGTGCGGCGATGGCTTCCGCGAAGCGCGCGAGGAACGTACTCGGTCGAACCTGCCTGGATTCCCTGGTCAGTTCGAGTGCCGCCGTCTGTAGGAGGCTGGCCTGTTCGAGGAGTCCGTCCAGGTGGGTTACCGCCTCGGCGCCACGGCGTACGGCGAAGGTGTGCCCGTCGGTGAGGAGTTCGGCTTCTCCCTCCTGGAAGAGGTGGGCGACGGCGCCGAGCGCGGTCTGGATCTTGAGCTGGTCGGCGTCTGCCATCGCGCCGCAGGCTCCGTTGCCCTCGTCGGACAGGTGAAGGACGCCGCAGTCCCTCAGGTGCACGATCACGTGTCCCGCGCAGTGGCCCTGGCTGCGCAGCACGCGGACCGCGCCGTCGGCGAAGGTCCAGCCGGAGAACCGGAGCGAGCCGATTCGTACCCGCTCCAGCGGTCGCTCCTCGAAGGTCCGGGTCGTCGCGCCGAAGGGCCGCATCGGCTGGAACAGCGACAGGACCCGGTCGGCCGCCAGTGCGGGCGCGGGCGTGGACTCGGGCGTGGATCCGTTCGCGGACCCGGTCGAGGAGTCGGTCGAGGAGTCGGTCGCGGACCCGGGGAGGGGCGCCAGGCCGGTGATGCGCTGGAAGGACCGCACCCAGTACGACGTCGGGTCCCGCATCTGGTCGAGGTCGAGCGCGGGGACGTAGTGCTCGACCGGTACACCCAGCTCGTCGGCCAGGTCGTTGTTGGCGATGTGGTCGGGATGGCCGTGCGTGGTCAGGACCAACGCCCGTGACCAGGGCCCCAACCGGTCGGCCGCATCCCGGAGTGCGGAGCGGAAGGCGGCAGTGGCGCCGGTGTCGACCAGCACCAGGGTGTCGCCGGCCCGGTGCACGAGGGCGTTGGCGACGTCCGGCTGATCGTGCGTGACGTCCAGGCCCTGCCCGAGGACCAGCAATGTCCTGTCGTCGATCTCGACGGAATCACCGAGCGCGGTCACGAGTCCTCCCGCCGGCACGCCATGAGTCCCCTGCGGCCGAGCGTACGCCGGACCATGCGTCCCGTCGCCTCGGTACGAGCTGCTTGACCTTGACGTTGCGACAGGGTTTCTACTGAGAACCACGCCGATCGGAGCGGTCACCGCGCACGTCGGAAGGCCCCTGGATCGGGAAACCCCCTGGAGAGGACATTCGAGATGAACACCACCACGGAGAAGAACCTGAACCTGGCCCTGATGCGCACCGCCTACAAGACGCTGGAGAGCGGCGATGTCGACGCGTGCGTCGATCTGCTGACGGAGGACTTCACCGCCAACCTCCCCGGGCTGCCCGACCCGATGCACGGCCGGGAGATCTGGCGGCTGGGGGCGCAGGCCATGTGGGAGGGATTCCCCGACCTGAAGATCACCGTCGAGGACATGTTCGGCGTCGACGACAAGGTCGCGGTCAGGGTCCACTTCGAGGGCACGCACCGGGGCACCTTCCAGGGCGTCGAGGCGACGGGCCGGCCGGTGAGCTTCCGGAGCATCGAGATCTACCGCGTCGAGGGCGACAAGGTCGCCGAGGAGTGGGTCGCTCCGGACATGATCGGCCTCATGCGGCAGATCTCGCCGGAGCCGACAGGGCACTGACCGTGCCGGCCCGGCCGGCGTCCGCCTCGGCGGGTGCGGGGTGACGTCAGCCGCTGGTCCGGTGCACCGTGACCGGCGGCTCGCTGCCGAGGGCCGTCTCGTCGCGGCGGCGTGCGCCCACGCCCTCAGTAGCCGCGCTCCCGTACCAGGTCGTGGGTGAGTCGGGTGAACGCGCGGGTGGCGGCGCTGCGGTAGGTGGCGTCGCGGTGCAGCAGGGCGACCGTGCGAGTGGGGAGGGGCGGGGCGAGGGGGACGGGGCTCAGGTGGGGGTGGTCGTGGGTGATGGCATCGGGCAGGACCGTGGCCAGGTCGGTGCGTCGGACGATCTCGGTGAGGGCCTGGATGGAGTTGGCCTCGACGGTGATGCGGGGACTCACCCGATGGTCGGCGAAGTAGGCGTCGATGTGACCGCGCGTGGCGAAGTCGCTGCTGAGCAGCGCCAGTTGTCGTTCCTTGAGGGCGTGGACCGGTGTCGGCTCCTGGGCGGCCGCCGTGTTCCGGGGCTCGCCGGTGACGAGCGTGAGGGCTTCGGTGAACAGCGGTGTGACCGTGATGCCGGGCAGGTGCGCGGCGCCGTCGGTGAACGCGATGCCGAGGTCGAGTTCGTCGGCCAGGAGCGCGGACTCCACGCGGTCCTGGGATGCCTCCGTCACCGTGAGGGTGATGCCGGGGTGGCGATGGTGGAGCTCGGCGGTGAGGGGGCCGACGAGGTACGCCGTGAAGGTGGGGGTGACCCCGAGACGCAGGTGGCCGCGGGTGAGGTCCTGAACATCATGGACGGCGCGTTCGGCGGCGGCGAGGTCGCGTAGCGCGCGCCGGGCGTGGTCGGCGTAGACCTGCCCCGCGTCTGTGAGGCGCACGGTGCGTCCCGTGCGGTTCAGGAGCTGGACGCCCAACGCGCGTTCAAGCTGTCTGACCTGCTGGGACAGGGTCGGCTGGGAGATCCGCAGGTCTTCGGCGGCCCGGGTGAAGCTGCCGTGCTCGGCCACCGCGAGCAGATAGCGCACGTGCCGCAGTTCGAGTGCCATGGGATCGATTATAGATGTCGCCTATGGGAGTCAGGTTTAGTACGTCTTGGACGCTATAGGTGCAGGTCGTGCATGGTGGATCTCATCGGGGCACACGGGCCCTGTGGACCACAGAGAGGGAGTGTCGCCATGTCGGACCTCGCCGAGGGCGTCGCGCGGTTTCAGCGGGACGTCTTCCCCGCGAAGGCGCGGCTGTTCGGTCACCTGGCCTCGCATCACGCACCGCACACGCTGTTCATCGGCTGTTCCGACGCCCGGGTCGTCCCGGAGCTGATCACCGGCAGCGAGCCGGGGGAGCTGTTCGTCGTCCGTACGGCCGGCAACCTCGTCCCCGCCCATCAGCAGAGCGCGGACGGGGTCGCGGCGAGCGTCGAGTACGCCGTCGCGGCGCTGGGTGTCTCCCGCGTCGTGGTCTGCGGACACTCGGCCTGCGGCGCGATGACCGCCTTGGCCGAGGGGCACGACCTGGACGCCACTCCGGCGGTCGCCGGCTGGCTACGGCATGCGGACGTCTTGCGGGCCCGCACCCTCGCACCCGGTGACGTACCGGCTCTGGTACGCCAGAACGTGGCCGCGCAGCTGACGAATCTGGCGACCCACCCCTCCGTCGCCCGGGCCCTCGCGCGGAACGCGCTCACCCTCCACGGCTGGGTCTACGACATCGGCACCGGCCACGTCGAGGAACTCGCCACGACCGGCGCCCCGATCGCCGCCTGATCCACACCCTTCATGGGGTCCAGCCGATCCATCGGATCCATCCGCAACACCCGCAACATCCACAACACCCGCAACATCCGCAACGTTCGACAGAAGGAAGACCGCTCATGATGCACGCACAGTTCGACCCCACCGCCCGCCAGGTTCTCGCCGCTCGCGCGGTCGAGGCCAAGACGCGCAAGGACCTCAGCTGGCAGCAGATCGCCGACGCCGCCGAACTGTCGGTCGCCTACGTGACCGCCGCCGTCCTGGGCCAGCACACCCTGCCGGAGAAGTCCGCCACCGCGGTCGCCGAGCTGCTCGACCTCGGGGAGGACGCGGCCATGCTGCTCCGGACCGTGCCGACCCGTGGCTCGATCCCCGGCGGCATCCCCACCGACCCGACGATCTACCGCTTCTACGAGATGCTCCAGGTCTACGGAACCACCCTCAAGGCGCTGGTCCACGAGCAGTTCGGCGACGGCATCATCTCCGCGATCAACTTCAAGCTGGACGTACGGAAGGTCGCCGACCCCGAGGGCGGCGAGCGCGCCGTGATCACCTTGGACGGCAAGTACCTGCCGACCAAGCCCTTCTGAGGGTCGTCCAGGCGGTCGGGTCGCCGGGCTCGGGGCGGGGGAGCAGGAGGGGGGTGGCCAGGAGGAGGGCGCCGGCGGCCGCGATCGCGGTGCGGGGGCCGGTGGCGACGGCCAGGAGGCCCCACGCGGCGGTCAGGACCGCGATGGAGGCGCTCGTGCTGATCGACCAGGCGGCCAAGGTACGGGCGAGGCGGGCGGGGCCGGTGTGCTGGAGCCGGTAGGTCGCGAGGACCGGGTTGTACAGGCCGCAGCAGGTCACCAGGCCGAACTGGACGGTGATGACGAGGACGATCCCGGGGACGCCAGGCTGGACGAACGCCAGTCCCAAGGGCCACACGGCACGCAGCGTTCCGGCCGTGAGGAGCATCCTTCGCTGCCCGTACCGGGCCACGAGCCGGTGCGCGAGGCGGGCGCCGACGAGGCCGCCGAGGCAGGGGACCGCGAAGACGAGACCGTACTGCCAAGGGGCGAAGCCGAGTTCGCGCAGCAGGAGCAGGGCGAGCAGCGGCTCGGGGGCCATGATCAGGCCGTTGACCGCGATCGCGTTGAGGAAGAGCGGGCGCAACGTGGGATGGGTGAGGATGTGGCGCCATCCCTCGAACAGGTCGCCCGCGCGCAGCCGCGGTCCGGCCGTCCGCTCGGGGCGCGGTTCCGTCCCGCCGATGGAACGGATGCCGAGGGCCGAGAGCAGGTAGCTGACCCCGTCGGCCATCACGGTCGTCACCGGGCCGAACATCCCGATCGCGGCCCCTCCCAGCGGTGGCCCGACCATGGTCGCGCTCCACGTAGTGGACTCGAACCGGCCGTTCGCGACGAGCAGGTCCTCCGGTGGCACGAGCGTCCTCAGATACGCGCCGGAGGCCGCCCTGAAGGCGATGTCGGCCGCGGCGACCACGACGGCGACGACGAGGAGCTGGACGAAGCCGAGCCGTCCGAGCGCGAACGCGGCCGGGACGCTCATCAACGCCGCGAACCGCGTCAGGTCCATCGCCACCATGACCGGCCGCTTCCGGCGGAACTCCACCCACGGCCCGAGCGGCACCGCCACCAGGGCCCCCACGGCCCGCCCCGCGGCGGCCAGCGCCGCCACCTGGGCCGGCCCGGAGTCGAGCACGAGCACCGCGATCAGCGGAAACGCGCCGAACCCGAGCGAGGTCCCGTACGCGCTGACGGCGTACGCCGCCCACAACCGCCCGAACCGCGGCCCCAGCGCCCGCCGCCTCACAGCGACCCGCAGGCGGGGCGGGGACCGGTCGTCGATGTCACGCCGTACATCATCACCCGCCCGCTCCCGCCCCCGAGGACCGCGTCCTCCGTCAACGGCCGCGAGCGGTGTCGGGATCACCTCGATGGGGCGCTCGGCCGGACGGGCCGCCGCCCGCGTGTCCGAGGAGCAGGCCCCCGAGGGCCACGCGAGGATTGCACTCCCGCTGCCCGGGACCCGGGACGTGTACGAGGAAGGCAGTTCGCGATGGACGACGAGCAGATCAGGAACCGGCCCGTGCTGGAGCAGGCCGCGGCGGAGCTCGCCGCGGCGTCGGCCAAGCCACCGTTCCTGTACCAGCTTCCCGTGGACGAGGGCCGCAAGGCGCTCGACGAGGCGCAGGACGGCGCCGTCGCGAAGCCGGAGATCGACGAGGAGTGGGTGACGGTCGAGGGTGGTCCGACGGGCAGCGTCCGGGTGCGGATCGTCCGCCCGGCCGGGCACGAGGGTCCGCTGCCCGTCGTCCTCTACATCCACGGCGCCGGCTGGGTCTTCGGCGACGCCCACACCCACGACCGTCTGGTGCGCGAGCTGGCCGTCGGCGTCCGCGCGGCCGTCGTCTTCCCCGAGTACGACCGGTCGCCCGAGGTCCGCTACCCGGTGGCCATCGAGCAGAACTACCTCGTCGCCCAGTGGGTCGTGAACCAGGGCGCGGACCGCGGCCTCGACGGGACCCGGCTCGCGGTGGCCGGCGACTCGGTCGGCGGCAACATGTCCGCCGCGCTGACGCTGATGGCGAAGGAGCGCGGTGACGTGTCGCCGGCCGCGCAGGTGCTCTTCTACCCGGTCACGGACGCGGCCTTCGACACCGATTCGTACCACCGGTTCGCCGAGGGCTACTTTCTCCGGCGCGAAGGCATGAAGTGGTTCTGGGACCAGTACACGACGAGCGAGGAGGACCGCGCGCAGATCACCGCGTCCCCGCTGCGCGCCACCACCGAGCAGCTCACCGGGCTGCCGCGGGCGGTCGTCATCACGGCAGAGGCCGATGTGCTGCGCGACGAGGGCGAGGCGTACGCGAACAAGCTGCGCGAGGCCGGGGTCCCGGTCACCGCCGTCCGCGTCCAGGGCGTCGTCCACGACTTCGTCATGCTCGACGGCCTGCGCGGCACCGAGGGCGCCGAGGCCGCGATCACCCTGGCAGTGGACGCGCTCCGCAAGGCCCTCGACACCGTCTGACCAGCCGTCTGACCAGCCGTCGGCCCGGCCCGGCAGCCCGTCACCCGGATCCGGGCGGTCGGGGGCGCCATCCGGATCCGGGCCGGCCTCAGGGCAGAGCACGGCGAGGCTCCGGTGTCGTGGTGTCGGCCGGGGGGTTGTCCTCCGTGAGGAGCTGGGCGAGGAGGAGGCCCGTGGCGCGGCGGCTCAAAGAGTGGGCGGCGGCAAGGAGGCGTGGGTGCCGGTGGGCCGGCAGGGAAAGGGCGACGCTCGTGGCCCGGCCGGGCAGCCCGAGCGAGTACGCCACGCACACCTCCGTCCTGGAGTATTCGAGCAGGTCGAACTGGGCCGCGTGCGGGCCGTGTCCGTCGAGGGTCTCGATCAGGGCGCGCGGGTTGGTGATGGTGCGGTCGGTGAGCTGGATCGAGGGGTAGCGGGTGAGATGGTCCATGCGGGAGTCGAAGTCGAGCTGGGCCAGGAGGCTTTTGCCGACGGCGCTGGCGTGGCCGGTGTCGGTGAACGGAGCCCACTCGTCGACCGGCGGGGCGGTCGCGCTGTGCGCGGCCTCGTGGATGCGGATCTCGCCGTCCGTGTAGCTGCTGAGGTAGACGGCGGCGTCGAGTTCGTCGCGCAGACCGGCCAGGGTCTTCTTGAGCAGCAGGCGGCCGGGGTCGGGTTCGGTGACCAGTTCCATGACCGGTCCGGTGTGGTGGACGCCGGCGACGGTGACGACAAGACCCTGGCCCCGCAGCCACTCCAGGAGCAGAGCGGTCGCGTTCAGGGACATCCCCGCGCGCTGCGCGAGGGTCCGGGTGTCCGCGCCGCCCGCGCCCACGATGAGGTGGAGCAGGTCCCTGGCCCGTTGGGTGGCCTGCCATCTGGCCGGGATCACGGCGGGGGAGAGGTACCGCCTGGCCATGTCGTTGAGGACGGCCGGCCGCAGGGCGTTCGCCGACCACCAGGGCTCCTCGGCCCGCCGGCCCGTGCCGGTCGCCTGGAGCGGCATGCACACGCCGGCGGACTCGGAGGGGAAGACGGCGGCGGACTCGGCCGGGAACACCGCACCAGTCTCGGCCGGGAGCTCGGGCAAAGGGAGCGCAGGCCCAGTCTCCTGGCCGCCCGGCAGCGCCGTCAGCCGTGGCCGCCAGTTCTGCGCCCCGACGGCGTCCGTCGGCGGATGCCGGTACTCGTTCGGCACCTGCGGCGCCGGTACGAGGAAGAGTTGTGGCTGTGCTTCGAGTTCCCCACCCGCGACCGACCCCGCCTCGGCGGCCGCCCCGGCCGGAGGGGCCTCGGGCTCGACGTGGGTCCGCGCGGCGAGCATGTGCTCGGGCACGCCGAGCCGGGTGCGGACCTCCTCGAAGAACTCGGTGTCCTCGCACAGGGGCGTCGCCGTCCCGGGGGCCGGACGCCGGTTCCCGAGGGCGGCGAGCAGCCGGGCCGCGTCCCCGTGTCCGTGCCGGGCCGCCTCGGCGACCAGGTAGCTCGCGTCGTCGGCCCATTCCCCGCCGGCCCGCAGGGCGACCACGGCGAGCCGGAACAGGGCCCCCGGGTGGCCGACGGCCGCGGCCTCGCCCAGCCACTGCGCCGCGCTCGTCAACTCGTTCCGGCCGAGGGCCTTCGAGCCCAGCCGGTAGAGCGAGTTCGCCCGCTCGCGGTCCTCGCGGCCCGTCTCGTACGTCTCGGCCAGAGGGCCGAACGTCCCGTCGGGCCGGTCCCAGAAGTCCGGGGGCCCGGCGAGCCGGCCGATCAGTTCCACGAGCCCGGCCGGGACGTCCGGCGTCGGGCGGCCGCCGCTGACCTCGTTGAAGCGGCTCACAACCGTCACCTGTCCTTCTTCAAGCATCGTGTCGTCCTTCGGTGCTCGTCGCGGATGAACGCGCCCAGCGCGTCCCGCAGTTCGGCCACCGCCTTGTGCCGCTCCCGGTGGAGTCGGTCCGTCCGCATGCCGAGCGAGGCCGCGATCTGCACGTCGCTGAGCCCTTGGCTCTGGAGCCGTACGACCTGGCGGCGCCGGCTCTGCGGCATCGCGTCGATGGCGGGCAGCACGAGGTCCTCCAGGGGGTCGAACTCGCCCACCGCCTGCCGCTGTTCGGGCAGGGAGACCGTCAGGCCGTCGCCCGCGAGCTCCAGCCTGCCCTCGCTGCGGAGCCGGTCCCTGGCCAGGTTCCAGGCGGCCGTCCGTAGATAGGCCGGGACGTTCACCTTCTCGTCCAGCTCGCCCTTCGCGGCCTTGCGCGCCACCCGCAGGAACGCCTCCTGCGCCACGTCCTGGCAGGCCTGGAGGGAGAGCTTCTCGTCGGTCCGCCTGCGCAGGAAGAGCGGCTCCCGGCCCATGAACACCGTGTAGTGGTCGTACAGCCGCTGTCCGACCCCTCCGTCCACCGCGCGTGGGGCCTGCCTCGTCTCGCCGTCTACCACGGGGCGCGCTCCTTCGCCGAGGACGGGCGGCCTGCCGCATCCGACACCACCACGACCTCGACGGTGACGTGCGTGGCCGCCCCGGCGTGCCGGGGTGCCCGCGTCGAGGAACCCGGTGCGTCCCGCCGGTCGGCGGCGGGCCGCTCGGTGCCGCCCCGGGACCGCCGCCGGTCCACGTACAGGTGCACAGCGGCGGCGAGTCCGGGGATCACCACGCTCGTCAACGCCGGGGCGAGCCCGGTCCACTCGAAGGGCGCCGTCATCTGAGTCGTTCTCCATCTGCTCCGAAGGGGACGCAGGTACCGCGCCCTTGCCTCACAGACGGCCGACGACGGCCAGTTCTCCCCCCAGGACCGCAATGCTCCGAAAGTGATCGGGCAGCTGTGCGGAATTGACCGACCTTGACCCGCAGGGCTCGGTCGCCCCTGGTCAGCCGCCCCTGGTTCACCCCGGAATTAGGTTAGGCTAACCTGTGCGGCGTGAGAGTTGGTGAAGAAAGCCCGCAGGCCACGCCCGTACGCGGTCATGCGCTGTCGGCCACAGATGTCACCGTCGCCTACGACGGTGTCGACGTCGTGCACGGCGCGTCCGTGACGCTGCGGCCCGGCGACGTGACCGTGCTGGTCGGCCCGAACGGCAGTGGCAAGTCCACGCTCCTGCGGACGATCGCCCGGTTGCAGCGGCCCCGCAGCGCCACCCTGACCATCGACGCCGACACGGACGGCCTCGCCCTGACGCCCCGCGAGTTCTCGCGGCACGTCGCCCTGCTGACGCAGGGTCGCCCCACACCCAGCGGGCTGACCGTACGGGACGTGGTCGAGTTCGGCCGCTACCCGTACCGAGGCCGCTGGGGCAAGGCGGACCCGGGCGGCCAGCCCGCCGTGGACCGCGCGCTCCGCATGACGGGCGTCGAGGAGTTCGCCGACCGCGGCGCCGAGCACCTCTCCGGAGGACAGCTCCAGCGCGTCTGGCTCGCGGGCTGCCTCGCCCAGGAGACCGGCGTGCTCCTCCTCGACGAACCCACCACCTACCTCGACCTGCGCTACCAGATCGAACTCCTCGACCTCATCCGCGACCTGGCCGACGACCACGGCATCGCCGTCGGCGTCGTCCTGCACGACCTGGACCAGGCCGCCGCCGTCGCCGACCGGATCGTTTTGCTCCAAGCCGGACGGATCGTCGCCGAAGGCCGCCCCGAAGACGTCCTGACCGCCCCGCGGCTCACGGACACCTACGGCATCCGCATCGAGGTCGACACCGACCCCTCGACAGGCCGGCTGCGCACCCGCGCGATCGGCCGCCACCACACGCGAAGCGAAAGGCTCAGCCCCACCTCATGAGACGCCTCCTCCTCACCGCCGCGGTCGCCACCGCGGCGGCGCTCACCCTGACCGCCTGTGGCACGACCGAGCCCGCCAAGGACGACGCGAAGAAGTCCGCCGAGCCGATCACGCTCACCGACGACACCGGCGCCAAGGTGGAGCTCGACGGGCCCGCCAAGAAGGTCGTCGGCACCGAGTGGAACGTGGTCGAGACCCTGATCTCCCTCGGTGTCGACCCCGTCGGTGTCGCCGACGTCAAGGGCTACAAGACCTGGGACTCCGCCGTCCCGCTGAAGAACGACCCCAAGGACATCGGCACGCGCGGTGAGCCGAGCGTGGAGACCATCGCCGGTCTCAAGCCCGACCTCATCGTCGCCACCAGCGACCTGCCGCCGGCCGCAGTGAAGCAGCTCCGCGGGATCGCCCCGGTCCTGAACCTCACGGCCGCCGACGCCGCCGACCCGATCGGCCGGATGACGAAGAACCTCGACGCCATCGCGAAGGCCACCGGCACCACGGACCAGGCCGACAAGCTCAAGAAGGGCTTCGACGCGAAGCTCGCCGAGGGCAGGAAGGCCCTGGCCGACGCCGGCCTCGGTGGCGCCAAGTACGCCTTCGCCGACGGCTACCTGGTCTCCAACCAGGTCCAGATCCGCCCGTTCACCAGCGGTTCGCTCATCGGCGCCGTGAACGAGAAGCTCGGCCTGAAGAACGCCTGGACGGTCAAGGGCGACCCGGCCTACGGCCTCGGCACCACCGACGTCGAGGGCCTCACCAAGCTCGGTGACGGCGTGCACTTCGCGCACATCAGCAACGACGGCGACACGAGCAGCAACCCCTTCGAGGGCGCCCTGGCCAAGGACAAGGTGTGGACCTCGCTCCCGTTCGTCAAGAAGGGCGACGTGCACCGGCTGCCCGACGGCATCTGGATGTTCGGCGGTCCCGAGTCGATGAACCAGTACGTCGACTCCGTCGTCAAGGCGCTGACGAAGTAACCCCCATGGCCGTCACCGCACCTTCCTCCGCCACCCTTCCGTCGGCGGCCGCGTCCCGGTCGGGCGCGGCCGCGGTGACGGCCGTACTGATCCTCCTCGTCGCGGGCCTCGCCCTCGTCGACATCACCCAGGGCACCGCCGCCGTCGGCGCCCCCGAGGTGTGGAAGGCGTTCACGGGCCGGGCCGACCCGGCCGACGCGTCCGTCGTCATCGCCTCCCGCCTCCCCCGGATGGTCGCGGGGCTGCTCGTCGGAGCCGTCCTCGGCATCGCGGGCGCCGCCCTCCAGGCCGTCAGCCGCAACGTGCTCGCCTCGCCCGACACCCTGAGCGTGAACGCGGGCTCCTACCTGGCCCTCGGACTCGTCTCCGCGAGCGGGCTCTCGCTCCCGCTGCTCGCCTCCTCCGGCGTCGCCTTCGTCGGTGGCCTCGCGGCGGCGGCCGTGGTCCTCGGGCTCTCCGGGCTCGGCTCCGGCACGGTCCGGCTCGTGCTCGCCGGCAGCGCCCTCACCCTCGGCCTCACCGCCGTCACCGAGGGCCTGATGCTGCTCTTCCCCCAGGAGACGGAAGGCCTGTTCGCCTGGAACCAGGGCAGCATCTCCCAGAACGGCTTCGACGGCGTCCTGCAGATGGCGCCGATCGCACTCATCGGCCTCATCGGCCTGTTGCTGGTCTCCCACCGGGTCGACGCCCTGGCCCTCGGCGACGACGCGGCCCGCGGCCTCGGCGTCCCGGCGCGCTCCACCCGCGTCACGGCCGTCGTGCTCGCCGCGGTGCTCTCGGCGGCGGCGGTCACGCTCGCCGGACCGATCGGCTTCGTCGGCCTGTGCGCCCCGGCCCTCGTCCGGCCTCTGGTCCGCCGGTTCCGCGCCTTCTCCCGCGCGCGTGCCGCGTTTCCGATCGCCGGCCTCGCCGGTGCGGCCCTCGTGCTCGGCTCGGACGTGCTGCTGCGCGCCGTCGTCCCGGCGGACGCGGCGGTCGCCGTGCCGACCGGTGTGGTCACCAGCCTGGTCGGCGCCGTCTTCCTGATCGCCATGGCGACGCGGGTCCGAGACACCGCCGGAGCCGCCGCGGTCGACCGGCTCCGCATCCGGAGCCGGGCCGTCTTCCTGACCACCACGACCGGCCTGGTCGTGGCCCTGGTGGGCGTGGTGATCGCCGCGGTCCTCCTCGGCGACAGCAAGCTGCTCCTCGGCGACGTCGTGAACTGGGCCCAGGGCAACGCCGGCAGGACCGTCTCCTTCGTCCTCGACACGCGCGTGCCCCGGGTCCTCGCGGCGCTCCTGGCGGGCGCGGCACTCGCCCTGGCCGGCACGCTCGTCCAGGCCGTGACCCGTAACCCGCTCGCCGAACCCGCGACGCTGGGCGTCTCCGGCGGCGCCGCGCTGGGCGCCGTCCTCCTCGTCACCACCGTGCCGCTCGCCGGCGGATGGGGCGTGGCCGGTGCGGCGTTCGCGGGCGCCGCCGTCAGCTCCGTCATCGTCTTCGGACTGGCCGCGCGGGGCGGGTTCCAGCAGAACCGGCTCGTGCTCGTCGGCTTCGGAGTGGCCACCGGCGCGGCAGCGCTGATCAGCCTGCTCATCGTCCTCACCGACCCGTTCAACGCGACCAAGGCCCTCACCTGGCTGTCCGGTTCCACCTACGGGCGGACCATGCCGGACATCGTGCCGCTCGCGGTCGTCCTCGCGGTGGGCGTGGTGGCCGCGTTCGCGCGGCGCACCGAGCTCGACCTCGTCTCCCTCGACGAGGACACCCCCCGGCTCCTGGGCCTCAGCCTCGGGCGGGGCCGCCTGGGCTTCCTCGCCCTGAGCGTCCTGCTCAGCGCCACCGCCGTCGCCGCCGCGGGCACGATCGGCTTCGTGGGCCTCGTCGCCCCGCACGCGGCCCGCGCCCTCGTGGGCCGGCAGCACGCGCGCGTGGTCCCGGTCGCGGTCCTTCTGGGCGCCGTACTCGTCTGCACGGCGGACCTGTTGGGCCGCACCGTGATCGCACCCGGCCAGCTCGGCGCCGGAATGATGACGGCCGTGATCGGCACGCCGTACTTCCTCTACCTGCTGATCCGCAGCCGCCGGTAGCGAGAGCGACAGCGACGGCACATGCGTGAGCCCCGCCCCGGGACCATCCGGGGCGGGGCTCACGCGTCGGCTCAGCCTCCGACGTACGCCGCGAGGTGCTCGCCCGTGAGGGTCGAGCGGTCGGCGACGAGCTTGGCAGGCGTGCCCTCGAAGACGACCTTGCCGCCGTCGTGGCCGGCACCCGGGCCGAGGTCGATGATCCAGTCGGCGTGCGCCATCACGGCCTGGTGGTGCTCGATGACGATCACCGACTTGCCGGAGTCGACAAGACGGTCGAGCAGGCCGAGCAGTTGCTCCACGTCCGCGAGGTGGAGTCCGGTCGTCGGCTCGTCGAGGATGTACACACCGCCCTTGTCGCCCATGTGGGTGGCGAGCTTGAGCCGCTGCCGCTCGCCGCCGGACAGGGTGGTGAGCGGCTGGCCGAGGGTGAGGTAGCCGAGCCCGACGTCGGAGAGCCGTTCGAGGATCTTGTGCGCGGCGGGCGTCTTCGCCTCGCCCTCGCCGAAGAACTCCTCCGCCTCCGTCACCGACATGGCGAGCACCTCGCTGATGTCGCGTCCGCCGAGCCGGTATTCGAGCACCTCCGCCTGGAACCGCTTCCCCTCGCAGTCCTCGCAGGGGGTGGCGACTCCCGCCATCATCGCCAGGTCGGTGTAGATGACCCCGGCGCCGTTGCAGGTGGGGCAGGCGCCCTCGGAGTTGGCGCTGAAGAGCGCCGGCTTGACCCCGTTCTCCTTAGCGAACGCCTTACGGATCGGGTCGAGCAGACCGGTGTACGTGGCCGGGTTGCTGCGCCGGGAGCCACGGATCGGGGTCTGGTCCACCGACACCACGGTCTCGCCGGCCGGAATCGACCCGTGGACCAGGGAGCTCTTGCCCGAGCCCGCGACACCGGTGATGACGACCAGGGCGCCGAGCGGGATGTCCACGTCGACGTCCCGCAGGTTGTTCGCCGTGGCGCCGCGGATCTCCAGAGCGCCGCTGGGCGTGCGCACCGAATCCTTGAGGGAGGAACGGTCGTCGAAGTGCCGGCCGGTGATGGTCTTCCCGGCCCGCAGTCCCTCCACGGTGCCTTCGAAGCAGACCGTGCCGCCGCCCGTACCGGCGCCGGGGCCGAGGTCGACGATGTGGTCGGCGATCGCGATCGCCTCCGGCTTGTGCTCCACCACAAGGACCGTGTTGCCCTTGTCGCGCAGCCGCAGCAACAGCTCGTTCATCCGCTGGATGTCATGCGGATGGAGGCCGATCGTCGGCTCGTCGAAGACGTACGTGACGTCGGTGAGCGAGGAGCCGAGGTGCCGGATCATCTTGACCCGCTGCGCCTCGCCGCCCGACAGCGTGCCCGCCGGCCGGTCGAGGGCGAGATAGCCGAGGCCGATCTCCACGAAGGAGTCCAGGGTCCGCTGCAGCGCTTCGAGCAGCGGCGCCACCGAGGGCTCCTTGAGACCGCGGACCCACTCGGCCAGGTCCCGGATCTCCATCGCGCAGGCGTCGGCGATGCTGATCCGCTTGATCTTCGAGGACCGGGCCCCTTCGCTGAGCCGCGTTCCGTCGCACTCCGGACAGACGGTGAAGGTGACCGCACGCTCCACGAACGCCCGGATGTGCGGCTGCATCGATTCCTTGTCCTTGGACAGGAACGACTTCTGGATCTTGGGGATCAGCCCTTCGTACGTGAGGTTGATGCCGTTGACCTTGATCTTGGTCGGCTCCCCGTAGAGGAAGGCCTGCATCTCCTTCTTGGTGTACCGGCGGATCGGCTTGTCCGGGTCGACGAAGCCGGACTGGGCGTAGAGCTGCACGGTCCACTGACTGTCCGACTTCCAGCCGGGGATGGTGAACGCGCCCTCGGACAGCGACCTGGAGTCGTCGTAGAGCTGCGTGAGGTCGATGTCGGAGACCTTGCCCCGGCCCTCGCAGCGCGTGCACATCCCGCCGGTGCGCTGGAAGGTCGCCTTCACCGTCTTGGTCTTGGCGGCACCGCGCTCGACGGTGATCCCACCGCTCGCCCGGACCGAGGCCGTGTTGAAGGAGTACGCGCTGGGCGGGCCGATGTGCGGCTTCCCGAGCCGGCTGAACAGGATGCGCAGCATCGCGTTGGCGTCGGTCGCGGTGCCGACCGTCGAGCGCGGGTCGGCGCCCATCCGCTGCTGGTCGACGGTGATCACCGTCGTCAGGCCTTCGAGGACGTCGACCTCGGGGCGGGCGAGGGACGGCATGAAGCCCTGGACGAAGGTGCTGTACGTCTCGTTGATCAGCCGCTGCGACTCCGCCGCGATCGTGTTGAACACCAGCGAACTCTTGCCCGAGCCGGAGACCCCGGTGAAGACCGTCAGCCGCCGCTTCGGGATCTCGATGCTGACGTCCTTGAGATTGTTCTCCCGCGCGCCGTGCACGCGGATCACGTCGTGGCTGTCGGCACCGTGCGGCGCGGGCGACTGCGCGCCCTTCCTCGTGGCCATGCTGATCGTGCTCTCCATCCGTGAGCCGGGGCCGCGCGGCACGCGGCCTCCGTCCTTCCGACTTGCCGTCCTGCCGTCTTTCCGTCGTTCCGTCCGTCCACCCAGGTTCTACGTCGTCGGCGAAGGCGGAGGCAACGGTTCAGCGCCGTGCCGTCGCGTTCATCGGTCCTGAAGCAGTCCCAGCACGTTGCCGTCGAGGTCCGTGATCGTCGCCACGAGCCGGCCGCCACCGACATCCTTGGGCGCGTCCCGCACGGTCGCGCCGGCGGCCGTCACCTCGGCCAGCTTCGCCGCGATGTCCGTCACGTGCCAGTAGGCCACCGGCGAGGCCGTGCCCTGGCCGCCGCTCGGGACGAGCCCGATGTGCTGGCCCGCGGTGTCGAAGCCGACGTAGTACTCGCTGTCGGTCTGCGGCTGGATGCCGAGCAGCGCGGCGTACACCTCCTTGGCCTTCGCCAGGTCGGACACGGGGTGCAGCACGGTCTTGACGCCCTGGGTGGGAGTGCCGGTCATGATCGCTCCTGAGGTGGTGGGTCGCCGGGACCCGGTCGGTGTGGTGCGGACATCGGCCCTCCGACGCCCACGGCAGCCACGCTACGTGCGGCCCGGGGACGGCGCTTCTCGATTCCTGACCGGTTCGCCCGCGTCCGGATCGAGACCGAGGACGGAGAGGAAGGCCGTCGCCGCCGGGGTGCGCCCGGTGGCGTTCCAGACGGCGTACTCGACCCGGGTCGGCGCGTCCGAGACCTCGACGGTGGTGACGCCGGTCAGTTGGGGCGCGTACGTGGAGGGGAGCAGGGCGATCGCCAGGCCCTGCCCGACCAGGCGGGCCATGAACAGGTCCGCCGTGGTCACCTCGAAGGCCACGTCACGGGTGAGGCCGGCGGTCGCGAAGGCCAGGTCGGACTGGACGCGACCGGCCGTCCCGGCAGGCAGGTCCACGAAGACCTCCGAGGAGAGCCGGCGCAGGTCGACCTCGGGCCCGCCCGCGAGGGGATGGTCCGGGGCGACCACGGCGACGAGCCGGTCGTGCGCGAGGACGTGGGCGGCCACACCGCGCGGCGGGGCCGCCGGCGTCGGCAGGCCCAGGAACGCCAGGTCGAGGACGCCTTCCCCGACCTGCTCGGCGAGCTCCTCGCTCGCGCCCACCTTCAGGGCGACGCGGACCCGCGGGTAGCGCCCACGGAACGTGCGCAGCGCCCCGGGGACGTCGACCGCCGCGACGGTCGGGATCAGGCCCACGGCGAGCCGTCCGCGTACCTCTCCGACGGCGGCGGCGACCTCGGCCGCCGCCCGCTCCGCGGCCTCAAGGCACTGCCGGGCGGCCGGGAGGAACGCCGCTCCGGCCGGGGTCAGCCGCACCCTGCGGCTCGTGCGTTCGAAGAGCCGCGCGCCGAGTTCCCGCTCCAGGCGCGCGATCTGGTGGCTGAGGGCGGACTGCACGACCAGACACCGCTCGGCGGCCCGGGTGAAGCTGTTCGTCTCGGCGACGGCGACGACGTACCGCATCTGTTGGAGGTCCACGGATCCATCGTGTATCGAGATGGATCACGTGACAAGCATGTGTTGGACTCATTGATCACGCCCGTTCGAGACTGCGGGCATGACAAGTTCCGTACTGTCCCGCACCCTTCTGACGGCGCTCGCACCCGTCTCGTGGGGCACCTTCTACGTCGTCACCACCGAACTCCTCCCGCCCGCGCACCCCCTGTTCGCGGGGCTCCTGCGGGCGCTGCCCGCCGGTCTGATCGCCCTCGCGATCGGCAGGGCGCTGCCGCGCGGCGCGTGGTGGGGGAAGGCCGCCGTGCTCGGCGTCCTGAACATCGGGCTGCTCTTCCCGCTGCTGACGGTCGCCGCCGAGCGCCTCCCCGGAGGTGTGGCCGCCACCCTGGCCGCGGCCCAGCCGCTCGCCGTCGCCGTCCTCGCCGTGGCGGTCCTCCATGAGCGCCTGTCCGGCCGGCGGCTGGCCTGGGGAGCGGCGGGCGTGGTCGGCGTCGGCCTTGTGGTGATCGGGCCGAGCGCCGCGTTCGACCTCATAGGGGTCCTCGCCGGCCTCGGCAGCGCGGCCACGATGGCGCTCGGAGTGACGCTCACCAGACGCTGGGGACGCCCGGCCGGGGTCGGGCCCGCCGCGTTCGCCGGCTGGCAACTCACGGCGGGCGGCCTGTTCCTGCTGCCGCTCACCCGCCTCGTCGAGGGGGCGCCTCCCGCGATCGACCTCCCCGCCGCCCTCGGCTACCTCTGGCTCGGCCTGGTCGGCGGCCTGATCGCCTTCGTCCTGTGGTTCCGCGGTCTCACCGCGCTCCCCGTCACCTCCGTCGCGGTGCTCGTCCTGCTTTCCCCGCTGGTCGCCGCGGTGCTCGGAGTCGCCCTGCTCGGCCAGACCCTGGGGCCGGTCCAGCTCCTCGGGTTCGGGCTCTGCCTCGCCGCGATCGTCGCGGCGCAACTGCCCGCGCCGGCCGCGCGCCGGGCGGCCGCCCGACCTGCGTACCCGCCTGACCCACGTTCCGACCTCTGACCTGCGCACCCGCCTGAACTGCGTAAACGTCAGGCCGCGGCGACCAGGGCGATTCACCCGCTTGCCGGTCATGGAGTTGCGGCTAATGTCGTATTAAGGCCACATGTGCACCCCCTGGTCTCCCGCGCTCCCCCGGCGAGGGGAAGGGGGCGTACGGAAGGAGCCCCCCATGACCCGCACATTGCGTGGCGCGATCGCCCTGGCCGGAGCCGCGGCCCTGTCCCTCGGCGCGGTCTCGATGAGCGGCGCGGCCCAGCCGGGCTCGGCCACCGCGGCGCAGGGCGAAGTGAAGATCGGCCTCCTGCTCCCCGAGAGCAAGACCACGCGCTACGAGAAGTTCGACCGGCCCTACATCGAGCAGAAGATCAAGGAGCTGGCGCCCGACGCGCAGATCGACTACTACAACGCGGCCGAGAGCGCCACCACCCAGCAGCAGCAGGTCAACACCGCGCTCGCCAAGGGCGACAAGGTGCTGATCCTGGACGCCGTGGACTCCAAGTCCATCCAGTCCTCCGTGCAGAAGGCCCATGACGCGGGCGTGAAGGTCGTCGCGTACGACCGCCTCGCGCAAGGACCCGTCGACGCCTACGTCTCGTACGACAACCGCAAGGTCGGCGAGTTGCAGGGTCAGGCGCTGCTCGACGCGCTCGGTGACAAGGCCGACAGCGGCCAGATCGTGATGCACAACGGCTCTCCCACCGACCCCAACGCGGCCGAGTTCAAGGCGGGTGCGCACTCCGTCCTCGACGGCAAGGTGAAGATCGGCAAGGAGTACGACACCCCCAACTGGGACCCGAACAACGCCAACCAGCAGATGTCCGGCGCCATCAGCGCACTGGGCAAGGACAACATCGTCGGCGTGTACTCGGCCAACGACGGTCTCGCCGCCGGTATCGCCACCGCCCTCAAGGCGGCCGGTATCAACGTGCCGTTGACCGGTCAGGACGCCCAACTCGACGCCATCCAGCGGATTCTCCTCGGCACCCAGACCATCACGGTCGAGAAGCCGTACAAGCCGGAGGCCGACATCGCCGCCACCATGGCCGTCGATCTCGCCGAGGGCAAGGAGCTTCCCGACTCCCTGACGCCCACCACCGTCACCAGCGGCAGCGGCCAGAAGGTCCCGGCCAACCTGCTGACCCCGATCGTGGTCGACAAGGGCAACATCAAGGACACGGTCGTCAAGGACGGTCTGTACACGGTCCAGGAGATCTGCACACCCACCTACGCCGCCGCCTGCAAGCAGGCCGGTCTGGAGTAGCCGAGGGCCCTGGAGCCCTGTCCGAGCATCCGAGCAGCAACGCAACGGGGGCCGGGTAGGAGGCGGTTGACGGTGCCCGAAACACCTGTGCTCAGTCTGCGGGGGATCTCCAAGAGGTTCGGCGCCGTGCAGGCCCTCTCGGATTTCGACCTGGAGGTCCACGCCGGTGAGGTCGTCGCGCTCGTCGGCGACAACGGCGCCGGCAAGTCGACCGCCGTCAAGGCGATCGCCGGGGTGAATCCGCCGGACGAGGGCGTCATCACCTGGGAGGGTCGCCCGGTCACCGTCAACAGGCCCCACGACGCCCAGAACCTCGGCATCGCCACCGTCTACCAGGACCTGGCGCTCTGCGACAACCTCGACGTCGTCGGCAACCTCTTCCTCGGCCGTGAGATCAAACGCTGGGGCGTGCTCGACGAGGTCGGCATGGAGCAGCGCTCGCGCCAACTGCTCGACACCCTCTCCATCCGCATCCCCAGCGTCCGCATCCCCGTCGCCTCCCTCTCCGGAGGCCAGCGCCAGACCGTGGCGATCGCCCGTTCCCTGATCGGCGATCCGAAGGTCGTCATCCTCGACGAGCCCACCGCGGCGCTCGGCGTGGAGCAGACCGCCGAGGTCCTCGACCTCGTCGAACGGCTCCGCGAACAGCGCCTGGGCACCATCCTGATCAGCCACAACATGGTGGACGTGATGGCGGTCGCCGACCGTATCGCCGTCCTGCGCCTCGGCCGGAACAACGGCTTCTTCGACAAGCGCTCCACCACCACCGAGGAGATCATCTCCGCCATCACCGGGGCCAGCGACAGCGCGGTCACGCGCCGCCAGGCCCGCAAGCGGGAGGAGGAGCGATGAGGCGTGACCGAGGCCGCCACGACCCCTCCGCCCCGGGACCCGGCGACGGCGGAACCCAGGAGCCGGCCCATGACGCCGTACCCGCCGTCGACAGCCGGCTGATCGTCCGGGAGGAGGGCTTCAAGGGATACCTCGGGGAGTTCAAGCGGAAGCTGCGCAGCGGCGAACTGGGCTCCCTGCCCGTCGTCGTCGCCGTGATCATCATCTGGACGGTCTTCGGCACGCTGGACAGCGCGTTCCTCTCCGCGCAGAACCTCTCCGACCTCAGCCAGCAGATCGTCGGCACGGGCATGATCGCCATCGGCATCGTCTTCGTCCTGATGCTCGGCGAGATCGACCTCTCCGTCGGCTCCGTCAGCGGTCTGTGCGCCGCGATCTTCGCCGTGCTCAACGTGCTGAACGGCATGAACGAGTGGCTGGCCCTCCTGGTCGCCATCGCAGGCGGAGCGGCCGTCGGACTCATCCAGGGCTTCTTCTTCGCCAAGGTCGGCGTGCCCGCGTTCGTCGTCACCCTGGCGGGCAACCTCGCCTGGAACGGACTCATGCTGCAGATCCTCGGCACCAGCGGCACGGTCAACATCCCGAGCGAGAGCATCGTCTCGGAGCTGTACTCGAAGATCTTCCACAGCCCGGCCGCCGCCTACATCACGGCGGCCGTCGGTGTCGGACTCTTCCTCGCGGCCGCACTCCTCGACGCCCAGCGGCGCCGCCGCGCCAGGGTGCCGTTCCGGCCGATCGCCGAGATCGTGATCCGTACGGTCGTCATCGGCGCGATCGCCTTCGTCGCCGCGTACATCCTCAACCAGTACCAGGGGCTGCCGCTGGCGCTCCTGATCTTCCTGATCGTCCTGGTCCTCCTCGACTTCGTACTGCGCCGCACCTCCTACGGGCGGCAGATCTTCGCCGTCGGCGGCAACATCGAGGGCGCGCGCAGGGCGGGCATCAGCGTGCCGTTCGTCCGGATGTCGGTCTTCTCGATCGCCGGCACCATGGCGGCGATCGGCGGCCTCTTCCTGGCCGGGCAGATCCAGTCCGCGAGCCAGACCTCAGGCGGCGGCAACCTCCTGATGAACGTCATCGCCGCCGCCGTCATCGGCGGCACCAGCCTCTTCGGCGGACGCGGCACGGTCTGGTCCGCCCTGCTGGGCGCGCTGGTGATCGGGTCGATCCAGTCGGGCATGAACATCATGGGTGTCAGCAACGCCGTCCAGTTCATGATCACCGGATCGGTGCTGCTGGCCGCCGTGGTCGTCGACTCCCTGTCCCGCCGGAGCCAGAAGGCGGCAGGGCGCGCGTGAGCCGCCGTGCCCGCTCGGATCCGAGGCCTACGCGCCTCGCCGGTGCAGGGTGTCCAGGGACGCCAGTTCGTCCTCGGTGAGGCGCAGTGCGCCCGCCGCGACGTTGGCCACCAGGTGCTCCGGGTCGCCGGTCCCGGGGATGGCGAGCAGGTGCGGGCCCCGGTGCAGCGTCCACGCGAGCCGGACCTGTGCCGGGCTCGCCCCGTGCGCCCGGGCCACGGCGAGCACCTCGTCGTCCGCGCCACCGGTCGCGCCGCTCTCGCCGCCCGTACCGGCGATCGAGTAGAACGGCACGAAGGCGATGCCCTGCTCGCCGCACTCGCGGACGAAGGCGTCGTGATGGGGGCGCACCCCGATCCCGTACGGGTTCTGCACGCAGACCACCGGGGCGATCGCGCGGGCCTCCGCCACCTGGTGCGGCTGGACGTTGGAGAGGCCCAGGTGGCGGATGAGCCCCGCCTGGCGGAGCTCGGCCAGCGCCCCGAACCGCTCGGCGACGGAGTCGGTGCCGACGACGCGCAGGTTCACCACGTCCAGGTGGTCGCGGCCGAGTTGGCGCAGGTTCTCCTCCACCTGGCCGCGCAGCTGCTCCGCCGTCGCGTGCGGCAGCCAACGGCCCCACGGGTCACGGCCAGGACCGACCTTGGTGGCGATGACCAGGTCGTCCCCGTAGGGGGCGAGGGCGCGGTTGATCAGCTCATTGGCGGAGCGAAGGGGAGAGAAGTAGAACGCGGCGGTGTCGATGTGGTTCACGCCGAGTTCGACCGCCCGGCGCAGTACGGCGACGGCCTGGCCCCGGTCGCGTGGCACCGCGTCCTCGACGAGGGCCTCTCCCGTCTGCGGCAGGCGCATCGCGCCGAAACCGATCCGGTTGACCGTGAGGTCTCCGAGCGTCCAGGTGCCCGAGGCGGCGGCGGTGATCGTTTCCGTGGTCATGCCAGGGATGATCTCCCGACGCGGGTCCCGGACGCCAGCCGCCGTGGAGCCGGATGCCGGCCGCCGTGGAGTCGCTCGCCGACGCCGGGCTTCGGAGACCGGGGCCCGTACGGGGCTGCGCCAGCGGGAACGTCGCCGCCCGCGTAGGCTCGTGGGGACAGGCCAGGGTGATCGCACGCGACGGAGGGAACGGGCGCGGGCCATGAAGATCGATCTCACGGACACCACATCCAGCAAGATCAACAAAGCGATCGTCCAGGGCCGCAGGGACGTGGGCACGCCCACCGTCGGCATGGTGCTCACCCTCGTCATCGTCACCGACGAGGAGAACACCTACGACGCGCTGAAGGCCGCCAACGAGGCGTCCCGCGAGCACCCGTCCCGGACGCTCGTCGTCATCAAGAGGCACGACCGTTCGCCCCGGCGGCGCAACGAGGCCCGCCTCGACGCGGAGGTCCGCGTCGGCAGCGACGCCGGGTCCGGAGAGACCGTCCTCCTCCGGATGTACGGCGAACTGGGCGCCCGCGCCGACTCCGTGGTCCTCCCGCTGCTGCTCCCCGACGCCCCCGTCGTCGTCTGGTGGCCGGTCGACGCCCCCGAGGTGCCGTCCACGGACCCGCTCGGCTCACTCGCCCAGCGCCGCATCACCGACGCGTACGCCGTCGAGGACCCGCTGGCCGCGCTCGACGCCCGAGCCGCCTCCTACGCCCCCGGCGACACCGATCTCGCGTGGACCCGGCTCACCCCGTGGCGCTCGATGCTCGCCGCCGCCCTCGACCAGGCCCGCACGACGGTCGTCTCGGCCGCCGTGGAGAGCGAACCGGACAACCCGAGCGCCGAACTGCTCGCCCGCTGGTTCGAGGACCGGCTACGGGTCCCGGTCGAGCGGGTGGCCTCGGACGGGCCGGTCGTCACCGCCGTGCGCCTCGGTACGCCGGACGGCGAGATCCGGATCGACCGCCCCGAGGGCCCGGTCGCGCGGCTGTCCATCCCCGGCCAGCCCAACCGGGTCCTCGCCCTGAAGGTCCGTACGACGGCCGAGCTGATCGCCGAGGAGCTGCGCAGGCTCGACCCCGACGAGGCGTACGCCTCGGCCCTGCGGACGACTCGGACGCCGGTGGCCTAGGGCCTTTCGTTTGGATCATGCCGGGCTCGCGGGCCCTGGCACGCACGCTCGCCGCGTTGTCGTCGGTCGCCAACGCTCCGCGTTGGCTCCCTCCTCCGCCTTGCGATCGCACGCACCAGACCCCGCTCCCTGATCCGGCCTGATCCAAACGAGAGGCCCTAGCGGTCTCCGCTCGGACGCCGGTGGCGTAGCGGTGCCTGCTCAGATCGTGGTGTCGATCGGCAACCCCACGTAGTTCTGGGCCAGTTCGGCGGCCGCGTGCGGGGAGTCCGCGATGCGCTCCAGCTGGGAGAGCTGCAGCCGGGTGTCGAAGCCGGACCGCTCGGGGGCGCTGTGCAGCGTCGTCGTCATGAAGGACGAGAAGTGCTCGGCGCGCCAGACGCGGCGCAGGCACGTGTCGGAGTACGCGTCGAGCAGCTCCGTCGAGCCCGTGGTCGCGCGGTGGGCGAAGGCCCGCGCCAGGACGATCACATCGGCGGCGGCCAGGTTGAGTCCCTTCGCGCCGGTCGGCGGCACGATGTGCGCCGCGTCCCCGGCGAGGAACAGCCGCCCGTACCGCATCGGCTCGGTCACCGAACTCCGCATCGGCAGCACCGACTTCTGCGTGATCCGGCCGCGCTTCAGCCGCCACTCGGGGGCGTCCGCGAGCGCGAAACGGGCGTCGAGCTCGTCCCAGATCCGCTCGTCGGACCAGTCGGCCGGGTCGGTGCCGTTCTCCACCTGGAGGTAGAGCCGGCTCACGGCGGGGGAGCGCATGCTGGCCAGCGCGAAGCCCCGCTCGGAGTGGGCGTAGATCAACTCTTCGTACACGGGCGGTGCTTCGGCGAGGATGCCGAGCCAGGAGTACGGGTACGTCCGCTCGTACGTCGTCCGCTCACGCTCCGGGACGGCCGTCCGGGCGACCCCGTGGAAGCCGTCGCAGCCGACCACGTAGTCGCACGTCAGGGTCTTCTCGCGCCCCTCGTGCAGATACCGGATCACCGGGTGGTCCGTGTCGACGCCCTCCACCGAGCGCACCTCCGCCCCGAACGACAGCGGTCCGCCGTCGGCGAGTTGAAGGGCTATCAGATCCTTCACCACCTCGGTCTGGGCGTACACCCAGACCCGGCGGCCGTCGGTGAGCGAGGGGAAGTCGACCCGGTGGGCCCGGCCCCCGAAGCGGAGCTCGATGCCGTCGTGGGGGATCCCCTCGGCGTCGAGGCGGGCCCCCGCCCCGGCTGCGCGCAGGGCGTCGACGGTGGCCTGCTCAAGGATCCCGGCGCGCTGCCGCTGCTCGACGTAGGCGCGGTCGCGGGACTCCAGGACCACGCTGTCGATGCCGGCGCCGTGCAGCAGACGGGCGAGCAGCAGCCCGGCGGGGCCGCCGCCGACGATGCCGACGGTGGTGTGCATCTGGCCTCCATGTTCGTATAGTGAAGAAAACTTCACCTCAGAGTGGGGTGAGTGTGCGTCCGCCGTGCCCGCCTGTCAACGGCGAGATCCGTTCAGTGAGATCCGTCCAGCGAGACCCGTTCAGTGAGACTCGTTCAGTGAGACCCGTCCAGGGAGAGTTCATGCCGCCGATCGAGAACGCGCCCGCCGTCGAGGCGTCGGGTGGGGAGCCGGGCGGGGTGCCGCCGGAGGCCGTCGCGCCGCTGATGCGCGGGCTCATGGTGCTCCGCCGGCTCACCGACGCGGACGGCGTCCTCAGCCTGAGCGATCTGGAGCGCACCACCGGCCTGGCCCGCTCCACCGTCGACCGGGTGACCGGCACGCTCGCCCGCATGGATTACGTACGCCTCGACGGCCGTGACGTCTTCCTCGCACCCCGCCTGATGGAGCTCGGCAACGCCTACTTGGCGGCCCTCGGGATCCCCGGGCTGCTCGGCGGCCCCGCCGACGCGCTCGCCGACGAGCTGGACGAGTCGGTCTCGCTCGCGGTCGCCGACGGCGACGGCATCCGCTTCGTCCACCAGGCGACCCGGCGGCGCGCGATGTCCCTCAGCTTCCGCATCGGCGACCCGCTGCCGGCCGAACGGACCGCCCCGGGGGCGCTGTTCGCCGCCGACTGGACGGCGGCGGACTGGGAGCGCTGGCGGGCCCGCCGGGCCGCCGACCCCCGCAACACCGCCTTCCCCGCCGTGCCGGCCGGCGCGGCTCCTGACGAGGCGGCGTTCGCCGCGCGCGTGGCACGGGCCGCCGAGCGCGGCTGGGCCCTGGACGACCAGCTCATCGAACCCGGCCTGGTCGCCCTCGCCCTCCCCGTACGGGACACCGACGGCGCCGTCGCCTGCGTGGCGAGCGTGGTCAGCCACACCAGCCGCCACACCGCCGACTCCCTCTGCGAGGCGGTCCTGCCGCGGCTGCGCGCCGCGACGGCCGAATGGGAGACACGGGGGGAGTCGCCGGCGCGCGCGGCGAACCAAGCGCCGCCCGCAGGCCCCGCCGGCGGGCTCGCCGACTGGACCCATGCCTCGAAGCAGGAGCTCGGGCGGGGATTCGTCGAGTCGCTCGCCCGTGGGCTGACCGTCCTCACGGCGTTCGGGGAGGGGCGGCCCGTGTTGACCCTGAGCGCCGTCGCCGAGGCCACCGGACTCGCGCGGGCCACCGCGCGGCGGGCGCTGATCACCCTTGAGCACCTCGGGTACGTCGCCGTCCAGGGGCGGCTCTTCCGGCTCACCCCCCAGGTCCTCGCGCTCGGCTTCCCGTACCTCTCCCGGCTGCCGCTCCCGCAGATCGCCGCGCCGCACCTGGCCGAACTCTCCCGGCGCGTCCACGACTCCGCGTCCCTCGCCGTCCTCGCCGGCCACGACGTCCGCTACACCGCCCGGGTCGCCACCCGTCGGATCATGAGCGTCCACATCACCGTCGGCACCCGCTTCCCCGCCCACGCCACCTCGCTCGGCCGGGTCATGCTCGCCGACCTGCAGCCCGAGGCGCGCGCCGCCTGGCTCGCGGACGTCGAGCCGCGCGCCCTCACCCCGCACACCCTCACCTCGGGCCCGGAGCTCGCCGCCGTCCTGGAGCGGGTACGGGAGCAGGGGTACGCCCTCGTCGACGAGGAGCTGGAGCAGGGCCTCCGCTCGATCGCCGCGCCCGTGCGCGACCGCACGGGGGTCGTCGTGGCCGCCGTCAACGTGGCCATGCACAGCAGCCGCCGTACCGTCGAGGAGTGCGTCGGCGAGGTCCTGCCCGAGCTGCGCGCGGCAGTCGCCCGCATCGAGGCCGACCTACGCACGGCGGGGCGTTTCGCCCGCGTACCGGAGGTCTGAGCGGCCGGCCCCTGCCCCGCCGCCCGTCAGGACGCCAGCGGTTCCGCCGGGTCCCGTAGGCGCTCCGCCGCGTCCGAGACGCGTAGCAGCAGGCTCATGAACTGGGTCTGCTCCTCGGCCGACAGCGGGGCGAGGAAGACCTGGTTCATCCGCGCCGTCCGCACCGTCAGCCTGCGGTGCGTCCGCCGGCCCTCCTCCGTGAGCCGCAGCAGGAACCGCCGGCCGTCCTCGGGGTCGCGGACCTTGTCGAGCAGCTCCCGGCGGGTGAGCCGGCTGACGACCTCTGCGATGGTCGAGCGGTCAAGGCCCACCCGCTCGCCCACGGTCCGCTGGTCGAGTCCCGGCTCGGCGGTGAGCGCGTTGAGGACGCCGAACTGCGGGGAGGTGATCTCCTCCGAGACCATCGTCGTCCACAGCAGGTGGTGCGCCTGCTGGAGCCGCCGGGCCAGGTGCCCGGGATGGGTGGTCAGGTCCACCGCGGCCATCGTCTGCCTCCCGTGTCCGGTGCGAATTCGTCGGTGTACGGAACGATACGCGCTCACTTCGGCCGCCTCGGGCAACGCAAGGCCGCTCTTGACGCTCGCCGGATCCCCGCCAGATACTCAGTGCACTGACTAAATGGGAGGCTCGTATGGACAAGGTGGTCCCCAGTGCCGCCGAGGCGGTGGCCGACGTCGGGGACGGGGTGTCGCTCGCCGTGGGCGGCTTCGGCCTCAGCGGTGTGCCGAACGTCCTGATCGACGCCGTCCACCGGCGCGGAGTCGAAGGGCTTCGGGTCGTGTCGAACAACTGCGGTGCCATGGACTCCGGCCTCGCCGTCCTCCTCTCCGCCGGGCGCATCGCACGCGTCACGGGCTCGTACATCGGCGCCAACAAGGAGTTCGCACGGCAGTACCTGGGTGGCGAGCTGGAGGTCGAACTGATCCCGCAGGGGACGCTCGCCGAGCGGCTGCGGGCCGGGGGCTGTGGCATCCCCGCCTTCTACACGCCCGCGGGCGTGGGCACCCAGGTCGCCGACGGAGGACTGCCCTGGCGCTACGACGGCGAAGGCGGCGTCGCCCTCGCCTCTCCGCCGAAGGAGGTGCGGGAGTTCGACGGCGTCGCGTACGTCCTCGAGCACGGCATCCGCACCGACTTCGCCCTCGTCCGCGCCGCGCGCGGCGACCGCCACGGCAACCTCGTCTTCAACAAGGCGGCCCGGAACTTCAACCCCCTCGCGGCGATGGCGGGGAAGGTCACGATCGCCGAGGTCGAGGAGCTGGTCGAACCCGGCGGGATCGACCCCGACGCCGTCCATGTCCCCGGCGTGTTCGTCCAACGGGTCGTGGCCCTGACGCCCGAACAGGCCGCGCACAAAGGGATAGAGAAGAGGACCACCCGATGAGGCCGGTGACGGGCTGGACCCGCGAACAGATGGCCGCCCGCGCCGCGCGGGAACTGACGGACGGTCAGTACGTCAACCTGGGCATCGGACTTCCGACCCTGATCCCCAACCACCTCCCCGAAGGGGTCGAGGTGGTCCTCGAATCCGAGAACGGCATCCTCGGCACCGGCCCGTTCCCCACCGAGGACGAGGTCGACCCCGACCTCGTCAACGCGAGCAAGGAGACTGTCACGGTCCTGCCCGGTGCCTCCTACTTCGACTCCGCGCTCTCCTTCGGGATGATCCGCGGCGGTCACATCGACGTCGCCGTGCTCGGTGCCATGCAGGTCTCCGCCGGCGGGGACCTCGCCAACTGGGCCGTACCGGGCAAGCTCGTCACCGGCATCGGAGGGGCGATGGACCTCGTCCACGGCGCCCGGACCGTCATCGTCGTCATGACCCACACCGCCAAGGACGGCACCCCGAAGATCGTCGAGGAGTGCACCCTGCCGCTCACCGGCCGGGGCTGCGTCGACCTGATCGTCACCGACCTCGGCGTCCTCGACGTCACCGACGACGGTCTCGTCCTCACCGAGACCGCCCCCGGCGTCGACCCCGCCGACATCCTCGCCAGGACCGCCGCGCCGATCAGCCTCGCCCCCGGGCTCCGTTCCCCAGGGGCTGCCCGGTCCCTCGACGCCCCCGCCCACTGACCCATACCCCGGGAGCCCCCATGGCCCTCACCCAGTCGGACATCGACACCGAGATGGAACGTCACCAGGCCTCCTACGACAAGGAGTTGGCCGCCGGCGCCGCACCCCGCACCCACCCGGCCCGCGACTACGCCCCGTACCGCAGCTCCCTCCTTCGCCATCCCCGTCAGCCGCTCGTGGCCTTGAACGGCGGCGACCCGGAGACGGTGGAACTCTCCGGACCCGTCTTCGGACCCACCGACGTCACCGAGATCGACAACGACCTCACCCGGCAGCACGCGGGCGAGCCCCTCGGCGAGCGCATCACCGTCTCGGGACGCCTCCTCGACCGGGCGGGCCGCCCGGTGCGCGGCCAGCTCATCGAGCTGTGGCAGGCCAACGCCTCCGGACGGTACGCCCATCTGCGCGACCAGCACCCGGCGCCGCTCGACCCGAACTTCACGGGCGTCGGCCGCACCCTCACCGACGACGAGGGCCGCTACACCTTCACCACCGTCAGGCCGGGCGCCTATCCGTGGCGCAACCACACCAACGCCTGGCGCCCGGCCCACATCCACTTCTCCGTCTTCGGCACGGCGTTCACCCAACGGCTCGTGACGCAGATGTACTTCCCCGGCGACCCGCTCTTCGCCCACGACCCGATCCTGCGCTCGGTCACCGACCCGGCGGCCCGCGAACGGCTCGTCGCCCGCTACGACCACGCGCTCTCGCGGCCCGAGTTCTCCCTCGGCTACGCCTGGGACATCGTGCTCGACGGACCCTCCGCCACCTGGATCGAAGAAGGACGTCGACCGCGATGACGCCGCTCCCGACCCCCTCCCACACCGTCGGCCCGTTCTACGGCTACGCCCTGCCCTTCCCCGACGGCGACCGCATCGCACCCGAGGGCCACCCGGACCGGATCGTCCTGCACGGCCACGTCCACGACGGCGAGGGCGCCCCCGTCCCCGACGCGCTCCTCGACTTCTGGCAGGCCGCCCCCGACGGCTCCCTCGCGGGCGCGCCCGGATCGCTGCGCCGCGACCCGGTCACCGGCGGCCATCTCGGCCGCAGCACAACCGACTTCACCGGTTTCGGGCGCGTCCCCACCGACGCCGACGGCCATTACGCGCTCGCCACACTGCCACCCGGCAACGCGGGCCTGCCGTACATCAGCGTCTGCGTCTTCGCGCGGGGGCTGCTCCGCCACCTCTTCACCCGGGCCTATCTGCGGGACGGCGCCGACCCGCTGCTCGACGCGCTGCCGGCCGAGCGCCGGGCCACGCTCCTGGCCACGCCCGACGAGCGGGCGGCGCCGCGGACGTACCGCTTCGACATACGGCTGCAGGGCGAGGGCGAGACGGTCTTCCTGGAGTTCACATGACCTCCCAGCCCGCCGACCCCGACTCCGTGGACCCCGAACTCACCGACGTGGGCCTCCTCGCGCCCGGGCGGGCGGGCTCCCCGGCCGAGGTCGCGACCGCCGACGCCGCGTTCCTGCGGGCGCTGCTCGACGCGGAGGCGGCTCTCACCCGCGCCCAGGCCGCCGTCGGGCAGGCCCCCGCCGCAGCCGCCGAAGCGGTCACGGCCGCCACCGTCACCACCCGGTTCGACGCCAGGGACGTGGCCCTGCGCGCCCGGTCCTGCGGCAACCCCGTCATCCCGCTCGTCGCCGACCTGACGGCCGCCGTGCCCGAGGAGTGGCGCGCGTACGTCCACCGGGGTGCGACCAGCCAGGACATGATGGACACGGCGACGATGCTGGTCGCGCGCCGCACACTCGACCTGATCCTGCGCGACCTCGACCGCACCGGTCGGGCCCTTGCCGCGCTTGCCGCCACCCACCGGGACACGGTCATGCCCGGCCGTACCCTCACCCAGCACGCCGTGCCCACCACCTTCGGCCTCAAGGCGGCCGGCTGGCGCGCGCTCGCCCTCGACGCGCGCGACCGGATCCGTACGGTGCGGGACTCCCTGCCCGCCCAACTCGGCGGCGCAGCAGGGACCTTGGCCGCCTTCGGCGCATACGGCGACGGGGCGGAGGGGAGTGCCGAGCGGCTCGTGGCGGCCTACGCGCGGGAGACCGGCCTCGCCGTTCCCGTGCTGCCCTGGCACACCCTGCGTACGCCGATCGCCGACCTCGCCGGTGCCCTCGCCTTCACGGCCGGGGCGCTCGGCAAGACCGCCGTGGACGTCCTGACCCTCTCCCGCACCGAGATCGGCGAGGTCACCGAAGGGGCGGGCGGCGGCTCCTCCGCCATGCCGCACAAGGCGAACCCCGTGCGCGCCACGCTCGTCGCCTCGGCCGGCCGCCGCGCCCCGTACCTCGCCGCCACGCTGTACGGCTCCCTGGCCGCCGAGGACGAACGGCCCGCCGGCGCGTGGCACGCCGAGTGGGAGCCGCTGCGCGAGCTGCTCCGCCTCGTCGGCGGCGCGGCCCGGGACACCGCCGAACTGGCCGAGGGGCTCCGGGCCCATGCCGACGTGATGCGTCACCACCTCGACCTGACCGGCGGGTTGATCGTCTCGGAGCGGCTGTCCGCCGCCCTCGCACCCCTCGTCGGCCGCTCCCGGGCGAAGGAACTCCTCACCGAACTCGCCCGGCGCACCCGCGCGGAGGGGCGCTCGCTGGAGGAACTGCTCGCCGACGTACCCGAGGTGAAGGGCGTCGACCTCCGCGAGCTCACCGACCCCACCCGCTACACCGGCTCCGCCGGAGCCCTGACCGACCGCGCCCTGGAGCGACCGTGACCACCACCACCACCCCGCCGCCGTACGCAGGGCTGCACCACCGCGTCGAGGGACCGGCCACCGCGCCCGTCCTCGTCCTCGGCCCCTCGCTCGGCACCTCCACCGCCCTCTGGGACGCCGTCGCGCCCGAACTGTCGGCCACGCACCGGGTCGTCCGCTGGGACCTGCCCGGCCACGGCGGCTCCCCGGCCTCCCTCATCGGCCCCGGAGCGACCGTCGCCGACCTGGCCCGACTCGTCCTCGACCTCGCCGACGCGCTCGGTGCCCACCGGTTCTCGTACGCCGGGGTCTCGCTCGGCGGCGCGGTCGGTCTGCACCTCGCCGCCCACCACCCCGAGCGGGTGGAACGGCTCGCGGTCGTCTGCTCCTCCGCCCACTTCGGCGGCTCCGCGTCGTGGGAGGAGCGGGCGGCGACCGTGCGCCTCGACGGGCTCGCCGCGCTGGCCGCGAGCGCCCACACCCGCTGGTTCACCCCCGGCTTCACCGTGCCCGCGCTCGTGGCGGATCACCGCGGCGCAGACCCCGACGCGTACGCCGCCTGCTGCGACGCGCTCGCCGCCTTCGACCTGCGGGACCGGATCGCGGCGATCACCGCGCCCACGCTGGTCCTCGCCGGACGCGAGGACCCGGCGACCCCGCCCGCCCACGCCCGCGAGATCGCGGACGCGATTCCCGGCGCCGCCCTCACCGAGATCCCGGGCGCCTCCCACCTGGCACCGGCCGAACGCCCCGAGGCCGTCCTCGCCGCGCTGCGCGACCACCTCGGCGACGGCGCCGGGAAGCGGGGCATGGAGGTCCGCCGGCAGGTCCTCGGCGATGCCCACGTGGACCGCGCGCAGGCACGTCAGACGGCCTTCACGGCCCCGTTCCAGGACTTCATCTCCCGCTACGCCTGGGGCGAGATCTGGACCGATCCCACCCTGTCCCGGCGCGAGCGGAGCATGGTCACCCTCACCGCCCTTGTGGCCCACGGCCACCTGGACGAACTGGCGCTGCACGTCCGGGCGGCCCGCCGCAACGGCCTCACGCCCGAGGAGATCGGAGCCGTCCTGCTCCAGACCGCGGTCTACTGCGGCGTACCGGCGGCCAACGCGGCCTTCGCCGTGGCACAGCGCGTCCTCGCGGAGGAGCCTCCGCCCACGGACGAGCCGCAGGCGACGGACGAACCGCGGTCGACGGAAGAGCCGCGATCGGTGGATGAAGCGGGGGAGTGACGGCGGTCCGGTTGCCTCGACGGGCCTCCGTGTCCGATGTACTGAACCCACCAGTTCGTACAAGAGGAGCCACGCCATGGAGACCCCCGCCCCCGTCCTCGTCCTCAACGGGCCCAACCTCAACCTCCTGGGCCTGCGCGAGCCCGCGATCTACGGGACGGACACGCTCGACACGATCGAGCGGCTCTGCCACGACACCGGCGAGCGACTGGGCCTCCGCGTCGACTTCCGGCAGTCCAACCACGAGGGCGTCCTCATCGACGCCGTCCAGGAAGCCCGTACCGCCCACCGGGGCATCGTCATCAACCCCGCCGGATACAGCCACACCTCCGTCGCCCTGCGCGACGCCCTCGCCGCCGTCGGACTGCCCGTCGTCGAGGTGCACCTCTCGAACATCCACCGGCGCGAGGAGTTCCGGCACCACAGTTACGTCTCCGGTGTCGCCGACGCGGTGATCTGCGGAGCAGGCGCCCACGGCTACGCCCTCGCCCTCACCCACCTCGCCCGTCTGACCACCACGGACTGACAGCGGACAGCCGCCACGGACCGGCCACGGACCGGCCACGGACCGACCTCGGACCGACCACGTACCGACCTCGGACCGACAGGGGAAACCGTTTTCATGACGGGCTCGGCCCGCACGGCGGGCGCCCGGCGTGCGGGGGACCCCCCGAGGGCGGAGCATGAACGTGAGGAGGGTGGCCGCGGGGCGGCGACAGGAGGCTGCCATGCCCGACGCGCTCGTCGTACTGAAGAACGTCGACAAGCACTTCGGCGCTCTTCATGTGCTCCAGTCCATCGACCTGACCGTCGGGCGGGGCGAGGTCGTCGTCGTCATCGGCCCGTCCGGCGGCGGGAAGTCGACCCTCTGCCGGGCCATCAACCGGCTGGAGACCATCGACTCCGGCGAGATCGTCATCGACGGCAAGCCGCTGCCCGCCGAGGGCCGTGAGCTCGCCGCGCTCCGCGCCGACGTCGGCATGGTGTTCCAGTCCTTCAACCTCTTCGCGCACAAGACCGTGCTCGAGAACGTCACCCTCGGCCAGATCAAGGTCCGCAAGAAGGACAAGAAGGCCGCCGAGGAGCGGGCCAGGCAGCTGCTCGACCGGGTCGGGGTCGCGAGCCAGGCCGACAAGTACCCCGCCCAACTCTCCGGCGGCCAGCAGCAGCGCGTCGCGATCGCCCGGGCGCTGGCCATGGACCCGAAGGTGATGCTCTTCGACGAACCGACCTCCGCCCTCGACCCCGAGATGATCAACGAGGTTCTGGAGGTCATGCAGCAGCTCGCCCGCGACGGAATGACCATGGTCGTCGTCACCCACGAGATGGGCTTCGCCCGTTCGGCCGCCAACCGCGTGGTCTTCATGGCCGACGGCCGGATCGTGGAGGAGACGACACCCGAGCAGTTCTTCAGCAATCCCAGCAGCGACCGCGCCAAGGACTTCCTCTCGAAGATCCTGCACCACTGACCGCGGCCGTCCGGAGTCCAGCAGCCCCAGGGGTGACCCCATGAACCCTCGCAAGCTCACCAAGGCCGGCGTCGCCGCGGCCGCCGCGCTCGCCCTCTCCTTCTCCCTGGCCGCCTGCGGCGACGACGGGAGCAGCGGCTCGGGCTCCGGCGACGAAAAGATCACCGTCGGCATCAAGTTTGACCAGCCCGGCGTGGGCCTGAAGACGCCGGACGGCACGTACACCGGCTTCGACGTCGACGTGGCGACCTACGTGGCCAAGCAGCTCGGCCACGATCCCGGTGACATCGAGTGGAAGGAGGCCAAGAGCGCCGACCGGGAGACGCTGCTGCAGCGCGGTGACGTCGACTTCATCGCGGCCTCGTACTCGATCAACGACGAGCGGGCGGCGAAGGTCGACTTCGCCGGACCGTACCTCCTGGCCCACCAGGACGTACTGATCCGCGCGGACGACAACTCGATCAACAAGCCCGAGGACCTCAACAACAAGAAGCTCTGCTCGGTCACCGGCTCCACGTCCGCGCAGAACGTCAAGACCAAGATCGCGCCGCAGGCCCAGCTCCAGGAGTACGGCGGGTACTCCGAGTGCCTGACCGGCCTGGAGAACGGCGTCATCGACGCCCTGACCACCGACGACTCGATCCTCGCCGGCTACGCCTCGCAACCCGAGTTCGAGGGCAAGTTCAAGCTCGGCGGCTTCGAGATGAGCAACGAGAACTACGGCATCGGAGTCCAGAAGGGCAGCGAACTGAAGGAACAGATCAACGACGCCCTGGAGAAGATGGTCGCGGACGGCTCCTGGGACGCGGCCGTGAAGAAGAACTTCGGCCCGGCCGAGTACCAGAACGAACCCGCACCGGAGATCGGCGTCGTCGTGAAGTGAGTGGGCCGCCGTGTTCGACTTCCTCGAAGGCTACGACCTGCTGGGAGCGTTCTGGGTGACGGTGCAGCTCACCGTCTACTCCGCGATCGGCTCCCTGATCTGGGGGACGCTGCTGGCCGCCATGCGCGTCAGCCCCGTCCCCCTGATGCGGGGCTTCGGCACCGTCTACGTCAACATCGTCCGCAACATCCCGCTGACCGTCATCATCGTCTTCACCTCGCTCGGCCTCTTCCAGACCCTCGGCGTCGACATGGGCGCCAAGGACTTCACCACGATCAACTTCCGGCTCGCCGTCCTCGGACTGATCGCCTACACCTCCGCCTTCGTCTGCGAGGCGCTGCGCTCGGGCATCAACACCGTCCCCCTCGGCCAGGTCGAGGCCGCCCGCGCGATCGGGCTGAACTTCCCCCAGATCCTGCGCCTCATCGTGCTCCCGCAGGCCTTCCGTTCCGTGGTGGGGCCGCTGGCCAACGTCCTGATCGCCCTCACCAAGAACACCACCGTCGCCGCCGCCATCGGCGTCGCCGAGGCCGCCCTGCTGATGCGGGAGATGATCGAGAACGAGGCGCAGCTGATCCTCATCTCGGTGATCTTCGCCGGCGGCTTCATCTGTCTCACCCTCCCCACCGGGCTCTTCCTCGGCTGGCTGAGCAAGAAGGTGGCGGTGAAACGATGAAGGAGCGCCCCACCGTCCTCTACGACGTCCCGGGACCGCGCGCGAAGCGCCGGAACGTGCTCTACACGCTGCTGTTCCTGATCGCCGTCGCCGCGGTGATCTGGTGGGTCCTGGTGAGCCTCGCCGACAAGGACCAGCTGGAGGCGGACAAGTGGGAGCCGTTCGTCACCGACTCCCGGGTCTGGACCACGTACCTCCTGCCCGCCCTGGAGAACACCCTGATCGCCGCCGCGCTCTCCATGGTCATCGCCCTGCCCCTCGGCGCGCTCCTCGGCATCGGCCGGCTCTCCGACCACCGCTGGGTGCGGGGCGTCGCCGGGACGGTGGTGGAGTTCTTCCGCGCGATCCCCGTCCTCATCCTGATGCTCTTCGCCAACGCCGCGTACTCCGAGTTCACCGACGTCAGCCCCGAGAACCGGCCGCTGTACGCCGTCGTCACGGGCCTCGTCCTCTACAACGCCTCGGTCCTCGCCGAGGTGGTCAGGGCCGGGATCCTCTCCCTGCCCAGCGGCCAGACCGACGCGGCCAAGGCCATCGGCATGCGCAAGGGCCAGACCATGGCCAATGTGCTGCTGCCCCAGTCGGTCACCGCGATGCTCCCGGCGCTCGTCAGCCAGCTGGTCGTCATCGTCAAGGACACCGCGCTCGGCGGCGCGATGCTCGGCTTCTCCGAGCTCCTCGCCTCCGTACGCCCGATGAGCGCGAACTACGGCGCCAACACCATCGCGAGCTTCACCGTCGTCGCCGTCATCTTCGTCATCCTCAACTTCGCGCTCACCACCTTCGCCGGCTGGCTGGAGCGCCGGCTGCGGCGGGCGAAGAAGTCGACGGGAGCCGTCGTCGGCGCCGACGCGGTGGAGGAGCTCGCCCGGCCCGGCGAGCACCTCGGGCCGAGCGGCCCGGAGAAGTGACGCCCCTGCCGGGGCGGGCGCGTTTCGGCGTCCGGGGACCGGCCGCATAGAGTCGACCCACCCAGTCGACCTGGCGTTCTCGAACCGCCGACCACCCGAGGAGCTTGACGTGACCGACGCGGCGTCCACCGCCCTGCAGCAGCAGATCGCCGAGGAACTCGAGGTGTCCCCGACCTTCGACCCGCTGGTCGAGATCGAACGCCGGGTGGCCTTCCTCACCGAGCGCCTCACCTCCACCGGGCTGCGCAGCCTGGTCCTCGGGATCAGCGGAGGCGTGGATTCCACGACCGCGGGACGGCTCTGCCAGCTCGCCGTGGAGCGGGCCAGGGCGGCCGGCCACGACGCCACCTTCTACGCCATGCGGCTGCCCTACGGCGTCCAGGCCGACGAGAAGGACGCCCAGCTCGCCCTGGGCTTCATCGCCGCCGACCGGGTCCTCACCGTGGACATCAGGCCGTCGAGCGACGCCGCCCTCGACGCCGCCCTCGCCGGCGGGGTGTCCTTCCGGGACGCCCACCACCAGGACTTCGTCCAGGGCAACATCAAGGCTCGCCAGCGCATGATCGCGCAGTACGCCGTCGCGGGCGCCCACGACGGCCTGGTCGTCGGCACCGACCACGCGGCCGAGGCGGTCTCCGGCTTCTTCACCAAGTACGGCGACGGCGCGGCCGACGTCGTCCCGCTGACCGGCCTGACCAAGCGCCGCGTGCGGGCCTGCGCCGAGGCCCTGGGAGCCCCTGCCGAGCTGGTGTGGAAGACCCCGACGGCCGACCTGGAGACCCTCGACCCGGGCAAGCCCGACGAGGACGCGCTGGGCGTCACGTACGACGACATCGACGACTTCCTGGAGGGCAAGCCGGTCGCGGAGGCCGCCTTCACCTCGATCGTCCGGCGCTACCGGCTCACCGACCACAAGCGTCGGCTGCCGATCGCTCCCTGAGCACTCCCGGCCTTCTGAGCTCCCTCGGCTCCCGCCCCTGAGCTCCCTGAGAGTGACGGGCGGCGACCATCCGGACGCGAGCCCGCGTGCTGGGCGTCCGGATGGTGGTCCGCTGGGTGTGCCCCTCGGATTCCCCGAACGGCACACGCGAAGGAGACAACGGAATGTTCGGACAGTCGAAGGCGTTCAGCGGCTTCTCGGTCGACGATCTCGACAAAGCGCGCCAGTTCTACGGCGACACCCTGGGCCTGCAGGTGGAGGACACCGGAGAGGGGGAGATGCGGATGCTGACGATCAAGCTCGGGAGCGGCGCGAACGTCTTCGTCTACCCCAAGGACAACCACACGCCCGCGTCCTTCACGATCCTGAACTTCCCCGTCGACGACATCGAGGTCGCCGTCGACGAGCTGACGAAGCGGGGCGTCTCCTTCGAGCGCTACCCGGATTTCGAGCACGACGCCAAGGGCATCGTGAAGGGCCCGGACACCCACAGCCCGATGGCGATCGCCTGGTTCACCGACCCGGCGGGCAACGTGCTGTCCATCATTCAGGAGTAGGGGACCCCGCAGGTCGGAGCGCGGCGGTGACGGCCCGTACGAGCCAGGCGTTGGCCGAGAGGCCCTCGTGTCCGGCGGCCTCCTCCACCCGGGTCTTCAGAGGGGCCGGAAGCCGGAAGTTCACGCGCGCGGTGGCCGCGTCGTCCCCGTCGGCTGGCACGCGGGCCGGTACCGGCGCCGGGGTCGGCGCGGGCGCCCGTACGTCGGCGGCTGCGAACGGTCCCGGTGTCACGACGAACTCGGGGTCGAGGCCTCGCATGCGCACGTGGACGGAGGCGGGCGCCAGCTCGCCGGTGATCTCGTCCATGGCGGCGGAGAGGGTGTTCAGCACCGTGAGGCGCGCGGCCGACTCCAGAGGCGCGGTGAGCCGCTCGGCGAGTTCGCGGGCCTCCTCGCCGCCGGTGGCCGCGGCGGCCGCGAGCTCGTGGCGGAGGTTGTCGACATAGGGCGCCAGATCCATGACGCCATGATGGCACCGCTTTGGCGCCAAAGCAATCGTTGCGTGGTGCCATCCTGTCGCCGGGTCATGGGCCGGGTTTCCGTCCGCGCGGTGCGGGAAGCCGCGCGCCGAGGAGGTGCGCCATGGACGGCGGTAGTGGACGGAACGACAGGCGACGGGAGGGCGAGGCGGCCCACGCCCACGCCCAGTACGAGCGCGACAAGGCCGAGAACCTGCTGCAGCGGGCACGGCGGAGCGGCGACCCCGAGGAGGCGGCCCGGCTGCGTGAGCAGGGCGAGCGCCTCAAGGAACGCAGCGAGCAGGTACTGCGCGAGGAGCACGAACCCTGGCCCGACGACCAGCACGAGAGGTACCCCGGGTGACGGCTGCGCGTCCGCTGCGGACGGTGGCGCCAGGGTGATGCCATCGCTCCGGGCGTGGAGGACGCGGCCTTGAGCCTGAGGGCGCGGCCTTGGGTCTGAGCACGCGACCTTGAGTGTGGGCACGCCTTGAGTGTGACCACGCGGCTCTCGGCGTGATGCCACCACCCCCGAACGGCCCGACCCGGCGTGCGCCGCCCCGGCCCCCCGCCTGGAATGGGGGGATGACCGCGCCTCCCGACGACTGCCTCGCGCGCAACGAATGGATCTGCGGCGACTATCTGTCCTCCCGGAGCGAGATCCTCGGCGACGCCGTCCTCCAGCACCTCCAGCTGACCGTGCTCTCGGTCGTCATCGGGCTGCTCTTCGCCGTCCCGCTGGCCGTCGCCGCCCGCCGCTGGCGCTGGGCCGCAGGGCCCGTCCTCGGGATCACCACGATCCTCTACACGATCCCGTCCCTCGCGATGTTCTCGCTGCTCCTGCCGGTCTACGGACTCAGCGCCTCCATCGTCATCGCGGGGCTCGTGCTGTACTCGCTCACCCTCCTCGTACGGAACATTCTGGCCGGACTCCGCGCCGTACCCGAGGACACCCGGCAGGCCGCGCGCGGCATGGGCTACGGCCCCGTCCGGCTGCTGCTCACCGTCGAACTGCCGCTCGCGCTCCCCGCCGCGATGGCCGGGCTGCGCATCGCCACCGTCTCCGCCGTCTCCCTCGTCACCATCGGCGCGATCGTCGGGTTCGGCGGTCTCGGCAACCTCATCTACTCCGGGATGAACACCTACTTCAAGGCACAGGTCCTCACCGCCTCCGTCCTCTGCGTGATCATCGCGATCGCCGCCGACCTGCTCCTGCTCGGTCTGCAGCGACTGCTCACGCCCTGGACCCGGAGGCAGGCCGCGTGAACACCCTCTCCGCCACCTGGGACTGGCTCACCACCTCCGCCAACTGGTCCGGGGACAACGGCGTCTGGAACCGCCTCGCCGAGCACCTCTTCCTGACCGTCGTCTGCCTCGCCCTGAGCTGCGCCGTCGCGCTGCCGGTGGCCCTGGTCCTCGGCCACCTCGGCAAGGGCGGGGCGCTCGCCGTCAACCTCTCCAACATCGGCCGTGCCGTGCCCACCTTCGCCGTCCTCGTCCTGCTGCTGCTCAGCCCGATCGGCACGTACGGGGACTGGCCGACGATCATCGCGCTCGTCCTGTTCGCGGTCCCTCCGCTGCTCACCAACGCGTACGTCGGGATGCGCGGCGTCGACGCCGATGTCGTACGGGCCGCGCGAGGGATGGGCATGACCGGCCGGCAGATGCTCCTCGGGGTGGAGCTGCCGCTCGCGCTGCCGCTGATCCTCACCGGGGTCCGGATCGCCGCCGTGCAGCTCGTGGCCACCGCGACCGTCGCGGCGCTCGCGGGCGGCGGGGGCCTCGGCCGGATCATCACCGCAGGGTTCAACCTCGCCTCCACCCCGCAGGTCGTCGCGGGCGCGGTGCTCGTCGCCCTCTTCGCGCTGGTCGTCGAGGGCGTCTTCGAGGGTGCCCAGCGGCTCGCCCCGGCCTGGGCGCGGGGGAGTACGGGATGAGGGCGGGGGAGGACCTGATCGGGGCGCGGCGGGCGGTGGCGACGGCGGTGGCTTCGGCGATGGCGACCGTGGTGGCCGCCGCGGTGGCGCTGTTCGTCCTCGCCGGCTGCACCACGGGACCCTCCCTGGAGACCCAGGGCGAGGTCACCGCTCCGCCCGGCGACAGCCGCCATCTCACCATCGGCTCGGCGGGTTTCACGGAGAGCGACCTGCTGGCCCAGATGTACGCGGCGCTCCTCGAAGAGGCCGGCTACAGCACGAAGATCCTCTCGGTCACCAACCGCGAGATCTACGAACCGGCCCTGGAGAGCGGCCAGATCGACGTCGTACCGGAGTACGCGGCCACCTTCGCGGACTGGCTGAACGCCAAGGTCAACGGGCCAAAGGCGCCGACCGTCGGCTCGCCCGACCTGGCCGCCACGATGACCGCGCTGCGCGGGCTCGCCACGCCCCGGGGGCTGACCGTCCTCGACCCGGGCCGGGCCGTCGACCAGAACGCCTTCGCGGTCACCGACGCGTACGCCACCGAGCACGGGCTCACGACCCTGAGCGACCTGGGCGCGGCGAAGCTGCCCGTCCGGCTCGCGGCGGGCGACGAGTGCGTGCAGCGGCCGTACTGCGCACCAGGGCTGCGGGAGACGTACGGGATCGACATCACCGCCGTCGACCCGAAGGGCGTCGGCACCACGCCGGCCAAGCAGGCCGTGCAGAGCGGGCAGGACCAGATGGTCCTGACGACGACGACCGACGCCACCCTCGACGAATTCGGCCTGGTGCTGCTCGCCGACGACAAGAACCTCCAGAACGCCGACTACATCGTCCCCGTCGTCAACCGCTCCCGCGCCGGGAGCGAGGGCGTGACGAAGGCCCTCGACCGCCTCAACTCGGTCCTGACCACGGCCGATCTGGCGAACATGAACGAACAGGTGGACAGCTGGCGCCGACTACCCGAGGACGTCGCGCGCACCTACCTCCAGCAGGAGAAGCTCATCCCCGCCGACTAGGCCCCACCCGGCCGCCTCACGCGTCGGCGACCGAGTCGAAGTCCACCTCGTCCCGCGCCACGCCCTGCGCGTCCGCGTCCACCGAGCGGCGGAGGGCCTCGTGGAGCTTCGCCGGGGTGAGGACGCCGAGGAAGCGCGTGCCGTCGAGGACGGCCACCCAGCCCGCGTCGTGCTGGAGCATCTCGCTGAACGCGTGCTTCAGCGGGGCGCCGACCGGAACCCAGGCCTCCATGCGGCGGGCCAGGTCGCCGACCGTGCCCTCCTGGCCGGCGAGCGAGAGGGCCTCGGCGGCCACCCAGCCGTGCAGATCGCCGTCGGCGCCGAGCACGACCGCCCAGCGGGCCCCGTCGGCGCGCAGCCGGGCCGCCGCGTCCGAGGCCGGTTCGTCGAGGCGGGCGACCGGCGGCTGCTCCAGGTCGTCCGGTTCGATCGTGGTGACCGAGAGCCGCTTCAGCCCCCGGTCGGCGCCGACGAACTGGGCGACGTACGGCGTGGCGGGCGTGCCGAGCACGGCCGCCGGGGTGTCGAGCTGCTCGATGCGGCCCTGCCCGTACACGGCGATCCGGTCGCCCATCCGGACGGCCTCCTCGATGTCGTGGGTCACCAGGAGGACGGTCTTGCGGACGGTGGCCTGGAGGTTCAGGAACTCGTTCTGCAGCCGCTCGCGGACCACCGGGTCGACCGCGCCGAAGGGTTCGTCCATCAGGAGGACGGGCGGGTCGGCGGCGAGCGCGCGGGCCACGCCGACCCGCTGGCGCTGCCCGCCGGAGAGCTGGGACGGATAGCGCGAGCCGTACGTCTTGGGGTCGAGGCCGACCAGGTCGAGCAGTTCGGCCGCGCGGTCCCGGGCCTTCGCCTTCTTCCAGCCGATCAGCGCGGGCACGGTCGCGGTGTTGTCGAGGATCGTCCGGTGGGGGAAGAGCCCGACCTGCTGGATCACGGAGCCGATGCTCCTGCGCAGCTTGACCGGGTCGACCGAGGCGATGTCCTTCCCGTCGACCAGGATCCGGCCGGAGGTCGGCTCGATCAGCCGGTTGACCATCATCATCGTGGTCGTCTTGCCGCAGCCGGACGGACCGACCAGGGTGACCAGTTCGCCCTCGGAGACCTCGAAGGTCAGGCCGTCGACCGCGGTCGTGCCGTCCGGGTACACCTTGCTGACCTGCTCGAACCGGATCATGGATCCACGCTAGGAGGCGCGGAGCCCTGTCGCACGGGGGCGGGGACCAGTCGGGGAGCCTCCGGATTCCGCGCCGTACGGCCCGGGCGCAGCCCTTGTCATGACCCTTGCGAGGCGGTCGACGGGACTGCTATTCATCTTTCGTTAGGAAAGTTTCCTTCCAATACCCCCGTCCCCGGGAGCCCCCCATGACATCGGCACGAACAGCACGTCTCCGACTGCGTTCCCTGGGTGCCGCCGGCACCGCCGCGGCCGCGCTCCTCCTCGGCCTGGCCACCGCGCCACCCGCGGCGGTCGCGGCCCCCGTCACCCACGAGGCGGAGAGCGCCACCGTCTCCCAGGGCGTCGTCGAGTCCAACCACACCGGCTTCACCGGCGCTGGATTCGTCAACTACGACAACGTCAACGGCAGTTCGGTGCAGTGGAACGTCAACGCCGCCCAGGCCGGCTCCGCGACCCTGACCCTGCGCTACGCCAACGGCACCACCACCAACCGCCCGATGGACATCGCCGTCAACGGGACCGTCGTCGCCGCCGGCAAGTCCTTCGCCGGCACCGGCGCCTGGACCACCTGGGCCACCACCACCCTCACGGTGAACCTCACGGCAGGCGCCAACACCGTCCGAGCCACCGCCACCACCGCCAACGGCGGCCCCAACGTCGACCACATCAAGGTCGACACCGCCACCACCCCGCCGCCCGTCACCGGCACTCCCGTCGAGGTCAACGGCCAGCTGACGGTCTGCGGAGTCAAGCTCTGCAACCAGTACGGCAAGCCGATCCAGCTCCGCGGCATGTCCAGCCACGGCACCCAGTGGTACCCGCAGTGCCTCACCAACGGTTCGCTGGACGCCCTCGCAACCGACTGGAAGGCCGACATCCTGCGCGTCTCCACCTATGTCCAGGAGGACGGCTGGGAGACCGACCCGACCAAGTTCACCAACCTCGCCAGCACGCTGATCGACCAGGCCACCGCGCGCGGCATGTACGTGATCGTCGACTGGCACATGCTCGACCCGGGCGACCCGAACGCCAACCTGGGACACGCCAAGAAGTTCTTCACGGACATCGCCGACAAGCACAAGAACAAGAACAACATCTTCTACGAGGTCGCCAACGAGCCCTCCGGCGTGGCCTGGTCGCAGATCAAGAGCTACCACGAGCAGATCATCCCGGTGATCCGGAACATCGACGGCAACGCCCCGATCCTGCTCGGCACCCGCGCCTGGTCCTCCCTCGGCGTCTCGGAGGGCGCCACCGAGACCGAGGTCGTGAACAACCAGGTCAACGCCTCGAACGTCATGTACACGTTCCACTTCTACGCGAAGTCGCACCGCGACGAGTACCTGAACACCCTCTCCCGGGCCGCCGACCGGATCCCCATGTTCGTCACCGAGTTCGGCACCCAGGACTACGCCGGTGAGGGCGCCAACGACTTCGCCATGACGCAGAAGTACATCGACCTGATGGCCACCAAGAAGATCAGCTGGACCAACTGGAACTTCTCCGACGACCACCGCTCGGGCGCCGTCTTCAAGGAAGGCACCTGCAACAGCAACGGCCCCTGGGCCGGGACGTCCTCCCTGAAGGAGGCCGGCGTCTGGATCCGCGACCGGATCAGGACGGCCGACAACTTCCCGACCTCCTGACCGGTCCCCTGATCCGGCCCCTGGTCCGTCTGCCGGCCCGCCCTTCTGATCGGTGGATCTCCTGACCGGCGGATCTCCCGACCCCTCGATGCGCCCCCGCCCCGCCCCCTGTGATGGACTGGACGGGCGGGGGCGTATCGAACAGGAGCGGCATTGACCAGCTACCGCCAGCCCGGCCTCGTCCTCACCGATCACCGCTTCACCGTCCCGCTCGACCACGCCGTCCCCGACGGCGAGCGGATCGAGCTGTACGGCCGCGAGGTCGTCGCGGGCGGCAGGGCCGGGGAGGACCTGCCGTGGCTGGTGTACCTGGAGGGCGGGCCCGGCTTCGGGGCCCGCCGCTTCATCGGCCCGCAGGCATGGCTCGGCCGGGCCGTCCAGGAGTACCGCGTCCTCCTCCTCGACCAGCGCGGCACCGGCCACTCCACCCCCGCCAACCGCCAGACCCTCCCGCTGCGCGGCACGCCCCGGCGGCAGGCCGACTACCTCGCGCACTTCCGTGCCGACGCGATCGTCAAGGACTGCGAGCTCGTCCGGAAGCGGCTCACCGGCGGCGCCCCCTGGACCGTCCTCGGCCAGAGCTTCGGCGGCTTCTGTGTCACCCACTACCTCTCCGCGGCCCCCGAGGGCCTGAGCACCGCACTCGTCACCGGCGGGCTGCCCTCCCTGCACGCGGGCGCCGACGAGGTCTACCGGGCCGCCTTCCCCCGGATCCGGCGCAAGGTCGAGGCGCACTACGCCCGCTACCCGCAGGACGTCGTCCGCGCCCGCCGGATCGCCGCCCATCTCCTGGACCGCCCGGCGGCCCTGCCGAGCGGCGGGCTCCTCACCGCCCGGGCCTTCCAGTCCCTCGGCATCCTGCTCGGCGGCGGCGAGGGCACCCACCAGCTGCACCTGCTCCTGGAGGACGCCTTCGTCCCCACCGCCGCGGGCCCCGCGCTCTCCGACGCCTTCCTGGAGAGCGTCCAGGCCCAGCTCTCGTACGCCGGGCACCCGCTCTACGCCGTCCTCCACGAGGCCATCTACGCCCAGGGGGAGGGCCCGACCGCCTGGGCCGCCGAGCGCGTCCGCGCCGAATTCCCCGAGTTCGACGCCGAGAAGACCCTCGCGGGCGACGGGCCGCTGCTCTTCACCGGCGAGACCGTCCACCCCTGGCACTTCGAGACCGACCCGGCGCTGCGCCCGCTGCGCGAGACGGCTCACCTCCTCGCCGAACGGACGGACTGGGCACCCCTCTACGACCCCGCCCGGCTCGCCGCCAACGAGGTGCCCGTGGCCGCCGCCGTCTACCACGACGACATGTACGTCGACACGGCCCACTCCCTGGAGACCGCCCGCGCGATCCGGGGCCTGCGGACCTGGGTGACGGACGAGTTCGAGCACGACGGCGTACGGGCCGGTGGCCCCCGCGTCCTCGACCGGCTGCTCGGCCTCGCCCGGGGCGACCTCTGACGGTCCCGGTACCGCGCCCTGATGGCCCAAAAGTCCAACAAGTGCGTACTGATTGCTCATGGTGCGTACGGGGCGCGGCGGATAGAACTCGTCCGGAGCGCACCGAGGAGAGGACCCGGACATGACCACCCACGTCAGTGCCGAGATCGCCGCCCAGCCCGACTGCTGGCGCCGCGCCGCGGACACGGCCGCCGACCACGCCCGTCTGCTGCCCCGCCCGGGCGAGCGGGTCGCCGTCGTCGGCTGCGGGACCTCGTACTTCATGGCCCGTGCCTACGCCGCCCTGCGCGAGTCCCTCGGCGCGGGCGAGACCGATGCGTTCCCGGCCTCCGACGAGACCCCGCTCGGCCGCGGCTACGACCGGATCGTCGCCCTCACCCGCTCCGGCTCGACCACGGAGGTGGTGACCCTGCTCGCCCGCGCCTCCGGCCGCATCCCGACGCTGGTCCTGACCGCCGTCCCCGACAGCCGGGCCGCCCACCACGCGGACCGGACCATCGGCCTCGCCTTCGCCGACGAACGCTCCGTCGCCCAGACCCGGTTCGCGACCACCGCCTTCCAACTGCTGCGCGCGGGCCTGGGCGTGGACCTGACGCCCTCGATCGCGGATGCCGAACTCGCCCTGTACGAACCGCTGCCGGTCGCCTGGGAGCGGCGCGCCCAGTTCACCTTCCTCGGCACGGGCTGGACGGTCGGGCTCGCCGACGAGGCCGCGCACAAGCTGCGCGGGGTGGCCCGCGCCTGGGCGGAGTCGTACGCGGCGATGGAGTACCGCCACGGGCCGATCGTCATCAGCGACCGCACCAGTCTGGTGTGCTGCCTCGGGCCCGAGCCGACGGGGCTGCGGGACGAAGTGGAGGCCACCGGGGCGCTGTTCGCCGCCGACGCCATCGATCCGGTGGCCGCCCTGGTGCGCGCCCAGCGCCTCGCCGTCACCCTCGCCGCCCGGCGCGGCCTGAACCCGGACCGCCCCCGCCACGCCTCGCGCTCGGTGATCCTCTCAGGAGCGATCCGGGGCTAGGGTCTTTCGGCCTGTCGCCCGTGTCCGGAGGGGCCGTCCTGCGGACCCTGTCCGGGGCCGCGACGGGGCTCGTATCCTGAGCCCATGATCGACACGAGCATCCCGCCCCTCGACGACATGCCCGACGACTGGCAGCGCGCGCTCGCCGTCGTCGCCCACCCGGACGACCTGGAGTACGGCTGCGCCGCCGCCATCGCGGGCTGGACGGACGCCGGCAAGGAGGTCGTCTACGTCCTCGCCACCCGCGGCGAGGCCGGTATCGACACGCTCGACCCCGCCACCTGCGGCCCGCTGCGCGAGCAGGAGCAGCGGGCGAGCGCCGAGGTGGTCGGGGTGTCGACGGTCGAGTTCCTGGACCATCGGGACGGCGTGATCGAGTACGGTCTCGGCCTGCGCCGCGACATCGCGGCGGCCGTCCGCCGCCACCGCCCCGAACTGGTCATCACCCTCAATCACCGTGACACCTGGGGGACGGGCGTCGGCGGCTACTGGAACACCCCCGACCACGTGGCCGTCGGCCGCGCCACGCTCGACGCGGCGGGCGACGCGGGCAACCGCTGGATCTTCCCCGAACTGACCGAGCAGGGCCTGGAGCCGTGGAACGGCGTCCGCTGGGTGGCGGTCGCCGGATCGAGCAGCCCGACCCACGCCGTGGACGCCACGCCCGGCGAGGAACGGTCGGTCCACTCGCTCCTCGCCCACCGCGCGTACATCGAGGCCCTGACGGACGAGGACCCCGAGGAGTACGTCCGTACCTTCCTGGCCACCAACAACCAGCGCTTCGCGGCCCGGTACGGCGACCGCCCGACGGTCGCCTTCGAGCTGTTCTCCCGCTGAGGCCGGGCTCCGTGTCCGTCTTCATGCCTTCCTGCGGCAGCGCCGACCCTCTAGCCTGACCCCTTGCCTGACGGAGTGTCAGGCATATCGTGGACCCGGGGGTGCGGAGTGATCGACACGCTCGACACGGAGATCCCGGAGGGTGAGGAGCGGCTCAGGCTTGTCGTCGAGGACGGCGTCGGAGTCCTCACGCTCTGTCGGCCCGAGAAGCTCAACGGGTGGAGCTGGGAGGCCAGTCGGCAGCTCGGGATCATGGCCGACCGGATCCGCTTCGACGAGAGCGTGCGGGTCGTGCTGCTGCGGGCCGAGGGGCGGGCGTTCTGCGCGGGGATCGATGTCACCGCGCCCGGTGGCGGCATCACCGGGCGGACGACCGCCGAGAGGATCCAGCGGTACGACGAGGGCATCCGCTGGGTCCACGAGCGGTTCGCCGTCCTCGCCCGGCTGCCGCAGCCGGTCGTGGCCGCCGTCCAGGGCTACTGCCTGGGCTTCGGCTTCGAGCTGGCCCTCATGGCGGACATCAGGATCGCCGCCGACGACGCCGTCTTCGCCCTCCCCGAGGCGGGCATCGGCGTCGCCGTCGACGCGGGCGGCGATCTACGGATCGCCCGTGAGGCGGGCGCGGGCTGGGCCAAGTACCTGGCCCTCACCGGCCGCCGGATCGACGCGGCCACCGCCGAACGGCTCGGCCTCGTCCAGCTCGTCACGCCGCGCGACGAGCTGGAGCGCACCGCCCGCGAGACGGCGGCCGCCGTCGCGGCCGCCGCGCCGCTCGCGGTCCGGGCGATCAAACGGAACATCGACGCCTACGCCGACCAGGGCCTGGCCGCCGCCCTCGACCGTACGGCCTCCGCCGCCGCCCTGACCCTCTCCTCCGACGACGCCCGCGAGGGCTATGCGGCGAAGGCGGCGCGCCGGACCCCACGCTTCGAGGGCGGCTGACCCACGGGCTGACCCACGGGCCGGCCGGCCGGCTGCCGACTCGCCGGCCTACTGTTGCGGCGCGGGCTTCAGGACCGCGAACGGGGCGCCGTAAGGGTCGGCCAGCCAGGCGATGCGGCCCACGTCGGGGATGTCCGCCGCCGGCATGACGACCGAGCCGCCGTTCCCCTGCGCCCGGGCGACGATGTCGTCGGCGTCGCCGACCGCGAAGTACGGGATCCAGCGGGCGTGGTCCGCGCCCTCCTGGAGCTCGGCGACACCGCCGAACGAGGTGTCCTCCAGGTCCCCCTCGGCGGTGGACAGCACCCGGTACGTCATGCCCGGCGCCTCCATCTCCTGGGAGCGCCAGCCGAACAGCTTCCCGTAGAAGTCGAGCGCGGCCCGCGGGTCGGGCACGTGCAGCTCCGCCCAGCACAGCGTGTGGTTCTCGGAGGTCCGTTGCAGCCCCTTCGTCGCAGCCGGCTGCCACAACGCGAACTGCGCGCCCGCCGGGTCCGTCAGCTGCGCCATCCGTCCCGCGTCCATGACGTCCATGGGCTCGGCGCGCACCGACCCGCCCGCGCTCTCGGCGGCCTTGGCCGTGGCGTCGGCGTCGGGGGTCTGGAAGTACAGCGTCCACGCGCTGCTCGCCCCCTCCTCGGTCAGCGGACCGAGGGCGGCGACCGTCTGCCCGTCCTGCTGGAAGAACCCGTAGCCCCCGGCGTCCGGACCGGCCGAGGCGAACTCCCAGCCGAAGACGGCGGTGTAGAACGCGGCGGCGCCCTCCGTGTCGGGGCTGCCCAGGTCGACCCAGTTGGGCGATCCCTTGGTGAAGTCCGTACCGAGCATGTGGTGTGCCTGCCTTTCGGTGTCTCAGAGGCCTTCCGGCCACCCTCGCCGATCCTCGCCGCTCTCCACCGCCCCCGCAGCCGCAGCCGCGCGGGTTCATCCGCCTGGACCAACCCGCGGGTCACTCGCCGAACGGCCCCCGCCCCAGCTGCTCGCGGACCGGGACCACCGGGTCGTTGACCAGGACGCGCCGCTGCCAGTTCGCGCCGTCCACGACCAGCGTGTGCCCGGAGACGAACCGGGCGTACGGAGAGGCGAGGAACGTCGCCGCCCACCCCAGCTCGCGCGGGTACCCGACGCGGAGCGCCGGCTGCCGGGCGTCCTGGAGCGGTGCCCGCGCCAGCGCGCCCCGGATGTCGGCCGTCATGTCCTCGTGCGGCATCAGCCCCGGCACCAGCCCGTTCACCTGGATCCCGTACGGCCCCCACTCCACCGCCAGCGTCTCCACCAGGTTCTTCACGCCGGCCTTCGCCGCCGCCGAGTGGGCGAAGCCGGGGCCGCCGGTCCAGGCGTAGGAGGCGCCCACGTTGACGACGGAGCCGGGCGACCGCGCGGCGAGGTGGCGGCGGGCGAACTCCCGGGTCATGAACCAGGTCCCGGTCAGCGTGATGTCGACGACCGCCCGCCAGCCGTTCGGCGACAACTCCTCCGCCGGTACGGGGAAGTTGGCCGCCGCGTTGTTCACCAGGACGTCCGGCCGGGAGCCGAGGGCCGCCTCGCAGGCGTCGAAGGCCCCGGCGACGGAGCCGGGTTCGCGGATGTCGCAGACCGCCGTCGCCACCCGGGTCCCGGCGATCCCGGTCAGCTCCCGTCGCGCGGCCTCCAGGCGGGCGGCCGTCCGGCCGACGATCATCAGCTCCGCGCCGAGCCGGGCGAACTCGGCCCCGATCGCCTTCCCGAGCCCCGTCCCGCCGCCCGTCACCAGCACCACCCTCCCCTCGTACGTCCCCGGCGGCAGCGCGCTCGCGCCGAGCGGGGGAGGGGCGGGCAGTCCCTGCGGGTCCGTCGCTTCGTTCGTCATGCCGCATCGATAGCGGGTCGCGGGCGAGAACTGAAGCCCCGTCAGCTGTCGGCCGAGATGACCGGTCGCCCGGCGGCGGCCACCTTGCGGTCAAGGTCCTCCATGATCAGCTCCATGTTGATCGTGACACCGGCGCGGTAGCCTCCGCTCGCCGCGTTGATCACCTGCTCCTGGGCGCCGATCGCGTTGCCCGCCGCCCATACGCCCGGCACGCTCGTCCGGCCCGTCTCGTCCACCGCCACGAACGGGCCGAGCGGCGTCTCGCGGGTCTCGGCGCCCAGCGCGGCCAGCAGGGCGTCCCGGGGCGTCGTCCGCGTGCCGACGAAGAGCACGTCACGCTCCACGACCCGGCCGTCGGTCATCCGTACGCCGGTGAACCGGTCGTCCTCGACGGCGAGACCGGCCACCTCGCCCGTCACCACCTCGATGCCGGCCGCCGCCACCTGGGCGCTCTGCTCATCGGAGAGCGGTCCGGCCGTGTGCAGGAACAAGATCACGTCCGGGGACCAGTGGGAGACGATCAGCGCCTGGTGGGCGCCGAAGACGGGGTGTGCGATCACCCCGAAAGCCCGGTCGCGGACCTCCCAGCCGTGGCAGTACGGGCAGTGCAGCACCTCCCGCCCCCACCGCTCGGCCACCCCGTCGATCGCGGGCAGCTCGTCGACGAGCCCGGTGGTGACGACGAGCCGGCGCGCCAGGACCCGGCGGCCGTCGTCCACGGTCACCGCGAAGTCGCCGGTCTCCCCTTCCCGTACCGCCTCCGTCACCCGGCCGGCCGTCCACTCCACCCCGTACGCGGCGATCTCGCGCCGTCCCACCTCCAGGAACTCCGCCGGGCTCATCCCGTCCCGGGAGAGGTAGCCCTGCATATGGGCGGCCGGGGCGTTGCGCGGCTCGCCCGCGTCGACGACCAGCGTCCGGCGTCGCGAGCGGCCGAGGACCAGGGCCGCGCTCAGGCCCGCCGCGCCGCCGCCGACCGCCACGACGTCGTAGCGCTGAAGTCCGTGTGTGTCCGTGTGTTCGCTCATGCCGGAAGCGTCGCCCATGAGGCGTGATCCCGACAAACATTCTTGCCGTTTCCGCAACGAGAGGCATGATGGAGGCATGACTGAATCAGGGACTGGGGACGACCGCATCGACGCCGTGCTCAACGAGGTCGGCCCACGGCTGCGCCGGATCCGGCGCGAGCGCGGCGCGACCCTGGGCGACCTCTCCGCCTCCACGGGCATCTCCGTGAGCACGCTCTCGCGGCTCGAGTCCGGGCAGCGCAGGCCCAGCCTGGAGCTGCTGCTCCCCATCGCCCGCGCCCACCAGGTGCCGCTGGACGAGCTGGTCGGCGCGCCGCCGGCCGGTGACCCCCGGGTCCGGGCCAAGCCGATCCAGCGCCACGGCCGCACGATGTTCCCGCTCACCCGCCAGCCGGGCGGCCTCCAGGCGTACAAGGTGGTGCAGGAGAAGCCGTACGAGGACCCGGACCCGCGGGTCCACGAGGGGTACGAATGGCTCTACGTGCTCTCCGGGAAGCTCCGGCTCGTCCTCGGCGAGCACGACGTCGTCCTCGGGGCGGGGGAGGCGGCCGAGTTCGACACGCGGGTGCCGCACTGGTTCGGGCCCACGTCCGACGGGCCGGTGGAGTTCCTGAGCCTCTTCGGGCCGCAGGGCGAGCGGATGCACGTACGGGCCAGGCCGAAGCAGTCCTGAGCGCCGGAGGGCGGGGGCGCGCCCAAGGCAAGAAGTCCGCCGCGCATGGTTCCACCAGCCACAAGCGACCGCTTAGTATGCGACCGACCGCGCAGTACGGACGACGGCTGGTGGAGGACCGCGATGCAGGCATGGCGAGTGCACGAGAACGGCGAGCCGGGCGAGGTGATGCAGCGCGACGAGGTGGAGACGCCCACACCCGGTGAGGGGCAGCTCCTCCTCAAGGTGCGTGCCGCCAACGTCAACTTCCCCGACGCCCTGCTCTGCCGGGGCCAGTACCAGGTGCGGCCGCCGCTGCCCTTCACCCCCGGGGTGGAGATCTGCGGCGAGACAGAGGACGGCCGACGGGTCATCGCCACCCCCGCCCTGCCGTACGGCGGCTTCGCCGACTACGCCCTGGCCGACGCGACCGCCGTGCTCCCCGCCCCCGAGGCCCTCGACGACGCCGAGGCGGCCGCGCTCCACATCGGCTACCAGACCGGCTGGTTCGGCCTGCACCGGCGCGCCGCCCTCAAGGAGGGCGAGACGCTGCTCGTCCACGCCGCCGCGGGCGGCGTCGGCAGCGCCGCCGTCCAGCTCGGCAAGGCGGCCGGCGCCACCGTCATCGGGGTCGTCGGCGGATCCGACAAGGCGGAGGTCGCCCGGGCGCTCGGCTGCGACGTCGTCGTCGACCGGCGCTCCGAGGACGTCATCGCCGCAGTCAAGGAGGCCACCGGCGGCCGGGGCGCCGACGTGATCTACGACCCCGTCGGCGGCGAGGCCTACGCCCAGTCGGCGAAGGTCGTCGCCTTCGAGGGCCGGATCGTCGTGGTCGGCTTCGCGAGCGGCGCGATCCCCTCGCCCGCCCTCAACCACGCCCTCGTCAAGAACTACTCGATCGTCGGACTCCACTGGGGCCTGTACAACCTCAAGGACCCCGCGGCGATCCTGCGCTGCCACGAGACCCTCACCGAGTACGCCGCCAAGGGCCTGATCAAGCCTCTGGTCAGCGAGCGCGTCCCGTTCGAGGGCGCGGCCGACGCCGTGCAGCGCGTCAGCGAGGGCGTCACCACCGGCCGCCTGGTCGTGCTCCCGGAAGGGGCCGCGTGATGGCGACCGTGATCGACGCCGACGAACTGCGCGCCCGTACCCGCCGGTTGCTCGCCGAGCACCCGCCCGCCACCACGGACCGCACCGACTTCCTGCGCGCCCGCTTCGACGCCGGGCTCGCCTGGGTGCACTACCCCGAAGGCCTCGGCGGTCTCGACGCCCCGCGCTCCCTGCAGGCCGTCGTGGACACCGAACTCGCCGCCGCCGACGCCCCCGACAACGACCCGCGCCGGATCGGCATCGGCCTCGGCATGGCCGCGCCGACCCTCCTCGCGTACGGCTCCGACGAGGTCAAGCGGCGCTTCCTGCGGCCGCTCTGGGTCGGCGAGGAGGTGTGGTGCCAGCTCTTCAGCGAGCCCGGCGCCGGTTCCGACCTCGCCGCGCTCGGCACCCGCGCCGTCCGCGACGACGCCACCGGCGACTGGGTCGTCAACGGCCAGAAGGTGTGGACGTCCAGCGCCCATGTCGCCCGCTGGGCCATCCTCATCGCCCGCACCGACCCCGAGCTGCCCAAGCACAAGGGCATCACGTACTTCGTCTGCGACATGACCGACCCGGGCGTCGAGGTGCGGCCGCTGCGCCAGATCACCGGCGAGGCCGAGTTCAACGAGGTCTTCCTCACCGACGTCCGCATCCCCGACGCCCACCGCCTCGGCGAGGTCGGCGACGGCTGGCGGGTCGCCCAGACCACCCTCATGAACGAGCGGGTCTCGATCGGCGGCGCCCGTATCCCCCGCGAGGGCGGCATGATCGGCCCGATCGCCGCGACCTGGCGCGACCGCCCCGAGCTGCGCACTCACGACCTCCACCGGCGGCTGCTCGACCTCTGGGTGGACTCCGAGGTGGCGCGGCTCACCGGCGAGCGGCTGCGCCAGCAGCTCGTCGCGGGACAGCCGGGACCCGAGGGCAGCGCCATGAAGCTGGGCTTCGCCCGCCTCAACCAGGCCATCAGCGGCCTTGAGGTGGAACTCCTCGGCGAGGAAGGGCTGTTGTACGGGGACTGGACGATGCGCCGCCCCGAGCTCGTCGACTTCACGGGCCGTGACGCCGGCTACCGCTATCTGCGCTCCAAGGGCAACTCGATCGAGGGCGGTACGACCGAGGTCCTGCTCAACATCGTCGCCGAACGCGTCCTCGGCCTGCCCTCCGAGCCCCGCAACGACAAGGACGTCGCCTGGAAGGACCTCGCGCGATGACTGACCTCCTCTACTCCGAGACCGAGGACGACCTGCGCGCCGCGGTCCGCTCCCTGCTCGCCGACCGGGCCGACCCGAGCGTCCTGCTCGGCCGGATCGAGACCGGCGATCCGTACGTCCCCGGCCTCTGGAAGTCCCTCGCGGGCGAGATCGGCGCGGCCGGGCTCCTCGTCCCCGAGGACCTCGGCGGCCAGGGCGCGAGCCACCGCGAGGCGGCCGTGGTCCTGGAGGAGCTGGGGCGCGCGGTGACCCCCGCGCCGTACCTCACCAGCGCCGTGGTCGCGACCGAGACCCTGCTCGCCCTGGACACCGGGAGCGCCCCGGTCGCCGAGCTGCTGGCCGATCTCGCCGCGGGCCGCACGGTCGCGGTGCTCGCCCTGCCCCTGTCCACGGCCCCGGGCGGGCGGCTGCCCACCGGCGACACCGTGACCGGGGTCGCCGACGCCCTCGCCGCCGACGTCCTCCTCGTCCCCCGCGCGGACGGACTCCACGCGGTCCCCGTCACCGACGCAACGGTCACGACGGCGACCCCGCTCGACCTCACCCGGCCGCTCGCGAGGGTCACCACGGGCGCCGGCTCGGGCACCCGGCTCGCCGACGCGGCGACGTCCACGGCGGCCGTCGGGCGCGGTCTGCTCGCCGGTGCGGGGCTGCTCGCCTCCGAGCAGCTCGGGCTCGCCGAGTGGTGCCTGGAGGAGACCGTCCGCCACACCCGCACCCGCTACCAGTTCAACCGGCCGGTCGGCTCCTTCCAGGCGCTCAAGCACCGCATGGCGCAGCTCTGGCTGGAGATCGTGAACGCCCGGGCGGTGGCCCGTGCCGCCGCCGACGCCCTGGCCACCGGCAGCCCCGAGGCGCCGCTGACCGTCGCCGTCGCCCAGGCGTACTGCTCCAAGGTCGCCGTCCACGCGGCCGAGGAGTGCGTGCAGCTCCACGGCGGCATCGGGATGACCTGGGAGCACCCCGCCCACCTCGCCCTGAAGCGGGCCAAGTCCGACCAGATCGCCCTGGGTTCGGCGGGTCGGCACCAGGACGCGATCGCCGCCCTGGTCGACCTCCCGGCCCCCGCCTGACCCCGAGGTAAGGGGCCCACGTGCCCGCACCCCTTTACATACTGTTTAATTGCGAGTCGTTCGCAACAACGGTTGATCTTGAAGAGGGGTGTGGGCACGATGACCGCCCGATCCATACGCGGCGTGGCCGCCGTGACGCTGGCCGGAGCGGTGGCCCTCACCGCGGCGGCCTGTACGAACCCGGGCGGGACCGCCGCGGGCTCCGGCGGTGCGAAGGACTCCGCGGTCGTCGGCATCGCCTACGAGCCCGAGACCCTCAGCCCCCTCCTCGGCTACGGCAAGGACGGCAACTCCAAGATCTTCGACGGCCTCCTCGCCTTCGACGCCGACCTGAAGCTGAAGCCGGCCCTCGCCACCAAGCTGCCCCACATCAGCGACGGCGGCCTCACCTACACGTACACCCTCCGCGACGACGTGACCTTCAGCGACGGCACGCTCTTCACCGCGAAGGACGTCGTCTTCACCTACCGGACGATCCTCGACCCGAAGACGAACAACCCCTCCCGCACCGAGCTCGACGCCCTCAAGAGCGTCGAGTCGGTCGGCGACGACACCGTCGTCTTCCGCCTCAAGTACCCCTACGCGCCCTTCGCCCAGCGCACCGTCCTCGGCATCGCCCCCGAGCACGTCGCGGGGAAGCAGGACGTGAACACCGGCGCCTTCACCACCAAGCCCATCGGCACCGGCCCGTACGTCCTCACCGACTGGTCCAAGGGCGAGAAGCTCAGCTTCAGGGCCAACCCGACCCACTGGAACGGCGCGCCCCGGGTGAAGAAGTTCACCATGGCGATCATCAAGGACGACGACGTCCGCGCCACCCGGCTGCGCGCCGGTGACCTCGACGGCGCCATCCTGCCGCCCAACCTCGCCGCCGGCTTCAAGGGCGACAAGGCGAAGAAGACGTACACCGCGAAGACGTACGACTACCGGACGGTCACCCTCCCCACCCACAACAAGGTGGCCGGGGACACCGCCGTCCGCCGCGCCCTCGACGTCGCCGTCGACCGGCAGGCCATGGTCGACAAGATCCTCGAAGGCGCCGGCAAGCCCGCCTACGGGCCCGTCCCCACCGACAGCGAGTGGTTCGCCAAGGGCACCGAGCGCCGCCACGACCTGGATGCCGCCAAGAAGATCCTCGACGAGGCCGGCTGGAAGCCCGGCGCCGACGGGGTCCGCGTGAAGGACGGCGTACGGGCCGAGTTCCCGCTCTGGTACCTCTCCGGCGACAAGCTCCGCCAGGACCACGCCCTCGCCTACGCATCCGACGCCAAGAAGGCCGGCATCGACATCAAGACGCAGGGCGGCACCTGGGAGGTCATCGAGCCCCGGATGAAGACCGACGCGGTCCTCGCCGGCGGCGGCTCGCCCGGCGACCCGGACTTCGACCAGTACCTGCTGCTCACCTCCAGCCTCGGCGGCGACGGGTTCAACAACATGGCCTGGTACGACAACAAGACCGTCGACAAGGCCCTGGTCGACGGCCGCCGCACCGACGACCCCGTCAAGCGGCACGCCGCCTACGACACCGTCCAGCGCGAACTGGTGAAGAACCCCGGCTACACCTTCCTCACCCACATCGACCACCTCTACGTGGTGAACGACAGCTGGGACGGCCTGAGCACCCAGACGGAGCCGCACGACCACGGCCTCGCGTCCGGCCCCTGGTGGAACGTCGAGACCTGGAAGCCCAAGGGCGCCGAGAAGTGAGCCGCCGCCTCCCCTGGGGGGCGATGGCCAGGATGACGGGACGGCGGGCCCTGTTCGCCGTCCCCGTCCTCCTCACGGTCACCTTCGCGGTCTTCGCCGTCGCCGAAGCCTCCCCCTTCGACCCCGTCAAGGCCTACGCCGGCACCGCCGGCCTCACGGCCTCGCAGGCGAACCTCGACCAGCTCCGCGCCAACCTCGGCGTCGACGAGCCCCTCACCACCCGCTGGTGGGAGTGGCTGACCTCCGCGCTCCACGGAGACCTCGGCGACTCCAGCGTGATGCGCCAGCCCGTCGCCGACGTCATCACCGAGCGGATCGGCTGGTCGGTGCTGCTCGCCAGCACCGCCTTCCTCCTCGCCATCCTGCTCGGCACCGCCCTGGGCGTCCTCGCCGGGCGCCGCAGGGGCGGCCTGCTCGACAGGGCCGTCAGCTCCGCCGCGTACACCCTGGAAGCCGCCCCCGCCTTCTGGCTCGGACTGCTCGCCATCTGGTTCTTCGCCCTCAAGCTCGGCGTCCTGCCCGCCGGCGGGCTCACCGACACCGCCAGCGACACCGTCACCTTCGACCAGGTCGCGGGCCACCTCGTGCTGCCCGCCCTCGTCCTCGGCGTCTCCCAGCTGCCCTGGTTCTTCCTCTACGTCCGCCAGGGCGTCGGCGACGCCCTCGAAGAGGACCCGGTACGCGGAGCACGCGCGCGTGGCCTCCGGGAACGGACCGTCCTCCTCGGCCACGCCCTGCGCTCAGGAATGCTCCCGATGCTCACCCTCGTCGGCTCCCGCGTCCCCGAACTCATCACCGGGGCCCTGCTCGTGGAGACCGTCTTCAGCTGGCCCGGCATCGCCGCCGCCACCGTCCAGGCCGCCACCTCGGTCGACTTCCCGCTGCTCGCCGCGCTGACCGTTCTCGCGACCGCCGCCGTCCTCCTCGGCAACCTCCTCTCCGACCTGCTGTACGGGCTCGCCGACCCGAGGGTGGGCTTCGATGGCTGAGCTCCGTACCCGGCGACTGCGTCTGTGGTCCTCGGCCGGGATCGTCGGCGCGGTCGTCCTCGCCGTCCTGCTCGTCCCGCCGATCGTCCAGCTCGACGAACAGGCCGTCGACCTCTCCCTCAAACTCCTGCCCCCGTCCTGGGAGCACCCCTTCGGCACCGACGACGTCGGCCGCGACCTGCTGCTGCGCTGTGTCTACGGACTGCGGATCTCGCTCCTCGTCGGCGTGGTCGCCGCGCTCGTCGCCACCGTCATCGGCACCGCCGTCGGCGCCGCGGCCGCCTCGCTCGGCGGCTGGACCGACCGGGTCGTGATGCGGATCGTCGACGCCTTCTCCTCCGTACCGCACCTGCTGCTCGGCATCTTCATCGTCGCCATGTTCCGGCCCGGCGTCTGGCCGGTCATCGTCTCCGTCGCCCTCACCCACTGGCTGTCGACCGCCCGGATCGTCCGCTCCGAGGTCCTCTCGCTGCGCTCCCGTCCCTTCGTGGACGCGGCGATCTCCGGCGGTGCCTCGCGGTGGCGGGTGACCGTGCGCCATCTGCTGCCCGCCGTCCTGCCGCAGGCCGGACTCGCGGCCGTCCTGATGGTGCCGCACGCCATGTGGCACGAGTCCGCGCTCTCCTTCCTCGGTCTTGGCCTCCCCAGCCACCAGGCGAGCCTCGGCAACCTCGTCCAGTCCGCGCGTTCCTCGCTGCTCGCCGGCGACTGGTGGCCGACGCTCTTCCCCGGTCTGCTCCTCATCGTGCCGACCCTGGCCATCGCCGGGCTCGCCGGAGCGTGGCGGGACCGGCTCAATCCGCGCCGCCGATCGGAGCTGATGCTGTGACCGCCCCGACCCCGGACTCGCGCGTCGTACGCGCGCTGGAAGCGGTCACCGCCGAACGCGCCGGCGAGGCCGTCCTCAGCGTGCGCGGGCTCTCCGTCCGCTTCAGCATGCGCGGCGGCCGCCACGTCGCCGCCGTCACCGACGCCGACTTCGACCTGGCGGCGGGGGAGTGCCTCGCCCTCGTCGGCGAGAGCGGCTGCGGCAAGTCCGTCCTCGCCTCCGCGCTCCTCGGCCTCCTGCCGGGCAACGCCGAGACCTCCGGCACCGCCCTGATCGACGGCGTCGACCTGCTCGCCGCCGACGAGAAGACCCTGGCCCGTACGGTACGGGGACGGCGCGTCGGTCTGGTCCCGCAGAGCCCCGCCGCCCACCTCACCCCCGTGCGGACCGTCCGCGCCCAGCTGGAGGAGTCCGTCCGTGAACTGACGGGCGCCCGGAGGCGGGAGCGCCGCGCGGCGGTCGAGAAGGCGGCGGAACGGGCCGCGTTCCCCGCCGGTCACCTCGACCGGTACCCGCACGAGCTCTCCGGCGGCCTCGCGCAGCGCGCCGCGACGGCGCTCGCCCTCATCGGCGACGCCCCGCTGCTCCTCGCCGACGAGCCGACCACAGGGCTCGACCGCGACCTCGTCGAGCGGACCGTCGACGAGCTGCGCCGCCACGCCGACGAGGGCCGCGCGCTGCTCCTGATCACCCACGACCTGGCGGCCGCGGAGCGGATCGCCGACCGGGTGGCGGTGATGTACGCGGGCCGGATCGTCGAGTCGACGGCCGCGCACCGCTTCTTCGGCGAGCCGGGCCCGAGTCACCCCTACGCCCGGGGCCTCTTGAACGCCCTGCCCGACCGCGCGTTCACCCCGATCCCCGGCATGCCACCCGAGCTGACCGCCCTGCCGCCCGGCTGCGCGTTCGCCCCACGCTGCACGCGGGCGACCGAGGCGTGCGACACGCTGCCGCGACCGCTGGCGGGCGTGGCCTGCCACCACCCGGAACCCGCCGCACCCGGAGTGCCCCGTGCTTGAACTCGACTCCATCACCGCCGGATACGACCGTCGCACGCCGGTCTTCCGTGGCGCCTCGCTCACCGTCGTACCCGGTGAGTCGGTCGGTCTCCTCGGCCCCAGCGGCTGCGGCAAGTCCACGCTCGCCCGGGTCGCCGCGCTGCTCCACCGCCCGGAGGCGGGGCGCGTCGCGATCGACGGGGAGGACGTACGGGGGTGGCGCCACCGGGCGCCTCGGCCGCTGCGGACGGCGGTCGGCGTGGTGTTCCAGCAGCCCCGGATGTCCGCCGACCCGCGGCTACGGCTCCGCGACCTCATCGCCGAACCGCTCCGTGCCACCGGCCGTCGCGCGGAGGCCGAGACGCGGATCGCCGAACTCGCCCCGACGGTGGGCCTCACCGAGGACCTGCTCGCCCGCCGCCCGCACGAGGTCAGCGACGGGCAGCTCCAACGGGCCTGTCTGGCCCGGGCGTTGGTGCTCCGCCCGCGCTGGCTCATCTGCGACGAGATGACCGCGATGCTGGACGCCTCGACGACGGCGGCGCTCGTGGCGGCCGTGGAGTCCTACCGCGCGGAGTCCGGTGCGGGCCTCCTCGCGGTCGCCCACGACCGCGTCCTGCTGACCCGCTGGTGCGACCGTACGGTCGAGTGGTCCGACTGCGTGGGCGCCGAGAAGTCCCGAGGATTGTCCGGCTGACACCCGGGCTCAGAGGTCGATCATCGACACGGCGGCGCAACAGTTGTGGGTGACATAGGCGTGCAGGCCGTCCGGTGCGACGGCGATCCGGTCCGTCGAGCCGCCGACCTCAAGAGGGCTGCCCACGACCGTGGCGGTCCTGGCGTCGATCACGTACACGGAGGCCGTACCGTACCCGGTGACGTAGGCGCGGCGGCCGTCGGGCGTCACCACGACATCGCGCGCGTGCCAACCGACGGGGATGGGGCTCCCCACGATGTCACCGGTGCGCGTGTCGAGCACGGACACGGTGCCCAACAGGCTGGTGATGTACGCATGGTTCCCGTCGGGCGCCAGCGCCACCGCGGACGGGAACCCGCCGACCTCGACGGACAGGCCGGAAACACGGTGCGTTCTCGTGTCGATCACCGAGAGGGGCACAGGGGATCCGTAGCCGGAGTTGACGACGTAGACGCTGGTGCCGTCGGGTGTGACGGCGACCCCGGTCGGGCTGCTTCCGACGGTGATGACGCGGACGACCTCGCGGGTCCGCGTGTCGATCACGGACACGTTGTCCGACCAGGAGTTGGTGACGTAGGCGTGACGGCCGTCCGGGGTGAGGACGATTTCGGTCGGGAAGCTGCCGACCTCGACGCGATCGACGACCTTCTCGGTGGCCGTGTCGAGCACGGACACGCTGTCCGACCCGGAGTTGACGACATAGGCATGGCCGCCGTCCGGAGCGACGGCGACCGCGACGGGAGCCAGGCCGAAGCCTCCGATGCTACGGACGACCTTGTTCGTCGCGGTGTCGATCACGTACACCCGGTGCGATCGGGAGCCGGTGACATACGCGCGATCGCCGTCGGGCGTCACCGCGACCCCCACCGGTCCGCTGCCGACGCTGATCGGGGTCGAGGCGATCGGGGTCGCGGCCGCGGTACTCGGGGCGGCCTCCCATGACGGCACCAGCACACCGGCGAGGGCGAGCAGGAAGGCGAGCAGGATCCGCCCCGCACGGCGGCCGGACCGGAGGCGGGAAACGAGGGTGCGCATGGGCTCCTCCTGTCCCCAGTGCGTCCTGTCCCCGGTGCGTCAGGCAGGCGATGAACCGTGGGGGTGCTCTCCCTCTCCAGCATGACGTCTTCGACGGCGCCTGCAACCGGAGATCGTCGCCGTTCGTGGCGTGGGGCGAACCCCTGGCGGACGGGCGGCGTCGGGTTGGCTGCTCGGGGGCCAACTCCGGGGCACAGTAGGCCTGTTGGGGTGATCGGCCGCCCATACTCGGTAGGGTCCGCGTCGATCCGATCCCCCTGGAGTCACCCCATGGCGCCCCTGCCCCGGCGTACCGCCGTCGTCGCCCTCGCCGCCGGAGCCGCCGGCCTCGCGCTGCCCGGCACCGCCGTCGCCGTCCGCGTCCGGCCCCTGCCGCAGGCGCACGCGCACAACGACTACCTGCACGCCCGGCCGCTCCACGACGCCCTCGCCCACGGGTTCACCAGCGTCGAGGCGGACATCTTCCTGGTCGACGGGGAGCTCCTCGTCGCCCACGAGCCCGCCGAGCTCGACCCGAGCCGCACCCTCCGCTCGCTCTACCTCGACCCGCTGTTCGCCCGCGTGCACGCCAACCACGGCTCCGTGTACCCGGGTTACCGCCACCCCGTGCAGCTGCTCATCGACATCAAGGGCGACGGCGTCGCCGCCTACCAGGAGCTCCACCGCCAACTCCGGCCGTACCGAAGGATGTTGTCCAGCTACGCCGCCGGACACGTCCGGCTCGGCGCCGTGACCCCCGTCATCTCGGGCGACCGCGCCGCCCGCGCCCCGATGGAGGCCCAGCGCTTCCGACACGCCTTCTACGACGGCCGGCTCGACGACCTCGCGGCCGAGGCGCCCGCGCCCGCCTCCTTCATCCCCCTCATCAGCTCCAACTGGACCCACTCCTTCAGCTGGACCGGCGTCGGCCCCTTCCCCGCCGAGGAGCGCGCCCGGCTCCACTCGATCGTCCGGACCGCCCACACGCGCGGCCAGCGGGTCCGCTTCTGGGCCACCCCCGACCTGCCCGGCGCCGCCCGCGACGCCCTCTGGAGCGAACTGCGCGCCGCCCGCGTCGACCACATCAACACCGACGACCTCGCCGGGCTCCGGGCCTTCCTGAACCGCTGACGCGGAATCTCACCCGTTCGGCAGGCATGCCGTACGGCCGGACGGCGCTCCCGCTGCGCCACACTGGCCGCCGAACGCCGCGATTCCGGCGCGGCGCAAGGAGGGTGTGGGCGATGGCCGTGTCCGTTTCTGTTGTACTTCTCCTACTCGTCCTGGCGGTGATCTTCCTCCGCAGCGGCGGCCTCAAGTTCTCCCACGCGCTGGTCTGCGCCCTGCTCGGCTTCTTCCTCGCCGGCACGAGCATGGCGCCGACCATCCAGAACGGGGTCGCCGCCACCGCCAACGTCGTCAGCAGCCTCAAGCCGTAACGTTTCGCGACTCCTCGGTCGGTTCGTTGCGCGATCATGAAGTGGCCGTGAAACCAACGGCAGTTCCATGTACATCTCACACACTCGGGCCTAACGTCGGCCGCCGGCGCGACCGACGTACGCACCCGAGGAGCCGCATTGACCACCCCCACACGACGAGCCCGCGCGCTCGCCCTGATCGCCGTGTCGAGCGCGATCGCCCTCGCGTTCGCCACCCCCGCCGCACTCGCCGACGACATACCTCTGGCCCCCGGCCACCGACTCGTCGACGCCTACGAGGGCGCTCCCGCGCCTGCCCGGCCCGTGCCGGGCGACGCGCCCGACCAGCACCCGTACCTCGCACCCAACGGGCGCAGCGGCATGCACGCCGACGGCGCCGGCAGCGGCACCCACCCCTTCTCCGGCCCGCTCGGGCGCGACCCGCAGGTCACCAGCGAGAAGATCGCCGCCGTCGGCGGAGAGTGCGCCACGGCCACTTTCGACGCGGGCGGCCGCCTCGTCACCGTCTGCGGAACGTTCTCCGGCTTCCTGCTCAAGCTCCTCGACCCGCGCACGCTGGACACCCTCGCCGAGTACAAGCTGCCGCAGCGCTCCTCGACCGTCGAGGCCATCACCCGGCTCGACTTCGAGAAGATCTTCAAGGACACCTCCGGCGGTGCCTACTTCTACCTCGACAACCGGGACCGGGTCGTCCTCGCCGACTCCCGCCAGCACGTCCTGCGGATCGCACACCGTCAGAAGACCGACGGGACATGGGAGTTCGCCGTCGAGAACGACTGGGATCTCACCCCGCTCGTCCCGCACGACTGTGTCAGCTGGACCAATCTCTTCCCGAGCGGCGTCTGCGACCCCATCACCTCCGTCATGCCGGACCACGACGGCCGCATCTGGTGGGTGACCCGACTCGGCCGGGTCGGCACCGTCGACCCCGCGACCGGCACGCTCCGCTCGCTCCGTCTTGACGGCGAGGAGATCCAGAACTCCTTCTCCGTCGCACGGGACGGCGTCTCCATCGTCTCCGACCACGCCCTCTACAGCTTCCGCGCCGACCCCGACGGGACCCCGCGCGTCCAGTGGCGGCAGAGCTACGACCGGGGGACCGGCACCAAACCCGGCTCGGTGAACCAGGGTTCGGGCACCACGCCCGATCTCTTCGGGACCGGAGACGAGTTCGTCGCGATCACCGACAACGCCGACGACCGGATGAACGTCCTCGTCTACCGGCGCGGCACCGACGTCCCCGAGGCCGAACGCCTGGTCTGCAAGGTCCCGGTCTTCGGTTCCGGCGCCTCCACCACCGACAACTCCCTGATCAGCTGGGGCAACAGCCTCGTCGTCGAGAACAACTACGGCTACGAGAACCCCACCACGCTCACCTTCGGCCGGAGCGTGGTCGGCGGCGCCACCCGGATCGACGTCCGGCCCGACGGCAGCGGCTGCGACACCGTCTGGGAGAGCGACGTCCGCTCACCCTCCACCGTCCCCAAGCTCTCCACCGCCAACGGACTGCTCTACTTCTACGAGAAGCAGCCGAACCGCCTCGGCATCGACGCCTGGTACCTGACGGCCGTCGACTTCCGCACCGGCAAGCGCGCCTGGAAACAACTCACCGGCACAGGACCGGCGTACGACAACAACTGGGCCCCGATCACCATCGGGCCCGACGGAACGGCGTACGTCGGCGTCTTCAACGGGATCGTCGCCGTCCGAGACGGCGGCTGACGGGCACGCCACGGCATGACGGTGCCCAGGGCCTTCGCGGCCCCGGGCACCGTCGCGCGTACCGCTCAGACCATCTCGGGCATCTCGCCCACGGTGGTCTTCGTGTCGATCACCGCGAACACCGCGCCCTGCGGGTCCAGGATCGTCGCGAACCGCCCGAAGGGGCTGTCCATCGGCCCGAAGGCCTTCTGCCCGCCGAGCTTCACGGCCCGGTCGACCGCCTGGTCGCAGTTGTCGACGACGAAGTAGATCTGGATGTGCGACGGGACCTCGGGCGGGAAGTCCTCCGACGCCATCTTCATCCGCCCCAGGACCGGCGTCTCGCCGCCCAGGTCGAAGACCTTGTAGTCCATGGTGTCGTCGGCCATCTTCTGGGTGTTGTAGCCGAAGACCGAGGTGAAGAAGGTGTCGGACTTCGCGGGTTCCCGGGTGAAGACCTCGGCCCACACGTAGGAGCCGGTCTCGCCCTCCAGCTCGAACCCCTTGTGCGTGCCGGGCTGCCAGACGCCGAACGTGACGCCGGTCGGGTCCTGCGCCAGGCACATGGAGCCGAAGTCGCCGACCGCCATCGGCTCCATGAGGACGGTGCCGCCGTTGCTCTTGATCTTCTCGGCCGTGGCGGCGGCGTCGGGCGAGGAGAAGTACAGACACCAGGCCGACTGGGGGGAGCCGTCCTGGCCCGGCATGGGCGGGACGACGGCCGCGACCGCTTTGCCGTCGCGGTAGGCCTGGGTGTAGTTGCCGTATTCCGAGGATGCTTCGCCGAAGGTCCAGCCCAGCACGTCGCCGTAGAAGGTCTTGGCTCCTTCGACGTCGGTGAACATCGCGTCGGACCAGACCGGGGTGCCTTCAGGTCGTGCGGCCATGACGGGACTCTCTCTTCCGATCGATGGGTTGTCGCAGACGGTCTCGATGGGGGTTGTCGACTCCCACGCTAACTACGGCACGCGCGCCCCGCTCGGTGACGGAGCGTTGCCGTGGTGGGTCGGCCCCGGGTCGGCCCTGTGCCAGCGCCCGGCGAGGATCCCGATGCCGTTCGGCACCGGGCGTTCGACGCCCCCGGAGGGGTGGTTGCGCACGGTGACGGACGCGGCGCCCCGGTCCCGGGTGACGAGCGTCGAGGAGCCTCCGCCGTCGAGGCTGAAGCCGTCGACCGCGCCGGCCTCGTCGAGCACCGAAGCCACCTCGGCGATCGTCAGCCCGGTCCGGTACTCGGGGCCGCCGTCGAGCGCCATCAGGAGCAGTCGCCGTCCGCCGTCGCGATGCCCACCGCCGGGCGGACGGCGGCCGTCCTGCCGTCGAGGCCGGGCAGCGGGTCGCCCGCCCGCAGCACCGGACAGCCGCCCACCGCGAAGAGGTACGGGACGCGGGAACCCTCCGCCACCAGCCGGTGCCGTACGCCGACCCGGTCGCCCGTGCCCAGCGGCAGCGCGGGCCCGAAAATCAGGAGCCGACCAATCGGGAACGGATGAGGAAACGGACGCCTTCCGGGGCCTCCAGGGAGAAGCCGCTGCCCCGCCCCGGCACGACGTCCACGATCAGCCGGGTGTGGCTCCAGACCTCGAACTGCGCCTTCGACATCCAGAACGCGATCGGCTCCGCGACGCCCTCGACCTCCAGCGAGGCGAGCAGCACGTCCGACGCTCCGGTGCGGAACTCCCCGTCCAGGTAGCACATCGGGGCGCTGCCGTCGCAGCAGCCGCCCGACTGGTGGAACATCAGCGGACCGTGCGCCTCCCGCAGCCGTCGCAGCAGGTCGGCCGCCGCAGGGGTCAACTCCACACGTGCGCCGGGCTGATCCATCTCCCGCCCCCTTCGCGGTGCTCCGTCGAGTGGTCCAGAGAACACCGTGGGAGGTTGCGACCGAGTTGCATCCGGCGAAGTCGTTCCCGCCTCTAGGAACTGACGGTGCGTCAGGTTACTCTCCCCGCATGATTCCGACCGTTGTCTGGGGTACCGGAAATGTCGGCCGCGCGGCCATCAGGGCCGTCGACGCCCACCCGGGGCTCGCCCTCGCCGCCGTCCTCGTCCACGACCCCGCCAAGGTCGGCCGTGACGCGGGCCCGCTCGCCGGACTCGACCGCCCCCTCGGGGTGGCGGCGACCGACGACATCGCCGCCGTGCTCGCCGCCCGCCCCAGGGCGGTGGTGTACGCCGCCTCCGGCGACATCCGGCCCGACGAGGCGCTCGCCGACGTCGTCCGGGCCGTCCGGGCCGGCGCCGTCGTCGTCACACCCGCGCTGTACCCGCTCTACGACCAGCGGAGTGCCCCGCCCGAGTTCCGCGACCCGGTGCTCGCCGCCGTCGCCGAGGGCGGCGGCTCGCTCTTCGTCTCCGGCGTGGACCCCGGGTGGGGCAACGACGTGCTGCCCCTGCTGGTCAGCGGCCTCGGCTCCACCGTCGACGTCGTCCGCTGCCAGGAGATCTTCGACTACTCCACGTACGAGCAGGAGGACTCGGTCCGCCATCTCATCGGCATGGGTCACCCCATGGAGTACGAACCGCTGATGCTCGCCCCCTCCATACCCACCATGGTGTGGGGCGGCCAGATACGGCTGATGGCCCGGGCCCTCGGCGTCGAACTCGACGAGATCCGCGAGACCATGGCACGGCGCCCCCTCGACACCACCGTGACCACCCGCACGATGGGCGTCTTCGAGGCCGGGACCCAGGGCGCCGTACGGTTCGAGGTCCAGGGCGTCGTCGCCGGCGAACCCCGGATCGTCATCGAGCACGTCACCCGGATCCACCCCTCCTGCGCCCCCGACTGGCCCACCCCGCCGGACGGCGTGGGCGCCCACCGGGTGGTCATCGAGGGCCGCCCGCGCATCGAGGTCACGGTCGAGGCCACCGACGAGGGCGAGAACCGCTCCGCGGGCGGGAACGCCACGGCCGTCGGCCGGCTCGTGAACGCCGTCGACTGGCTCGTGGACGCCGAGCCCGGCCTCTACGACGCGCTCGACGTCCCGCTGCGCCCCGCAGTGGGCAGACTGGGAAGGAAGTGACCATGAGGATCGACGTCCCCGAGGGCAGGCACCCGATCGAGTACGTGTGGGGCGAGATCGTCCCCGAGATCGGGACGGCCGCGGCGAACTTCTCCCTCTCCGTCTACGCCCACACCACCCTGGGGCTGCGGGAGTTCGAGGCCGCGCGGCTGCGGATCGCGCAGATCAACGGTTGTCTCTTCTGCCTCGACTGGCGGACCGACCGCGACGGCGAGAAGGTCGAGGAGTCGTTCGCCGACGCCGTCACCCAGTGGCGCACCACCGATGCCTTCGACGACCGTACGCGGCTGGCCGCGGAGTACGCCGAGCGGTACGCCCTGGATCATCACGGTCTCGACGAGGACGAGGACTTCTGGACCCGTCTGACCGCGCACTACAGCCAGCCCGAGATCGTGGAGCTGACGATGAGCATCGGTTCCTGGTTGTCGTTCGGCCGGCTCAACCGGGTGTTCGGCCTCGACGCGGCGTGTGTGCTGCCCACGCAGTGACCTCGGAGCCGCAGGACCTCGGAGCCGCAGGTCCTCAGGGCCTCGGAGCCGCAGGGCCTCAGAGGTCGGTCGCGATGATCTTCTCGATGTTGCGTTCGGCGAGCGCGGTGATCGTGACGAACGGGTTGACGCTGGTGTTGCCCGGGATCAGCGCGCCGTCGATAACATAGAGGCCCGGATGCCCGTGCAGGCGGCCGTAGTTGTCGGTGGCCCGGCCGAGGACCGCGCCACCGAGCGGGTGGTACGTGAGGTGGTCGCCCCAGATCTTGTACGCGCCGAACAGGTCGGTGCGGTAGATCGTCCCCTCCTTCGCGTTGATCTTGTCGAAGATGGTCTTGGCGGCGTCGATCGACGGCTGCTTCCAGGCCGTCTGCCAGTTGAGCTCGACCCGGCCCGTCGTGGGGTTCCAGGTGAACTGGGCGCGGTTCGGGTTCTTCGTGATGGAGAGGTAGAACGAGGCGTACGTCTCGATGCCGGTGGGCAGCGGCGCCACCTCGGCGAACGCCCCGCCCGCGTCCCAGTTGTCGATGCCGGCGGTGGGCATGGACGACTGGAGCTTGCCGGTCGCGTCCCACATGTGGTTGGCGCGGCCGCACATGACGTTGCCGTTGTCGCCCCAGCCCTTGCCGATCTCGCCGTTGAGGCCGGGCAGCGCTCCGGTCGCTCTGAGCTGGGTCAGCAGCTTGCTCGTCCCGACGCTGCCGGCCGCGAAGAAGACCCGGTCCGCGAGGACGGTCTCGGTGGACGTGGTGTTCCCCGCGGTGTCGAGGCGGTCGATGGCGACCGTGTAGCCGCCGCCGGACGCGGGGGACACGGACGTGACCTTGTGCAGGGGTGAGACCGTGACCCGCCCGGTCGCCCGGGCCTGCGCGAGGTAGGTCTTCTGGAGCGACTTCTTGCCGTGGTTGTTGCCGTACAGGACCTCCCCCGCCAGCGCCGACTTGGGGACGGAGCCTGCCGCCTCCTGCTTCATGTACTCCCAGTCGTAGACGTTGGGCACGAAGACGAAGGGGAAGCCGGAGCGCTGTGCGTGCTTACGGCCGACGCGGGCGTACTGGTAGCAGGCCGCGCTCTCCCACCAGGCCGGGTCCACGTGGTTGACGCCGAGCCCGGCGTTGGCGCGCGGGTAGTAGACGTCGTACATCTCGGCGGCGTCGACGGTCGGGAGGATCGCGCCGAAGTTCTCCCGGCGCGGGGTGACCGCCATGCCGCCGTTGACCAGGGAGCCGCCGCCGACGCCCCGGCCCTGGTAGACGGTGATGCCGCCGAACTCCTCGGCGTCGAGGATCCCGGTGTGGCGGGGGACGTCCTTGTCGAGCGGGAAGCCGAGGAACTGGCTGAGCGGCTGCTTGGTGCGCGTGCGCAGCCAGAAGGACCGGTGGTCCGGGGTGGTGGTGTTGGCGAAGATCTTTCCGTCGGGGCCGGGGGTGTCCCAGGCCATGCCCATCTCGACCATGCGTACGTCGACGCCCGCCTGGGCCAGCCGCAGCGCGGCGACGGAGCCGCCGTAGCCGGTGCCGATGACCAGGGCGGGGATGCGGGACTGGGTGGCCGAGGCGTAGGCGTGTGCGGGCAGTGCCAGGGTGCCGAGAATAGAACCTGTTCCCGTGATGAATCCACGGCGTGTAACAGCCATGAGAAGCCCTCACTGTCGGTGGAATGGGAACGAGTTCTACTGCCGCCCGCATGGGAAGTCACGGCATACCAATTGGTAACTTTTGGCTGGATCGCTCAAGAATGTTCGGGACAAAGCCGACATTCTGATGAGTCAGAGATCCGCCGAGCCCGGAGCGCGCATGTCCCTGCCGACCCTCGCCCCCGACGACCTCGACCGCGCCGCCGTCGAGCTCCACGACACCGCCGCGTGGCAGGAGATCGTCCGCCACTGGGACGCCCCGGAGGAGCCCGCGGGTGGCTCGAAGGAGCCGGTGGCCGCCCCGGTCGGGCCCGCCCCCGAGGACTGGCGTCGGCTGCTCTCCGTCCCCGTCGACCAGCTCGTCGCCACCGCCCTCGACGCCCTCGCCCCACCGCCGCCCGCCGAGCGGCCGCTCCCCGGCCGGCTCGGCGCGATCCTGCCCGACCGGCTGCACGCCTGGCGCCGCCTCGGACAGCCCGACGTACGCCCCTCCACCCACCTCGCCCACGCCCGCCGCGTCCTGGTCGAGTGGGGCTGGCAGAACAAGCCGTACCGGCTCCGCGACGCCAGAGGCGCCCGGTGCCTCTGCGGAGCGCTGCTCACCGCGCACCGCCTCGGCCACGGCAGCGCCGACACCATGAACCGCTCCGCCGCCTGGATCGTCACCGAACTGCGCGCCCAGGGCTGGACGGACCTCATCGGCCCCTGGAACCGCGCCCCGGGACGTACCGCCGACCAGGCCCTCGCCCTCGTCGACGCGACGATCCGGCGCGCCGCGCACTCGGGGGAGTGACCCGGGGGCCGCACCCCCGAACAAGGCAGGGCCGCGTCACTCCACGCTGTCCGCCACCGTGAAGAGTCCGCCGTCCGGATCGCGCAGCGCCACCGACCGGCCGTTGCCCGACGGCCGGACCGCCGAAGCGGTCGTACCGCCCAGACGGACGGCCGTCTCGACCGCCTCGTCGAGGTCGGGGACCCGGAAGTGCACGTGCCAGCGGGGCCTGACCTGCGGGTCGGGGGCGTCCTCCACCGCGCCCCCGTAGAGCCGCGCGACGGTGATGTCGCCGTGGCTCAGGACGACATGGTCGTCCTCGTAACTCACCTGACAGCAGCCGGGCAGCTCGCCCGCCCAGTCGAGCACCTCGGCGTAGAAGATCGCCGCGTCGAAGGCGTTCCTGGTCCGCAGCTCGAGCCAGGCCGGGGCACCGCCCTTGCCGACGCTCCAGTCGGGGATGATCTCACCCTCCCAGATGCCGAAGACGGCCCCCTCGCGGTCCGAGGCGAGCGCCGCGCGCCCCGTCCCGAACCGCAGCGGCCCCACGGCCACCGTGGCGCTGCGCTCCCGGATGCGGGCCGCCGTCACATCGGCGTCGTCCACGGCGAAGTACGGGGTCCAGGCGACGGCCACCGCGAGACGCGGCGCGAGCGCGCCGATCCCGGCGACCGGTGCGCCGTCACTCAGGGCGACGGAGAACTCCTCACCCAGTCGGGTGGGGCGGAACTCCCAGCCGAAGACACCCCCGTAGAAGGTCTCGGCGGCGCCGAGGTCGCGGGCCATGAGACTGACCCAACAAGGGGCGCCGGACACCGCATGGCTCGAGGTCGACACAACCTTCATCCATCCGTCGTGGACGCGTGATCGCTCTCATCCCACCGTACCCCCGGCGAGATCGCCATTCCGGCACGCCGTCGCCGCGCACGACCGCCGTACGCACCACGTACGGCATGCGAAGAGCCCACCCGTACGGAAACCTGACAAGGTGAGGGACGTGCGCGCTGCGCTACGACGAGCCGCGACCGAGCTGTGGGCGCGGCGCAGGGAACCGGCGGTCGTCCAGACCGTCCGGTCGACCGCCGCGGCCACGATCGCCTATGTCGTCGCCCTCCAGCTGAGCGCCGAGGCCGCCCCGCTGACCGCCCCGCTCACCGCGCTGCTCGTCGTCCAGGTCACCCTGTACTCCACGCTCACCACCGGCATCCGACGGGTCAACTCGGTGGTCGTCGGCGTCATCATCGCGATCGCGTTCAGCGCCCTGGTCGGCCTCACCTGGTGGAGTCTCGGACTGATCATCCTCGCCTCGCTGGTGGTCGGCCGCTTCGTGCGCGTCGACGAGTTCGTCCCCGAGGTCGCGATCAGCGCGATGCTCGTCCTCGGCGTCACCCAGGTCACCAGCAGGGCCTGGGACCGGGTCCTCGAAACCCTCATCGGCGCGGTGGTGGGGCTGCTGTTCAACACCGTCCTCGTCCCGCCGGTCTGGGTCGGCACGGCGGGCGAGTCCATCGAGGACCTGGCGCGACGCATGCGCCGGCTCCTCCTGGGGATCGGTGAGGGACTCACCACCCCCATGCCCGTCGCGCGGGCCGCCGCCCGACTGTACGAGGCCCGCCGCCTCGACAACGACGTGGCCGACGTCGACGCGGCGCTGCGCCAGGCCGAGGACAGCCTCCGGTTCAACCCGCGCGTCAAGGAGAAGGAAGGGGCCCTGCACCGCATCGTGCTCCGCACGGGCCTCGACACCCTGGAGATCTGCGCCGTCGTCCTGCGCGTCCTCGCCCGGACGCTCACCGACCTCGCCAAGGAACGAGGAGAGACCGACCTCTTCCCGAAGGACGTCGCGCTCGCCCTCGAAGACCTCCTGGCCCGGGTCGCCGACACCCTCGTGAGCTTCGCCGTCCTCGTCTCCACCCACGTCAGCGCGGACGCCGACGCCGCCGAGGACCGGCTCGCCGGCGAACTCCGCGCCGCCCGCGCGGTCCGTGACCACGCGGCCGAACTGCTGCTCCGATTCGTCCAGCACGACCCCCGCCAGTGGCAGCTGTACGGAGCGCTGCTCGCCGAGATCGACCGGATCCTCGACGAACTGGACCTCGAACACCGCAGCCGCCGCCTGATGGAAGAACTCGACCGCCACTCGCGCGAACGCGCCGAGCGGCGGCCGAGGCTGTCGGCGTTCTACGACCGACTGGGGGTGTGAGGGGTGGTCGGGGATCGGGCACATCGGAAAGTCCGGCAGTCACCGCCGGTCGTTCATCAGCTCCTGGAAAGAACTCATACAAGGGGTGCAGTGACGGTCGGTCCTCTCGCGCTCCTCGAGCGGCTCCTCGTGGAGCGACTGCCCGCAGAGGGCGGTCGCGCCACCGATGGCGGCCACGTGCCAGACGAAGACCCCGTCCCGGGGTGCTATGCCGACGTGCATTTCGTACATGGTCGTCTCCATGCTCGGCGGACGCTTGCCCCTCCAGTGCACCCGACCGACGGCGGGTTGCACGCCCGGAGGGCGGCTGTTCGGGTGATGGCGCCAAGGGGCATCACAGGCCGCCCGGGTGCCGGATGGCTACGCTGGAGCGAGGGGCGTGACGGAGACCGGTCGGAGGCGACCCCATGAGACGACGCCACCACTTCCACATCGACCACGCGGGGCACTCGGTCAGCGTCACGGTCCAGACCGGCCACAAGGCCGTGGTCGAGGTCCTCGTCGACGGCAAGGAGACGGGGTACGCCACCACCGGCGCCGACCGCCCGGTGACCGTGCACATCGAACTGCCGACCGACCCGCCGACTCCGGCGACGGTCCGCGCCGCCGCCGGTCCCGGCATCCCCCGCTGCGTCCTCGAAGTGCCGGGCGCCGAACCACAGGTCATGTCCCCGCGGCTCTACTGATCGGCTCGCCCTACCGACAGGTCGCGCCCGGACGGACCGGCTTCAGGCCGACGAGATAGGCGTCGACGGCATCCGTCACGCACGAGCCGCCGCGTCCGTACGCGGTGTGGCCCACACCCTCGTACGTCAGCAGCATGCCGCCGGGGAACTGCTCCGCGAGACTCTCGGACTCCTCGTACGGCGTCGCCGGGTCGCCCGTCGTGCCCACCACGAGGACCGGCGGCACCCCCTCCGCGCGGACACGGTGCGGCTTCTGCGTACCCGTCGGCAGGTCCTTGCACGTCAGGGAGTCGAGCACGCTCGTGGTGCCGTACCGCCCCGCCGCCTTCTCCGCCGGAGCGAGGGCGTCCCAGTACGGCTGGGCGGTACGGGGGTGCGGGGTGTCGGCGCAGTTCACGGCGAGGAGCGCCGCGTCCTCGTTGTCGGCGGGCACGGCCGGCCCGCCCGTCGCCTCGCCGGCGTCCTCCGGGCCCCCACCGCCGTCCTCCTCCTCTTCGGGAGCCTTCTCGCCGTCGGCCAGCGCGGCCAGCTTCGTACCGTCGCCGCCGTCGGCCTGGGCCAGCGCCTCCGAAAGCCCCTTCCACTGGTCCTCGGGCGTGTACATCGCCGTCGCCACCACGTCGATGAGCATCCGCTCGTCCACCCCGAACTCGGACCCGTCGACCGGGAGCGGGGAGCGTGCCGTCCGCGTGAAAAGGCCGTCGACGACCTCGCGTATCTCGTCCGGGGTCGCCCCCGGGCATGTCTCGGCGCCGACGACATCGGCGCAGTACGTCGCGTAGTCGTCGACGGCCCGGCGGAAACCGACGGCCTGACTCTGCGCGCGCGCCCGCCAGTCCAGCGAGGGATCGATCGCCCCGTCGAGGACCAACGCCCGCACCCGGCGCGGGAATTGCTCGGCGTACGAGGTGCCCAGGCTCGTCCCGTACGACCAGCCGAGATAGGTGAGCCGGGACTCGCCGAGCGCCGCCCGGAGCACGTCCATGTCACGGGCCGCGTCGCGCGTCCCGACATCCCGCAGGATGTCCCCGCTCCGTTCGACGCACTCCGCCGCCGCGGCCTTGGCCAGGGCGAGGGCGTCCGCCCGGTCGGCGTCGGTACGAGGGCTCAAGGGGTGCTCGTCACGCGGGGCGTCCGGCGCGGGGTCGGCCGCCCCCTTGTCGTCCTTGCCGTCGTCGCAGCTCAGGGCCGGGGTGCCGGCTCCCACACCGCGCGGGTCGAAGGAGACGATGTCGAAGCGTTTGCGGACCTCGGCGCCGAAGGAATCGGCGCCGCCTCCCTTGAGGTCGTCGACGCCGGAACCGCCGGGACCGCCGGGGTTGAAGACGAGCGAGCCCATGCGGTGCGCCGGGTCGGCGGTCGTCGACTTCGCGACCGGCAGCACGAAGGTCCGCCCGTTCGCCGGATCGTCGTAGTCCATCGGGACGGTGAGGCGCGCGCACCGCAGCTCACCACAGGCGGTCCACTTCAGCTTCTGCGCGTAGAACGACCTCAACTCCGGTCGCGTGGCCGGGTCCACCGCGGCGGGACGGCCGTCGCTCCGAGCCTCCGTCGGCGCCGACGCCGTACATGCGGAGAGGGTCGTGGCGCCGAGCACGGCGAGGGTCAGGACGAGGGTGGGGCGAGGACGGACTGCGCGCTTCACGGGAGTGCTCCTGAGGGCCTGGGTGCGGTACGCCTCAGCTTCGCGGGGCGATGCTGAGGTTTTCGTGAGGAGGCCCCTCGGTACCCCGTCCGGGGGCGGCAGCCGGCGCTCAGCCGCCCTCTGCCGCGGGCAGCCGCAGCACGAACAGGGCCCCGCGGTGCTCGCCCGTTCCGCCGCGCCCGCCCGTTCCCGATCCGCCGCTCTCGCCGCTCGTGGCGGTGAGGCTTCCGCCGTGCGCGTGGGCGACCCAGGAGGCGATGGACAGGCCGAGGCCCGTCGACCCCGACCCGCTGCGGAAGCGCTCGAACAGCGCGTCCGCCACCCCCGGAGGCAGCCCGGGACCGGCGTCCTCCACCGTCACCGTCGCCTCCCGCCCCTTCCGCGCGACCTCGACGCGTACGTCCGCGGGCTCGCCCGGCGCGTGCCCGTGGGCGAGGGCGTTGCCGAGCAGGTTCGCCACCGCCCGGCGTACGAGATCGGGGTCGGCCACGACGATCGTCCCCTCGGTCCGTACCGTCACCCGGTGCCCCTCCGCCGGGGTGTCCTCGACCACCGCCTCCACCAACTGGTCGAGCCGCAGCGGCTCCCGTGCGAGGGTCTGCACCCCGGTCATCAGGCGGGCCCGGGTGAGCAGCCCGTCCACGAGGCCGCCCATGCCGTCCGCGAGCCGCATCGTCCGGCGGAGCACCTCCGTGCCGTCCGTGTCGCCGCGCAGCGCGGTCTCGGCGAGCATCCGCAGCGAGGCGACCGGGGTGCGCAGATCGTGCGCCGCGTCGGCGAGGAACGCCTCCTGCTGGCCGAGCGCCGTCAGCGCAGGGCGGATCGCCCGCCCGGACAGCACATGGCCGACCGCCGCCGACAGCACCACAAGGACCGCGCAGCCGGCGGTCAGCAGCCAGGTCGTCCGCCGGTGGTCGGCCAGCGCCTCGGTGCTCTCGTAGAGGGTGACGACCGCGCCGTCCCGGCCCTCGTCGCCCTCCGCGTCGGGCGCGAAGAACGGCTCCGCGAACAGTCGGACGCGCCGCCCGTCCACCGCCCTCCCGTCGACGGCGACGACCTCCTCGCGGCGCAGGGCGTCCTCGGCCACGGCCAGGACGTCTGCGGGGCGCCCCACGAGACAGGGCCGCTCCCCGGAGTGGTCGACGACCGGGCCCGAGGACCTGTCCCGAGGCACGGAGAGCACGGTCAACTGCGGGCAGCCGGTGTCCATCGTCCCGACGAGATCGGTGGTGTCGAGACGGTCGTCCGCGTCGTACACGAGCAGGCTGATCGCCTGCGTGGTGTCCAGGTTCATCGCGTGGTCGAGCTGCTCGCGCCACCGCGCGTCGTCGCTGCGCACGGCGAGGACGGCCATCGTGACGAGCCCGACGGCGCTGGTGAGCGCGAAGAGGGCGGTGATCCGCCTGCGCAGCCGCAGGACCCGCCCGGTGGGCGTCAGCGCCCGGTCCCGGGCCGACGCCCCCTCCGTGCGCCCCCGGGTCGGCGCCTCTCCCGTTCGGCCCGGGAGCCTGCTCACTCGGGCCCCGGCGGGGCCAGCCGGTAGCCGACGCCCCGTACCGTACGGATGAGGGGCGGGTCCCCGAGCTTGCGGCGCAGTTGGGAGACCAGGACCTCCAGGACGTTCGAGCGCGGCTCCGCCATCTCGTCCCAGCAGCTCTCGATCAGCTCGGCCCGGGACACCGCCTGGTCTCCGCGGGCCGCCAGGACCTCCAGGACCGCGAACTCCCGCCCGGTGAGCGTCAGCAGGACCCCGGCACGGCGGACCTGGCGCCGCGCGGTGTCGATCTCCAGGTCGGCGACGTGGTGGACCGGCGGCCTGACCACGGCCGCCCGGCGGCAGAGACTGCCCACCCGGGCGACGAGTTCGGGCACCGCGAACGGCTTGACCAGGTAGTCGTCACCGCCGCTGGCGAAGCCGCCGACCCGGTCGGCGACGGTGTCCCGGGCCGTGAGGAAGAGCACCGGCACGGCCCCGCCCCGGCGGCGCAGCTCCGCGACGTACCCGGCCGCGTCTCCGGCGGGCAGCATCCGGTCGAAGACCGCGCAGTCGTAGGGCGTGACGAAGAGCGCTTCGTCCGCCTGCGGAAGGTCCGCGACCTCGTCGACCGCGAACCCGGCGGCGCGCAGCGCGGCGGCCACCCCGAAACGCAGATCCTCGTCGTCCTCGACCAGCAGCACCCGCACGGCGCCCACCCTAACGAACCGGCCCAACCGCGTCGAAACCCACCCCGACCGACACACCGTCAGGTCAACTCTGTGTAACGCCAACGGGCTTGTCGGACTGAACGCTTCCTTCCGCTCCCGGCCTCTGGGATCTTGCCTCCACCCCACACATCACAGGGCCCGGCCGACGCCACCAGCGTCACCGGGCCATCGGAGGACGCATTGTTTTCCCACATATCCAGCAGGCTGAGACTCCCGGCCACGGCCGTCACCGCCCTCGGAGCGGTCGTCGCGCTCGCCGCGCCCGTCGGAGCCGCCCCGGCCGCTCCGGCCGGCATCCCGGAGCCCTCGTCCGCCTCTGCGGCACCCCTGACCACCGCAGCCTCCGCCGCGTCGGCAGCAGCCGCGGCGACCCGCGGGGCCGCCGCTCCCGCGGCCTGGGCGGCCGGCACCCGGGCCTACCTGGTGATCACCGCTCCCGGTGACACCACGGCCGTCCGCACGGCGGTCGCGAACAACGGCGGTTCGGTCTTCTCGTACTTCGACGCCATCGGCGTCGTCGTGGCGCACTCCACCTCCGGCACCTTCGCCTCGACCATGCGCGCCGTCTCCGGCGTCCAGCAGGTCGGCGCCACCCGCACCTCCGACGTCCCGGCCGACGCCTACAACCCGGCGCTGCCGAGCAACCCGTCGCAGTCGGCGGCTCCGGCCACCGAGCCGGTCCGCTCGGACATGACGCAGATCAAGGCCGACCAGGCCTGGGCCGTCAGCACCGGCTCGCCCACCGTCAAGGTCGGCATCCTGGACACCGGCGTCGACGACCAGCACCAGGACCTGGCGCCGAACTTCAACGCCGCCGACTCGGTCTCCTGCGCCTACGGCAAGGCGGACACCCGGGCCGGGGCCTGGCGCGACGTCGACACCCACGGCACGCACGTGGCCGGTACGGTCGCGGCCGCCAAGAACGGCAAGGGCGCCATCGGCGTCGCGCCGGGCGTGAAGATCTCCTCGGTCCGCATCGCGGAGCCGGGCAGCACGCTCTTCTTCCCGGAGAACACCATCTGCGGGCTCGTCTGGTCCGGTGACCACGGCTTCAAGGTCACCAACAACAGCTACTACACGGACCCGTGGCAGTTCAACTGCCCGAACAACGTGGACCAGGCGGCCATCCTGGAGGGTGTCGGCCGCGCCCAGAAGTACGCGGAGGGCAAGGGCTCGCTGCAGGTCGCTGCGGCAGGCAACGCCAACTACGACCTGGCGAACAAGACCACGGACACCGCCTCGCCCAACGACTCCACCCCGGTGACCCGCACCATCACCAACGACTGCCTGGACATCCCGGCCGAGCTGCCGGGCGTGGTCACGGTCGCGGCGAACGGCACCAACGGCTCGTCCAAGGCGTCCTTCTCCAACTTCGGCCGCAACGTCATCGAGGTGTCGGCGCCCGGCGAGTCGGTCTACAGCACCATCCCCGGTGGCAAGTACTCCTCGCTGAGCGGCACCTCCATGGCCTCCCCGCACGTGGCGGGCGTGGCGGCGCTGCTGGCCAGCGCGAACCCGGGCGACACCCCGGCGGACATCCGTACGAAGCTGGGCGTCCAGGCCACCGACCTGGCCTGCCCGTCGGACAGCCGGTGCACCGGCACCACGGCCAACAACAGCTTCTTCGGCGAGGGCCGGGTCGACGCGCTGAAGGCGGTCGGCGGCTCGACCCCGCCGCCCGGCGCGTACTTCGAGAACCTCACGGACGTCGCGATCGCCGACAACGCCACCGTCGAGAGCTCGATCACGGTCAGCGGCGTGACGGGCAACGCCCCGGCCACCCTGAAGGTGGGCGTGGACGTCAAGCACACGTACATCGGTGACCTGAAGGTCGACCTGGTGGCGCCCGACGGCACGGTCTACACCGTGCACAACCGGACCGGCGGCGGCACGGACAACCTCGTCCAGACCTTCACCGTCAACGCCTCCGCCGAGGTCGCGAACGGCGTCTGGAAGCTCCGTGTGAACGACAACGCGAGCCAGGACACCGGAAAGATCGACGCCTGGAACCTGACCTTCTAGGCCTTCTCCGGGCGCCCCTCGCCGCTTCGGCGGGGGCGCCCGGTCTCCTTGCCGGAGTAGAGGTGGTCGACCTCGGGCCGTAGATCGAGTATGTCGAGGAACTCCTCGAGCTCCGCCGGATCGGCCGTCCGGCTCGCGACGGCCCGCCGCGCGGCACGACGCCGCTCTCCGGGACCCTGCGGCCCCGGCGCACCGTCGTTCGCCTCAGTGACGTCCATGCGCCGATCCGACCACACACCGGCCCACCGCGCACGGTCAGCGCTGCCCGCAGGGACGTGGGCGGGACGCCGAGACGTCAGTACACGCCGAGGAAGATGCCTCCCGGGTTGTTCAGGTTGTCGTTGTGGAGATGGAACGCCCGCAGCGACCGGGCGATCTCCCGGTGCGAGAGGTAGGCGTCCCGGTCCAGGTCGAGCCGTTCGAACGCCACGGAGCCCTCGTCGCCGGAGACGCCCCAGACGGTGAGGTAGGCGGCGAACTCGTCCGCGCTGACGCGCTTGTCACCCTTCGTGTCCATGATGCGGAAGATGGCCGCCGCGAGGTTCTCCAGGATCTCGGGCCGATCCGTGTCGTAGCCCACCGCACGGTGCGCCGCGACGAACCCGTCCTGGTCGAGCCGCTCGACACCCGGCGCCGAGTGGGTGAGCAGCCCGAGCCACTGCGCCCAGTACGCCCGCTCCAGGGCCTGGATCCGGGGTTCGTCCGTCGCGAGCCCGTACGCGGAGGCGTACGCCTCCACGACGCGTCGGTGGTCGGACCAGGTGACGTACCCGTCGTCGTCGGTGTCCAGGACCGCGAAGAGCCGCCGGAGCCGCCGAGTGACCGGATCGAGCGTCGCCATGCCGGGTTCCTTCCGTGGGAGGGGGGTCGTATGGAGAGGGACGGCAGAACCCCCAGTCTGGTTGCTCGGGCGCGGCCGCGCGCGCGTCGGGCACCGGCGCGTCACGGGCACGTCACCCGCAGCTCACCGGCATCTCTCCGGCACGTCTCAGGCATCTCACCGGCGCGAACGGGCGGAGCCGGGCGGTGTACGCCACCATCGACGCCATGGAGGCAGGTTCCGACGTGCCCGCCCTCGTGCGGGAGCTGACCCGGCGGGCCGATCCGGCGCGGCTGCGGGAGGACGTCGCGTTCCTCGCCGACCGCCCGCGCGGCCGGACCCACGCGCCCGAGGCCATGCTCCGGGCGGAGGCCCGTGTGGCGGACCGGCTGGCGGAGGCGGGCTGGCGGACCGAGCGGCAGCCGTTCGACGTCCGGTGGCGGCCGGGCTGCACCGACCGCCCCGGCGGCGGCCGCCTCTCGCCCCTCCGCTTCCGCGTGCACCGACGCCTCACCGGAGCCAACCTGCTCGCCGACCTGCCGATCGGGCCGACAGATCAGGCTGCCGACGGTCCCGCCGTGCTCGTCGGTGCGCACCTGGACACCGTCGTGGGCAGTCCCGGCGCCGACGACAACGCCTCCGGTGTCGCCGCGCTCCTGGAGGTGGCCCGGCTGCTCGGCGGGCTGCGCAGCCCGCCCCCGGTGCGGCTCGCCTTCTTCGACATGGAGGAGCTCGGCTTCGTCGGCGCGCGTGTCGCCGCCCGCGCGGCGCGCCACGGCCGGCGCGTCTCGGGGATGCTCTGCCTGGAGTCGGTCGGCTGCTTCGTCGACGGGCCCCGGACACAGGCGATGCCGGCGGGGTTCGGCGCTCTCTTCCGGGGTGCGGCCGGAGCCGTGCGCGCCCGTGACGGGCGCGGTGACTTCACCCTCGTCGTCCACCGGCGCTCCTCGACCGCGGCGGCCGAGCTCTGGCGCCGTGCGGCGGGCGCCGCCGAACCCCCGCTGCCCGTCGTCACTCTCCGCGACCCGCGTCCGGACGGCCTCAGGGGCGTACTCGCGGGCCTCGCCGTGCCCCCGCTGAACCACCTCGGCCGCAGCGACCACGCCGCGTACTGGAACGCGGGCGTGCCGGCCGTCCTGCTCACCGGCACGGCGAACTTCCGCAACCCCCGCTACCACCGGCCCGACGACACCCCCGACACCCTCGACCACGCGCGCCTGACGGCCGTCGCCGTCGCCACCGCCGCCACCGCCGCCCTCTGGCGGCCACCCCTGGCGCCCGGTCACGGCCGGTAGCCGCCTCGGAGGCGGAAACGGCCCCTCGGACCTACCGTGGTCCAAGGAGCGCGATCCGCACCGATCCCCATCGATCCCCGCTCCCGAGTTCCCGAGGAGGCCGCGATGGAGCAGCGCTTTGTCTGGGTGACCACACGTCGCATCAAGCCGGGCACCCTGCACGAGTTCGAGCGGGCCTGGCGCCCCGGATTCGCCCCCGACGGTCTCCACCGGGCGTACGCCTACTGGACCGAGGACGGCCACGAGATCACCGGCGTCTCCCTCTGGGACTCCCAGGAGGCGTGCGACGCCTTCCGGTCCTCGGAGGCCGAGAGGTCCCGCCGCGAGACCATGGCTCCGTACGTCGTCGAGGAGACCGAGGCCTTCTACCAGGGCGGCGAACTCGGGCTTCCCGGACGGTAGCCGCACGCGGAGTTCCAGGACGCGGAGGGACGGCTCATGGGATACGCGCTGTTCAAGAAGGCCAAGCGCTGGCCGGGGGGCCGCATCCCGTACGAGATCGACAGTTTGTCGTTCCCACCCGGCTCGGCGGACCAGGTGACGATCGACGCCGCGCTCGCCGGCTGGAACCGCGACACGATCGTCCAGTTCGTGCCCCGCAACGGGGAGGGGGACTACATCCGCATCGTGCCGGACGAGATGAAGACCTCGTCGGCCACGGGCCGGAGCGGGGGCGGCCAGAAGGTGAGAGTGTCGGCCTACCCCGGCATCCCGGCCGGCGCGGCGATCGCGACGATCCACCAGCAGCGCGACCAGGTCGACTGCCTGTACGTCGACGACAGCGGGGCCGTCCGGGTCATCTGGGTCAACGCGAAGGGTGAGTGGGACGGCCCGGTCGCCCTCACCCCGCCGAACACGGCGGCGCCCGGCGCGGCACTGGCCACGGGCCGGCAGACGGAGGATCAGATCGACCTGTTCTTCGTCGACGGGCGCGGCGCCGTCAACGTCATGTGGGTCGTCGGCAACGGCCCCTGGAACGGCCCCCTCACCTTGACGGACCCGGAGAAGACAAGGGTCCCCACGAACGCGGTACTGGTCGCGGACAGGCAGACAGCAGACCAGCTCGACCTGTTCTTCGTCGACGAGCACGGCGCCGTGAACGTCATGTGGGTCGTCGACACCGGCACGTGGAACGGCCCCCTCGAGCTGGCCCCCCGCGGCTCCGTCACGCCAGGTGCGTCACTGGCCACCGTTCACCAGACCCACGAGCAGCTCGACCTGTTCTACGTCGGCACCGGCAACGAGGCGGGGGTGATCACCGTCGTGTTCGTCGTGGGCAACGGCGCCTGGAGCAAGCCCATCGGCCTCACAGGTCGGGGCACCGCGTCCATCATCGCCCCACTCGCCGCGGCCCGGCAGACGGGCGACCAGATCGACCTCTTCTACATAGGTCATGACGGTGCCGTCAACGTCATGTGGGTGGTCGGCACCGGCGAATGGCACGAACCCATCAGCATCACCGAGGTCGGCAAGGCGCGGTCGGGAGGCGCGCTCGCGGCCGTGGGGCAGACGGATGATCAGCTGGACCTGTTCTTCGTCGACGAGGACGGCGCCGTGAACGTCATGTGGGTCGTCGACACCGGCGCATGGCACGAGCCCGTGGCCCTGACGCCCACCGGTACCATCCCCGACACCGGTGCGCTCGCCACGGCCCGGCCGACGATCAAGCAGCTCGATCTGTTCTACGTCGGCTTCGACGATCGCCTCTCCGTGATGTGGGTGGTCGACACCGGCCAGTGGAACGGTCCGGTCGTCTTCGAACCCCTGAACCTGACGGCCGGCCACATCATGCACGAGCTGGGCCACGCGCTCGGCCTGAAGCACGAGCACCAGCGCCCCGACTCCGTCGCCTTCGTGACCATCGTCGGCGGAACTCCACCCAACTACGGTCCGGCACCGGACAGCACGCCCATCGGTCCGTACGACTGCGACTCGATCATGCACTACCCGCCGCAAACGGACCCTCCGACCTTGGAGGTCCTCAACCCGGCCTGCTCGAATGCCGGGCAGTACCTCGGCCTGAGCGCAGGCGACATCGCGACCGCCAACTACGCCTACGGCCGGGTGACGACCGCCGGGGCGGCGCTGGCCACCGAGCACCAGACCGACGGCCAGCTCAACGTGACGTTCGCCGACCGCTTCGGTGCGATCGCCGTGACGTTCGTCGAGGGGGTCGGCGCATGGGACGGGCCCATCGAACTGACCGCCGCGGACGTCGTGGTGCCGGGCACACGGATCGCCACCGCCACACAAGTCGTCCCTGCCGCAGCACCCGGCTCCCTCACACAGACGGATCGGCAGATCGACACCTTCTTCGTCGACCGCACCGGCGCGGTGAACGTCATGTGGGTCGTCGGCACCGGCGCCTGGAACGGGCCGATCGCCCTGACAGGCCCCAGGACGGTCCTGGAGAACGCGGCGTTGGCGACGGCCCGGCAGACCGACGATCAGATCGATCTCTTCTTCGTCGGCGAGGACGGCGCCGTCAAAGTGATGTGGGTGGTCGGCACCGGTGCCTGGAACAAGCCCATCGCTCTCACGCCGCCGGACACCGTTCGGAAGGATGCGGCACTGGCCACGGCCCGGCAGACCGACGATCAGATCGATGTCTTCTTCGTCGACAGGTTCGGGGCGGTCCATGTCGCGTGGGTGGTGGGCACCGGTGCTTGGAACCAGGCGCTCGCTCTGACACCTCCGAACACGGCCCCGGCGAACGCGGCGTTGGCGACGGCCCGGCAGACCGACGATCAGATCGATCTCTTCTTCGTCGGCGAGGACGGCGCCGTCAAAGTGATGTGGGTGGTCG
>NZ_JBICYI010000001.1:0-151772 GCF_043200825.1 Streptomyces sp. NPDC048370 | reverse complement strand
CGGCAGACCGACGATCAGATCGATGTCTTCTTCGTCGACAGGTTCGGGGCGGTCCATGTCGCGTGGGTGGTGGGCACCGGTGCTTGGAACCAGGCAATCGCTCTGACACCTCCGAACACGGCCCCGGCGAACGCGGCGCTGGCCACGGCCCGCCAGACCGACGATCAGATCGATCTCTTCTTCGCCGACGAGCACGGCGCCGTCAAAGTGATGTGGGTCGTCGGCACCGGCCTCTGGAACCAGCCCGTGGGGCTGTGACCCCGCGACCGCGGCAGCCGCGCCTCCGTCCTCCCGGCGTTACGGCGTCACGGATACGTCCGTACGTCGTCGGTGTACTCGCGCGCCCGCTCCTGTACGAGCTCCGGCAGCACACCCGACGCCAGGTCCTCGAGGGTCGTCCCCTCCAGGACCTGGCGCAGGCTTGCCCGTACCGCGCGCCACACGTCCGGCATGGGCGCCGCCGCGCCCCGGTACTCCAGACCGGTCAGCTTCAGGTCGCGCACGCTCACCAGAGGCCCGTCCATGGCCCGAAGGACATCCGCGAGGGTGATCTCCGCGGCCGGTCTGGCGAGGGTGTAGCCGCCGTCCGGGCCGCGGACGCTCCGTACCAGGCGGGCCTGCCGCAGCTCGCTGAGGACGACGAAGAGGAAGCGGACCGGGATGTCCTGCCGGCCGGCGACGTCCTCCGCCTTCAACGGCCGGTCGGGGGAAGAGGCCAGCTCCGCCATGGCCCTGACCGCGTAGTCCGTTCGCGCTGAGATCCTCACCGCCTCAATGTCTCACGGTTGGCGCGAAACCGATCCGGCCCCCGGGTGAAGGGACGGTGCGCTCTTGCCCGTGGCGCTCTTGCCCGTTCACATTGTTCATCGACATAGTGAACAACGTCGTGCAGTACCCGTCCCGGCCGGAGGTCCCTCGTGCCCGTGTCCAAGACCGCGCCCAAGACCCGGACCACGTCCGTCCGTCCACGACCGACCGTGGCCGTCGTCGGCGCGGGCGCGGCCGGGGCGCTGGTCGCCGTCCAGCTCTGCGAGACGGCCGCCCGGCGGCGGACCCCGATCGATCTCGTCCTGATCGACCCGGCGGCCGAGGCGGGACGCGGCACGGCCTACGCCACCGAGGTCGCCGAGCACCGGCTCAACGTGCCGGTCGGCGGGATGAGTTGCTACCCCGACGACGCCGGCCACTTCCGGCGCTGGCTCTGCCGCCACGGCGAATCCACCGTCACCGCCGCGGACTTCGCCTCCCGGTACCGCTTCGGTTCCTACCTCGCCGACACCCTCGGCCGCGCCGTCATCACGGCCCACGGCACCGTCGCCGTCCGCCGTCTGCGGACCCGGGCGACCCGCTGCGCCGAGACGGCCGACGGACGGTTCGAGCTGCGGCTCGCCGACGGCGGGACGGTGACCGCCGACAGCGTCGTCCTGGCCACCGGTCCCGCCGCCGGCACCGCGCGCTGGGCACCGGCCGCACTGCGCGACTCCGCACGGTTCATCGCCGCCCCGTGGGCGCCCGGCGCGCTCGACACGGTGGGCCCTGACGACGACGTCCTGCTCGTCGGCACCGGGCTGACCGCCGTCGACCTCGCGCTCGTCCTCGACCGGCCGGGCCGCACCGTGCACGCCCTCTCCCGCAGCGGGCTCCTGCCCCGCCCGCACGCCGTCGCCCCGCTGCCGCCCGTACCCCCGCCGCCCGGGCTCACGGCCCTCCCGCTGCACCGACTGCGCACCGCGCTCCGACGGCACATCGCCGCCTCGCTGCGCGACCACGGCGACTGGCGGCCCGCCCTCGACGGGCTGCGCCCCGTGATCGGCGCGCTCTGGCAGGGGCTCACCGACGAGGAGCGGGCCGAGTTCCTCGACCGCGACGCGACCCGCTGGAACGTCCACCGTCACCGGATGGCGCCGACCACCGCCGAGGCGATCGGCCGGGCGCGCGCCGCCCACCGGCTGCGCGTCCACGCGGGCCGGATCACCGCCGCACGGCCGCTGGACGACGGCCGGATCGCCGTCGGGCTCGCCGACGGCCGGGAGCTGACGGTGGCGTGGGTCGTGGACTGCACCGGGCCCGGGCTACGGGTCGACGCCGCCGCCGATCCGCTCTGGGGCGCCCTGCTCGCCGACGGCCTCGCGGTGCCCGGCCCCCTCGGCATCGGCGTCGCCACCGACACGGGCCGGCTGCGCGACGCCCGAGGCACCACCCACCGCCCGCTGTTCACCCTCGGCTCGTCCCGGCGCGGCGAACTGTGGGAGACGACCGCGATCCCCGAGATCAGGGCGCAGGCCCGGGAGGTCGCCGAGTCCGTGCTCGCCCCGCTCACCCGCGCCCCGCAGCCCACCCGCCGCCGGCCCACCGACCAGTTCGGGCTGCCGCTCTCCACCCACGCAGCCGCTGCCGCCGCCTACCGCAGCGGCCTCGGCCGGGTGATCACCGTACGGGCGAAGGCCGCCGAGGCGTTCGCCCGCGCCACCGCGCTCGACCCCGGCTTCGCCCTCGGCCACGCCGCACTCGCCCTCCTCGGCCACGAGTGCGGCGCCGACGTCGACGTCCACCGCGAACTCGCCGACGCCCAGCGCGGTGTCGCCGAGCGCGGAGACGAGCGGGAGCGCTCGTTCGTGGACGTGGTCACCCGCAGGATCGAACAGGGCGGCGGGGACGCGGCGGCGGACGGGGACCGGGCGCTCGTCGACCACCTCGACCGGCACCCCGTCGACGCCTTCGCCCTGAGCATCGCGGTGCCCACGATCGCCTTCTCCGGCGTCGGCGACATCGACGGAACGCTCGCCCGACGCCTGGTGGAGCACACCGCGCCCGCCTACGACGGCCACTGGTTCCCCACCTCGCTGCTCGCCTTCGTCCGCCAGGAGCAGGGCCGCGTCGACGAGGCGGGCCACCTCGCCACGGCGGCCCTCGCCGCCGAACCCGCCTCGGGACACGCCGCCCACGCCCTCGCCCACGTCCACTACGAGTCCGGCGCCCATCGCGCGGGCCGCGACTGGCTCGACGGCTGGATCGGTGGCCAGGGCCGAGGCGCCGTCCACCGGGCCCACTTCTCCTGGCACGTGGCGCTGCACGAACTCGCCCTGGACGACTCCGAGGCGGTACGCCGCCGCTGGTTCGCCCAACTCGCGCCGCGCCAGGTCAACGGCGTACGGGCCCTCGTCGACTCCGGCTCGCTCCTGTGGCGGGCCCGGATGACCCGGAACTGGACAGGCAGCGTCCCTGTGGACGGCGTGCTCGACGCCGTCGCCCGCGATCTCCTCGAACGGCCCGCCACCGCGTTCACCGCCCTGCACAGCGCTGTCGCCCTCACCGCGGCGGGCGACCTGTCCGCGCTCCGCCGGCTGCGCACCCACGCCGCCGGAGCCGACGCCGTCCAGCGCGAGGTCATCGCCCCGCTCTGCCACGCGCTCGAAGCCGTCCTGGAGGAGCGGTGGCCCGCGGCGGTGGACGGCCTGCGCGGACTGCTGCCCACGCTGCGCCGGGTGGGCGGCAGCGCCGCGCAGCGCGAGGTCGTCGAGGAGACCCTGCTCCACGCGCTCCTGGAGGCGGGCCAGTGCGACGCCGCCCGCCTCCTCCTGGAGGAACGCCTCGACCGACGCTCCTCCCCGCTCGACCGCCGCCGCCTGGCGGACCTCCCTCGATGAGGCCCGGACTCTCCGGAAAGGTCAGCCCCGCCCCTCGATCAAGCGGTGCAGGAGGTCCGCCGCGGCCCGGCCGAAGGTCGGGTCGTTGAGGTGGGTGTCGAACTCCACCACGTCGACAGGGCTGCCCCGCAGCCCGTCCTTGACCGCGTCGAACACGGCCTCGTCCAGCATCGGATCGTGGTACGGACCGCCCGGCGCGCCCAGCGTGGACAGCCCCCGCAGCGGCAGGCACACCGCCGTGGGGCCGGACGCGGTCCGCAGCTTCGCCGCGACGCGCGCTCCGAGCTCCGCGCACTCCTCGGCCGTCGTCCGCACCACCGAGATCGACGGGTTGTGCACCCGCACGTCCCGGTCCAACACCCGCTCAGGGACGGTGTCGAGCGGGCCGAACTTCACCATGTCGAGCGCGCCGGGGCTCACCACCTGAGGAATCCCCGCCCGGCCGGCGGCGAGCAGCCGGTCGGGGCCCGCCGTCAGGATGCCCCCGCAGAGGTCGTCCGCCAGCTCGCAGAGCGTCAGATCCAGGACGCCGGCGAAGAGCCGCTGCTCCGCCAGGGTCTCCAGCGTCCGGCCCCCTGCCCCGCTCGCGTGGAAGACCAGGACCTCGTAGCCGAGTTCGGTCAGTCGCGCGCGGGCGGCGTCGACCCCGGGGGTCGTCACCCCCGCCATGCTCGCCGCGACGAGCGGCCGGTCGTCCGGCACCGGGGGCGCGGCGGCCTCGAACCCCCGCGCCATCCCCGCCACCGCGTCGACCGCGTTCGCCAGTATCGGCGCCGACACCCGGTTGACCCCCGCGATGTCGACGACGCTGTACATCATCGTGATGTCCGACGAGCCGACATAGGGCGCGACATCGCCCGAGGCCATCGAGGAGACCATCACCTTCGGCACCCCGAGCGGCAGCGCCCGCATCGCGCGTGTCGCGATCGACGTGCCGCCGCTGCCGCCGAGCGCGAGCACCCCGTGCAGCCTGCCCTCCGCGTGCAGCCGCCGGACGATCTCGGCAGCCCCGCGAGCCATCGCGGTCACGGCCGCGCCGCGGTCACCCTCGCTCCGTAACCCGTCGAGATCCACGCCCGCCGCCCGCGCCACCTCGGCGCGGGAGACGTCCGCGGGTATGCGAGGGGCCCCGATCACCCCCGTGTCGACCATGATGACCTCGACCCCGCGGCTCTCCAGCCGCGCGCGCAGCCATCCGTACTCCAGACCTTTGGTGTCCAGCGTGCCCACCAGCACTACGATCGCCATTCCCGTACTGTCCGCCCAAGTCGACATGACGACAAGACTGTGGCAGCGGGACGCCAGACGGCATACTGACCCCTCTTGATCACCCACAAGGAGGAATGTCATGGCCGCCAGTTTCAAGACCGTCATCGAGGTGGGCCCGGACCATCTCGACCAGGCCCGGGCCATCGACCGGCTGTTCCAGCAGGCGATCGCCCCGGCCACCGTCAACTTCGACTTCGAGAACATCCACCAGGCCGCCGCCGCGATCCCGGACAGCTCCGTCGTGAAGATGGTGCGCGGCTGGGGACTGCAGGAGCAGGCCCCCGTCATGGTCATGGTGCTCTCGCTCAAGGAGGCGGTGCGGCAGGCGCTGCCCGGAGAGTTCGCGGACGCCGCGTTCTGGGGCACCGTCGAGCAGGAACTCGCCCACGCCTTCACGGGCCTCGCCGCGCAGGAGGGCGAGCCGGGACTCTCGTACTACGAGGAGGGTCCCGATCGGACCAGCTACTACCGTGACCTGTTCTTCGCCCTCCAGGACGAGGAGACCGGGGACCACATGTACGCGATCGCCTTCTGCATCGACGTGACCGTCGGTCTGGAGAAGGAGAAGGCCGCGGCCCTGGAGATCATGGACGTCGCGCCGTACGCGATCCGGCTCAACGCGATCGTCCTGCGCCAGCAGTTGAGCCTCGCGGCCTGACGCCCACACCCGGTCGCCCGAACGTGCGGGGGACCGCACCGGCCCGCCGTCCCGGGCCGGACCCGTAGGGAACCTAGACTGCCCGCATGGCGAAGTACTTCGACGTGCACCCCGAGAACCCCCAGCGGCGCACCATCAGCAGTGTGGCGGACAGCATCCGCTCCGGCGCGCTCATCGCGTACCCGACGGATTCCTGCTACGCGCTGGGATGCAGGATCGGCAGCCGCGACGGCATCGGCCGGATCCGCACGATCCGCGAACTCGACGACCGCCACCACTTCACCCTGGTGTGCCAGAACTTCGCGCAGCTCGGCCAGTTCGTGCACGTCGACAACGACGTCTTCCGCGCCGTCAAGGCGGCGACGCCCGGCAGCTACACCTTCATCCTGCCGGCGACGAAGGAAGTCCCGCGCCAGCTGCTGCACCCCAAGAAGAAGACCGTCGGCGTCCGGATTCCCGACCACGTCGTCACCCAGGCCCTCCTCGAAGAGCTCGGCGAGCCGCTGCTCTCCAGCACCCTCCTCCTGCCCGGCGAGGACGAACCGCTGACCCAGGGCTGGGAGATCAAGGAGCGGCTCGACCACGCGGTGGACGCGGTCCTCGACTCCGGCGACTGCGGTACGGAACCGACGACGGTGATCGACTTCTCCGAGGGCGAGCCGGAGATCGTACGCCGAGGGGCGGGCGACACCTCGCGGTTCGAGTAGCCGAGCGGGCCGGCGTGTGATGATCGCGCCATGACCGCGATATCTCCGCGGCACGGCCTGCTCCTTGCCGCTGCCGCCGTCCTGACCGCCGGCTGCGGCCTCGGGGCCGAACTCGACCGCGAGGTCGACCCCGAGCGGACCGGGTCCCACGCGACCGCCGAGCCCCCGGCGCGCCCCGGCGGTCCCGGCGACCTCGGGGTCACCCCTCAGGTGGAACCCCCGCGCCCCAGGGCGTCGCAGGAGTGTCCGGCCACGGGGGTGAAGGTGACGACCGGCATGGTCAACGCGGCCATGGGCCTGCGTGCCATGCCGGTGACCGTCACCAACTGCGGCGCGGGGGAGCAGCGCGTCAACGGGTATCCGGACGTACGGGTACGGGACGTGAACCGGGAGCCGATGGACGTCACCGTCCTCAAGGGCCCCGGGCCCATCACCCAGCTCGACGACCCGGGACCGCACCCCGTGACGCTGAAGCCCGGCGAGTCCGCGCGCAGCGTCTTCGTCTGGCGGTACTCGGCCGTCGACGCGGCGACCCTGCGGGGCAGCGGGGTGTACGTCGAGATCGCCCCGGCGGCGGGGGTGGCCCGCCAGACGGTGGAACCGGAGGGTGGCCTGGACATCGGCGAGACGGGTCTCCTCGGCACCACGGCCTGGCAGAAGGTCACGGACTGAACGCACCGCCCTGAGAGCCCTGAGGGCCCCGCCCTGAGCGCACCGCCCTGAGAGCCCCGGACGGTCAGTCGGGGAGGCGGAGGCGGGCGCGGCGGGCCGTCGCCACCAGGGCGGCCACCGTGGTGAGTTTGACGCGTGGACGGCCGGTCGCGTGGCCGCGGGCGCGTTCGGCACGGTCGATCGCGGCCAGGCCACGGGCGTCGACGACCTGGGCGCCGCGTCTGCGGACGAGCCGCCGGAACGCCTGGGGCGTACGGGACGCAGCCGGCAGGGCGCCCGCCACGGCGTCGGCCAGGAGCGTGCCGACCGTCTCGGCGGCGCACGTCCGGTTGGCACCGATCCCGCCCGAAGGACCGCGCTTGATCCAGCCGACGACGTACGTCCCCGGCATCCCGACCACCCGGCCGCGCTCGTGCGGCACGGTGCCGGTCGCCTCGTCGAACGGCAGCCCCGGCACCGGCAGACCCCGGTAGCCGACGGCCCGCAGGACGAGGCCGGCAGGTATCTCGAGCTCGCCCGTCCCCTCCGTCACCCGCGCGCCCCGCACCACGTCCTCGCCGGTCATCGCCACCGGAGCGGAGTGGAACCGGAGCACGACGCGCCGGTCCGCGCCCGGTGACCGCGACCAGTCGACCGTCTCCCGCGCCACGTCCCGCAACAGCGCCGCCTTCTCTCCCGGCCGCGCGCCGTCGATCGCCGCGCCGGTCCGCGGGTCGTGGTCGTCCACGACGAGGCGTACACCGGGCAGGTGGGTGAGGGCGCGGAGTTCGGAGGCGGTGTACGCGGCGTCCTCGGGACCCCGCCGCCCGAGCAGCACCACCTCGCGCACCCGCGAGCCGCGCAGGGCCGCGAGCGCGTGGTCGGCGATGTCGGTGCCGGCCAGGGTCTCGGGGGCCATGACGAGGATCCGGGCGACGTCGAGCGCGACGTTGCCGTTGCCGACCACGACGACCCGTTCGGCGCCGGTCAGGTCGATCGCGTCCGGGGCGGACTCGGGGTGCGCGTTGTACCAGGAGACGAACGCCGTCGCCGAGACGCAGCCGGGCAACTCCTCGCCGGGGACGTCGAGTCGGCGGTCGGCGCGGGCGCCGACGGCGTAGACCACCGCGTCGTGGTGCGCGGCGAGTTCCTCCGCCGTGACGTCCTTGCCGATCTCGACGCCGAGCCGCATCCGTACCCGGGGGTGGGTGTGGAAGCGGGCGAAGGTGTCCCCGACCTTCTTGGTCGCGGGGTGGTCGGGCGCCACGCCGTACCGGACGAGACCGCCCGCCACGGGCAGCCGGTCGACGAGGGTCACCTCGGCGGCGGTGTGCAGCAGCAGGTCCTCCGCCGCGTACATCCCGGCCGGGCCGGTCCCGACGACCGCGACCCGGATCGGAGCGAAGTCGGACGGCAGGCTCCGCTCGAAGGTCGGGGCGCCCCAGGAGTGGAAGTTCGGCCCCGGCGGGGCCACCGGCGGCGCCTTGTCGGCGAAGTAGGCGGCGTTGACGGCCGCGTACCCGGCCTGCGCGGGGGAGAGGCTGTCCACAGGGAAGATGGCGTCGACAGGGCAGGCGTCGGCGCACGCGCCGCAGTCGATGCAGGTCGCCGGGTCGATGTGGAGCATCTCCGTGCTGCCGAACGCCCGCTCCTGCGGCGTCGGGTGGATGCAGTTGACGGGGCAGACGGCGACACAGGTGGCGTCGTTGCAGCACGTCTGGGTGATGGCGTAGGTCATGTCGTCGGCTCAGCTCGCGTCGGCTCGGTCGGCATCGGTCAGATCAGGTGGGCGCGCCTGTAGAAGGCGAGGGCCGGCCTGGTGAGCAGTCCGGCCGAGGCCAGGAACTCCATCAACCCCGCGCAGCTGGACCGCATCAGGGACTTGTGGTGCTCGTTCGCCCTCGCCTCGGCGACGGCGCGCTCGACGTCGAGGCCCGCGCTCTCGTAGACCCTCCGGCCCACCATGCTGGTGACGATGACGTACGAGGCGATCGCGATCACGAGAGCGTGGAACTGGCGGCGCGCCCGGCTCGCGCCGCGCAGCCGCCTGCGCGTCTCCTCGCGGGCGAACTTCATGTGCCGCGACTCCTCCACGACATGGATGTTGTTGATCGTGCGGACGAACGGCACGACCCGCTCGTCCCGCATCCAGTCGCGCTGCATCACGTCGAGGACCTCCTCGGCGACCAGGATCGCCGCGTAGGCGGCCTCGCCGAACGCGACCGTCTTGAACGCCCGGCCGAGTTCGATCGCGATCCGGCGCGGACGGTAGGCGGGGGCACCCAGCTTCGCGGCGCCCCGCGCGAACATGATCGAGTGCCTGCACTCGTCGGCGACCTCGGTGAGCGCCCACTGGAAGCGGGGGTCGGTCGGGTCCTTGGCGTACATGTCGCGCAGCACCATCTGCTGCAGGATCATCTCGAACCAGATGCCGGTACTGGCCACCGACGCCGCCTCCTGGCGCGTCAGCTCCTTGCGCTGAGCGTCGGTCAACTCGCTCCAGTACGCGGTGGAGTAGAGCGTGCTCCACTCGGGGCTCGCGCCGTGGAAGTCCTTGTCGAGCGGGGTGTCCCAGTCGACCTCGGTGGCCGGGTCGTAGGACAGCTTCGCGGCCGAGTCGAGCAGCCGCCGGGCGACCTCCTGCTCGACGTGCCGGTCCTCGCTCTCCCGGGGGACGGTGCTGCGCGCCATGTGCGGCTCCTTGGATCGAGACGTCGCAGGCTTGTTAGATGCGGCGTCTAGCAAGCTGTTAGACGGAACGTATAACAAGGGGGTGCCGCGGGCCTACCCCCGTGCGGCACTTTCCCGCCGATCTCTCCACGCGCCCGGTCTTCTCCCGCCCCATGAGGCAACCCAGGCCCGCCGGTTGCCGTCCTCCGGTCACGAGAGGGGACCCCGAGGTGCCTGAGCCGCCGCGGGGTGTCCCGACAGGACCGATCGTGAGGAAGACCGCTTTGATACGTGTCACACGTGTGGTGACCACGGCCGTGGCGTTAGTCGCCCTGGCCGCGGCGTCGCCCCTGCCGGCGTTCGCCGAACCGTCCCCGGGATCCCCGTCCCGAGCGGGCGGCGAGAGAGGCGCCGCCGCCGACGGGGCGCTGCCGGAGGGCTGGCGCCTCACCGGCGAGGGCGCCGACCGCGAACTGGTCTGGACCTCCCCCGACCGCGTGCCCATGGGCGACGCCCGCGTCGAGTTCTACTCGGGCAACCGGCTCATAGGCCGCCCCGCACCGGCCGCCGACGGACACGCGTTCCGGCTGAAAGCCGACGGCATACGTCTTGGCTCCGCCGAGGACCTGAGGGTGATGGCCGCAGGGCGCCGCCTGGACGTCGGCACCCCGGGCGGCGCGGGCGCCGCGAGCAAGGCCCCCCGGAAGCGGCCCACCGCCCCCTCCGGGAAGGCGGAAGCGCCCCTGCCGGTCAACCCGGTCGACCCCGGCACACCCGGCGCCTACAAGACCGTCAGCGGCGAATACGACCTGCCGTCCGTCCGGTTGCCCGGATACGCCACGCCGATCGAGATGCGCGCCGTGGTCGTCGGACCGACCGGCGCACCCGGCAAGCGGCCGCTCGCGCTCTTCCTGCACGGCCGCCACGGCACCTGCTACGGCCCCGAGGAGCTGGTGACCGGCGACTGGCCCTGCGCCCCCGGCACCAAGCCGATCCCCAGCCACAAGGGCTATCTGCGCGCCCAGCAACTCCTCGCCTCCCAGGGCTATGTGACGGTCTCGATCTCCGCCAACGGGATCAACGCCCAGGACCACGCGGCCGACGACGCGGGCGCGCAGGCCCGCTCGTCCCTCGTACGGCAGCACCTGACCCGCTGGGCGGACTGGTCCGAGCAGCCCTCCGGCGCTCCGGCCGCCGTGCGCGCCACCGCGCCCGCCGACCTCTCCCGCGTCCTGCTCGTCGGCCACTCCCGGGGCGGCGAGGGCGTCAACCGCGCCGCGCTCGACAGCCTCCACCGGCCCCCGGCCGACCAGGACGGAGCCCCGGGCCCCGCGCGCTGGACGATCCGCGGCAACGTCCTGATCGGACCCACGATCTTCGGCCAGAACCCGGCCCCGGACGTGCCCTCGATGACCATGCTGCCCGGCTGCGACGGTGACGTCTCCGACCTGCAGGGCCAGATCTACGTCGACGGCACCCGTGGCGTCGGCCGCGGCGCCGCGCTGCAGAGCGCGGTGTACATGGTCGGGACCAACCACAACTACTTCAACAGCGAGTGGACTCCGGGCCAGGCGGAGGCACCCGCCTCCGACGACTTCTACGAGGGCGAAGTGAAGGACCCGGTGTGCTCGCCCGGCGCCGCGACCCGGCTGACCGCCGCGCAGCAGCAGACCGCCGGAGCCACCTACATCGCCGCCGCGGCCCAGCTGTTCGTCGCCGGTGACGACCGGGTCCGCCCGCTCCTCGACGGCACCGGCCGCCGCGCCCCCTCGGCCGGCCCCGCGCGCGTCCTCAGCCACGCCGTCGGCGGGCACCGTACCCCCGGCTTCCTGCCCGGCCCGGCGCTCACCGTGAGCGGCGGCGGCCGACTGTGCGCACAGATCGATCCCGACCCGGCCCGCGCCTGCCTGCCGCAGAACGACGACCAGACGGCCGGCCAGTCGCCGCACTTCGCGTCCTGGGACGCCTCGCCCGAGCCGGGCCGTGACGCCGTCGCCCTGCGGTGGCAGGGCGCGGGCGTGGGGTCCAAGGTGACCGTACGCTCCGACCGCCCGGTCTCCCTCAAGGGCTCCGACGCGCTGGCGCTCCGCGTCATCGTCCCGCCCAACACCACCGGTACGCGCATGGACATCGCCCTCGTGGACGCCGACGGCCGCCGGGCGCAGCTCGGCCGTGCCCAGCTCGACGGGCTCCCGGGCAGCGAAAGGACCGCCTCCCACTGGGGCCGCGAGGTCCGCGTGCCCATGGCCCTCGCCATCCGGTCCAAGCTGGACCTGACGCGGATCACGAGCCTCGAACTGACCCCGCGCGGCGGCTCCGGCCAGGCGTGGCTGATGGACGCCTGGGGCTGGCGCCCCGGTACTCCGGCGGCCCTCCCGGGCGCGATGCCGCGCATCGACATCGGCCGGCTGACCGTGGACGAGGGCGACTCCGGCGTGAAGACCTACCGCGTTCCGGTCCACGTCTCCGGCCAGGGCAGCGGCCAGGTCCGGGTGTTCACCCCCGCGCCGGACTCGGACGAGGTCACCTCGCGGATCGTGACGGTACGTCCCGGCAGCCAGACCATCGACGTGCCGGTCGAGGTGACGGGCAACACCCGCTTCGGGTACGACCTGTCGCGGGACGTGTCCGTGAAGGCGGTCAAGGGTGTGGCCGTCGGCTCCCACCGGGGCGGGGTCACCGCGCGGAACGACGACGCGAAGCCCACGGTCACGGTGGCCCCGGTCGCCGACGACGTCACCGAGGGCAAGCCCCTGACGTGGCGGGTGACCCTGTCCGAGGTCGCCGACGTGGAGGTCGGCGGCGTGCTCGAACTCCTGCCGGTCACCGGCGGTCCCGAGCTGTCCAGCGCGGACGTCGCACCTGCCTGGCTCGAGGAGACCTTCGGCCGGGTACCGGATCCGGCCGTGCCGCTCTCCCAGCTCGGCTGGGAGGGCGCGACCGCGACCCTCTGGGCGGACGTGCCCGCCGGCCGGACGAGCGTCGACGTGACGATCCCGACCGTCACGGACACGGTCGCCGAGCCCACGGAGACCCTGAAGGCCCGGCTGACCACCTACGACGAGAACTGGGATCCGCACCACGGACCCGAGTTCACGGGCTCGGTGCGGGACGCCGCGTAACCGGATGTGAGGATACGGACCGGACGGCGCGCGTCGCCTCGCGCGCCGTCCGGTCCGCCACCGAAGCCGTCCAGCGAGGCCAGCCATGACCCCCTCCTTCCAGCTCCTCCCCGGCTCCCCCGACTCTCCGGTCCTCCTCCATGTGCCGCACTCCTCCCGGGAGGTTCCCCCGGACGTGCGCGAGGGGATCGTGCTCGGGGACGAGGAACTCGCGCGCGAGCTGGACCACATCACCGACTCCCACACCGCCGCCCTCGCGGACGCGGCCGCGCGGTCCGCCGCCGTCACCCCCTGGCGGTTCGTCAATCTGCTCTCCCGGCTGGTCGTCGATCCCGAGCGCTTCCCGGACGAGCGCGAGGAGATGCGCGCGGTCGGGATGGGCGCGGTCTACACCCGGACCACGCACCGCGAAGAGCTGCGGCCCGAGGACTTCGACGAACGACCGCTCCTGGAGCGCTACTTCACGCCGTACGCCCGGGCCATGACCGCCGCCGTCGACGCCCGACTCGCCGCGACAGGCCGCGCCGTGATCATCGACGTGCACTCGTACCCGACCGAGGCGCTGCCCTACGAGCTGCACGGCACCGGCCCCCGGCCGCCGATCTGTCTCGGGACCGACGCCTTCCACACGCCGCCCGCCCTGCTGGACGCGGCACGGAAGGCGTTCGCGCCGTTCGGCGGCATCGGGACGGACAGCCCCTTCGCCGGGACGTACGTACCGCTGGCGCACTACGGCCGCGACCCCCGCGTCACCGCCCTGATGATCGAGATCCGCCGGGACGTCTACATGCGCGAACCCGGCGGCCCCGCCGGGCCCGGCCTCGACGCCCTCGGCGCGGCTCTGGCGGTCCTGGTCGAGGAAGCGGCGTCGCCGCACGGGTGAAATCCCTCCGCGACGGCCCCTTCGTGCCGATGCTGGGAACCATGAACGCCACACGCTCCCTCCGCCGGCGGCCCACCCGGACCGACCGGCTTCTCGCGGTCGCCGGCGGGGTCCTCTCCGGCTACGTCGCCCTGGCCGTCGCCGACGTCCTCGCCGGCCTGATCCGCCACGAGTCCGGCCCGGTCACGGCCGTCGGCGACGCCGTCGTCGACCGGACCCCGGCCGCCGTCGAGCAGTGGGCGATCCGCACGTTCGGGGAGAGCGACAAGGCCGTCCTCCTGCTGGGCATCGTGCTGGTCCTCGGTCTGATCGCCGCCGCACTCGGGCTGCTCGCCCTGCGCCACCGATGGGCCGGGGCCATCGGTGTCCTCGGCTTCGGCGTCGTCGGCGCGCTCGCGGCCGTCACCCGGCCCGACTCCGACTCCGCGCTCGACGCCCTGCCCTCGCTCGTCGGTGCGGTGGTGGGAGCCGTCCTGCTGTACGTCCTCATCGGCCGGCTGCTCGCCTCGGACGACGCCGCCCCGCCGCAGGAGGCCGCCCGCGCCGACCGCCGCCGCTTCCTCGTCGTCGCCGCCGCGACGGGCCTCGCGGCGACCGCGGCCGCCGCGATCGGCCGGGCGGCGGGGACGCCCTCGGGGGAGGGGGCCACGGCCTCCCGCAGGGCCCTGCGGCTGCCCCGGCCGGTCTCGGCCGCGCCGGCCGTGCCGCGCGGGGCGCAGCTCGACGTGCCCGGCATCAGCCGCTTCCTCACCCCGAACAAGGATTTCTACCGGGTCGACACGGCCCTCGTGGTCCCCAAGGTGGACGCCGACACCTGGCGCCTGCGCGTCCACGGCATGGGTGTGGTCGACGAACTCTCCCTGGACCTCCGCGAACTGATGGGCCGTGAGGTCGTGGAGCGGGACATCACGCTCGCCTGCGTCTCCAACGAGGTCGGCGGCCCCTACGTCGGCAACGCCCGCTGGCTCGGCGTACGCCTCGCGGATCTGCTCCGCGAGGCCGGGGTTCGCCCGCCGTCCGAAGGGGGTCCCGCCGACCAGCTCGTCGCCCGGTCCGTCGACGGCATGACCATCGGCACCCCCGTCGAGGCCGTCATGGACGGGCGCGACGCGCTGCTCGCCTTCGGCATGAACGGCGAACCCCTCCCCTTCGACCACGGCTTCCCGGTCCGCATGCTCGTCCCCGGGCTGTACGGCTACGTCTCCGCCTGCAAGTGGATCGAGTCCCTCGAACTGACCACCTTCGACGCCTACGACGCCTACTGGGTCCCGCGCGGCTGGGCCGCCCAGGCCCCGGTCAAGACCCAGTCCCGGATCGACACCCCCCGGGACCTCGCCCGCCCCGCGGCGGGCACGGTCATGATCGCCGGGGTCGCCTGGGCCCAGCACCGGGGCATCGCGCGGGTGGAGGTCAGGGTCGACGACGGCCCCTGGCGGGAGGCCCGGCTCGGCACGGAGGACAGCCGGGACACCTGGCGCCAGTGGGTCCACCCCTGGCAGGCCGAGCCCGGTCGCCACACGCTCACGGTCCGCGCCACCGACGGCACCGGCGTGACCCAGCCCGAGCGGCGAACGGACACCATGCCGGACGGGGCCGCGGGCTGGCACTCGGTCGTCGTGACGGTCGGGTCCTGAGGGGTCCGGGACCGGGGAGCGGGCCTCAAGGCGGGCCCCTCGGAAAGATCAAAAGATGGGCGGGTTAGCATATGAGCACCGCCTAGCTCGAAAGATGAACTCGTGACTGTCAATGACGACTCGTTCACCAGCTGGAAGAACCGCGAGGAGATCGCGGAGTCGATGATTCCGATCATCGGGAAGTTGCACCGGGAGCGGGACGTCACGGTCCTGCTCCACAGCCGTTCCCTGGTGAACAAGTCGGTGGTGAGCATTCTCAAGACCCACCGATTCGCCCGTCAGATCGCCGGCGAGGAACTCTCGGTCACCGAGACCATGCCGTTCCTGCAGGCGCTCGCCGCGCTCGACCTGGGTCCGTCCCAGATCGACATCGGCATGCTCGCCGCGACGTACAAGACCGACGACCGCGGTCTCTCGGTGGAGGAGTTCACCGCCGGGGCCGTCGCCGGTGCCACCGGCGCCAACAAGATCGAGTGCCGCGACGGCCGCGACGTCGTCCTCTACGGCTTCGGCCGCATCGGCCGCCTCGTCGCCCGCCTGCTCATCGAGAAGTCCGGCTCCGGCAACGGCCTGCGCCTGCGCGCCATCGTCGTGCGCGGCGGCGGCGAGCAGGACCTGGTCAAGCGCGCCTCGCTGCTGCGCCGCGACTCGATCCACGGCCAGTTCCAGGGCACGATCACCGTCGACGAGGCGAACAGCACCATCGTCGCCAACGGCAACACGATCAAGGTGATCTACGCCAACGACCCCTCCGAGGTCGACTACACGGCGTACGGCATCAAGGACGCCATCCTCATCGACAACACGGGCAAGTGGCGGGACCGCGAGGGCCTGTCGAAGCACCTGCGCCCCGGCATCGACAAGGTTGTCCTGACCGCCCCGGGCAAGGGCGACGTCCCGAACATCGTCCACGGCGTCAACCACGACACGATCAAGCCGGACGAGCAGATCCTGTCCTGCGCGTCCTGCACCACGAACGCGATCGTGCCGCCGCTCAAGGCGATGGACGACGAGTACGGCGTCCTGCGCGGCCACGTCGAGACCGTCCACTCGTTCACGAACGACCAGAACCTGCTGGACAACTACCACAAGGCCGACCGCCGCGGCCGCTCCGCGCCGCTCAACATGGTCATCACGGAGACCGGCGCAGCCTCGGCCGTCGCCAAGGCCCTGCCCGACCTGAAGGCGCCGATCACCGGCAGCTCGATCCGCGTCCCCGTCCCGGACGTCTCGATCGCCATCCTGAGCCTGCGCCTGGGCCGCGAGACCACCCGCGAGGAGGTCCTCGACCACCTCCGCGACGTCTCGCTCCACTCGCCGCTGAAGCGCCAGATCGACTTCACCACGGCCCCCGACGCGGTCTCCATGGACTTCGTGGGCTCGCGCCACGCCTCGATCGTCGACGCCGGCGCCACCAAGGTCGACGGCGACAACGCGATCCTCTACCTCTGGTACGACAACGAGTTCGGCTACTCGTGCCAGGTCATCCGGGTCGTCCAGCACGTCTCCGGCGTCGAGTACCCGACGTACCCGGCCCCGGCGGTCTGACCCCGGGCACGTACGGCACGCATGAGCGAGGCCCCCACCGGAAGCGGTGGGGGCCTCGCCCTGTTCTGCTCAGGATCGCGGAGTCTCGCCCGCCCGGTCGACCGCGGCCCTGGTGAGGATCGCGGACGTGCCGACGACCGTGCCCGCCGGACCGGCGTCGCCCGACTCGGTCAGGACCGTGCGCTCCCCGAGGAAGACGTGGGTGACCGGGTCGAAGACCCACTGGGTCTGCCGCCCGTGGGACGTCCTGGCGACGGCGACCCCGGGCCGGCCCAGGGCATCGGTGGCCGCCGGGACGACCACCACCCCGGGGATCCTGCCGGCCGCCCGGTAGAGCGCGGCGCTGACCCGGGGCGGCGCCCAGCTCTCCATGAGCAGGTCCCCGATCGCGGCGAACGCCCGCTGGTCGGGGTCCGCGCCGGGGGCGCCGTCCCCGCCCCCGGTCTCCTTCCGGATCAGCGCGAGGAGGGCCTCGGGGTCGGTCGGGAGCTCCGCGAGCTCCTGGACCGTCCTGCGGGCCGGGGCGTCGGCGCCGAGCGGGGAGTCCGGTCCGCCCTCCTCGCGCAGCAACCCCGGGCGCGTGCCGTCGGCCGACAGCCACACCTGGCGCGTGTGCACGGGCGGCAGGGTGACGGGGCCGCCCCCGGCGCTCTGGGACCCGTACGCGACCTTGCTCTCGACGTACACGAACTGCTCGGCCCGGAGCGGCGGTCGCGCTCCCTCACCCGCGGCGAGGGCGATCCGGTCGAGCAGTCGGGCCGCCTCGGGGGAGGCGACGGCCGGGACGTTCCCGCCGTGCGGCGTGTCGGCCCCGTCGAAGGTCACGGCGACACCGATCGCCAGGGCGCAGGCGACGGCCGGTGCCAGCACACGGATCAGACGCGGGCGGCGCGCCGGACGCCGTACCGCGGTCCGCTCGATGTCGTCCGCCCGGCTCAAGAGGGCCGCCTTGAGCCGCTGTTCGCGGTCGGACGTAAGGTCGGGGACGGTCGGCGGGGGCAGGAGCCCGGCCAGGTCGGCGTGGGCGGGGTCCCCGGTGCGGTGCGGGCTGAGGTTCATCCGTGGTTCTCCTGGGGCTTCGGCCGGACCGCGCGGGCGGGGCCCGCCACCGGCTGGTCGGGGGTGGTGCTCCGGTCGCGCGCGCCTCGTGCGGTCCGTGCGGTGCGCGCGGTGCGTGTGGTCCGTGCGGTTCGCGCCGTCTCGGCCTCGGCGAGCGCGCGCAGCCGGGTACGGGCCCGGGACAGCCGCGACCGGACGGTTCCGATCGGCACGCCGAGCGCCTCGGCGGCGGCCGCGTAGTCAAGGCCCGCCCACACGACGAGCGTGAAGACCTCGCGGTCGCGGCGGCGCAGCCGGCCGAGCGCGGCGTGCGCCGCGCGCAGCTGCTCGGAGTCGGCGAGGTGCGTGACGAGCTCCTCGGCGAAGTCCGGGACCGAGCCGCGTTCCGGCAGCCGGGCGAGCGCGATGTCACGGCGCCGCCGGGCCCGCGCGCCCTGGCGCATCAGATTGGTGGCGATGCCGAGCAGCCACGGCCGCAGCCCGTCACCCTCGGGCCGTAGCCGCTCCCGGCTCCGCCAGGCCTCCAGGAAGGTCGCCGAGACGACGTCCTCGGCCTCCGCCCAGTCGCCCGTCACCCGCAGGGCATAGCGGTACAGCACCTGGGCGTGTGCGTCGTACAGCTCACCCAGGGCCTCCCGGTCGCCGCTGCGGAAGCGCTCTCTCATCACTGTTTCCACACCCAGCACTGGCCGCGGCGTTGCACGGGTTCCGGTGACCTGCACCACACCCGAGGGAGACACCTCGCGGCCGTGTGACGTGGCTCACCGGAACGCCGGTGCCCGGCGGACCAGTACGGATCATGAACACTTCCTCGCCTTCCCAGCCTTCCTCGCCCTCCGAGCCCTCCGAGCCTTCCGCGTCTTCATCGCGCTCTCGCCGGTCCGTCCTGCGGACCGCCGGCCTCGCCGCCGCCGTGGCCGCGGTGGGCCTCGCCCCCGCCCGGAGCGCCGTCGCGGCTGCGCGGACACCGGACACGTACAGCCTGACGATCACCCACCTCGACCGCGCCGGGCGGCCGACCGGCGCGTACACCACCACCGTCACCGGTCTTGCCGGGCCCGGCGCCGAGGAGAGCGTCCAGCCGCACGACCCCTCCGGGACGGTCACCGTGCGCCTGCCCAGGGGCCGTTACGTCCTGGACAGCGTCCTGACCGCCTCGGGCGACGGGGGCGGCACGGACTGGATCGTGCGACCGCGCCTCGACCTGGTCCGCGACACCACCGTCACGGTCGACGCCCGCACCGCGAAGCCGGTCGACGTCCGGCCGCCGGCCCGGTCCGCCGCGCTCCTGCACGCCGGGATGTTCCTCCGGATCACCCACGACGGGACCGAGCGGTTCCTCAACCAGGTCGTCGACTCGCCCACGCTGCGCGTCGCCCACCTGGGCCCCGCCGCCGAACCCGGTTCGGTGGAGCAGTGGTACGACGCGTACTGGGGCACCGGGAGCGAGAGTTACGCCCTCGGCCACACCGCCACCGGCTCCCGCGCCCTCACCGGGCTCACCCTGCGTCCCTCGATCCGGCAGCTGGCGACCCTCCTGGTCCACGGGGGAGCGGGGGCGGGCGCCCCCGGTACCGCGACCATCGACCTGCTCCCGAGCGAGGGACCCACCGTGGGCCTGTCGCGGCCCCTGGCGACCCCCGGCACCGCGACGTACCTCGTGACCCCCGAACGCGGCACCTGGGACGTCATGTACACGGTCCGGCCGAGCTCGCCGGACGGACCGCCGCCGACGTCCTACCGTGCCGAGGGCATCCGCGTCCGCGCGGGCGGGACGACCACCCGGAGCTTCGACGGCGCCGCCCGGCTATGAACCGACCTTGCGCTTGTTCCACACGTCGAAGCCGACCGCCGCCAGCAGCACCAGGCCCTTGATCACCTGCTGCCAGTCCGTCCCGATCCCCACCAGGTTCATGCCGTTGTTGAGCACACCGAGGACCAGGCCGCCGACGATGGCGCCCAGGACCGTGCCGACACCTCCGCTCATCGACGCACCGCCGATGAACGAGGCGGCGATCGCCTCCAGTTCGAAGTTGATGCCCGCCTTCGGCGAGGCCGCGTTGAACCGGGCGGCGAAGACCAGACCGGCGAGCGCCGCCAGCACTCCCATGTTGAGGAAGACCAGGAAGGTGACCTTCCTGTCCCGCACACCGGAGAGCTTGGCGGCGGGCAGGTTGCCACCGATCGCGTACACATGCCGTCCGACGATCGCGTTGCGCATGACGTAACCGAAGCCGACGAGGAGCGCCGCCAGGATCAGGAGCACAACGGGGGCGCCCTTGTAGCTCGCCAGCAGGAGCGTGAACACCAGGACCGTCGCGACCAGCGCGCCCAGCTTCACCGCGAACAGGCCGACGGGCGCGACCTGGAGGGCGTACTCCTGCTGGCGGCGGCGGTCCCGTACCTCCTGCCACACGACGAAGACCATGAGGGCCAGGCCGAGCAGCAGCGTCAGATTGTGGTAGTCCGTTTTCGGCCCGACCTCGGGAAGGAAACCGTTGGAGACGGTCTGCAGCCCGTCGGGGAAGGGACCGATCGTCTGGCCCTTGAGGAAGATCTCGGTGAGCCCACGGAACAGGAGCATGCCGGCGAGCGTGACGATGAACGACGGAATGCCGAGATACGCGATGAAGAAGCCCTGCATCGCCCCGGCCGCCGCGCCGAGCAGCAGCACGAGCACCACCGCCAGCGGCCACGCCATCCGGTGCTCGACCATCAGCACGGCGGAGACCGCGCCGACGAAGGCGGTGAGCGAGCCCACCGACAGATCGATATGGCCCGAGATGATGACGATCATCATGCCGATCGCCAGGATGAGGATGTAGCTGTTCTGCAGGACGAGGTTCGAGACGTTGCGCGGCAGCAGCAGATCGCCGCCCGTCCAGACCGCGAACAGGGCCACGATCAGCCCGAGGGCGATCAGCATCCCGTACTGCCGCATGTTGCCGCGCAGTCCGTCGAGGATCAGCCGGCCGACGCCGGGCCCGGTCCTCTCGGGCCCGTCCGCCGGCCCGTTCCGGCTCTTCCCCGTGCCGTCGTCGGCCGTCCGGTCGCCGGCGGTGAGATCGGTGCTCATGCGCGCTCGCTCCTGTCCTTGGTCATGTGCCGCATCAGCAGCTCCTGGGTCGCCTCGGCCCGGGACACCTCGCCCGTCAGCCGGCCCGCCGCCATCGTGTAGACGCGGTCGCACATGCCGAGCAGTTCGGGGAGTTCCGAGGAGATGAAGAGGACCGCCTTGCCCTCGGCGGCCAACCGGTCGATGACGGTGTAGATCTCGTACTTGGCGCCCACGTCGATCCCACGGGTCGGCTCGTCCAGGATCAGGACGTCAGGACCTGCGAAGATCCACTTGCTGAGCACGACCTTCTGCTGGTTGCCGCCCGAGAGCCGGCCGACCGGCTCGAAGACCGTCGGCGCCTTGATGTTCATCGACCGGCGGAAGCCCTCGGAGACCCGGGCCTCCGCGTGCTCGTCGACGATGCCGCGCCGGGCGACCTTCGCCAGCGCGCTCAGCGAGACGTTGCGGTTGATCGTGTCGATCAGGTTGAGGCCGTAGTGCTTGCGGTCCTCGGTGACGTACGCGATGCCGTGCCCGACCGCCTCCGGGACCGTACGCGTACGGATCTCCACGCCGTCCTTGAGGACCGTGCCGCCGCCGTACCGCCCGTAACTGCGCCCGAACACGCTCATCGCCAGCTCGGTGCGGCCCGCGCCCATCAGACCCGCGATGCCGACGATCTCGCCGCGCCGCACGGTCAGCGACACACCGTCGACGACCTTGCGGTCCTTGTCGATCGGGTGGTGCACGGTCCAGTCCCGGATCTCCAGGGCCGGCGCCGCGCCCCGCTCCGGCTCGTGCGGGGTGCGCTCGGGAAACCGGTGGTCCAGATCGCGGCCCACCATGCCCCGGATGATCCGCTCCTCGGTGGTCTCCGGGGCCTTCACGTCGAGGGTCTCGATCGACCGGCCGTCGCGCAGGACGGTCACCGAGTCCGCGATCCGGGCGATCTCGTTCAGCTTGTGCGAGATGATGATGGACGTGATGCCCTGAGCCTTCAACTCATCGATGAGATCGAGGAGTTTGCCGCTGTCCTCGTCGTTGAGCGCGGCCGTCGGCTCGTCCAGGATCAGCAGCTTCACCTCCTTGGCGAGCGCCTTGGCGATCTCCACGAGCTGCTGCTTGCCGACCCCGATGTCCGCGACCCGGGTCTGCGGATGCTCGTCGAGGCCCACCCGGCGCAGCAGCTCGGCGGCGTGCCGCAGGGTGCGGTCCCAGCTGATGACGCCCCGGGTGGCGTGCTCGTTGCCGAGGAAGATGTTCTCCGCGAGGGAGAGGTACGGCACCAGGGCGAGCTCCTGGTGGATGATCACGATGCCGCGCTTCTCGCTCGCCCCGATGTCCCTGAACCGGCAGGGCTCGCCCTGGAAGACGACCTCCCCTTCGTAACTCCCGTACGGATGCACCCCGCTGAGGATCTTCATCAGCGTCGACTTGCCCGCTCCGTTCTCCCCGCAGACCGCGTGCACCTCGCCCGCGCGGACGGTCAGGGAGACGTCCGAGAGTGCTGTCACGCCGGGAAAGGTCTTGCTGATCGAGCGCATGTCCAGGACGGCTCCCGCCATGGCACACCACCCCTCTCCGGTCCGTCTGGAGCCCTAGTTGAGGTCGCTCGCCTTGATGTAGCCGGAATCCACCAGCACGCTCCGGTAGTTGGCCTTGTCGACGTTCACCGGGTCGAGCAGGAAGGCCGGCACGACCTTCTTCTCGTTGTCGTACGTCGTGGTGTCGTTGACCTCCGGCTTCTTGCCGTCCAGCAGCGCGTTGACCATCTGCCCCGCGACCTTGGCCAGTTCACGGGTGTCCTTGTACACGGTCTGCGTCTGCTCGCCCGCGATGATCGACTTCACCGACGCGACCTCCGCGTCCTGGCCCGTGACGATCGGCAGTGGCTTGCTCGCGCTGCCGTAGTCGTCGGACTTCAGGGCGGACAGGATGCCGATGGAGATGCCGTCGTACGGCGAGAGGACCGCGTCCACCCGCTCCTTCGCGTACGAGGAGGTGAGCAGGTCGTCCATCCGCTTCTGGGCCTGACCGCCGTCCCAGCGCAACGTCGTCACCTGGTTGAGCTTGGTCTGTCCGGACCGGACGACCAGCTGCTTCTTGTCGATGTACGGCTGCAGGACGTTCATGGCGCCCTGGAAGAAGTAGCGGGTGTTGTTGTCGTCGTTCGAGCCGGCGAACAGCTCGATGTTGAACGGGCCCTTCTTGCTCCCGTCCTTCAGGCCCAACTTCTCGACGAGATAACCGCCCTGGAGCTCACCGACCTTCTCGTTGTCGAAGGACGCGTAGTAGTCGACGTTCGGCGAGCCGAGGATGAGTCGGTCGTAGGAGATCACCGGGATCTTCGCGTCCGCCGCCTGCTGGAGGACGTTGGCGAGCGCCCGGCCGTCGATGGCCGCGACCACCAGCGCGTCGACACCCTGGGTGATCATGTTCTCGATCTGCGAGACCTGCTGGTCGGGGTCGTCCTCGCCGTACTGGAGCGTCGTCCTGTACCCGTACTTCTCCAGGCTGCTCACCATGTTCTTGCCGTCGGCGATCCAGCGCTCCGACGACTTGGTGGGCATCGCGATGCCCACCGTCAGGTCCTTCGAACCCTTCTCCTCCTTCGCCCCGCCCGCCCCGCTCTGACCGCAGGCGGAGACGGCGAGGGCGAGACAGGTCGCGAGGGCGGTGGCGGTGGCGGCTCGGCGGAGTGTGCGCATGGTCATCAGTCCTTGTCCGTGTGGTGGATCGGGTGGATCGGGTCGGGGAAGCGGTGGAGCGGTCCTGGCAGCCGGGAACCGAGCGGCGACATCCCGCCTTCCGCGCCGTGCCGCGCCAGCAGATCGAGGGCGAGCCTGCCGCGCCGTACCCGCTCGCGGGCGGTGGCGAGGACCGTCTCGCGCAGGTGCTGGCCGGAGGGGTAGAGCGAAGGGGCCTTCGCCAGACCGAACTTGAGGTACAGCGGGGCGCCCCGGCGGATCAGCTCGGCGACCTCGTACATCCGGACGTAGCCGCCCAGGTCGTCGGGTGCCTCGATGTACATGTCCATCGGGGCGGCGCTGGCCCGGCGGATCTCGGTGAGGTGCGCGAGCGGCAGGTCGCTGGGCACGTTGACCGAGTCGGCGCCGAGGCGTTCGTGGACGGCGTACGCGGCGGGGTTCACCGGGCCGATCAGCGCCGAGACCTTCAGCGTGGTGTCGGCGGGGATCACGCCGTGGCGCCGGGCCTGGTGCAGCGTCCACAGCACGCCCTCGTCCGCCACCAGCAGGCACTGGACGCCCAGTTCGGTGGCGCGGACGGCGTCCTCCACGCAGCCGGCGACCGCGTCGTGGCCCCGGGCCCGCAGGCCTCCGCCGCGCGAGTCGCTGCGGACCGAGCCGCCGATGTCCCACGTGCCGCGCGGACCGGTGAACAGGCAGAGTTCGACGGCCCGTTCGGAGGCGGCGCGCACCATCTCGGTGATCTCGTCGTCGGTGAGCATCCAGACGCCGCTGCCCTGGCTGACCCGGTGGACCGGCACGTCGAGCCGGTCGGACTCCGCGAGGACCGCCTCCAGCGCCTCGGGGCCTTCCACGGACGGCACTTCGGTACGCCAGCGGCCGCCGTCCGGGAACGCGTGCGGGGAGGCGTCGGCGGGGGAGAGGGCGGGGGCCCCGAGGCCGAGGACGGCGAGCGCGGCTTCGCCGGGGCGGCGGGGCGGGGAGGTGGCGGCTTCGGTCACGAACGGTCCTCCGTGTTCGGCATGTCGGACATGGTTCGGATAGGTCGGCAGGGCTTGTTGGCCGGGTCGGTAGGGGTGCGGCTGGGGCGGTAGGGGTAGGGGTGGGGCTGGGTCGTAGGGGGGCTGGGTCGATTGGGGTGTGGCGGGGCGTCGGGCCGGGACGTCTGCGCGTCCGGGCGTTCGGGTGTTCAGGCGTCCGGGGGCCCGCGCCTCAGGGTGACCGTGTGTCACGGCCGTAGCAGCACCTTCCCGACCTTGGGGTCGCCGGCGCCCACCAGCTCGATGGCCTGCGGGAACGCGCCGAGCGGGAGCTCGTGCGTCACCAGTGCGCCGAGGTCGAGCAGGCCCGCCCCGAAGGCGCGTACCGCGTGGGCCCAAGCCGTCGGCGGTGCGCCGAAGACCGTGTGGAGGGTGAGTCGGCCGGTGACGAGCTCCGTCGGATCGAGGCCGGCGGCCCCGGGCGCGGGGATGCCGGTGAGGACGACCCTGCCGCCCCGGCGGGCGAGGCCCACGGCGGTGCGCGCGGAGCCGGGAGCGCCGGCGGCCTCCACGACCAGATCGCACCGGCCATCAAGACCGGCCGTCGTGTCGACGACGGCCGTCGCCCCGAACTCCCTTGCCAGTTGGGCGCGTTCGCGACGGGGTTCGAGGACGTGCAGCTCGGCGGGCGAGGAGGCGGCGAGCAGCTGTACGGCGATCAGGCCGAGGGTCCCGGCGCCGACCACGGCGACGCGCTCGCCGGGCCGTGGCGCCGCCGCGAGCATTGCCGCCGCCACACACGCGGTCGGTTCGAGCAGGGCGGCCGCCGTCAGGTCGGCGTCGTCCGGCAGGACGTGCAGCAGCCGGGCCGGCAGCGTGAGCGTGGGGGCCATCGCGCCCGGCAGGGTGAAGCCGGTCTCGTCGTATCCGGCCGTACAGAGCGTGGTGTCACCCGTATGACAACGTTCGCAGAGTTGGCACGCGCGGAAGCCCTCACCGACCACCTTCCTGCCGACGAGCCCGTCCGGGACGCCCGCGCCGACCTCGGCCACCGTGCCCGACCACTCGTGGCCCGGGACGACCGGATAGCGCACGTACCCCTCGGGCCGGGTGCCGCCGTACACCTCGCGGTCACTGCCGCAGATCCCGCTCGCGTGCACCCGGACCAGAGCCTCCCCGGGGCCCGGCGGGACCGGTTCGTGCGGGACGAGCCGGTGGATTCCCGGCGCGTCGATCACGACGGCGAGGCCGGAGCCGCCCGGCGCGCGGCTCACGCGCCGCCGCCACGGGTCGCGGGCGCGCGCCGCTCCCAGCCGTCCGCCCACAGGTCGAAGCGGGCCTGCTGCTGCGGGAATTCGGCTGCCGCGTCGATGTCGAGCTCGACACCGAGACCGGGTGCGTCCGAGAGGTGGAAGTACCCGTCCACCACCTGCGGGGCGCCCTTCACCACCTTCTTGATCTCCGCGTCCGCGAAGTCGTTGAAGTGCTCCAGGATCTTGAAGTTCGGGGTGGTGAAGCCGACTTGGAGGGAGGCGGCGGTGAGTACCGGGCCGCCGACGTTGTGCGGGGCGACCATCATGTGGTGCGTCTCGGCGGTCGCGGCCAGTTTCCGGGTCTCCCAGATGCCGCCCAGGTGGCCGACGTCCGGCTGGAGGATGTCGGCGGCCTGGCTCTCGAACAGCTCGCGGAACTCGATCCGGTCGTGGATGCGTTCACCCGTCGCGATCGGGAGGTCCACCTTCGCCGCCACTTTCTCCAGCGCCTTCAGGTTCTCCGGTGGGACCGGTTCCTCCAGCCAGGCCGGGCGGAACGGCGCCATCTCGCGGGCCAGCCGGATCGCTGTGGCCGGGGCGAACCGGCCGTGCATCTCCAGCATCAGCTCGGCGTCGGGACCGATCGCGTCCCGTACCGCCTCGATCAGGGAGATCGCGTACAGCGAGTCCTGGTGGGAGAGTTCGAGGTGTCCGGTGCCGAACGGGTCGATCTTCAGGGCCTGGTAGCCCCGCTCGACGACCGCGCGGGCGGCCTTGTGGTAGGCGTCCGGGGTCCGCTCGGTGGTGTACCAGCCGTTGGCGTAGGCCTTGACCTTGTCGTTCACCTTTCCGCCGAGCAGCTGCCAGACCGGTACGCCGAGCGCCTTGCCCTTGATGTCCCAACAGGCCATCTCGACCACCGCGATGCCCGACATCACGATCTCGCCGGCCCGCCCGAAGTCCCCGTACTTCATCCGGCGGACGAGGTCCTCGATCGCGAACGGGTCGGACCCGGCGATGTGGTTGGCCTCGGCCTCGCGGAGGTAGCCGAGCAGTGCGTCGGTGTGGCCGAGCATGCGAGTCTCGCCCACACCGGTCAGGCCCTCGTCGGTGTGGACGAGCACATAGGTGAGATTGCGCCAGGGGGTTCCGACGACATGAGTGCTGATTCCCGTGATGCGCACGGCAGATGCCCCTCGATCTCGTTCGAAATTTCGTCACACGTTCGAAATGTAGGCGTGACCGTAGGGGCTGGTCCGAGTCATGTCAACGGGCTGCACGACCATTGCCCGCTCAAGCTGCCTGTGGTTAGCCTGTGTTCGCGATATCGGCCACCGGCCGGAATACCGAACGACGTCGACACGAGGGGTGGGTGAGCGGCGATGGGACGCCAGGTTCCCGCAGTGGCAAGAGCGCTGGACATACTGGAGCTGTTCCTGACGGGCGAGGAGACGCTCGCCGCTCCGGACGTCGTCCGCAGGCTAGGCCTTCCACGCACCACGGTGCACGAACTGCTCACCACGCTGGCCGCCCGCCACTACCTCGTACCCGCCCCCGAACACCCCGGCCGCTACCGCCTCGGCGTGCGCACCTACCAGCTGGGCAGCCGGTACGCCGAGCAGCTCGACCTCGCCGCCGAGGGGCGCCAGGTCGCGCGCGAGGTCGCCGAGATCTGCGACGAGACCGTGCACGTCGCGCTCCTGGAGGACACCGACGTCATCTACATCGCCAAGGTGGACTCCACCCACGCCGTCCGCATGGTCTCCGCCGCCGGCCGTCGGCTCCCCGCCCACTGCACCGCCGTCGGCAAGATGTTGCTCGCCTCGCTGCCCCCGGCCGAGCTGGACAGCCGTATCGACGGGCGCGAACTCGTCGCGATGACCCCGCACAGCATCACGGCCCACGACGCGCTCCGGACGGCCCTCGCCGAGATCCGCGAGCGGGGGATCGCCGTCGAGCACCGGGAGTCCAACCCCGACGTCAGCTGCGTCGCCGCACCCGTCCGCGACAGCGCGGGCCGCGTCGTCGCGGCGCTCTCCGTCTCCGTCCCCGTGATCCGGTGGAGCGAGGCCCGCGAGCGGGACCTCGCCGAACTGGCAGCCAAGGGCGCCGCCGACCTCTCCGTACGGCTCGGTCACCGGTCCACCCGATGAGGGCCGAACTCGCCGTCGCCGTACGGGAACAGGCCGCGCTGGGGGAGGGGCCCACCTGGGACGCGGCCGCGCGACGGCTGATCTGGGTCGACATCCTCGGCTCGCGCGTCCACACGTACGCGCCGGAGACGGGCCGGCGTACCGTCATGGCCACCGAGCAGCACGTCGGCGCGGCGAAACCGCGCGCGGGCGGCGGACTCGTCCTCAACCTCAGGGACGGCGTGGGGAGTTACGGCCCCGACGGCTCCTTCACCTGGCTGCTGCGCGACCCCGTGCCGGGCCGGCGCGGCAACGACGCGGCCGTCGCCCCCGACGGAGCGCTCTGGGCGGGCACCATGCGCTACGACGAGGCGCCCGGCGGCGGCACCCTGGTCCGCCTCTCACCCGACGGGACCGCCCGCGAGACGCTCCCCTCGGTGACGGTCAGCAACGGCATCGGCTGGAGCCCGGACGGCTCCCTCCTCTACTACGTCGACAGCCCCACCCGCCGCATCGACGTCTGCCCGGCCGACCTCGAACTCGCCACGCACCGGCGCCCGTTCGCGACGATCGAAGCGGGCGCGGGCTTCCCCGACGGGCTCACGGTCGACGCGGACGGCTGCGTGTGGGTCGCCCTCTGGGACGGCGCCCAGCTCCGCCGGTACACGCCGGACGGCGCCCTGGACCGCGTCGTCCCCCTCCCGGTACGGCGCCCCACGGCCTGCGCCTTCGGCGGCCCCGACCTCCGCGACCTCTACATCACGACGGCCCGCACCGGCCTGCACCGCCCCCACCCACTCTCCGGCTCGCTGCTGGTGCTGCGCGACGCGGGACGGGGACTCCCGAGCGTTCCCTTCGGGGGCTGAGGTAGGCGGAGCGGCTGTCGGTGGGGTGAGGGCCTTCAGGCCCTCATCGACGTCACCTGCGCGTTGTCGATGAACAGGTGCAGCCCGCCGTCCTCCGGGCAGCGCAGGCCGACCGAGATCGCCTGCACCGCCGCGTCCCCGTCGAGGACCAGCGCGACCGCGACCTGGAACAGGCCGTGCCCCTCGGGGCACTTGAAGTACTCCGCCGGCCGGGCGGGCATGCCGGGTGCCTCCGTGGGTGCGAGGGTCCATGGGGGCGCGTCGGGCCGTCGGAAGGTGCGGGCCAGGACGTCGCCGTCCCGCACCCCGATCGGCAGGAGACAGCCCACGCAGTAACACTCGCCGTCCCACACCTCGAACTCGGCCGACGCGAAGTCCCCCGAGCCGCACAACTCGCACACGACGGCCGCCGTCACGACCTGGCCGTCCGTCAGTCCACGGGTCGCCCGAGCCGCCCGTTCCGCCACCCGCAGCAGCTCGTCGCGGCCCGTGTCCGCCCCGCCGACCGGTCCCGCGCTCCACGCGTCTCCACGTTCCATGATCCAAATCCTCGCACGACCGTCACGCCCGGTCGGTGCGGGCCTCGTTCGCCCGGGCGTGGGCTTCGCGCGCCGCGTCCGAGGCCTTCGCCACCGCCGCCCGGGCCGCACGCCGGTCCGACCGGGCCTGGCGAAGCTCCTCCTCCAGGCGGCTCACGCGGGCGTCCGCCTCGGTGGCGTCGGCCTCCGCGGAGCGGAGCTCCTCGTCCTTGCGCGCCGCCTCTGCGGCCGCCTTCTCCGCCGCCGCGCGGGCTCCGGTGTCGGGTTTGGGCGGCGCCGGCGGGCGCGGCGGGAGGCTCTCCGGCGTGATGCCGCCGAAGCCGACCGGTGCCTCCGGGGGCTTCGTCAGCCGGCCCGCCGACCACTCCGCCGCGATGTCCGGGTCGGCCAGGACCGCGCGGAGGAGCTGCTCGACCTCGTCCCTGACCGAGGCGCTCAACGGATGGCCCGCCTCCTCGGCGAGCGCCGCCGTCGCGCGGACCTCGGCGGCGATCACCTTGTTCTGCTGCCCGGCCGCCTCGCGGAACGTCGTCGGGTCCAGGAGCCGGTGGGCCTCCCGGAGCGTCTCGCCCAGGGCCAGCAGCCGCCCCACATCGTCCGGCCGTTCCCGTACGAAGCGGTTCGAGGCCCAGGCGGCGAGGGTCGGCCGGCGCAGGGCCGCGATGCGCTTCGCGGCGACCGGGTCCTCGGCGCTCCGCGCCTCGGCCGCCCGCGCGTCCCTTGCCGCGACGAACTCGCCCGGTGCCACCCCGTACAGCTCATCGATGACCTGCTCGACGTCCATGACCTCACTGTGCACGACCGCACGGCCACGAGTCGGGAACGGCCCCGCCGGACTCACCCCGCCGTCGCCGGGCCGGTCGCCCCACCGCCCTCCCCGTCCGTCACCTCACCCGTCGCCCCGCCCGTCCCCTCGCCCGCTTCCTCGTCGTCCGTCCCGCTCGCCCCCTCGTCCTTCCCGCCGCCCCCGTCCCGCAGCGCCGTACGTACCGACCAGATCACCGACACCAGCGGCACCGCCACCACCGCGCCCACCACACCCGCGGCGATCGCGCCCGCGATCACCGAGATCGCCACCACCAGCGGGTGCAGCCGTACCGCCCAGCTCATCACGAGCGGGTGCAGCAGATGGCCCTCGATCTGGCCGATGACCACGATCAGGCCGACCACGATCGCCGCCACCCAGGGGCCCTGCGAGGCCAGTGCCACGACGGCGGCCACCGCGAGCGCGATCGGCGAACCGATCAGCGGCACGAAGGCGGCGACGAACTCCAGGAGTGCCAGCGGGACCGCCAGTGGCACCCCGAGGAGCCAGAGGGCGAGCCCCACGAGGATCGCGTTCACCGCGGCGACCAGCACGATGCCGTGCGTGTACCCCGTGAACGTACGCCAGGCCGCCCGGCCGCCGATGTCCATGCGCTCGCGCACCGTCCCCGGCAGCTGCTCCCGCAGCCACACCCACTGCCGGTCTCCCGAGTGGATGAAGAACACCGAGCAGAACAGCGCGAGGGCGAGCGTCGTGAGGACCGCCACCAGCCGGTGGGCGCCGCTCACCGCCTCGCTGACCAGGGTCGAGCGGTGGCTGGAGAGGAACTGTCCGATCCTGCTCTGCACATCCGAGAGCGCCTCCGGGTTCACATGGAACGGCGGCCGCTCCAGCCAGTCCTCGATCCGGTCGATGCCGTCCCGGAACTCCCGTACCAGCGTCGTCCGCTCGCCCTCCACCGCCTCACCGACCAGCGCCAGAACGCCCAGGACCAGGGCGATGCTCCCGAGGAGGGTGAGGGTGACCGCCAGCGGGCGGGGCAGCCAGCGGGCGACCACGTCCGCCACCGGACGCAGCAGCGCGGTGATCACCAGACCGAGGAAGACGGCCACCCCGATCTCGTGGAAGCGCCCGAGCAGGGCGAACAGGCTGTACACCAGCGCGCCGACGACGAGCAGACGCCAGGCGTAGGCGGCGGCGGTGCGGAGGAACGGGATCACCTGCGGCGGTGTGCCAGGCTGCATGTCCGACGACGTACCACCACGGGCCCGGCGGGCCACGCGCGCGGCCCGGTATTCGGCCGACCGGCCGCACGACGGGCGCGTACCGGGTGAACCGCGCGCCCCCGTCGGTGTCGGCGCCCGGCCGTTCGGCGGCGGCGGTGAGGATCGGGAGGTGAGTGTCGTCCTGCCGGTTCTCTTCGCCGTGTGCGCCGCGTTCAGCAACGCGCTCGCCACGGTGCTGCAGCGCCGTGCCGCGCTCACCGTCCGTCAGACCGACTCGTTCCGGCCCGGTCTGATCCTCGATCTGCTGAAGCGACCGCTCTGGCTCGCCGGCATCCTCGCCGTGATCGTCGCCGGTGTGGGTCAGGCGGCGGCCCTGGCGACCGGCCCCCTCTCGCTCGTACAGCCGCTGTTCGTCCTCGAGCTGCCGCTCGCGCTGCTGATCGCCTCACTGATGACACGCGAGCGGCTGCCGACGGCACAGTGGGGCGCCGTGGCTGCGGTGGTGGTCGGCCTGGGGGTGGCGCTCATGGCCGCCTCGCCCGACGGAAACCGGACGCACGTGGCGCTCGACCGCTGGATCCCGGCGCTCGTGGTCGCCGCCGCCGCGGTCGTGGCCCTGACGGTGGCCGGGTTGCGCAGGCCGGCGGGCCGCGCCCGCGCCGGGTGCCTCGGCGCCGCCACCGCGATCTGTTACGCCCTCACCGCGGGCCTGATGAAGACCTCCATGCACATCCTGGACGACGGTGGCCTGCCCGCCTTCCTGACGGCCTGGCAGACGTACGCCTTCTGCGCGGCCGGGATCGCGGCCCTCCTGCTGCTCGAACACGCCATGCAGGGCGGACCCCTGGTCGCCTCCCAGCCCGCGCTCACGCTGGGCGACGCCACGGTGAGCCTGATGCTGGGCATCCTGATCTACGAGGAGGACGTACGCGTGGGCTGGTGGCTGGTCCCGGAGTTCCTGGGCGTCGGTCTGATCGTCGTCGGCGTGTTCGCGCTGGCGCAGGGGGAGGAGTCGTCGACGTGACCCGCGCCTCCGCTCCGACCACCCGCGGCACCGCCCGTCAGCGGTGGCACCTCGGCTACCTCGCGGCCGCCGTCGTCTTCGCCATCGGCATGGCCGGCACGACGCTGCCCACCCCGCTGTACGGTCTCTACCGCGAGGAGCTGGGCTTCTCCGAGCTGATGGTGACGGTCATCTTCGCCAGCTACGCCGTCGGAGTCATCGCCACCCTCCTCCTCGTGGGCAACCACTCCGACCGGGTGGGCCGCCGGCCCGTCCTGTGGGCGGCCCTGGGGTTCGCCGCCGCCAGCGCGCTCTGCTTCCTGTTCGAGGGCGGACTGCCGTTCCTGTTCGCCGGCCGGCTGCTCTCGGGCTTCTCGGCCGGGCTGTTGAGCGGGGCGGGCACGGTCACCGTCCTCGAGCTCGCGCGGCCGGAGCGCAAGTCCCGCGCGGGCTTCGCCGCGACCGCCGCGAACATGGGCGGCCTCGGGTGCGGACCACTGCTCGCCGGACTCCTCGCGGAGTACGCCCCGAATCCGCTGTCTCTGCCGTTCCTCGTCCACATCGGCCTGGTCGCCGTGGCCTGCGTCATCGTCCTGTTCCTGCCGGAGACCGTCGAGCATCCACGGCTCAGGACCCGTCCGAGGCCGCAGGGTCTGTACGTGCCTCCGGAGGTCCGAGCCGTCTTCACGCCCTCGGCGCTCGCCGCCTTCGCCGGATTCGCCCTGCTCGGTCTCTTCACCGCCGTGGCGCCGAGCTTCGTCGCGCAGACCCTCGACATCACCAACCACGCCGTCTCGGGCATCGTGGTCTTCTCGGTGTTCCTCTCCTCGACCGTGGGCCAGTCGTGGACGGCCCGGATGCCCGGGCGCGTCGCCCTGCCGCTCGGCTGCCTGGTGCTCGTGCTCGGTCTCCTCCTCGTCGGCGCGTCCCTGTGGGCGGAGTCGCTCCCGCTGCTGATCGCCGGCGCGGTCTGCGGCGGGATCGGCCAGGGGCTCGCCTTCCGCGCGGGACTGACCGCCGTCGGCGAGGCGGCCCCGGCGGCGCACCGGGCGGCGACGGTCTCCTCGTTCTTCGTCGTCGCCTACACCGGCATCTCCCTGCCGGTCGTGGGCGTCGGCGCGTTGACGATGTGGCTCGGCCTGGACGCAGCAGGGCTGATCTTCACCGCCTGCGTGACCCTGCTCGCCCTGGCCACCGGCCTCTACCTGGCCCGTGGCCTGCGGGAGCAGGATCAGCGCAGCTGACGGCGGACCAGTTCGTGGAAGAGCCCGGTCGTGTCCGCGAGCAGCTCGGCGGGTGACCCCTGCTGGACGATCCGGCCGTCCGCCATGGCGATCACCCGGTCGGCGTCCATGATCGTGGACAGGCGGTGGGCGATCACCACCCGGGTCGCGTTCAGGGCCCGGGTGGACTCGATCACCACCCGCTGCGCCTCGTTGTCCAGCGCGCTCGTGGCCTCGTCGAAGAAGAGGATCCGGGGCCTGCGGATCAGCGCCTGGGCGATCATCAACCGCTGTCGCTGCCCGCCCGAGATCGTGCCGCCGCCGTCGGACAGCATCGTGTGCATCCCCATCGGCATCGCCTTGATGTCCTCGGCGAGGCCCGCCAACGCGGCCGCCGCCCACGCGTCTTCGAGGGGGAACGTCTCGGCGCCGCAGATGCAGTCGAGGATCGTGCCGGAGAACGGCTGCGCGTTCTGCAGCACGACACCGCACTGCCGGCGCACGGCCGCCTGGTCGAGCGCCGCCAGGTCCTGCCCGTCGTAGCGCACGCTTCCGGACGAGGGCCGGTCGAAGCCGATCAGCAGCCGCAGCAGCGTCGACTTGCCGCAGCCGCTGGCGCCGACGACCGCCACGAACTCGCCCGGACGCACCCGGAAGTCGACACCGTCGAGGACCAGGGGCCCGTCGTCGGTGTAGCGGAAGGACAGGTCCTCGGCCTCGATCGCCCCGCTCAGCTCACCCGGCTGGGCGCTGGAGCCGCGTACCTCGGGCGTCTCCTGGAAGACCGGCCTGACCTGTTCGAACATCGGCTGCACGGCGGCTGCGGACAGGAGCGAGCCGGTCAGCTGCGTGACCGCCGACAGCAGCATCGTCACGGCGGTGCTGAACGTGAGGAACTCACTGGCGGACATCGACCCCCGGGCCGGCCCGGCGAGCAGCATGAACATCACGAGCGTGCACAGCGGCAGACAGACCGCGCCGAGCACCGTCAGGACGTTCGTGATCCGCCCGACGCGCTGCTGCAGCTCCCGGGTCCGGGCGAACTCGCGCGCCCAGGCCGCGTACGCGAAGCTCTCGGCCGCCGCGACCCGCAGCTTGGGCAGCCCGCGCAGGGTCTGGAACGCCTGGTTGTTGAGCTTGTTGCCGAGCCGGACGAGGCGCCGCTGGTACCGCAGCTGCCACAGCCCCAGGCCCAGGAACACGGCCGCTACGACGACCAGCATGGCCAACGCCGCAAGGGCCAGGGGCACGCTGTACACGAGCAGCAGGACCAGGTTCATCGCGCCGACGGTGCCGGCCTGGACGAGCACGGGGCCGATGCCGGACAGCACCCTGCGGATGGCGCTGATGCCCATCGCCGCACTGGCCAGCTCACCGGTGGAGCGGCCCGCGAAGAACCGGGTCGGCAGGCGCAGCAGCCGGTCCCAGACGGCGGGCTGGAGGGTGGCCTCGATCCGGCCCTCCAGACGCAGGATGGAGACGTTCTGCAGCAGCATGAAGGAGGCCGAGACGACGGCCGTCGCCAGGATCGCGAGTGCGGTCTGCACGATGAGCCCGGTCTCGCCCCGGGGCACGTACTCGCCGAGCACCTTGCCCGTGGCGATCGGCACCAGCGCGCCCAGACCGACCGCCACCAGACCGGAGAGCAGCAGCGTACGCAGCTCCGCGCGGGTGCCCCGCACGCTGAAGCGGAGCAGCCCGAGCAGGCCCAACGGCCGGTCGGGCAGCGGACGGTAGAACATGACCGCGCGCGGCGCGACGGAGGCGGCGGTGGCCTTCCCGACGCGCTCGCGCGCGCCCGTGGCCGGGTCGACGATCTCGTACCGGCCGCGCCGCCACAGCAGCGCGACCGGGGCCTCGTCCGCCTCCCGCCGCCCCACCAGCGGCCCGCTGTACTCCCGCCACCAGCGGCCGTCGAGCCGGACGACCCGGGTGCGGATCCGCGAGGCGAGCGCGATGCGCTCGACGGGGTCGAGGCGTCCGGGGAGGCCGCTCGCCTCCGCCGCACCGGCCAGCGTGATCCGGGCCTCCTCGGCGACCAGACGGCAGACGGCGTACGTCGCGTCGTCGCTCGCGCGCCCGTCGGAGCCCCGCCCGTCGGAGCCGCGCCCGTCGGAGCCCCGGCCCGACCCGCCCGGCGTCCCCGACCTGTCGATGGAGGCGAGCAGCGTCCGGTCCGCCTGGGTACGGGCCGCCCGGCCGGCCTCGATGCCGGCCGCCGTACGGTCCTCGTGGGCGCGCTCCAGCTGCTCGATCCAGCTGTCCAGGGCGTACAGCAGCCGGTACTGCTGGTCGACCATCCCCTGCCACATCGTCGGATCGACGAGCAGGGTTCCGGCGGCGTCGTCCCCGTACCCCTCGTACGCGGCTCCGTAGAGGACGCTGCCGGGGGCGATCTGCATCCAGAGGATGTCGTCGTCCGCACCGCCGGGCTCGTTGCCCGCGCGACCGTCCAACGGCGCCTGGTACAGCACGCGCAGGCCGCGCCCGACGCCGAGCGCGAAGGCATGCTCCAGCGGGCTCAGCCGCGGCTCGGCGGTACCGTACGGGTCCTGGTCGGCGTACCACTGCCCGCCGTACCACTGCCCGCCGTACGCCTGGCCCTCGTAGCCCTGACCTCCGTAGGCCTGCAGTTCGCGCAGCTCCACGCGGCGCAGCACGCACCCCTCCAAGGGGCGTCCGATGAGCGTGTGCGCGGGTCCTTCCACAGGGCCGAGCAGCAAGGTGCCCGCCTCCAGGCGGCCCAGGAAGTGCCAGGGGCCGAGCTGCGCGGCGTCGACGGCGAACAGGTCCACGGCGCCGTCGACGACGAGCCACAGCACGTGCGGGCCTTCGAGGGAGACGCTGCTCAGGCCGGTGCAGTCGACCACCGTGCCGAGCCCGCCGAGCGCCGCGACGACGGGGTCGACGGGGCCGACCGGGACGACGGGGGCGGTGACGGCCGTGGGCTGGTGAGGGAACGTCACCTCAGTGCTCCTTGACGAGTTCGGCGTACGCGCCCCCGGCTGCGACCAGCTGGGCGTGCCGGCCGCGCTCCACGACCGTGCCCCGGTCGAGCACGAGGATCTCGTCGCTGTCCCGCACCGTGCTCAGCCGGTGGGCGATGACCACGCAGGCGCAGCCCCGGCGCCGCAGGTTGTCGATGATGACCTGCTCGGTCGCCGCGTCCAGGGCGCTGGTGACCTCGTCGAGGACCATGACGCTGGGGCGGCGCACGAGCGCCCGGGCGATCTCCAGGCGCTGACGCTGCCCGCCGGAGAAGTTCCGGCCGTCCTGCTCCACGCGGCTGTGGATGCCCCCGGGGCGCCGGGCGACCACGTCGTACACGGCGGCGTCCTCCAGGGCGGCGACCACGGCCTCGTCGGGGACGGAGGGGTCCCACAGCGCGATGTTGTCGCGGATGGTGCCCTCGAAGAGGAAGATGTCCTGGTCGACGAAGGAGACGGAGGCGGCCAGCGCCCCGCGCGGAATGTCCTCCAGACGCATCCCGTCGATCCGTACGGCACCCTCCCACGGGGCGTACAGGCCCGAGATCAGCCGGGAGACGGTCGACTTGCCGCTCCCGGAGCCACCCACGAGCGCCACCTGCTGCCCGGGGCCGACCGAGAGCGAGAAGCCCGTGAGCAGCGGGGCGTCCAGCGGGCTGTAGCCGAAGGTGATGCCGTCGAGCTCCACATGGCCCTTGAGCCGGCGGGTCCTGGCCGGTGGTTCGCGCCGGGTGTACACCGGGTCGACGGGGAAGTTCTCGACGTCCTTGAGGCGGGCGACGTCGGCGGCGAAGTCCTGGATCCGGCCGGCCACGCCGTTGAGACGGGTGATCGGCGCGGTGAAGCTGGTCACCAGGGCCTGGAAGGCGACGAGGAGACCGACGGTGAGATGGCCCTCCACCGCCCGCAGGCCGCCGATCATCAGGATCAGCGCGCTGTTGAGCGCGGCCAGGGTGGGCGCGACGACCGCCAGCCAGGCGCTCGGCACACCGAGCCGCTGCTGCACGTCGAGGGTGGTCGCGTGCTGCCCGGCCCAGCGGCGGAAGAAGCCGTTCTCGCCGCCGGTGGCCTTCATCGTCTCGATCAGCTGCAGGCCGCTGTACGCGGTGTTGGTCAGCCGGGCGCTCTCGGCGCGCAGCTTCTGCGTGCCGGTGGCCCGCAGATGGAGCACGATCCGCATGGCCACCACGTTGAGCAGCGCGATCAGCACCCCGACGACGGTGAGTTGCGGGTCGTACGTCCACAGCAGCACCGCGTAGAGCAGCACCACGACGGCGTCCACGCCCGCCGCGGCCAGGTCGCGGGCGAGGGTCTCGGCGACCGCGTCGTTGGACTGCAGCCGCTGCACCAGGTCGGCCGGGTTGCGCTGGGCGTAGAACGTGAGGGGGAGTCTGAGCAGGTGCCGGAGGAAGCGGGCGCTGCCCAGGGTGGAGGAGATGATCCGCCCGCGCAGCAGATTGGCCTGCTGCAGCGCGGTGAGTGTCGCGGTGAGGACGAGTGTGGTCGCCATCGCCGCGAACAGCACGCCGAGCAGCGAGGTCTGGTTCCCGATGAGGAACATGTCGATGTACGTACGGCTCAGCGCGGGCACCCACGCGCCGACGACCACGAGCAGCAGGCTGGAGACGACGGCGGCGGCCATGGTGCCGGACGTGCCGCGCAGCCGGGCCGGCAGCCCGCCCATGACACCCGGCCTGCGCCCGCCGCGCCGGAACCCCGGCCCCGGCTCGAAGGTGAGCACGATCCCGGTGAAGCTCGTGTCGAACTCCTCCATGGGGACGAACCGGCGTCCCTTGCCGGGGTCGTTGACGTACACGCCCCTGCGGCCGAAGCGGCGCCCCATGCCGTCGTAGACGACGTAGTGGTTGAACTCCCAGAACAGGACGGCCGGGGCGGCCACCTCGGCGAGGGCGGCCAGGTCCATCTGCATGCCCTTGGCCTGGAGGCCGTAACCGCGCGCCGCCTTCAGGAGGTTGCTCGCCCGGGAACCGTCGCGCGAGACCCCGCAGGCGATGCGCAGCTCCTCGAGCGCGACGAAGCGACCGTGGTGGCCGAGCACCATCGCCAGGGCGGCCGCGCCGCACTCGACGGCCTCCATCTGGAGCACGGTCGGGGTGCGCACGGTCCGGGTGCGGCGGCCCGTGGGGACGGGCGCGCGTCGGCGCCGGGCGGGCGGGAGCCGGCGTGACGAGGCCCGCGTCCCGGACCGGGAGCGCGAGCGGCCCTGCGCGGACTCCGGCGGCGCGCTCACGGCAGCAGCCAGTCGACGGGCCGCTGCGCGGAGAGATGGACGGCGCCCGTGACGGGCGTACCGGAGTCGATCGCGTGCGGCGGGCCGTCCGTGGAGGACCAGGCGTAACCGGAGGCGGTCGCGGCAGAGCGGTCGAGGGAGATCAGGACCGCGACCGGGTTGCCCTGCTGGGCGAACTGCGCGGCGAGGCCGCTGTCACCGAGGAAGGAGCCGATCTGCTCCCGCGTCTGCGGGATGCGGCTCACCGCCTTGACGTGGCCCCGCAGGACGCCGAAACGGTCGCGCGGGGCTGACTGGACACCGAGGTCGACCGACGCGCCCACCCGGACCGTCGCGGCGCTCTCGCCCGGGAGGTACAGGACGGCGACCAACGGGGCGTCCTGGTCGGTCACGCGCTCCACCGTCGCCACGTCCGCCCCGGTGGTGACGACCTGTCCGGTCCTGGCGAAGAGCGTGGTCACCCGTCCGCCCGCCACCGCGCGCACGGGCCGGTCCCCCTGGTCCGTACGGACGGTCAGCACCGGTGCGCCGGGGGAGACGGGCCGGCCCTCCTCGACGAGGACGTCGGTGACCTGCCCGGAGATCGGACTCTGCAGCAGGTAACTGCCCTCGGCGTGGGTGAGGACGCCGGGCGCGCTCAGCTTGGAGGTCACCGTGCCGGTGAGGGCCCAATAGCCGGCGACGGCCATGACGACGACCGTGACGGCCAGCACCAGACGGCCCGGCGGGCGTGCGAAGCGCACGGGCACATCGAGCTCTTCGGGCGATTGCAGCTTGGAAAGCGCCTTCTGGCGGAACTGCACGGACTATTCCCTCGACTGCATTTCGGACGGGGCGGGCACGGGGGTGCCCACGAACCCCGGAACCGGGAAGGCTCCGGGGTTCGTGGGCGGTATTCGGCTCAGAGGCCGGCGACACCGGTGATGCCGGACGCGTTCACCGAGACGCCGGTGAGGCCCTGGGCCAGGCCGGGGACGCCGGTGGCGATGGCCTGGACGCCCTGGACCGTCTGGAGCGAGCCGACGGTGCCGAGCAGGCCGGTGACGTCGCTGGTCACGGCGCCGCCGAGGCCACCGGAGACGGAGACCAGACCGCCGGACACGGCGTCCAGGTCGGCGTCGGAGATCTCAACGGTCTCAAGGTCGTGACGCATGATGCGCACCCTTCATTTGTTGGGGGGAATCCGTTTCTCTGCGGCCGCAGCGGGCCGATCAAAGCACGCGAACGGGTGAGTGGACCAATTCCCTTGACGCCGCCACGTGAACGGTTGTGTTGCTGGGGAAACGGCCGTGCGGCCATATTCACGGAACGCCGACATCTTCTCCGCAGGATCGAGTAACACATTCCGAGGGTCCTGCGCGGGCGGGGAACCAAACGGACAGATCGACGCCGACCCGACGCGTCCCGAACCGTCCGGGTCGAGGAACGGTGAAGGCGGTCGACGTCAACACACGCACGTTGTGCAGGTTTTCGGCAGGTGCGCGGGGGCGAACGCCTGCACAATGCGGGGATGACCGATGAAGACCCGTACCTGTGGCTCGAAGATGTCGAGGGCGAGGCCGCTCTGGCGTGGGTGGCCGAGCGGAACGCCGAGACCGCGGCAGCCCTCGCCGCCGACGACGGCTTCGCCGCCCTCAAGGAACGGCTGCGGGAGGCGCTGGACGCGTCGGACCGCATTCCGTACACCACCCGGCGCGGCGCGTTCCTCTACAACTTCTGGCGGGACGCCGACCATGTGCGGGGACTGTGGCGGCGCACGACGCTGGAGCGGTACCGCAAGGACGACCCGGAGTGGGAGGTCCTCCTCGACGTCGACGCGCTCGCGGCCGCCGAGGGCGAGAAGTGGGTGTGGGCCGGAGCCCGGGTGCGCCGCCCCGAGGACGACCTCGCCCTGGTGTGCCTCTCGCGCGACGGCGGGGACGCCGTGGAGGTCCGCGAATTCGACCTCGCCGCCCGGGCCTTCGTCGAGGACGGATTCACGGTCGCGGAGGCGAAGACGCGGATCGGATGGATCGACGCCGACACCGTCTTCGTCGGCACGGACCTCGGGCCCGGCTCGCTGACCGAATCGGGCTATCCCCGTACGGTACGCAGATGGCGCCGGGGCACCCCCCTGGAGTCCGCCGCCGTGGTCTACGAGGCCGAGCCGGGGGACGTGTCGGCCTGGGGGCTGCGCGACACGACACCCGGATTCGAGCGGGACTTCGTCGGCCGCGCGCGGGACTTCTACCGCAGCGAGACGTACCTCCTGACCGCCGACGACGGACTCGTGAAGATCGACGTCCCCGACGACGCCCGGGCGTACGCCCACCGCCGGCACCTGATCGTCACCCTGAAGTCCGACTGGCTCGGCCGGCCTGCCGGCTCCCTCCTCGCCTTCGACTTCGACGCCTTCCTGGCGGGCGACCGCACCCACGAGGTGCTCTTCACCCCGGACGAGCGGACCGCCCTCGCCGGGCACTCGTGGACCCGCCATCACCTCCTCCTGGAGACGATGCGCGACGTCAGCGCCCGTATCGAGGTCCTCACCCCCGGCGCCGGAGGCGGCGGCTGGACGCGCCGGCCGCTCACCGACGTACCGCCGCTGTCCGCCGTCACCGTCGTGGACACGGACCCCGACGTCTCCGACGAGTACTTCCTGGACGTGTCCGGGTTCCTGCAGCCCTCCACCCTCTACCGGGGACGCATCGGCGGGGACACGGAGATCCTCAAGCAGGCCCCGGCGCGCTTCGAGACGGCCGGCCTCGCGGTGGACCAGTTCTTCGCCACCTCCCCGGACGGCACCCGGGTGCCGTACTTCGTCATCGGCCCGGACCGCACCTCCACCGGCCCCGGGCCCACGCTCCTCTACGGCTACGGCGGCTTCGAGGTCTCCCTCACCCCCGGCTACGGATCGGTGCGCGGCCGGGCCTGGCTGGAGCGGGGCGGCACGTACGTGATCGCGAACATCCGGGGCGGCGGGGAGTACGGACCGGACTGGCACCAGGCAGCCCTGGGCGCGAACAGGCCGCGGGCCTTCGAGGACTTCGCGGCCGTCGCCGAGGACCTCGTCGCACGCGGCATCACCACCCCGGCGATGCTCGGAGCCGCCGGAGGCAGCAACGGCGGTCTGCTCATGGGCGCGATGCTCACCCGCCACCCCGAGCTGTTCGGGGCGATCGTCGCCCAGGTACCGCTGCTCGACATGACCCGCTTCCACCGGCTCCTCGCCGGCGCGTCCTGGATCGCCGAGTACGGCGACCCGGACGACGAGGCCGACCTGCCCCACCTGCGCGCGCTCTCCCCCTACCACCAACTCGCCGCGGACCGCGGCTACCCGCCGGTCCTGCTGATGACCTCCACCCGCGACGACCGCGTCCACCCGGGCCACGCCCGCAAGACGGCCGCACGGCTGCGCGAGCTCGGGCACCCGGTGCTGCTCCACGAGAACACCGGCGGAGGCCACGCGGGCGCGAGCGACAACGAACAGGCCGCGCACAACAGCGCCCTGATGCACACATTCCTGTGGCAGCGGCTCGCGGCAGGTGAAGAGACCGCGAACAAACGGTGAGAATTTCCGCGAGGTATTGCAGGTCGCGGGGAACTCGGGGTGGTGGCGAGGGGGCGCGGAGTGCCTTTATGGAATCCCGCCCCCGAGGTATGGTCGACCGCGTTCGCACACCCGTGCCCTTGTTGAGTGCGGCATAGCAGCACTTTCGAACGGACGGGTGTGTTCGTCAGGAATTCCGAAAGGGAGAGGTAAAGCGGGGCACACTCGGACCCCACGCGCGAAGTCCGACCGAAAGACGTTCGAGGCGAGGCAAACCGATGGATGGTCCGACCCACACGTCGGCCGACAACGAGAGCTCAGGCGATACGGGCCGGGGCGGCGGCTGGTTCGGGCGAAGCCCGGGCGGCGCACCCGCCGGCACACCGGCCGCCCGACCGAGTGGCGCACCCGCCGGCACACCGGCCGCCCGACCGAGCGGCGCACCCAGCGGCGCACCGAGCGGCGCACCGAACGGCCGGCCGGGCGGTGCGACGAGCGGGATACCGGGCGGCGCTCCGAGCAGCCGGCCGAGCGGCATACCGAGCCCTGCGGCGAGCACCCGGCCGAGCGGCGCATCGAGCAGCCGCCCGAGCGGCGCAACGAACGGTGCCCCGGCCCGTCCGGCCCCAGAACCGCCCGAGGACACCTCGGACGCCGCGCTGCTGCGCCGGACACTCGCCGAGATCGAGCCGATCGCCCACACCGTCACCGGGCACTTCTACGCCCTGCTCTTCCTCAAGCACCCGGACCTGCGCGCCCTCTTCCCCGCCGCGATGGACACCCAGCGCGACCGCCTCTTCGGGGCGCTGCTCACCGCCGCGACCCATGTGGACGACGCCGACACCCTCACCGCGTACCTTTCAGGCCTCGGCCGGGGACACCGGAAGTACGGCACCCTGCCCGAGCACTACCCGGCCGTCGGCGAGTGCCTCATCGGCGCCCTCTCCCGCTACGCCCCGCGCAGCTGGGGACCACGGACCGAGGCGGCCTGGATCGGCGCCTACACCGCGATCTCCCAGATCATGATCGACGCGGCGGCCGTGGACGAACTGCGCGCCCCCGCCTGGTGGCAGGCCGAGGTGGTCGCCCACGAGATGCGCACGCCGGACGTCGCGGTCGTCACGGTCCGCCCCGACCAGCCCTACCCCTTCCTCGCCGGGCAGTACACCGCCCTGGAGACCCCCTGGTGGCCGCGCGTCTGGCGGCACTACTCCTTCGCCTCGGCGCCCCGCTCCGACGGACTGCTCTCCTTCCACGTCAAGGCCGTCCCCGCGGGCTGGGTCTCCAACGCCCTCGTGCACCGGGCCCGGCCGGGCCATGTCATCCGCCTCGGCGCACCCACGGGATCCATGACCGTGGACCACAGCACCGACAACGGCCTGCTCTGCCTCGGCGGCGGCACCGGCATAGCGCCCATCAAGGCCCTGGTCGAGGACGTCGCCCAGCACGGCAGACGGCGCTCCGTCCAGGTCTTCTACGGGGCCCGGTACGACCACGATCTGTACGACATCGACACCATGCTCCGGCTGCAGCAGTCGCACCCGTGGCTGTCGGTCCGGCCGGTCGTCGACGACGGCCTCGAAGGGCAGCTGTGCGGGCAACTCCCCGACGCGGTCTGCCAGTACGGCCCCTGGCACACCTACGACGCGTATCTCTCGGGACCGCCCGGCATGATCCGGCGCGGCGTCGACACGCTGCTCGGCATCGGCATCCCCACCCACCGCATACGGCACGACTCCATCGAGGAACTGGTCGGGGCACGCAATTGAGCACTTTCGAACAGACCGGGTACCGGCAGCCGACTCCGGTCCGCACCACCCGCCCGGGCAGCGCCGGCGAACACCAGGTCCAGCAGCGCATGGGGACCGGCGAGCGCGCCGACAAGTTCTACGACGAGCAGGTCCTCGACCGGCTCAACCCGCGCATGCGGGAGTTCGTGGCGCGCCAGGAGATGTTCTTCCTGGCCACCGCCGACCGGCACGGGGAGTGCGACAACACCTTCCGGGCCGGACCGCCCGGCTTCCTCCACGTCCTGGACGACCGGACCCTCGCCTACCCGGAGTACCGGGGCAACGGCGTGCACGCCAGCCTCGGCAACATCGAGGAGAACGCCCACGTCGGCATCCTCATGATGGACTTCCTGCGGGACCGCATCGGCCTCCACGTCAACGGCCGGGCCCGGATCGTGCCGGACGACGCCATGCGCCGCGCCCACGCCGGGCTCCCCGTCGACCCCGTACCGGGCCGGCGTGCGCAGGCGTGGGTGGAGGTCACCGTCGAGGAGGCGTACATCCACTGCGCCAAGCACATCCCCCACCTGCAGAAGGTGGAGCGGAACGGCTCGGGCCGCGCCTGGGGGACGGACGACGTCAGGCGCAAGGGCGGCGACTTCTTCGGCGCAGCCGCCGACGCGCCCGAGCGGGGCCCGTACCTGCCCCCGCCGCGCGCGGACGCCGAGACCTGGCGGGCGGAGGCGGAGAAGGCCCTCGAGCGGGCCGAGCTGCGCCCGGGGGCCGCCGGAGCCGAGAACGAGGAGTTCCACGGCTGGTTCCGCAGAAACGTGAACGCCTGACGCCCCCCGGCCCCAGGGGCTCCACGGTCGCGGTCGCCGCGCCACCCATTCGGACTCCGGCCCGCCCGCGTCCGCAGGGCGGCGGCGACCGATCGGCTTACGGTGGGCCGATGCGAGCTGTTCCACGGTGGGCCCTGGTCTCCTCGGGGTGTGCCCCTGTCCTGCTGGCCTCGGGCTGGGTGGTCGCGGGCCGGCTGGAGGGACCCGGCTACGACCCCGCCACCCAGACGATCAGCGTCCTGGCCGCCTACGGGGCCGAGGGCTTCTGGGTGATGACCGGCGCACTGCTCGCCCTGGGCGTCTGTCATCTGCTCACCGCCTGGGGGCTGCGCCCGGCCGCGCCCGCCGGACGGGTCGCCCTCGCGGCCGGTGGGGTGGCGTCCCTGGCGGTGGCCCTGCTCCCGACACCCAGCAGCGGAGGCTCCCTGCGCCACGGCTCGGCCGCCGCGGTCGGCTTCGCCCTCCTGGCGCTGTGGCCGGTCCTGGCCGCCCACCGCGGCCGCGCCGCCCCCTGGGGCCTACGGCCCGCGCCCGCGCTCGCCGCGACCGCCCTGATGGGCCTCGGGGCGGTCTGGTACCTGATCGAGACGTACCGTCAGGGCGCCCCCGGCGCCGCCGAACGTCTCGTCACCTGCATGCAGTCCCTGTGGCCCTTCCTGGTCGTCGCCTCCTGCCTCCGCCTCCCCACCGACGACCGCCCCTGACCTACCCCTGAACCCCGACCTACCTCTGAACCCATGAACTATGACCTTCCCCCGACCCGGCCCTGATCTCGCGGGGACAACCTGAAGGAGCCCTGAACAAAGCTCCCTACCGAGGCAGGCGCGGAGCGCCGGGCGACGGACCATGACCCGGCCCCGGAGTCGACCGCCGAGAACGTACGGAGGTAGCGGTGTCGGGGCGGAGGGCCCGGAGCCGGTCAGTCGCCGGGCTGGGCCTCCCAGGCCTTCGCGAGCCCCTCCAGCCAGACGGGGGGCAGCTCCACGCGGTCCCACTCCTCACGCAGCGCGGACGGTGCCGCGACGAGGCGTTCGAGCACGGCGACGCTGCTGGGGGAGTGGAGCAGGGAGTACCGGCCGTGGATGGAGACGTCACTGCCCGGACCGTACTCCGCGTACAACCGGGTCAGCCGTTCGCGCCGCTCCTCGGCGAACTCGTCGAGGCGGCCCGCGTATCCGGCCCGCTCGGCGGTGCTCATCGTGCCGAGGACGGCGACGAGGACGTCGTCCGAGACCTCGGGGTCGAGGTCCGAGAGGTGCGTGAACGTGAGGTAGAGCGGGGCCACCGCCACCTTCGCCCGCTCCACGTCCACCCCGCTCACCGGAGGGTGGACGTACGCGGTGTCGGGGACGGGCGCCTCGGGGCCGAGGGCCTCCCGCACGGCGGAGTCGGCCCTGCGGAGCAGCGCGTCGCCGGCCGTCCGGGCGCCGTCGAGCCACCCGGAGGCGTAACGCTGCCCCTTGCCCGCCGGGGCGCCGGCCTCGATCCCGGCGATGTCGCCGTACGCCTGCGCGAGGGCGCCCGCCTCGACGAGCGCGAGCAGTTGCCCGGCCTCGTCCGCGGGCACGCCGGTGCGCCCGAGGAGTTCGAAGAGGGTCGTCTTCGCGTTCAGTACGTCGGCCGAGTGCAACAGGGTGGCCGGGTGGGCGACCTTCAGTTCGTGAGGCGGCGGCTGCTCCGAGTTCATGATGCCCATGCTGCACGACGGGACCCTCCGTCAGGTGAACGCCGTCGGGACCGGATCCACCGGAATTCCGGTCCCGAGGTTCGGCGGGTCCTACCAGGGCACCGGGCCCGGGGCGTCCCGGGCCCGGTGTCGCGCCGGACGGAACGCCCCTCCACCTCGGCCAGGTCGGCGGCCATCGCCGGGCGACGGACGGGCGTCGGCCACGGGGCATGCGCCAACTCTCCATGGTCGGAGTCAGCGCATGACGTCCCGTGCGGGTGTGGGTGGGTCGAGTCTCAGTCGAGCGACAGGGGAGTGCCCGGGGCGAGCTTCGCCGCGATGCGCTCGGCGATCACCTCGGCGTTGTTGCCTTCGGGCGAGTTCGCGGTCTTGGTGCTGGAGACCGCGATCGCGAGCCGCTTCGACGGGAGGTACGCCTGGATCGCCGCGTACCCGGAGAACGACGGGTTCTGGACCACCCAGCCGTTGACCACGAGCACGCCGAGACCGAAGTGCGCGGCCTCCGTCTGCGTCAGGCAGATCGTGGCGGGGCACGTGGCGGTCGCGTGACCGAGGCCGACCGTGCCCGGGTTGAGCAGGGTGCGGTAGGAGCGGGGCGAGAGGAGTTCGCCGCTGCCGACGGCCTGCGCCGAGCGGGCCAGGTCGCACACGTCGGTGGTGATCACCGCGCCGGGCGCCGTGGTCCACGACGGGTTCCAGAAGGTGGACTCCTCGTAGAAGCCGCGGTCGGAGGTGAAGGCGTGCAGGGCCGGGCGCGGGATCTCCGGGGTGAAGTTGTTCTGCGTGTGACGGAGCCCCAGGGGCTTCCACACCCGCTCCTTCATGAACTGGTCGATCCCGGTGCCGGTGATCTTCTCCAGGGCCTGGGACAGCAGCAGGTAGTTGGCGTGCGAGTAGCTCCAGTTGGTCCCCGGCTCGTACCAGAACGAGTGCTTGAGGGGGAACGCGAGCAGGTCCTGCGGCGTCCAGTGGCGGAACGGATGAGCCACCAGCTCGGCCAGGAACGCCGGGTCGGTGACGTAGTCGTGGAGTCCTGTGGTGTTGGTGGCCAGCATCCGCAGGGTGATCTTGTCGGCCTTGGGGAGGTCCGGCAGCCAGCGCTCCACGGTGTCGTCGAGACGGACCTTCCGCTCCTCGACCAGCTGCAGGAGGCCCGTGGCGATGTGGGCGAAGGCCACCGAACCGGCCCGGAACTGCATGTCGGGCTCGGCGGGGACACCGGTCATGGACTCGCCGAGCGCGTCGGTGACGACCTCGCGCCCGTCGACGGTGACCCGTAGTTCCACGGAGTTCAGACGGAACTCGTCCTTGGCCTTGCGGGCGATGTCCAGGACCTGACGGGCCCGCGGGTCGTGCGGACGCTCGGTCCGCACGCAGTCGCGTCCGCCGCGACCGTCAGGGCCCTTGTCCGTCGCGGGCACGGCGACGGTGGTCGGGGCCGTGAGGCCGAGGAGGGCGGCGCAGAGGAGAGCCGTGCGGGCGGCCGCACGGGCGCGCCGACGCCTCGGGGAGGGGGTGTGTGTCATGCCCGCACTATGGCCGGAACCACGGCACGAACTGGACGAACACTCCGCAAAAGGGGTGAGACGCGCCCATGTGGGGCAGGGTGCGTCCACCAGGGGGCCGAGCCCCCGCCCCGGGCAGGGGCTCGTCCTGGCCGTGGGGCGGGGCTCGGCCTGCGCCCCGGGGCGGGGCTCAGTCCGCCGAAAGGCGCTCTACGAAGTGCCTACCAGATCGCCTCGACCCACTCCGGGTGGTCGATGAACGGGTTCCGGTTGCTCTGGTAGGTCCCGAAGATGATGTCGTTGCGCCGCTCCTCGAAGGCGCTCGGCGGGTCCTGCTCGTTCCACTGCTTCAGGACCGAGAGCCGGCCGTGCAGCGGGACGCTGCCGTTGGAGACCGACTCGTTGGGCTCCAGGTCCGCCCAGGCGTCGTCACCCTCGTAGCGGACGGCCATGTAGAGGATCATGCGGGCCACGTCACCCTTGTCCGCGTCGCGCGGCTCGAAGGAGTTGGCGTCCGTGTAGCTGCCGGGCGCGCCGCTGACCGCGCTGCCGCCGTTCTCGAAGTCCTTGTTGCCGCGGATGCTGTTGACCTGGACGTCGGCGGGGCGCAGGTGGTGCAGGTCGGTGCCGGGGCCCGCAGAGGTGCCGAAGTTGCCGTGCGACTGGGCCCACACGTGCTCACGGTTCCAGTCACCCACGTCGCCGCCGTTGAGGGACTTGCTGCGCGAGGTGCCGCTGTACAGCAGGACCACGTTGGCGCTGTTGTTCGGGTCCTGGTCGGTGACCTTGAGCGCGTTCCAGACGGCGTCGTACGAGATCTTCTTCGTGCCGCCGCTGATGATCGTGTGCAGCGAGGACTTCAGGTTCGTACCGGTCTTGCCGATCGCGTTCTTGTAGTACGTGCTGTCGTACGCGGTGGTGGTGGCGCTCGCCGGGGTCGCGGCGACCGTCGGAAGGGTGAGGCCGACGAGGACGGCGGATATCGCCGCGGCCACGGCCTTCCATCTGCCGATGTGTACAACGGACATGGGGGACCTTTCGTGGGGGACGGGCACGCGCGGGTGCCGCCGCGAACGCTCGACGCCGCGACGATCTACGCGTGTTGACATCGTGCAAGCGGGAGCGTCGCACGGGTGAGGCGGCGGCCGTGTAACCCGCAGGAGGCTTTTCCATGACGTTCTCGCATACGGCACGACCGCCCTCGCCTCCTCCCCGCGACCTCGGCAACTCGCCCCGTACGCCTGATCGGTATCGTGATCCCGCCGGGCGCCCGCCCGGGGGACGGCGGCGGTGGCCGCTGCCGGTGCGAGGACGGATGGTGTTCTGTGGAGGCATCCTTGGACGGCTCGCGGGCAGGCGGCGCCCCCCACGCGGCGACCGCGTGCGTCATCGGCGCGGGCCTGTCGGGTCTCGCGGCCGCGCACGCCCTGTCGGCCCGGGGAATCGACTTCGTCTGCCTGGAGAAGGCGCCGGACGTCGGAGGGATCTGGCGCGGTCCGGGAGCCGGCGAGCGGGGACCCGGCTATCGGTCCCTGCACCTGAACACCGCCAAGCAGCTGACCGGATACTCCGACTTCCCCATGCCGGCGGAGCTGCCGCTCTACCCCGGGCACGCCGATGTCGCCGCCTATCTGCGCGCGTTCGCCGAGTGGGCGGGGCTGCTGCCGCGCGTCGAGCTGCGTACGGAGGTTCTCGCCGTACGACAGGACGGCGACGGCACCTGGACCGTCACCAGCAGGGACGCCCGCGGAGAGGTGACGGAACGGCGCTTCGAGCACGTGCTCGTCGCCTCCGGCCACAACACGCGGGCGACGCTGCCGAATCCACTGCCGCCGGGCGCCGAGTCCTTCACCGGAACGATCCTGCACTCGATGGACTTCCGCGACGGCGGCGACTTCGCCGGGCAGCGGGTCGTCGTCGTGGGGATGGGGGCGTCGGGCGTGGACATCGCCTCGGACCTCTCCCGGCATGCCGCCAGGACCGTGCTCTCCGTCCGCCGGGGGCTGCACATCGTGCCCAAGCAGCTCTTCGGCATGTCCGTGGACCTGATCGCCGACGCGCCGTGGTGGAACGACATGTCCTTCACCGACCAGCGGCGCTTCGTCGACCAGGCCCTCTTCGTGGCCAGGGGGAAGCTCTCGGACTACGGCCTGCCCGAGCCCGACCACCCGATCTTCTCCTCCGCCGTGACCATCTCCGACGAGATACTCAGCCGGATACGGCACGGCGGAGTGGTCCCCAGGCCCGCGATCGACTCCCTGGACGGGGCCAAGGTGACCTTCACCGACGGAACCGTGGAGGAGGCCGACGCGATCGTCTACTGCACCGGGTTCCGGATGGACTTCCCCTTCCTGCCCGCCGGTTGTCCGGCGGGCGCCCGCCAAGGGGTCGTCGAGCTGTACAAGCGCGTGGTGGCCCCGGACCTGCCCGGTCTGTACTTCGTCGGCCTGATCCGCCCCGTCGGTTCGATCACGCGCCTCGTGGAGGCCCAGTCCCGGTGGGTGGCGGGGATCGTCGACGGCGACGTCACCCTGCCACCCGCGGACGTCATGCGCGAGGAGATCGGCACGTACCTGAAGAGCATCGAGGAGCGCTACGGGCGGACCGGCGGCTCCTCCATCCAGGTGGACGTCGGCCCCTACCTGCGCGAACTGCGGGAGCTGCAGGACGCCTAGGGCCTTTCGTCTGGATCATGGCCGGGGCCGCGGCCCGATGCAAGAGACAGGCCCCGGGGCGGTCCGCCGTGGGGCGTCAGTGGACGGCTTCGGCCCGGGCGCGTGGTGCGGGGGCCGGGGGCCTGACCTCGTACGCCTCCGAGGAGATGTAGACGGTCACCCGCGCCGGCCTGCCCTCCTGGTGGACCAGTGCCAGGTACGCGATCAGGCCGACCCCGTCCTCGGGCCTTCGCGTGGTGACGGCGCGCAGGGCCTGGACGAGAGGGGCCGGGTCCATGCCGTGGCGGCGGAGCAGTGTCACCGCCCGGTCGAGGGCCTCCCCGTCGTGGCGGGCGTAGTCGCGGACGGGGACGTGCAGCGTGAAGCCGCTGGGCAGGGCCGTCCCGGTCTCGGTGAAGGCGTGGCAGCTCAGGCCCGGGCGGCGGTCGAGCGGGGCGTCCCGCCCGTCCGGGGAGCCGAGGCCGTCGACGTCGTGCCCGGCCGCCGTACGGAAGAACCGCGCGATCTCCGCCTGCGCCGGGCCACCGGCCGTACGCGACAGACCGGCCGCCTCCGGGGCGCGGAGGTCGCGGTGCACGAGGTAGACCTTCGCCCGGGGCTCTTCCCAGTCACCCAGGTCAAGGGCGAGGAAGAGCGGGCGCTCGCTCGGCGGGAGCGACGCGAACGCCCGGCCGTGGCCGAGCCGCCCCAGAGCCTCGCGCACCGTCGCGACGGAACGTTCCTCCCCGGACGCGGCGGGGTTCAGGTACACCTTGACCTTGGGCACTCCGCCGGGGAGCAGCTCGAGTGCGCACCAGAGCGCCAGCGGACCCTCGGGGTCCGGCGGGAAGAACAGGTCCTCCAGCTCGTCCAGCCGCTGGGTGTCGAATCCCCAGCGCCGCGCCATCGCGCGGACGGCCCGCAGGCCCACGCGCCCGTTATCCGCCAGGCTCTCGGCGCCGCACCCCGGTTCGAGCAGCACCCGCAAGGTCGGCCTCGCGTCGGGCGTGAAGGCGAGCGAGTACTCGACCGGCGAGTGGTCGTCGGAGAGGAAGGAGTCGTAGGGCGGCGGCAGATCGAGCGGTCGCTCGGCGACCGGTCCGAGCGCCGTGAGCAGCGTCCGCGCGTACTCCGCCGAGTCGGACCCGCTCAGTCCCGCGGCCTCGCACAGCCGCAGGACCTGTCTCGCCGCGTGACCGCCGAGCGTCTCCCCGGGTGTGGGCGCCCAAGAAGATACCCGCCCCGAGGGGCGGGTATCGAAGGGGCCGAACGCCGTGAGGTGACGCATGAAATCGGGGTCGGTGGATATCTGTTCCACGACACCTCCTTAGCCTCATGAGCACGCCTGAACAACGCGGTGCTCACTACCCCCACGGCAGAACGTTCATGCGGAGGTGGCGAATTCGGAGAGTGTTGTCTCGATCACTTCGCCAACCAGGTGAGGAACTGGCTCCACATCCCACCGCGCTTGCGGCCGGGATCGGCCGACTCGGCCTGCTCCGGGCGGGCTTGAGGGACGTTCCGGCGCACCGGCTCGACCGGCGTGAACCGGGCGGGCAGCGAGGTGAGACCCCGGGTGAACGGGCCCGGACGCCAGACCAGGCTCTCCTCCGGCACGGCCAGGTCGACATCGGGAAGCTGGTTGAACAGGTTCTCGATGGCGGTGACGGTGATCTGCCGGGCGGGCTCCTTCGACGGGCAGGCGTGCGGACCCGCGCTCCACGCCAGATGCGACCGGTTGCTGCCGGCCTCGCGCGCGGCGGACAGCTTCGGCCCCGTGTTGGCGGCCGCGAAGCCGACGAGCACGAGATCGCCCGCCCGGAACGTCGTACCGCCGAACTCCATGTCGGTGGCCGGGTAGTGCGGCGCGTAGTTGGGCATCGGCGGGTTGTCCCAGAGGGTGTCGTCGAGGGCCTCGTCGATCAGGCCGCCGCCGTCGGCGTACCGGTCCTGGGTGAGCAGCCGGTGCAGGGTGTTGCCGATCAGATTGCTCAGCGGATCGGTGCCCGCTCCCAGGAGAAGGGCGACCTGGTGGACCATCTCCTCGTCGGTCAGCCGCGCCTGATGCTGCAACAGCCAGGAGGTGACGTCCTCGCCCGGCTTGGCGCGCTTCAGCGCCACCAGTTCACCGACCGCGCCGAACAGCACCTCGACCGCCCGCTCGGCGTTCACGCCGTCGAACATGCCGGTGATGCCGAAGAGCACGCGGTCGCCGATGTCGGCGGGGCAGCCGAAGAGTTCGTTGAAGACGAAGAGCGGCAGCTGCTTCGCGTAGTCACCGAGCAGATCGGCGGAGCCGCGCGAGCCGAACCGCGAGATGAGGTACTCGGAGACCTGCCCCGTGGTCCGGCTGAGCTTGCGCGCGTCGACACGGGCCATGCTGTCCGTGATCGCCTGCCGCAGCCGCAGGTGCTCGGCGCCGTCGCTGAACATGGCGTTGGGCCGGTACGCGAGCGGGGGAACGGCCGGGTTGTCCGGGCTGATCCGCCCCTCGTTGAGGTCGCGCCAGCGCCGGGCGTCCTTGCGGAAGGAGGCGGGGTCCTGCAGGAGCTGCAGCGCCGTCGCGTAGTCAGTGACGAGGGTGGCGTCCACGCCCGGCGAGAGCTCCACGGGCGCGGTCGGGCCGAAGTGGCGCAGGTACTCGTAGTACGCCTGCGGGTCCGACTGGAACCCCGGTCCGTACAGCGGCACCCGGCCGCCGTCGGCGTGGGCGGGGCACCCGGGCGGGGGGACGGGTGCGGTGGATCGAGCGTCCATGATTTCTCTCTGCTTCTAGTGAGCGCGGTCCAGCAAGTAGCGGACGAGCGTGATCAGCGCGTCGGCGGACGACTTCTCGTCCCGTGCGTCGCAGGTGACGATCGGGGTGTCGTCGAGGAGGTCCAACGCCTCGCGCAGGGCCCGCTCTTCGCGGTCCTGCGTGCCGTCGAAGTGGTTCACGGCGATCGCGTAGTCGAGGTCGTACTGCTCGATCAGGTCGATCACGCCGAAGGAGTCCGCCAGACGCTCGGGGTCGACGAGGACGAGGGCGCCGAGCGCGCCGCGCGCCATGTCCTCCCACATCTGGACGAAGCGCTGCTGACCGGGGGTGCCGAACAGGTACAGCACGACCCGCTCGCTGATCGTCAGCCGGCCGAAGTCCATGGCCACCGTGGTGGTGGTCTTGCTCCGGACTCCCTTGAGGTCGTCGAACGACTCGCCCGCGCGGGTCATCGTCTCCTCGGTGGTCAGCGGAGGGATCTCCGAGATCGCACCGATGAACGTGGTCTTGCCGACGGCGAAGTGGCCGACGACGAGGATCTTGACGGCGGTCTGCGTGGCGCCGTCGCGCACGTACGCCTGCTCACCCAAACTTGGCGCGGAGACCATTCAGTACCTCCTCGAGGATGTCTCGGTCCGCGAGCGCGGCACGCTGCACGGGAGGGCGGGTGATGAGGTATCCGCCCTCGGTGAGGGCGGAGAGGAGGATCCTCACCACGCCGATGGGCAGCCGGGTGTGCCCCGCGACCTCGGCGACCGAGAGATAGCCGGCGGTGCACAGCTCCAACAGGCTCTGCTCCTCGGGAGAGAGCCTCGTCGGGCGCTGCGCGTGGTCGGCCGACGCGGTGACGAGCGTCACCAGGGACAGCTGCTCCTCGTCCGGCAGGCCGCGCCCCTTGGTGATGACGTACGGGCGGACTAACTCCGCCGACTCCGGCTCCCGTTCGTCGAAGCGGCTCATGAGCGGACGCCGAGGTTCTCGCGCGGCGGTGTCGTCAGCGCCTTGCCCAGCTGGCCGACGAGCTGCTGCATCCGGAAGGTGATGTCCTGCATGTCGACGTCGGGCGAGGCCGAGACACCGAGATAGGCACCCTCGCCTGCGGAGATCAGGAAGACCCAGCCGCCGTCGAACTCGACCAGCGTCTGACGCCACTGCAGGCGCCCGGGCTCCACGAAGAAGCCGAGGGAGCGGCTGAGCGACTGCATGCCGCTCATCGCGGCGGCGACCGTGTCCGCGTTGTCCTTCCCGAACTCCTTCGTCCGGGCCATCAGCAGACCGTCCGCGGAGACCAGGACCGCGTGCAGCGCCCCGGGTATCTCCAAGGCGCTGTCAAGCATCCATGACAGATCGTCGTTCACGAGACCTCATGCCCTTCGCTGCTCGCATCACGTGTGCTGCTCGATTGGTCCGCCGAGTCCGAGCGGGCGGCCCGTCCGGACTGCGTGCCCCGCTGGAAGGCCCCCATGATCGCGGCGGTCTCCGCGCCGGAGCGCGACGGAGCGGGCGCGGACTGCTCGCCGCCGGTCACGATGGCCATCGGCCGCTTGCGGCGGCGCTTCGGCAGACCGTCGTCGGTGGTGGCCGTGGTGACCACGGGCGCGGGACCGCTCGGCTCCGGCGCCAAGACGCCGGGGGCGACCGGGGCGGGGGCCTTCCTCTCCGGCATGCCGGTGAGCAGGTCGTGCGGCAGCAGGAGAACGCCGCGGACGCCTCCGTACGGCGAACTGGAATCCACGGACACCTCGAATCCGAAGCGCTCACAGAGCACACCGATGACGGCGAAACCGAATTGCGGCGGGCTGCCGAGCCCGGAGACGCCGGACACGCGCTCGGTGGACAGCAGCTTCTCCGCCCTGACCCGCTCCTCGTCGTTCATACCGACACCCGCGTCGTCGACGACGATGCAAATACCCTTGGGCACGGTGCGAATGTTGATCTCGACCACGGTGTCCGGGCTGGAATAGCTCGTGGCGTTGTCGAGGAGCTCGGCGAGCGCGAGCGCCACCGGTTCGACGGCGCGGCTGGTGATGCCGAAGTCGACCTGGGAGAGGATCTCCACGCGCCGGAAGTGACGGATCCGGCCCTGGGCGCTGCGGACCACGTCGTAGACCGACGCGATCTCGCGGTGCCGCCCGAGCCAGCCGTCGCACAGCACGGCGATGGACTGGGCGCGCCGTCCGAACTGGGAGTTGGTGTGGTCGATCTCCAGAAGGTCCCGGAGAATGACGGAGTCACCGTACTTGCTCTGCAGTCCGGAAATGACCAACTGCTGCTCTGCGGCGAGGCCTTGGAGCGTGCGCATGGCGGACTTGAGGACCGACTTCGTCGATTCCTGGGCGCGGTCCTTCTCGTCCTCGACGGATTTCGAGTAGCTGTTCTCCAACTCGGAGTAGTGGGCCTTGAGCTCCTCGGTCCCCTGCCGTAAAGTCCGTATCGCTTTGCGCTGGCGAACAATTACGGCAACGGCGCCCAGGGTGGCGGCCAGGAGGACCCAGAGGACTGGGTTCTGTGCGTAATACGTCATAAGACTCTCTTCAGGCGACTGACGGTCAGTTGCTGAATTCCGTCAATACGGGTGGACCGGCAGGCCTTCCGGGGCCGGGGTACCGTCCGGAGGGTCGCCGTGGTCGGAGATGTCGTCTTGCACCCATCCACCGCTCCGCAAGCGTAGTGATCTTAGCACCGGGCACGAACAGGTGACCGATCGTCAGCGTGCGCCCCCAGTGCGCCCCCTGGGTGCGCCGGTGTACGCCGGGAGTACATCTGCCGTTCGCCGACGCCCCGCCATCTCGACTGCTGGTGAGGCGAGTTGACGACGAGCGCGGCTGTCGGCCCGGCTCGGCCACAAAAGCCCTGGCCAGGAGCCTCTTCATGATCGTAAAGTCCGGATCATGACTCAGAACGTGCCCCACGAAGCTCCGTCCGCCTCGCCCTTCCCGCCGGTCTTGACCCGTCATGCCGAGGCCGAGACCTGTGCCGACCCCAGCAGCGTCATGACGCTGCTCGCCGACTCGGACAGCACCGCGGACGGTTTCACCAGCTACCGGTCGAGCTTCGCGAAGGGCGCCGTGGGCGCACCCGCGCACTTCCACACGAAGGCGACCGAGCTGTTCTTCGTGATCAGCGGCTCCCTGCAGGTGCTGGTGCAGGAGGAGGTCACCGTCCTGGAGGCGGGCGACTTCCTCGCCGTGCCGCCCCGCACCCCGCACGCCTTCGCCGCCGCGCCCGGCTGCGAGGCGGACGTCCTGTTCGTCTTCACGCCGGGCATGGGCCGCTTCGACTACCTGCGTCTGCTCGGCCGGGTGATGCGGGGCGAGGCCGACCCGAAGGAGATCGCCGCGTCCGCCGAGCGGTACGACAACCACTACGTCGACAGCCCGGTCTGGCGCGCGGCGCTGGAGGCCTCGGCATGATCGACCCCACCGTCCACGTCCGCCTGGCCCGGCCCTCACGGGACCTCGCCGCCGCCGAGCGCTTCTACGTCGACGGCCTCGGCCTCGACGTGCTGTGGCGGACGACCGAACGCGTCCCCGGCAAGCACGACCTGCTGATGGTCGGCCCGAAGGACGGTACCTGGCACTTCGAGCTGACGCGCGACCCGGAACACCCGCTGGATCCGACCCCCACGGTGGACGACCTGTTCGTGCTCTACCTCGGCGCACCGGCGGACGCCTCGCTGATCGACCGCCTGACGGCGTCCGGCGGTACGCGGGTCCCGGCGCACAACCCCTACTGGGACGAGCACGGAGTGACCGTCGCCGACCCGGACGGCTATCGCCTGGTGCTCTCCTCCCGCACCTGGGGCTGACGGGCCGACGGGCGGACGGGCGGACGGGCCGGCGGGCCGGGCGCTTTGGAGGGCCGGGCCCCTGGGCCGGAGAGGCCCTAGGGGTGCGGCCGCCGTTCGAAGACGACGTCCCGCGCGGTGTCCAGAGCGATGGCGAGGGCGCCGTGGAGCACTGCGTCCTCGCCGAGGGTGCTCGCGGCGACCCTGGGGCGGATCGGGGTGATGGCCCGCAGGGTGGTTCGTACCGTAGGCAGCAGCAGATCCGCGCTGTGGCCGACGCCGCCGCCGAGGACGACGAGGTCGGGGTCGAGGACCGCCGACACGGCAGCCACCGCGTGCGCGAGGCGCTCGCCCTCCAGTTCGACCGCCTTGACCCCGGCCGGGTCGCCCGACCGGGCCGCGTCGAAGACGTCCTTCGCGCTGAGGTCGCCGGTCATGCCGTGCGCTCGCGCGGCCGCGACCACCGCGTCGCCGGAGACGAGCCCCTCCAGGGTGCCCGGGCCCTGGCGCTCCGGCCACGGCAGGTAACCGATCTCGCCCGCGCCGCCGTGGGCGCCGGTGAAGAGGCGGCCCTCGCTCACGACGCCCATGCCCAGGCCGGTGCCGATCATCACGTAGACGAAGAGCCTGCTGCCCGCGCCGACCCCGACGGTGTACTCGCCGAGCGCCGCGAGGTTCGCGTCGTTGTGGACGGCCAGCGGCAGGCCGAGCCCCTCGCGCATCCGGTCGAAGAGCCCCGGACGCCCCCAGCCGGGCAGATTGCCCGCGAACCGGACCCGCCGGAGTTCCTCGTCGTACACGCCGGGCGTGCCCACGACCGCCTGCACGATCGTGTCCGGCGCGACGCCCGAACTCCCCACGAGCTGCCGGGCGGTGGCGACCACCAGGTCCGCCATGGGGCCGGACGTACGGGCCTGGTTACGGACCTCCGTACGGGCCACGATCGTGCCGTCGAGGTCGGCGAGGGCGACGCGCAGCCAGGCGCGGCCGATGTCGATGCCGAGCGCGTAGCCGGCCGTCGGATCGGGCGCGTAGAGCACCGCCGTCCGGCCGCGCTCGGGCGTGTGGACACCTGCCTCCCGGACCAGTCCTGCCAGTTCGAGCGAGGCCAGGGCGCTGGAGACCGTGGGTTTGGACAGCCCCGTGGTCCGGGCGAGCTGAGCTCTGGAGGCGGGCCCGCCGGAGCGCAGCAGGCCGAGCAGCAACCGTTCGTTCCCACTGCGCAGGCGCTGCGGGTTCCAGATCTGCGCTCCACCCTCGTCGTCGCTGGTCATCCGGACATTCTGGCGTATGGCACCCGTCTGCCCGCAGCCGGTTCCCGAGCCCGGCCGGGGGCTCAGGTCCGTACGGCCACGGCTCCCGCGTGCGTGGGGTCGACGGGGACGTCGGCGATCCGCCAGTTCGGCAGCCGGGCGGCGCAGGGCTCGGCCGCGCCCACGTGGTCGAGGGCGAGCCCGCGCCCGAGCCCCGTACCGAGCCCCTTCAGATACGCCTCCTTGCGCGCCCAGGTCCGCGCGAAGGCGCGAGGCCGGTCGGCCGCCGTGTACCCGGCCAGCTCCTCCGCCTCGCGCGGGTGCAGCATCGGCGCGACCTCGTCGACCGTCTCCGGCGTGGGGAGCCGCTCGACGTCCACCCCGACCGGGGTCGCCGCGAAGGCGAGCAGGCCGAGCCCGTCGCTGTGCGACAGGGAGAAGTGGATCGGATCCCCGTCGACGGCGGGCCGCCCGTGCGGCTCCCCGCACTCAGGACACGGCCGCCGTACGAGCGGCACGTCCCCGGGCTTCATCCCGAGGTAGGCACCCAGCAGCACGCGCAGCCCCACGTGCACCTCGACGTACGTACGCCGGTCCGCGGCGCTCCGGAACCCGCGCGCCGTCTCCAGCTCGCCGGCGTCGAGCACGCCCATCCGCTCGGCGGGCACGTCCACATCGGGCGCCCTGACGAGCCAGACGTGCGGCACCTCGTCGGGAGCGGGCGGCGCCGGCGGCTCCTGCCAGGGGACGTGGGGGAGCGGGCGCGGCACGATCTTCATGGAGACAGTCTAAGAGGCCTTGACGCTGGGCCGAGGCCCTCGGATACTGGCGGCCAAATCGATTTGGCCAAATCGATTTGGCCCTCCGTCCGGGGCCGGATCGCGGCTGAAATCCGAGCGTGCAGCGACGCCCGAACGGAGCCCGAACGTGTCCAGTCCCCACCAGCACCTTCCCGGCACGGAACGCCCATCCCCCGCCCCCGAGACGCCCCACTCCGCCGAAGCCTCCCGCCCCACCGATGCTCCCCACTCCGCCGACGACTCCCAATCCGGAGAAGCCCCTACCCCCGCCTCCGGACCCGCACCCGCCCCCGAGACGCCCCACCCCGTCGACCAGTCCCGCCCCCTGGGCAAGATCCTGCTCTTCGGGATCCAGCACGTGCTCGTCATGGCCGCCACTCCCATCTCGGCGATCTTCCTGATGAGCGCGACCCTCCGCCTCGACCCAGGCCTGACCGTGAACCTGCTCTCGGCGGCCTTCGTGCTCTCCGGGGTCGGATCCCTCATCCAGTCCCTCGGCCCCTGGAAGTTCGGGCCTCGGCTGCCCTTCGTGATGCTGCCGGGCGGCGCGCCGCTCATCCTCTTCCTCGCCATCGCCGAACAGCACGGTCTGCCCACGGCCACGGGCGCGGTGATCCTCACCGCCGGCTTCTGCTTCGTCGTGCTGCCGCTCTTCTCACGGCTGTTGGCCTTCTTCCCCGCGCTCGTCATCGGCACGATGATCGTCATCGTCGGCGTCAACCTGGTGAAGGTCGGCGCGGTCCTCGTCACCGGACGTCCCGGCACGCCGGGCTTCGCCGATCCCCTCAATCTCGGTCTCGGCCTGGCCACCATCGGCTTCACGGTCGGCTTCTACCTGCTCTTCAGCGGCATCCTGCGCCAGCTCGCCGTCATGCTCGGCCTGCTCGCCGGCACCGGCCTCGCCGCCGCCCTCGGCACCGTCGACCTCGGCCGCGCCGCCGACGGCGGTCTGCTCACCCTGCCGGAGCTGATGCCGTTCGGCTCGCCCCAGTTCAACCTGGTCGCCGCGCTGCCGCTGATGCTCTACAGCCTCGCCTCCATGGCGGAGGCCACCGGGCAGACCGTCATCAACGCGGAAGCCGTCGGCAAGGAGATCGACACCCGCTCCGACGTCCCCAAGACCGTCCGTGGCGACGCCCTCACCTCGCTCTTCGGCGGGTTCTTCGGCCTGCCGCTCATGGTCACCAGCGGCGAGAACATCGGCATCGTCCGCGTCACCGGCGTCCGCAGCCGATTCGTGACCGCCGCAGCCGGAGTCGTCCTCATCGCCATCGGGTTCCTCGCCCCCGTGACCCGGGCGATCAGCGTCATCCCGTCCGCGGTCGTCGGCGGCACGGCGATGGTCGTCTTCGCCGTGATCACCGTGCTCGGCGTCCAGATGCTCGGCCGTTCCGACCTCGGTACGCACACGAGCACCTTCATCTGCGCCGTCGCCCTCGCGCTCGGGTTGCTGCCGATCCTGGTGCCGGGCGTGTACGGCGGCTTCCCGCCGAACCTCCGCATCCTCCTCGAAAGCGGCGTCGCCGTCGGCGCGTTCGTCGCCGCGGTCCTCAACGTCCTCTTCCACCACGTCCGGCCGGGCCTCGCCGCCCGCCTGACCTCTGCCCGCCCCGTCGGAGCCCGCCCGGGCGCCCCTCGTACGGAAAGCGATCGATGAACAACCAGCTCACCCGCGACGCCTTGACCCGCGACGCCCTGAACCGGGACGCCCTGGCCCGCTCCGACCGCCCGCTCCTCCTCGTACCGGATGCCGTCCTGCTGCCCGAGGGGCCCGCCGAAGGTCACGCGGTCGTCGTCGCCGAAGGATCCTTCCTGCGCGTCGGTCCCCTCGCCGAACTGACGCGGACCCACCCCCACCTCGACGCGATCCGTCTCCCAGGACACGTCCTGATGCCCGGCTTCGTCGACGCCCACCACCACCTCACCCAGAGCTTCGGCGCCGCGCTCGCCTTCGGCGAGCCGTCGGAGATCTTCCGCCGGGTGTGGGTACCCCTCGAAGGCGCGCTGGACGAGGAATCGGCCTACGTCGCGGCCAAGTTGGCCGCCTTCGAAGCCCTGCGCGGCGGGTTCACCACCGTCGCCGACGCGGGGACCCGCGCCGATGTCGACGTGGACGTGGTGGCCTCCGCGGCGCGTGACGCCGGGATCCGGTGCGTCCTGGGTCTCGTCTGCAACGACGCCGAGAACGAGACCCCGTCGGTCCCGGACAATGCGGAGAAGCACCTCGCCCGCTACGACGGCGACCCGCTGATCCACCCCTCCCTCGCCGTCTCCATCCCCGAGGCCGCCACCGAGGAGACCCTCCGACTCACCGCCCGTCTCGCGGCCGAGTCAGGAGCGGTCCTCCAGATCCACGTCAACGAGCACCTGGCGGGGGTCGAACGCTCCCTCGTACGCCATGGACTGCGCCCCCTGGAGCACCTCCACAGGATCGGCGTGCTCGGCCCCCACCTGCTCGCCGCGCACGCCACCCTCCTCACCCCGCGCGAACTCACCCTGCTCGCGGACACAGCGACCGCCGTCAGCTACAACCCCGTCGCCAGCGCATGGAAGGGCAACGCCGTCGCGCCCGCCACCGCCATGGCCGAACGGGGCGTCCGCTTCGGGCTCGGCACCGACGGAACGCGCGGCGACGGGTTCCGGCTCGCCGAGGCGGCCGAGTTCGCCCAGCGTCTCGCGTACGGGCTCGCCACGGGCGACTCGTCCTGCGGCGCCGGCTGGACCTGGCTGGAGCACGCCACGCGCGGCGGAGCCGACGCCGTCGGCCTCGGCGCGCGGACCGGCACGATCGCCGAGGGCCTGGCCGCCGACTTCCTCCTCGTCGACGTCACCACCCCGGAACTCGCGCTCTCCTGGGACCTGCCGTGGGAGCTGGTACGGCGCGGCAACCGCGACCAGATCACCGCCGTGTTCGTCGCGGGCCGGCCGCGCCTGTGGTGCGGCGAGCCCGTCGAGTGGGACGGCGCCGCCCTCGTACGCCGGGCTGTCGAACTGGCCCGTACGGCCGTGGGGGGCGCCGCCATCACCCGCGTCCACCCGACGTCGACGGCGGCGCGTGCGGATGGGACGGCGCGTGCGGAGAGGACAGCGCGTGCGGATGGGACGGCGCGTGCGGAGAGGACGGCGAGGTGACCGTCGCGACACTGGCGGTCCTCGCCGTCACCGTGACGGCCGCCGCGTTCGTCCAGGGCAGCAGCGGGCTCGGCTTCGCCCTCATCGTCGCCCCGGTCGCCGGCATCCTTGATCCCCGCCTGCTCCCGGTGTTCGTCCTGGCGTCGATGGTGCCCCTCAATCTGTACGTCGCCTGGCGCGAGCGCTCCTCGCTCGACCTGCGCGGCGCGGGCTGGATCACCGCCGCACGCCTCGCGGCCACCCCCGGCGGGCTCGCGCTGCTCTGGCTGATACCGGAGCGCGACCTCGGTCTCTTCGTGGGCCTCGCCACCGTCCTCGCGGCCGTCGTGAGCCTGGCCGCGCCCGCGTTCACGCCGGGTCGGGCCGCCTATGTGGGCGCGGGCGCGGTGACGGGCCTGACGGAGACGGCGACGGGGGTCGGCGGACCGCCCCTCGCGCTCGTCTACCAGCACCGGCCACCGGCGGAGCTGCGTTCCACCGTCGCCGTGTGCTTCCTCGTCGGCGAAGTCGCCTCGCTGCTGCTGCTGTTCGCGACGGGGGAGGGGCGACCGGCCGACCTCGGGTGGGCCCTCGCCCTGGCACCCGGGATCGCCGTGGGGGCGTGGCTGAGCCGATTGGTGCACCACCGGTTCGACGCGCGGCGGATGCGGCTGTTCGTGCTCGTCTTCGCTCTCGTCTCGGGGGCGCTGCTGATCGTGGGCATCTGACCACCCGTACCGCTACGGACGCCTTACGTCCCCGCCCCCGCCGTGCCCCGCAGCGAGGACGCGCGGGCGATGACCCGGGGCTCCGGAACCGTCGTCACGAGCGCGCCGGTGCCGGTGCCCGTGTCCCCGCCCGCGCGGTCGTCGTCCCCGTGGCCCTCGCTCGCGCGGTCCTCGCTCCCGCGCAGCCGGCCCAGGAGCAGCGTCACCGCGTCGGCCGCCGCCCGGTCCAGGTGCAGGTCGACGGCGGTCAGGGGCGGTTCGCAGGTCCTGGCGCGCAGACCGTCGTACCGTGTGACGACCATGACGTCGTCCGGTACGGCGCGGCCGCTGTCCCGGACCGCCCGGACCGCGCCCACCGCGAAGGCGTCCACCATCGCGCAGACCGCGTCGATCCCGGGGTGCTCGGCGAGCAGGGCCGCACACCGTTCGTACCCGGCCTGCTCCCCGCCCGCCTCGGGCGCGGTCGCCACGAGGGGCTCCCAGCCGTGTTCCTCCGCGACCCGCTCGTAGGCGGCACGCGCGTCCACGGCCGAGTGCCGCTGACCGGAGCCGATGAGCAGGGCGGGCCTGCGGGCCCCCTGTTCGTGCAGGTGGGCGAGGAGCAGCTCGGCGACGAGCCCGCCGCGCAGATCGACGTACGGTACGTCCTCGGCGGGCGACACGGGCCTGCCGAGGGTCACGTATGGCAGCCCACGCTCCTTCAGGGCGGCGACCGCCGGGTCCTCGGCGTCGGGTTCCACGACGATGGCGCCGTCGATGTCGACGGAGTAGAGCGCGGACCCGGACTGCACGGGCGGTACGAGCACCAGCGCGTAGTCGTGCAGGAGGGCGCTCTCGGCGGCCGCGGCCGCGACCTCCATGTAGAACCCGAGCCGGGACGGTCCGCCCGCCACCGCGAACGGCATGGAGGAGGCGAGCGCGATGGCCTTCGCCTCCCCGCGCCGCAGCCGCTGGGCCCGCAGGTTGGGCCGGTATCCGAGTTCCGATGCGACCTGCTTGATGCGTTCACGGGTCCGGGGGTCGACCTTGCCGAGCCCGTTGAGGGCGTGCGAGACCGTCGTACGCGACACACCGGCGACCCTGGCGACGTCGGCGATCGTCGGCGGCCTCGTACCGGGACCGGAACCGGTGGTGGACATCAGGACGGACGCTCCTCGCGTGCTGAGGACGGGGTGACACCACCATCTTCGCCGACCGAGGCGCCGCGGTGGCGACCCGGCCCGAGCTCCCGGCTGTCGCCCGGCCGTCGACCGGCTGTCGACCGGCCGTCGATCGGGCGGCGGCGGGCCGGGAGCCCCTCCGTCAGAAGATGCGCTGCCCGGGAGTGAGGATGCCGTCGGGGTCGTAGCGGTGGCGGGCGGCCCGGAACTCGGGCCAGAAGGCGCCGAAGTGGTGGACCCAGTCCTCCGTGGTGAGCGGGACGGAACCGATCGGGTACCAGCGGCCGCCCGCCTCGACCGTGGCGTCGTACTGGACGCGGTTCGCGGCGACCATCTCCTCGGCGGAGTCCGCTCCGGGGGAGGCGGTCTTGAGGAGGGAGAAGAGGTACGCGAGCTCCTCGTCCGGCATGACCGGGAGCGGGGTGCGGCACTTGGCGGTGAGGATCGGGTACAGCAGGATGACCGCGCTCGCCCCGAGGGAGCCGGACTTCAGACCGGCGAGCGTCTCCATGACGACGTCGTTCACCGTGGACGCGGGGAGCAGGCTGTCGTACCAGGGGTGCGGCCGCGCCCACTCGCCCAGGGACTTGAACAACTCCATCGTCGGGGCGATCCGGTTGAGGAAGTCGAAGTAGTCGACGTCCTGGACCTCTGCCGAGGTGTGCCCAAGGTCGTCCGTGAGCCGGGCGTCGTCGGCGGCCGACGCGTCGTAGGCGGCGGCCTCGATGAAGTACGTCCAGCCGTCCGGGGTGAGCCTGGCCTGACCGATGAGGTAGTCGAACCGGCCTTCCCTGATCAGCTCGGCCTCCCGCGCGGTGAGCGCGGCGACACTCGGGTACGTCAGGACGTAGAACCGTACGGAGCGGGGCGCGGGGACCAGCGCGAGGGTGGCGCGGGTGATGATCGCGCACTGACCGAGGCCGCCGAGGACGGCCCGGAACAGGTCCGGACGCTCGGTGGGTGAACAGGTCGTGAGTTCGCCCTCGCCGGTGACCACCTCCAGTTCGAGGACGTTGTCGACCTGCGTGCCGTGGTGACCGATCTGCCCGCCGAGGCCTCCTGCGGACAGCGTGCCGCCCACGGACAGTTCCAGATAGTCGGTGAAGGCCGGCGGGGTGAGGCCCAGGGGCAGGGACGCCCTGACCACGGCGCTCCACCGTGCGCCGCTCCGCACGACGGCGGTGTTGTCCCGGATCTCGACGGAATCGAGGGAGCCGAGGTCGATGACGAGTCCGGCCGGCACCTGGGCCTGACCGTTGGTGGAGTGCCCCTGACCGCGCCCGGCGACCTTGACCCCGCGCTCCCCGCAGTAGCGGACCATCGTGGCCACGTCCTCGGCCGAGCCGGGTCTGAGGACGGCGGCGGGCGACTGACGGACCATGCGCCCGAAGTCGCCGGATGCCGCTTCCAGGGTGGCGCCGTCGAAGCGCAGCTCCCCGTCCAGGGCGGGAACCGCGTCGAAGACGGCGGCCGGGTCCGACTGCGGGATGGGAACGGGGGGAGGCGTCACGCCGGCTCCAGATCGATTCGGGTACAGGAGTCGCCTCCGACCCTCGTGCGCGGTCGGTGGCGCCGTGTGCCGACACGCGGCACGGGTCTCGGACCCCCGTGCCCGTCGCCTCCACACTTCCTGCGCATTATGATCATTTGGCCGTCGAATCGTCCACCGATTATCCCAACTCGGCGCCCCGGTCGTGGCGTTCCCCTCGCCGCGCCCGAACCGTCGGGTCGCCGTCAGGCGTCCCTGGAGCCCGCGAGGGAGTTCCGGGGGAAGGGGACTCCCGTCAGCTGTTCGGAGGCCTCCCGCAGGCGCTGGGCCGACGCGAGGTCGCGGGCCCCGCCATGCCGGGGTGCGCTGCGGTCGCCGGCGCCGGGGAGTCGGCCTCGGTGAGCCGGCGCTGCAGCTCCGAGGTGACCAGCAGGTTGGCGAACTCGGACTGCGCGTAGACGGCCATCGCGCGGTCGAGCAGTTCCTGCGCGGCGTCCGCCCTCTGTCCTAGGGGCGCTTGAAGGATCGCCCGCGCCTGGTCCCGCGGCCTCGTCGCGCCGGGCAGGTGACAAATCGATCCGCCAACCGGAGCGATCAACTGCCTGGGGAATTAAGCCTGGTTGAGACGATCTTCGGGGGTGCGCACGGGGGGTGCGTGGATCACTGCCACCGGCGCGCGCGACACCGTGCGCCGGTCGGGGCCCGTTGCGGAACGTAGTCACACAAATTCATACTGTCATCAAGCTCCCCGGTGCCTCCCTCTCCCGTCGGGGAGCGCTCCCGTGTGTCACCCGCAGCGAAGTCGTCCTCATGAAGTGGAGTGCCATGCCCCGGTTCTCGGCGCGCGATGTCCTGGCCGTGACCGCTCAGCCGGTCCTGCTGCTCGCGGTCGCCGCCGTCTTCTTCCTCACCGAAGGACGCGGATGGGAGCCCGGGCGGGCCGTGTTGCTGTTCCAGTTCACGGTGCTCGGCTATCTCGTGCTGCTGGAGTTCCTCATCCCGTACGACCGTTCCTGGCAGCCCGACCGCCGGGAGTGGGGGTGGTACGGCGTGTACTACCTCCTCACCGCCCTCGGCGGCGCCCTGGGGCAGAACCTCGTCCTGTACGCCGTGGGCAAGGTCGCGAGCGGGGATCCCTGGCTGCCCTTGTGGGTCGAGATACCCGTGGCCCTGCTCCTGGGCTCGCTCGCGAGCTACGCGGTGCACCGCGCGGGGCACTCCTACGCCTGGCTCTGGCGACTGCACGGCGTCCACCACGTCCCCACGAAGGTCAACGCCGGCAACAATGGGGTGAACCACGTCCTCGACGTCGTCATCTCCCAGGGCTTCGTCCAACTGGCCCTGGCCCTGGTCGGGTTCTCCGAGCGGGCGGTGTTCGCGGTCGGTCTCTTCGTCGTGGCCCAGGGGTACTTCGTGCACGCCAACATCCGCGTACGGCTCGGACGGCTCAACCACGTCCTCTCCGGGCCCGAGCAGCACCGGCTGCACCACAGCACCGACCTCTCCGAAGCCGGGCACTACGCCTCCGACCTGTCCGTCTGGGACCGGGTGTTCGGCACGTTCACCTGGCGTCCCGGCCGTGAACCGGAGTCCGTCGGCCTGACCGACCCGGGCTCCTTCCCCGACACCGGCGCCGTCCTGGCCACACTCGTCCACCCCTGGCGACGCTCCGCCGGCTGACGGCTCCGAACGCCCGAACCTCAGCTCCGTACCTCGGACCCGAACCTCAGCTCCGTACCTCGGACCCGGACCTCGGACCTCCCCGGGCCGCTGTCTGCCCGCGTCCGCGCTCACGTCTGTCCCCGCGTCCGCGCCCTGTGCCGTCTCGCTCCGTCCCACTGCCCTCGTCTCGTCTCGTCTCGCCTTGTCCTGTCTCTTCTTCTTCTCTCGCTACGCGAATCAAGGGACCGCTCATGCCTGAATCGCTTCGCCATGCCCATGTCGCCTCGGCCGCCCTCCCCACGCGCGCCGAGAAGATCGCGATCATCGGGATCGGTTGCCGCTTCCCCGGCGGCGCGAACGACCACCGCGGCTTCTGGCGCAACCTGGTCGACGGGAAGGACTGCATCACGCCCACGCCGCTCGACCGCTACGACGTCGCCTCACTGGGCAGCCGTGACAAGTCCAAACCCGGTCGGCTCGTCGGCGGGCGCGGCGGGTACATCGACGGCTTCGACGAGTTCGACCCCGAGTTCTTCGGGATCAGCCCCCGCGAGGCGCACTCCATGGACCCGCAGCAGCGCAAGCTCCTGGAGGTGAGCTGGGAGGCCTTGGAGGACGGCGGACAGAAGCCGGCCGAACTCGCGGGGCGGGACGTCGGCGTGTTCGTCGGCGCGTTCACCCTCGACTACAAGATCCTGCAATTCGCCGATCTGCGCTTCGACACCCTCGGCGCGCACACCGCGACCGGCACGATGATGACGATGGTGTCGAACCGGCTCTCGCACTGCTTCGACTTCCGGGGGCCCAGCCTCTCCGTCGACTCCGCGTGCAGCTCCTCCCTCGTCGCCGTCCACCTCGCCTGCGAGAGCCTGCGGCGCGGCGAGAGCTCGCTCGCCCTGGCCGGTGGCACGCTGCTGCATCTGACGCCGCAGTACACGATCGCCGAGACGAAGGGCGGCTTCCTCTCCCCGGAGGGCCGTTCCCGTACGTTCGACGCCGAGGCGAACGGCTACGTCCGTGCCGAGGGCGTCGGGATCGTCGTCCTCAAGCGGCTCTCGGACGCGGTACGCGACGGGGACCGGATCCACGCCGTCGTCACGGAGACCGGCGTCAACCAGGACGGCCGCACCAACGGCATCACCGTCCCCAGCGCCGACGCCCAGGTCGCCCTGATCGAGCAGGTCTGCGCACGGGCCGGCATCACGCCCGGCGACCTCCAGTACGTGGAGGCCCACGGCACCTCCACGCCCGTCGGCGACCCCGTGGAGGCGGGTGCGCTGGCCCGGGTCCTCGCCATCGGGCGCAAGGCGGGCGACGCCTGCTACGTCGGATCGGTCAAGACGAACATCGGGCACACCGAGTCCGCCGCCGGCATCGCCGGGCTCATCAAGACCGCGCTCAGCCTCAAGCACCGGCTCATCCCGCCCCACATCAACCTGGAGCGGATCAACCCCGCCATCGACCTCGCTGCCGCGCCGTACGAGATCCCCGACCGGCTCACCCCCTGGCCGGTGCACGACGGACCCGCCCGCGCCGGGGTCAACTCCTTCGGCTTCGGCGGCACCAACGCCCACGTCCTGCTCGAAGCGCCGCCCCTGCCCGTCGCCACCGGCACCCCGGAGGAGGCACGCTCCGAAGCCGAGTGCCCGGTTCTCCGGTCCTCCTCCGCCGAGAGCCCCGCGCCCGTGCCCTCCGTGCTGCCGCTCAGCACGCGCGACGCCGCCGTCCTGCCCGCGCTCGCCGAGGCGGTCCGCGCGGAACTGGCCGCCCCGGACGAGGGCGCGCCCCTCCCGGACCTGGCGTACTCCCTCGCCCACCGCCGTCAGCAGCACGACGTCCGGCTGGCCGCCGTGTACGCCTCGCCCGAGGAGCTCGACGAGGCTCTCGCCGCGTTCGGCCGGGGCGAGGAACACCCCCGGGTGCTGCGCGGCAGGCGGCGCGAGGGCCGACAGGCCGAACCCGTCTGGGTGTTCACCGGCATGGGCCCTCAATGGTGGGCCATGGGGCGCCAGTTGTTCGCGACCCGGCCCGTCTACCGCGAGGCCGTCGAGGCCGTCGACCGGGAGATCGCCGCACAGGCCGGCTGGTCCCTCGTGGCCGAGTTGAACGCGGCCGAGGGCGTCTCGCGCATGGCGGAGACCTGGCTGGCCCAGCCCGCCAACTTCGCCGTCCAGGTGGGCCTGGCCGCGCTCTGGCGCGCCCACGGAGTCCACCCCGCCGCCGTCGTCGGCCACAGCACGGGCGAGGTCGCGGCGTTCTACGAGGCGGGGGTGTACAGCCTCCGCGACGCCGTACGGATCGTCCTGCACCGCAGCCGCCTCCAGCACCGCCTCGCCGGCGCGGGCACCATGCTCGCCGTGGGCCTGCCCGAGGAGGAGGCGCTGCGCCGGGCCGCGCCCTTCGGCGACCGGCTCTCCGTCGCCGCCGTGAACAGCCCGGGCGCCCTGACCCTGGCCGGCGAGGAGGCCGCGCTCACCGCGTACGCCACCGCCCTGCGCGCCGACGGCGTCTTCGCGAAGCTCCTCGACGTACAAGTGCCGTACCACTCCGTCGCGATGGAGGCGGTCAAGGACGAACTGCTCGCCGAACTCGCCGACATCGAGCCCCGCCCCGCCCGCCTTCCGCTCTACCTGACGGGACGGGAAGGCCGGGCCGAAGGGCCGGAGCTGGACGCGGAGTACTGGTGGCACAACGTGCGCGACACCGTGCGCTTCCGCGAGGCCGTCGACGCGCTCGCCGCCGACGGATACCGCACCTTCCTGGAGATCGGACCCCACCCGGTGCTCGGCCACTCCATCAGGGAGTGCTTCGACCACACGGCCCACACGGCCCAGGTGGCCCAGTCCGCCCAGTCGGCCCACGTGCAGCACACGGCTGCCCACACCCCGTACGAGGCCGTCACCCTGCCCTCCGTCCGCCGCGCCGAGGACGAGGCCCTCCGCTTCACGACCTCCCTCGCCGCGCTCCACACCCTCGGCTGCCCGGTCGACTGGCACGCGCTCCACCCACGGGGCCGGTCCGTACCCCTGCCGCGCTATCCCTGGCGGCGCGACCGCTACTGGGTCGAACCCGAGCCGGTCGCGCAGGTACGCCTCGGCCGGCAGGACCACCCCCTGCTCGGCCGGCGCCTCGCCACCGCCGAGCCCACCTGGGAGGTGGAGCTCGACGTCGAGTCGCAGCCCTACCTCGCCGACCACCGCATCCAGGGGCGCACGCTGTTCCCCGCCGCCGGATACATCGAGATGGCCACCCAGGCCGTCCGGGCGGTGACCGGTGCAGAGGACGTCGTGCTCGGCGACATCGAACTGCGCAAGGCCCTCTTCCTGCCCGACGACGCTCCCAAGGCCGTCCAACTGTCGCTCTCCGCCCAGTCCGCCGCGTTCACGGTCGCGACCGGCGGCGGCGACACCACCACCGTGCACGCCTGCGGAGTCGTACGCGGCGGAGCACCCGCCACACGGCGTACGTCGCCGGCGGACCTGGAGGCGATCCGGAAGCTCGGGGAGCAGCTCCTCGACTCCGCCGCCTGCTACGAGACCCTCGGCGCGCGCGGCTACCACTACGGACCCGCGTTCCAGGGCATCGCCGAGGTGTGGCGGGGGCGCGGGCAGCACGGACAGGGCGAGGCGCTCGCGCTGATCCGGCCGCCCGGGTCCGTCGGCGGCGGCGCGGCGGGCCACCAGCTGCACCCGGTTCTCCTCGACGCCTGCTTCCAGGCCCTGCTGGTGGCCGGGCTCCCGGACCGAGGCACGTCCGGTGACACATCCGGTACGGGCATCCTGCTGCCGCTCTCCATCGACGAGGTGCGGACGACGCCGATCGGTGACCGTCCCCTGTGGGCGCACGCCACGATCACCCGGCGGGCGGACGACGAACTCGTCGGCGACATCGCCCTCTACACGGAGGGTGGCGAACGCGTCGGCCACGTCCACGGCTTCCGTGCCGCCGACGTCGAGCAGGCCTCGGCGACGGTCGGACTCGCCACGATCGACGGCTGGCTCGCCGAACTCGACTGGACCGAGGCGCCGTTGCCGGAGGGCGAGACGCAGGCCCCCGGCAGCTGGCTGCTGTTCGCCGACCGGTGCGGGGGAGTGGCGGACGCCCTGGAGCGGCTCGTCACCGCGCGCGGCGAGGCCTGCCACCTCGTCCGGCCCGGTGACGCGTACTCCTTCGGCTCGGACGACGGGACGTGCTCCGAGGTCGTGCCCGGGAGCGCCGACGACCTGCGGCGGCTCCTCGCCGACCTGACCGCGCGCGACGGGCGTCCCGTCGGTGCGGTCGTGCACCTGTGGAACCTGGACCTCCCCGCGCTGGACGCCTCCTCCCGCGAGCACCTCGACCGGCACAGCGCCCTCGGCGCCTACTCCGTCGTCGCGCTCGCGCAGGCCCTACGGGACGACCCCGGACAGCTCGCCGCGCCCGCGGCCCTGCATCTGGTCACCAGGGGCGCCCAGGCGGCGGCCCCCGACGACCCGGTCGAGCCCCTCGGAGCCCCGGTCTGGGGCATCGGCCGCGTCCTGCGTCACCAGGAACTGACCGCCCACCAGGGCAAGTTGATCGACCTGGAGGCCGTGGGGGAGGGAACCGGCCCGGACCCCGAAGCCGAAGCCCACGCCCTCCTCCGCGAGGTCCTCGCCCCGCCCGCCCCCGACCGCACCGAGGACGAGGTCGCCCTGCGGGCGGGCCGTCGTCTCGTCAGCGGCCTCGTCCGGCCCGAGGGCCTCACCCGCCCCCTGCCGCCCCGGCTCCGCCCGGACGGCGCCTATCTGGTGACCGGGGCCTTCGGCGCCCTCGGCCGGCTGCTCTGCCGCTACCTCGTCCGCCAGGGCGCCCGGCACCTGATCCTGGTGGGCCGTACCGAGCTGCCCGACCGCGCCACCTGGCGGACCCTCGCCCCGGACAGCCCGGCCGGCTCGGGAGCGCGTTTCGTCAAGGAGCTCGAGGCACTCGGAGCCCACCCCGTCCACGCGGCCCTCGACATCGCCGACGAGCCCGCGCTCACCGCGTGGCTGGCCGCGTACTGGGACCAGGACGCCCCTCCCGTACGCGGGGTGTTCCACCTCGCGGGGCACGTACGGGACATCCCGGTCCAGGACATGGACCGCGCCTCCTTCGACGCCGTGCTCGCCCCGAAGGCCGCCGGCGCCTGGCTCCTGCACCACCATCTGCGCGACGAGCCGCTCGACCACTTCGTGCTCTTCTCCTCGGTGGCCGCGCTGCTCACCACCACAGGACAGACCAACTACGCGGCGGGCAACGCGTTCCTCGACGCGCTCGCCCACCACCGCAGGGCCCGCGGTCTGCCCGCGCTCAGCCTGAACTGGGGCCCGTGGGCGACCGGCATGATCGAGGAGCTGAGCCTCGTCGAGCACTACCGCGTGGTCCGGGGCATGAGCTCGCTCTCCCCGGCCGCCGGGACGGCGGTCCTGGAGCGGGTCTTCGGGCAGGACCGGGCGCAGCTGCTCATCGCCACGATCAGCGACTGGAAGACCTTCCTCGCCTGGTACCCGTCCTCGCCCCCGCTGGTCGCGGGCCTGGCCGCCGAGGCCGCCGCGTCCGCCGCCGGATCGACCGGGGCCGACGGACAGGGCGACTACCTCGCCCGGTTCCGTGGCGCCGCCGACGAGGAGGAGCGCACCGGGCTCGTCGCCGCCCACTTCCTCGCCCCCGCCGCGACCGTCCTGCGGGTGGGCGCCGACCGGATCGACCCGGACGCCGGGCTCGGCGAGCTCGGACTCGACTCGCTCCTCGCCATGGAGCTGCGGGCACGGATCCAGGCGGAGACCGGTGTCGCGCTGCCCGTCGTCGCGCTCCTCAGCGGCGCCCCCGTACGGGAGTTGATCGCCCAGCTGTACACCGCCACCGAGGCGCTCGCCGCGCAGGAGACCGGGGCGGAAGGCGCCGGGGTGACCGTCGAGCTGTACGAGGACCCGGGCCGCCACCCCCTCACCCAGAACCAGAAGGCGCTCTGGTTCCTCAAGCAGCTCAACCCCGACGGGTTCGCGTACAACATCGGCGGCGCCGTCGAGGTCCGTACGGTGGTGGAGCCCGAGCTGATGGCGGCGGCCGTCCGCACGCTCGTCGCCCGCCACCCGGTCCTGCGGGCCAACTTCGTCCTGGAGGACGGCCGCCCGGTGCAGACCATCTCCGACTCCATGGAGCCGGACTTCGAGGTCTTCGACGTCGAGGGGCTGCCCTGGGACGAGATCCGCGAGCTGATCGTCGCGGAGTACCGCAAGCCGTACGACCTCGCCCACGACCCGCTGATGCGGTTCCGACTCTTCCGGCGCGGCCCCGACCGCTGGGTCATCATGAAGGCGGTCCACCACATCGTCTCGGACGCCATCTCCACCTTCACCTTCATCGAGGAGCTGCTCGCGCTCTACGAGGGGATGCGCGCCGGGCGACCGGTCGAGCTGCCGCCGGTCCCGGCCCGGTACCTCGACTTCCTCAACCGGCAGAACCGCTTCCTGGCCTCCCCGGACGCCGACCGCATGCTGGAGTACTGGCGCGGCGCCCTGCCCGCCGAGATCCCGCCGCTCGCCCTGCCCACCGACGGGCCGCGGCCGCCGGTGCAGACGCACAACGGCGCCTCCGAGTTCTTCGTCCTCGACGAGGAGCTCAGCGCCCGGGTGCACGCCCTGGCCCGCGAGCACGGCGTCACCGCCTTCATGGTGCTGCTGTGCGCGTACTACCTCCTGCTGCACCGGCACTCCGGGCAGGACGACCTGATCGTCGGCAGCCCGGTGACCGGCCGCACCGACGAGGAGTTCGGCTCCGTCTACGGGTACTTCGTCAACCCGCTGCCGCTGCACGTGAACCTGGCCGGCGACCCGACCGTCGGCGACCTGCTCGGCCAGGTCCGCAGGACCGTCCTCGGCGGGCTCGACCACCAGGAGTACCCCTTCGTGCTGCTCGTCGAGAAGCTGGGCCTCCAGCACGACCCGAGCCGCTCGGCGGTCTTCCAGGCGATGTTCATCCTGCTGGCCCACAAGGTGTCCTCGCAGCAGTACGGCTACCACCTCGACTACATCGAACTCCCCGAGGAGGAAGGGCAGTTCGACGTCACCCTCTCCGCCTACGAGGACGAGGGCGAGCGCCGCTTCCACTGCGTCCTGAAGTACAACACCGACCTGTTCGGGCCCCGGACCGTCCGCCGCCTGGCCGATCACTACCGCACGCTCCTGGACGCCCTGACCCGCGCCCCCGGCGACCGGCCGGTCACCGCGCTCGACATGCTCGGCGCGGTCGAGCGCCACGAGATCCTGCACGGTCCTGCAGCCAGGGGGCCGCTGGTCGCCCAGGACCGTCCCGTCCACCACCTGTTCGCGGAGGCGGCCGCCCGCACCCCGGACGCGGTCGCGGTCACCGTGCCCGCCGCCGGGACCGGGGGAGCGGCGCGCCACCTCACGTACGGCGATCTTGACCGGGCCTCCGGAGCGCTGGCCGGACGGCTCCGGGAGCGCGGGGTCGGCGCCGGTGACGCGGTCGCCGTCTGCCTGCCGAAGTCGCCCGAGCTGATCGTCACGCTCCTCGCGGTCTGGCGCGCCGGGGCCGCCTACCTTCCGCTGGACCCCGGCCATCCGGTCGAACGGCTCGCGGCCATGACGAGCCACACGGCGGTCCGCCTGGTCGTCACCGAACCCGACGGCCCGGAGCGGCTCGCGGCGCTCGACACGGAGTTCCTCACCGACGTCCTCGCGGAGGAGGGCGAGGGTGCGGGCGAGGGCTTCGGCGAGCTGCCGTACGACCCCGACGCGCCCGCGTACGTCATCCACACCTCCGGCTCCACCGGCCGCCCCAAGGCCGTCCGCGTCTCCCACCGCGCCCTCGCGACCGTCTACGGCGCCTGGCGCGAGGAGTACGGCCTCGCCGCCGAGCCCGGCGTCCATCTCCAGCTGGCCGCCGTCTCCTTCGACGTCTTCACCGGCGACCTCGTCCGCGCCCTGTGCTCCGGTGGCCGGCTGGTCCTCGCCGACCGCGACCTGCTGCTCAACACGGCCAGGCTGTACGAGGCGATGACCGCCGAGCGGGTCGACTGCGCCGAGTTCGTGCCCGCCACGGCCCGCGCCCTGATGGTCCACTGCGAGGAGGGCGGTCACCGGCTCGACTTCCTGCGCCTGATGATCGTCGGCTCCGACACGTGGAAGGTCGCCGAGTACGAGCGGCTGCGGCGGCTCTGCGGACCGGAGACCCGTGTCATCAACTCGTACGGTCTGACCGAGGCGACCGTCGACAGCGCCTGCTTCGACGGCCCCACCGACGGTCTCGACCCCAACGGCCCCGTCCCCGTCGGAGCGCCCCTGCCCAACTGCGTCCTGCACGTCCTGGACGCCCGCCACGAGCCCGTCCCGCCTGGAGTCGTCGGCGAACTGTGGGTCGGCGGCCCCGGCCTCGCCCTCGACTACGCGGGCGACCCGGAGCAGACCGCCCGGCGCTTCGTCACCCTCACCCTCGACCAGGGGCCCGACGCGGTCCCCGAGCGGCTCTACCGCACCGGGGACCTCGCCCGCAGGGACGACCGGGGCCGGATCCACCTGCTCGGCCGCGCCGACGCCCAGATCAAGCTGCGCGGCCACCGCGTCGAGCCGGGCGAGATCGAGTCGCTGCTGCTCGAAGTCCCCGGTATCGCCGAGGCGTTCGTGACCGTCCGCGCCGGAGCGACGGGCGAGGCGGCGCTCTGCGCGTACGTCGTCGGGGCACCCGACGGCGCCCAGGCTCCGCCGGACCCGACGAGCCTGCGCCGCCACCTGGCCGCCCAGCTGCCCACGTACCTCATCCCGGCCCATCTCACGGTCCTGGACGCCCTGCCCCTGACCTCGAACGGCAAGGTCGATCCGGCGGCGCTCCCCGCGCCCCTGGCCGAGGCCGCCGAGGAGGACCACGAACCACCCGTGACGCTCTACGAGGAGCGGGTCGCCGCCCATTGGACGGCGGTGCTCGGGATCGAACGGATCGGCCTGCGCACCGACTTCTTCGCCGCCGGCGGCAGCTCCATCACGCTCATCGAACTCATCCACCACCTGCAGAAGGAGTTCGGCATCGCCATCCCGGTCGGCCTGCTCTTCAAGGTCACCACATTGCACGGCATGGCCCACACGGTCGAGTCCATCGTCACCGGCCGGGTCTCCGGCACCCTGGCCCATCTGACCTTCAACGCCGGTGCGGGCCCCGCCCTGTTCTGCTTCCCGCCGGCCGGCGGCCACGGCCTCGTCTACCGTCACTTCGCCGCGCACCTGCCCTCGTACGAGCTGATCGCCTTCAACCACGTCGACGGCGACAAGACCGGCCGCTACGCCGATCTGGTCGAGGAACTCCGGCCCACCGGCCCCTGCTCCCTCCTCGGCTACTCCCTCGGCGGCAACCTCGCCTTCGAGGTCGCCAAGGAGCTGGAACGGCGGGGCCGCGAGGTGTCCCACGTCGTGATCCTGGACTCGTACCGGATCACGGAGGCGTACGGCATCGCCGCCGAGCACGTCGAGGCGTTCGAGCACGAACTCCGCGACCACCTGCGCCGCCACACCGGCTCCGAGACGGTCACCGCGCAGACGCTCCGACAGGCCAGGGACTACCTGGAGTTCTGCGGCAGGACCCCGAACCTGGGGACGGTGACCGCGGCCGTCACCGTGATCGCCGACGAGGCCAAGGCCGAGCTGTACGAGGCGGGGCAGCGCGGCAGTTGGGCCGCCGCCTCCACCACCGGCAACCGGCTCGTGCGCGGCTCCGGGCTGCACGCCGAGATGCTCGACGAGAAGCCGGCGGCACGCAACGCGGCGCTCGCCAGGGCCGCCCTCGACGACGACATCGCCGCCGCCGCACGGGAAGGCGTCACCTTCCTCACCGCCACGTCCGTCACGTCCGTCACGGAGGGGGAGACCGATGTCGCGTGAGAAGAGGGCCGTGTGGGAGCGGCGGGAGACCAGGGCGCCGGGCGAGGCGCCCCGGGTGATCGTCATCGGCGGCGGCATCGGCGGGCTCTCCACCGGTGTGTACGCGCAGATGAGCGGCGCCGAGACGCGGATCTTCGAACGGCACGTGTTGCCAGGGGGCTGCTGCACGGCCTGGTCGCGCCAGGACTACGTCTTCGACTACTGCATCGAGTGGCTCACCGGCACGGGCCGGGGGAACGACGCCGCCCGTCTCTGGCGGGAGTTGGGTGCGCTCGACGGCAAGAGCATCGCGAACTTCGAGATGTTCAACACCGTCACCGACGAGACCGGCCGCTCGGTCACCTTCTACAACGACCCCGACCGGCTCGAAGCGCACCTCCTGGAGCTCTCGCCCGCGGACGCCCGCCCCATCCGGGCGTTCTGCCGGGACCTGCGGCGCTTCACCCGGATCAACCTCTACCCGTTCATGACCCCCTCGCCGCTCCAGTCCCCCCGCGAGCGCCTCGCGACGCTCCGCACGGTCCTGCCCGCCTTCATGCTGCTGTGGCGGACGGCGGTGACGCGGATGGAGACCTTCTGCGAACGGTTCCAGGACCCGCTGCTGCGCCGCGCGTTCCCGTTCATCTTCTTCCAGGACCACGAGGTCTTCCCGCTGCTGCCGTACCTGTTCAACATGGCCAGCGCCTACCACCTCAACGCCGGTTTCCCACAGGGCGGTTCGCTGGGGCTGGCCCGCTCGGTCGAGGACCGCTACACCGGCCTCGGCGGGCGGATCGACTACCGGGCCCGGGTCGAACGGATCCTGGTGGAGAACGATCGCGCGGTCGGTGTCGAACTGCGCGGCGGCGAACGCCACTTCGCCGACCACGTGGTGGCGGCCTGCGACGGCGCCACCACGATCCACGGCCTGCTCGGCGGCCGCTACACCAGCCCACGGGTCGAGCAGCTGTTCGCGCAGATGACGGAGAGCCCGGACGTGCTCTACCCGGGCGTCGTCTCCGCCTTCGTCGGCCTGAAGGACGAGCTGGACCCCGCCGCCCGGCACAGCACCACCTATCTGCTCTCCGACGAGGACAGCAAGGCCCTGCCGGGCGTCCTGCAGAACAGCCTCGTGGTGCAGATGCGCTCCCGCTACTCCGACGGGTTCGCCCCGCCGGGCAAGTCCGTCGTCCACTGCACGTACTTCAGCGACTACGACTCCTGGAAGGAGCTGCGGCGCACCGACCGGCGGGCGTACTGGGCCCGCAAACAGGAGGTCGCCGACTTCGTCCGGGACTTCCTGGAACGGCACCATCCCGGCATCGGCCGGGCCATCGAGGTCGTCGACGTGGCGTCCCCGGTGACGACCGAGCGGTACACCGGCGTGCGCGGCGGCAGCATCCTCGGCTGGAAGTCCTTCACCCCGGCCGACGACGTCATCACCGCCCTGATCAACAAGGACCGGATGCGGCTGCCGGGCCTTGCCGGGCTCTCGCTCGCGGGCCAGTGGTTCGGCGGCGGCAGCCTGATCCGCGCCGCCGCGAGCGGCCGGTTCGTCACCCAGTACCTGTGCCGGGACCTCGGCCTTCAGTTCCGGGCCTGGGAGTCCACCGACACCACCCCGTGGCACCCGGACCGACTCGGCCGACTGCCCCAACTCGAATCCCGCAGGGTCAGGTGACCGCCGTGACGAATCCGCGACCGCAGCGCCCGAAGCGCCGAGAAACCATGATCATCATCGGTGGGGGGCTCGGCGGCCTCTCCACCGGCGCGTACGCCCGGATGAACGGCTACCGCACCCGCATCTTCGAGATGCACGAGATCCCCGGCGGCTGCTGCACCGGCTGGGACCGGGGCAACTACACCTTCGACGCCTGCATCAGCTGGCTCCTGGGCAACGGGCCCGGCAACGAGATGCACCAGATCTGGCTCGAACTCGGGGCGCTCCAGGGCAAGGAGATGCGCCACTTCGACGTCTTCAACACCGTGCGCGGCGCGGACGGTAGGGCCGTCTACTTCTACTGCGACCCCGACCGGCTCGAAGCCCACCTCCTGGAGCTCTCGCCCGCCGACGCCCGCCCCATCAGGGCCTTTTGCGCGGGCCTGCGCAAGTTCATCACCTGCCTGCCCTCGTACCCCTTCCTCAAGCCCGTGCCGCTGATGACCCGCCGGGAGCGCTGGCGGATGCTGGCCGGCTTCGTGCCGTACTTCAACCTCTTCCGCACCTCGATGTCCGTGCTGATGACGGAGTACTCGACGCGCTTCAAGGACCCGCTCCTGCGGGAGGCGTTCAACTACATCCTGTACGAGAAGCACCCCGGCTTCCCCGTCCTGCCCTTCTACTTCCAGATGGCGGCGCAGGCCCACCGCTCGGCCGGCGTCCCCGAGGGCGGCTCCCTCGGGCTCGCCCACTCCATCGAGCAGCGCTATCTGCGGCTCGGCGGCGAGATCACCTACAACGCCCTCGTCGAGGAGATCCTCGTCAAGGACGACCGCGCGATCGGCGTCCGGCTGGCCAACGGCGAGGAGCACTACGCCGACATCGTCGTCTCCGCGTGCGACGGCCCCGCCACGCTCCTGAAGCTCCTCGACGGCCGCTACCTCGACGGCGACTACGCGAGGCTCTACCGGGAGACCCTGCACCGGCCCGGCATGGTCTTCCCCGGCTACGTCAGCGTCTTCCTGGGGCTTCGCCGCCCCTTCCCCGACGCCGACCCCACCACCACCCACCTCCTCGACGAGGAGACGGCCGGACGGCTCACCGGCATCCGGCACCCGAGCCTCAACGTCCAGTTCCGCAGCCGCTTCTACCCCGAGCTGTCCCCCCAGGACACCACCGTCATCTACGCCACGTACTTCTCCGACACCGCGCCCTGGCGGGAGCTCGCCGAAGGCCCGGAGCGGCTCAGCCGGCCCCGCAGGGGAACGGAGCTGCACACCCTGCCGGTACGGCGGGGCAAGGCGTACGCCGTGGCCAAACGCCGGACGAGGGACGCCGTCGTCGACTTCCTCGACGCGCGCCACCCCGGCCTGAAGGACTCCATCGCCGTACGCGACACCAGCACGCCCCTCACCCAGATCCGCTACACGGGCAGCTACGAGGGCACGTTCCTCGGCTGGCAGCCCTTCGTCGAGAGCGGCGAGGCGATGGAGGAGCTGGTCAAGAAGAACGGCCCCGTCCTGCCGGGCCTGCGGAACTTCTACCTCTCCGGGGTGTGGGCCACCACCGGCGGCCTGATCCGGGCGGCCGCGGCCGGACGCCAGGTCATGCAGTTCGTGTGCCGGGACGACGGCCTGGACTTCACGGCCGACATCGACACCAGCGCACCCCCGCCCACCCACGTCCTCGTCCCCGTGGGCCCGGGCCCGCAGTCACCTTCCGCCTCCGCCGAGAAAGGCACCGCCTCATGACCGCGACCCCCCTGTCGTACCCCTTCTGGACCGACCACGGGCTCGGAGTCTCCACCGGGTACGCGCCGCTGCGCGGCGGGCCCCTGACCCGGGTCCGGCTGCCGTACGGCGACGAGGCCTGGCTCGCCACCGACTACGAGGACGTGCGCGCCGTCCTCTCCGACGGCCGGTTCTCCCTGGGCGAGGCGCTACGGCGCGACCATCCCCGCATCGACCCCATGCCCCGCGCAGGCGGCGGCCTCATCGCCCTCGACACACCCCGCCACACCCATCTGCGCACCCTGCTGGCCAGGGAGTTCACCGCCCGCCGCATGGAGGGCCTGCGCGTCCGCATCGCCGAGGTGGCCGACGAACTGCTCGACCGGATCGAGGACGCCGGACCCCCCGCCGACCTGGTCGAGGACCTCTCGTTCCCGCTGCCCATGACCCTCATCTGCGAGCTGGTCGGCGTCCCCGCCGCCGACGTGCCCTCCGTACGGGCGTGGGCGGACGTCATCTGCTCCGGAAGCGAGACCCCCGAAGCCCTCGAACAGCGCGGGAAGGACTTCTTCACCCGCATGCACGGCTGGATCGAGGAACGCCGCCTGGCCCCCGCCGACGACCTGCTCACGCTCCTGGTCCGCGCCCACGACGACGGCAGCCTCACCGAGGACGAACTGACCGGCCTCCTCGGTGAGTTGCTCATCGCCGGGTTCGTCACGACCACCAACCAGATCGCCAACTTCTTCGCCGTCCTCCTGCTCCCCGGGGAGGCCAGGGGCGACGGAACCGAGTGGCTGACCACCCTGCGCTCCCGGCCCGAACTCATCCCCCGGGCCGTGGAGGAACTCCTGCGCTACGTCCCCCTGCTCAACGGCCTCACCCTGCCCCGCTACGCCCTGGAGGACGTGGAACTGGGCGGCATCCTCGTCCGTGAGGGCGAGGCCGTCCTCGTCTCCCAGGCGGCCGCAAACCACGACCCCGCCGTCTTCCCGAACCCCGACCGGCTCGTCCTGGACCGCCCAGGCGCCGCGCACATCAGCTTCGGCCACGGCATCCACTACTGCCTGGGCGCCCACCTGGCCCGCCTGGAACTCCAGATCACCCTGGAACGCGTCACGACCCGCCTCCCCGGCCTGCGCCTCGCGGTCCCGGAGGAGGAACTGCGCTGGCGCTCCCGGGAGTTCTTCAGCGGACTGCGGGCGTTGCCGGTTGCTTGGTGAGTGCACGACACGGGGTCTCTGAGTACGGGTACTCATGGCTCGGCGATCACGGTCGGCGAGGGTGGTGCCCACGCCGACCGACAGGAGAGACCACGATGTCCACGCCCCGCAGCACCCACCGCCCCACCACCGCACGGGGGTTCGCCCTCGCCGCCGACAAGTGGGACGTGTACTGGCGTACCCACACCCTCGACAAGGACGGCAAGATCATCGACGCGCCGTAAGGGTCAGGTCGCGCCGCAAGGCTCAGGTACGGGTCAGCCAGCAGGTGGCCGCCACCACCTCGCCGGCGATGTCGAGCACGGAGCGCCCGTCCGTCGCCACCCGCACCGTGCCCTCCGGCGCCTGCTCGTCCAGAAGACGCGCCTTACGCGCGCTGCCGGCGAGCTCCTGCTCCAGCTCCGAGCCCAGCTCCCGGCCCGCCAGGCGCTCACCCGCCGTGACGTCGGAGGCGGTGAGCAGGACGCGGATGATCCTGACGTCCGCTCCCATGACGCGCTGGAACATGGCTGTGTTTCCCGGCAGCACGCTCACCGTGTTCGTGTAGACCAGGCGGCGGTAGCCCAGCTCGGCGAAGTTCGACCAGATCGCCGTCAGGTTGCGCTCGCCGAGCGCTACGCGGTGCGGATCCCCCTCCGGAGCGGGGTGCGCCTGGCCCATGTAGTCCCCCTCCAGCACGCAGTGAGGGACCGTCGCCGCCCGCAGCCGCGCCGAGACCTCCCAGCCGACCGTCGTCTTGCCGACACCGGCACGTCCTCCGATGAGCAGCACCTCTGCGTGAGTCATGGAGGCACCGTGCCAGCCGGTGACCGGATCGGGCGAGGGGATTTCTCATGTCGCGTCGAGCGCCGTGGTCGGCTCGAGCCGAAGCCGGGTCGGAGTCCCGTCAGAGCGCCGCGTACACCGCCTCGATCAGGGCCATCTTGCGCGGGTCGTCGGCGATGTGAGGGCCCATGCGGTTCATGACGTAGCCGAGGGAGACCCCCGCCTCCGGGTCCGCCAGGCCGAAGGAGCCCCCGAAGCCGTCGTGGCCGAAGGCGCGCGGGTTGGGGCCGTAGGAGGCGTTGGGGCCGCTGAGCCAGAGGCCGAGGGCGCACTCCGTGTCGTGGGCGAAGCCCGCGCCGAGCACCAGGTCCCGGCAGGACCCCTGGCCCTCGCGGGCCCGTTCGGCGGCCGCTTCGGAGAGGATCACGCGCCCGTCCGACCGGCCGCGCCCGGCGAACACGCCGTACAACGCGGCGACCGCGCGGGCCGTTCCGTGGCCGTTGGCGGCGGGGAGTTCGGCGGCGCGCCACGCGGAGCTGTTGGCCTCGGTGACACCGACCGGCGGATTGGCCAGGGCGGCCTGCGCGGCGGGAGCCAACTGGGCGAAGAGCGCGGCCTGTTCGCTCGCCGAAGAGACCCGGGGATGCACCAGCTCGGCCACGCGGTCCGCCTCCTTGTCCGGCAGGCCGATGGTGAAGTCGATGTCGAGCGGCCCGGTGATCTCCTGGCGGAGGAAGGCACCGGGCAGCTGTCCGGTCACGCGTCGGATCACCTCGCCGACCAGGAAGCCGTACGTCAGCGCGTGGTAGCCGGAGCGCGTGCCGGGTTCCCACCACGGCTCCATCGCGGCGAGCCGGGCGGTCGTCACCTCCCAGTCGTAGAACTCCGCGAGGGTGAGCGGCTCGCGAAGCCCGGAGAGCCCCGCGCGGTGGGAGAGAAGGAACCGTACGGGCAGCGTCTCCTTGCCCGCCGCGCCGAACTCGGGCCAGTACGCGGCGACCGGCGCGTCCAGGTCGAGCAGACCGCGGTCCGCCAGGAGGTGCGCGCAGAGCGCGGTCACGCCCTTGGTGGTCGACCAGACGTTGACGACGGTGTCGCGTTCCCAGCGGCGCGTACGGGCGGCGTCCGCCCAGCCGCCCCACAGGTCGACCACGGTCTCGCCGTGGACCTGGACCGTCACCGCGGCGCCGAGTTCGTCCTTCGTACGGAAGTTGGCCTCGAAGGCGTCCCGTACGGCGGCGAACCGTGGGTCGCAGTGCCCCTCGATCGCGGGGACCGGCGAACCGGCCGGGTCGGGCTCGGACATGGGGCCTCCAAGGGCTCGGCAGTGCCCGCAACATACCGACTGGTCGGACCGGCGGGAAGGGGGCGCGTACCGGCCCGCATGCCCGCACGCCCGCGCGCGTCCGCCGCGGCCGTTCGCCCGGTCGGGCGACACGTGTTGCCGAAGCGGGCGACGGGGCGTTGCGTGGAGCGAGGACCAAGAGCCGCTCCGGCCCCCGGAGCCGGCGTGCGGCGGAAGCGAGGTCCTTCGTGCCCCGTTACCCACCGATCGCGGACCACGGACTGATCGGCGACCTCCAGAGCGCCGCCCTGATCTCCGCAGGCGGCGCGGTCGACTGGTTCTGCGCACCCCGCTTCGACTCGCCGAGCATCTTCGCCGCCCTGCTCGACCAGGAACGCGGCGGCCACTTCACCATCGCCCCCGCCCGCGACGACGTGACCGTCCGCCAGCTCTACCTCCCCGACACGGCCGTCCTCATCACCCGCTTCCTCACCCCGGAAGGCGTCGGCGAAGTCGTCGACTTCATGCCGGTGGACGAGCGGCCGGACGTGGCCACCGACCGGCACCGCATGGTCCGCGCCCTGCGCGTCGTGCGTGGGACCCTCACCTTCGACATCCAGTGTCGACCCCGCTTCGACTACGGCCGCGCCCCGCACACCCTCACCCTCGACGGCGACGCCGCCACCTTCCACGGCCCGGGCCTCGACGTGCACCTGCGCAGCTCCGTCCCCCTGGAGGCCGACGGCCAGGACGTCCGCGCCACCGTCACCCTCCGGCAGGGCGAGCGGGCCGGGATCGTCCTGGAGACCTCCTCCCCGGGCGCCGCCGGCCCCGCGCCCGTCACCGCGCCGACGCTGGAGGAGGAGCTGCGCGAGACCCACGCCTACTGGCACCTGTGGATCCGTCGCTGCCGGTACCGGGGCCGCTGGCAGCACATGGTCAACCGCTCGGCCATCACCCTCAAACTGCTCATCTACGCCCCGAGCGGAGCCCCCGTCGCCGCCGCCACCATGGGCCTCCCGGAACAGGTCGGCGGCGAGCGGAACTGGGACTACCGCTACACCTGGATCCGCGACGCGTCCCTCTCCGTGCGCGTCCTCCTCGACCTCGGCTACATCGAGGAGGCCGACGCCTTCCGCCGCTGGCTCGGCGACCGCTTCCGCGGGCCCCGCCCGTCCGGCGGCGAACCGATGCAGATCATGTACCGGATCGACGGTGACCCCGAGTTGTCCGAGGAGATCCTGGACCACCTGTCCGGCTACCGCGACTCCGCTCCCGTACGGGCCGGGAACGGGGCGGCCGACCAGCTCCAGCTCGACATCTACGGCGAGTTCGCCTACGCCATGACCCACTCCCCGGACCTCGCCGAACTCGCCGGATACAAGGGATGGAAGGGCTTCGCCGCGCTCCTCGACTGGCTCGCCGGCAACTGGGACCGACCCGACGAGGGGATCTGGGAGACCCGCGGCGGCCGCAAGGACTTCACGTACAGCCGGCTGATGTGCTGGGTCGCCCTCGACCGGGGCATCCGGCTCGCCACCGAGTACGCCCGCCCCGCCGATCTGCCGCGCTGGATCGCGCAGCGTGACGCGATCCTCGTCCAGGTGATGGAACGCGGCTGGAACCCCGAGCGGCAGGCGTTCGTGCAGCACTACGACAGCGAGGTCCTCGACGCGTCGCTGCTGCTCATGCCCCTGGTCGGCTTCATCTCGCCGAAGGCGCCCTCCTGGCTCGCCACCCTGGACGCGATGGACCGGGAACTCGTCACGGACAGTCTCGTCTACCGCTACAACCCGGAGGCGTCCCCCGACGGCCTCCGCGGCTCCGAGGGCACCTTCTCCCTCTGCAGCTTCCTCTACGTCGAGGCGCTGGCCCGGGCGGGCCGTCTCGAGCAGGCCCGGTACGCGATGGACAAGATGCTCACGTACGCCAACCACGTCGGACTCTTCGCCGAGGAGATCGGCCCGACCGGCGAACAACTGGGGAACTTCCCCCAGGCGTTCACCCACCTCGCCCTGATCACGGCGGCCATGGCCCTCGACGAGGAACTCGACAAGGCCGCCGCCGCCTGGAACCCGCCACGATGACCACCCCGACGCACCCGACGACGCGCCCCTATTACCGCCCCTTCCCGGCCACGCGCAAGGCGTCGACGAGAAATTCCACCTCGACTGACTAGACTGGCGGGCTGTTTGGCGTCGGAACGGAACAACCCGGGCGGACCCGGGCTCCGCCGACGACCCGGATGACGCCGGGAACGAGACGTGAGGGCCGATGGCAGCCACACCTCAGAGCGGTGAGCTCACCCTCCTCGACGACGCGGACACGCGCGAGGAATCCGGGAAGTACGCCCGGTTCTCGGCCGGTCCCGCCGCGCCCGCGCGCACCCTGATCGACATCTTCGAGGAGTCCGTCCGGGCCCACCCCGACGAGCTGGCCCTGGACGACGGCACCGCTCGGCTGACCTACCGCGCGCTGGCCGTCGAGGTCGAGCGCAGGCGGCGCGCCCTGGCGGCCGCCGGGGTGGGCCTCGGCGACCGGGTCGGCGTCCGCGTGCCGTCCGGGACCAACGAGCTGTACGTGGCGATCCTCGCCGTCCTCGCCGCGGGCGCCGCCTACGTGCCGGTCGACGCCGAGGACCCGGACGAGCGGGCCGAGCTCGTCTTCGGCGAGGCCGGGGTCCGCGCGGTGCTCGGCGCAGGACAGTCCGTCGACGTCACCGGGGGAGCGGGGGACCGTGCCCCCGCCGCGCGCCCGGGACCCGAGCAGGACGCCTGGATCATCTTCACCTCCGGCTCCACCGGCAAGCCCAAGGGCGTCGCCGTCAGCCACCGCAGCGCCGCCGCCTTCGTGGACGCCGAGGCCGCGCTCTTCCTCGTCGAGGAGCCGATCGGGCCCGGCGACCGGGTCATGGCCGGGCTCTCCGTCGCCTTCGACGCCTCCTGCGAGGAGATGTGGCTCGCCTGGCGCTACGGCGCCTGCCTCGTGCCCGTACCCCGCTCCCAGGTCCGCAGCGGCGCCGACCTCGGTCCCTGGCTGGTGGAGCAGGAGATCACCGTCGTCTCGACCGTGCCCACGCTGGCCGCGCTCTGGGAGCCGGAGACCCTCGACGAGGTCCGGCTGCTGATCTTCGGCGGCGAGGCGTGCCCGCCCGAGCTGACCCAGCGGCTGGTCACCGAGGGCCGCGAGGTCTGGAACACGTACGGCCCCACCGAGGCCACCGTCGTCGCCTGCGCCTCCCTCATGACCGGTGAGGAACCGATTCGGATCGGCCTGCCGCTGAACGGCTGGGAACTGGCCGTGGTCGACGAGTCCGGCGAGCCGGTGCCCATGGGTGGCAGCGGTCAGCTCGTGATCGGCGGCGTCGGCCTGGCCCGCTACCTCGATCCCGAGAAGGACGCCGAGAAGTACGCCCCGCTGGAATCCCTCGGCTGGGAGCGCGCCTACCGCAGCGGCGACCTCGTCCGCGCCGAACCGGAAGGCCTGGTCTTCCTCGGCCGCGGCGACGAGCAGATCAAGCTCGGCGGCCGCCGGATCGAGCTGGGCGAGGTGGACGCCGCCCTGCAGGGCCTGCCCGGTGTCGCCGGCGCGGCCGCCGCCGTACGCACCGCGCGCGGCGGCAACCAGCTGCTCGTCGGCTATCTCGTCACGCAGGACGGCTGGGACCACGCGGCCGCCGTCGAGCGGCTGCGCGCCGAGCTGCCCGCCGCCCTCGTACCGCTGCTCGCCCCGGTCGCCGAGCTGCCGACCCGCACCTCCGGCAAGGTGGACCGCGACGCGCTGCCCTGGCCCCTGCCCGACCTGGAGACCACCGGCCCCGTCGAGCAGCTGTACGGCACCGAGGCCTGGCTCGCCGAGCAGTGGAGCGAGACCCTCGGCGTGACCGTCGCAGGACCCACCGACGACTTCTTCGCCATCGGCGGCAACAGCCTCGCCGCCGCCCAGCTCACCACCCGGCTGCGCACCCGCTACCCGAGCGCCGCCGTCCTCGACATCTACCAGCAGCCCACCCTGCGCAAGCTGGCCCGGCGCCTGGAGAAGTCCGTCCAGGACGACGGCGCGGCCAGGACCGTCGCCCCGGTCCCGCTCCGGGCCAAGATCACGCAGTCGGTCCTGCTGCTCCCGCTCTTCACCGTGGTCGGCCTGCGCTGGACCGTCGCGCTGCTCGCCCTGGGCAACGTCCTGCACTGGCTCGGGCCCTACCCGTGGGCGCCGACCGCCTCCTGGTGGCTCGTCGCCGCCGGCGCGGCACTGCTCTTCAGCCCGCCCGGCCGACTCGCCATCGCGGCGGGCGGCGCACGGCTGCTGCTGCGCGGAGTCAAGGCGGGCCGCCACCCCCGCGGCGGCAGCGTCCACCTGCGGCTGTGGACGGCCGAGCGGCTGGCCGAGTGCGTCGGCGCGACCTCCCTCACCGGCTCCTGGCTGGAGCGCTACGCCCGCGCGCTCGGCGCCAAGGTCGGCCCCGACGTCGACCTGCACTCGCTGCCCCCGGTCACCGGCATGCTCAAGCTCGGCCGCGGCTGCGCCGTCGAGTCCGAGGTGGACCTCTCCGGGTACTGGCTCGACGGCGACCGCCTGGAGATCGGCCCGGTCAAGGTCGGCGCGGGCGCCGTCGTCGGCACCCGCAGCATCCTCTTCCCCGGGGCCCGGGTCGCCAAGCGGTCCGAGGTGGCCCCTGGATCCGCCGTGGTCGGCACGATCCCGACCGGCCAGCGCTGGGCCGGCGCCCCCGCAGTCAAGCTCGGCAAGGCCAAGCGCAACTGGCCCAAGGAGCGCCCGCCGCGCGCGGTCGGCTGGCGGGCCATATACGGAGCGACGGGCTTCGGCCTGACCGCCCTGCCCGTGCTCGCCGCCCTGCCCGCGCTGCTCGTCGTCAGCCGCTTCGTGCCCGCCGACGCCGGACTCGCCGATGCCCTGCGAGGAGCACTGCTCGCCGTGGTGCCCGGGGCGCTCGCCTACGGATTCGCGTACGCGGCGCTCGTCCTGGTCCCGGTCCGGCTCCTCAGCCTCGGGCTGCGCACCGGAAGCCACCCGACCCACAGCAGGGTCGCCTGGCAGGCCTGGACGGTCACCCAGCTCATGGACCTGGCGCGGGAGACCCTCTTCCCGCTCTACGCGGGACTGATCACCCCGGTCTGGCTGCGCCTGCTCGGCATGAAGATCGGCCGGGGCGCCGAGGTGTCCACGGTGCTCGCCCTGCCGAGCCTGACCACCGTCGGCGAGGGCGCGTTCCTCGCCGACGACACCCTCACCGCGCCCTACGAGCTGGGTGGCGGCTGGGTACGGATCGGCCACTCCGAGATCGGCCGCCGGGCGTTCCTCGGCAACTCCGGCATGACCGCCCCCGGCCGCACGGTGCCGGACGACGGCCTGGTCGGCGTGTTGTCCGCGACCCCGAAGAAGGCGAAGAAGGGCAGCTCGTACCTGGGCCTGCCGCCGGTCAAGCTGCCGCGCTCCGCCGCCGACTCCGACCAGAGCCGCACGTACGACCCGCCCGCGCGGCTGCTGTGGGCGCGCGGCCTCGTGGAGCTGTGCCGACTCGTGCCGGTGTTCTGCTCGGCCGCCCTCGCGGTCCTCACCGTGGCGGCGTTCTGCGCCCTGATCACGACGAGCGGTCTCGGGGTCCTCGGCACCGCGCTGCTGTCCGGGGCGGTCCTCCTCGCCGCCGGTGTCGCCGCGTGCCTGACCTCGGTAGTGGCGAAGTGGCTGCTGGTCGGCCGCCACCGGACCGGCGAGCACCCGCTCTGGTGCGGCTTCGTCTGGCGCAACGAGCTGGCCGACACCTTCGTCGAGGTCCTCGCCGTGCCGTGGCTGATCGGCGCCGTGCCCGGCACCCCCGTGATGTCCCTGTGGCTGCGCGGGCTCGGTGCCCGGATCGGCCGGGGCGTGTGGTGCGAGAGCTACTGGCTGCCCGAGACGGACCTGGTGGTGCTCGGCGACGCGGTCAGCGTGAATCGAGGCTGCGTATTGCAGACCCACCTCTTCCACGACCGGATCTTGAGGACGGATACTGTGGTCCTCCGCGAGGGCGCCACCCTGGGCCCGGGCGGAATCGTCCTGCCCGGCAGCTCGGTCGGGGCCCGCAGCACGCTGGGGCCCGCCTCTCTCGTGATGGCCGGGGAATCGGTCCCCGCCGACACCCGCTGGCTGGGCAATCCGATCGAGGCGTGGCGGCCCTGACGGGCAGTACCAGCACAGCACAGGGCAGGGAGCGTAAGCGGCAGTGAGCGGCCAGCAGACAACGGCGTCGGACCCGTACTTTCCGGCCAACGGCGACTCCCGGTACCGCGCGCACCGGTACGAACTCGCGCTGGAATACCGGCCGGGCCCCAACCGGCTGGCCGGGACGGCCCGGATCAGCGCCATAGCGGGACGGGCCCCGCTCACCGAGTTCCACCTGAACCTGGGCGAGTTCAAGGTCGGCCGGATCCTCGTGGACGGCCGGGCGCCGCACTACACCCACCGCGCCGGCAAGCTCCGCCTCCGGCCGGCCAAGCCGCTGCCCGCAGGCGCCGCCTTCACCGTCGAGGTGCACTACGCGGGCAACCCCAAGCCGGTACGCAGCCCCTGGGGCGGCCTCGGCTGGGAGGAGCTGACCGACGGCGCCTTGGTGGCCAGCCAGCCCGTCGGCGCGCCCTCCTGGTACCCCTGCAACGACCGCCCTGCCGACAAGGCCTCGTACCAGATCTCGGTCAACACCCCCTCCGCGTACACCGTGGTGGCGGGCGGCCGGCTGCTCACCCGTACCACCAAGGCCAGCACGACCACCTGGGTCTACGAGCAGTCCGCGCCGACCTCCAGCTATCTCGTCGGCCTCTCCATCGGCATGCACCAGACGGTGCTGCTCGGCGACCCCGGGCTCGGCGGAGTGCCGCAGAGCGCCCACGTACCGGCGCACCTGCTGCCGCGCTTCTCCCGCGACTTCGCCCGGCAGCCCGCGATGATGCAGCTGTTCGAGGAGTTGTTCGGGCCGTACCCCTTCGGCGAGTACACGGTCGTCGTCGCCGACGAGGAACTCGACGTCCCCGTGGAGGCCCAGGGCCTGTCCCTGTTCGGCGCCAACCACGTCGACGGCGCGCGCGGTTCCGAGCGCCTGGTCGCCCACGAGCTCGCGCACCAGTGGTTCGGCAACAGCGTGACCATCGCCGACTGGCGCCACATCTGGCTGAACGAGGGCCTCGCCAAGTACGCCGAGTGGCTCTGGTCGGAACGCTCCGGCGGCCGTTCGGCGCAGGAACTCGCCGCCACCGCGCACCGGCTGCTCTCCACCCAGCCACAGGACCTGATCCTCGCCGACCCGGGCCGCAAGCTGATGTTCGACGACCGCCTCTACGAGCGCGGCGGCCTCGCCGTGCACGCGATCCGCTGCGCCCTCGGCGACGGCGCGTTCTTCCGCATGCTGCGCGACTGGGCGACCGTCCACCGCCACGGCGTCGTCACCACGAGCGGCTTCACCGCCCATGTGGCCCGCTACGCCACCGAGCCGGTGGAGGACCTGCTGAGGGCCTGGCTGCACGAGGGGGCCCTCCCGCCCCTGCCCTCCCCGTACGGCGCGGCGCCGATCCCGGCCCGCCCCGGCTACCCACCGACGAACGGCGGCCGGGCGGGCCGGGGGACGGCTTCGGCGTAGCGGTCAGGGGCGGGCCGGCAGCGGGTCGGCTGCGGGTCACGGGAGGACGCGGCAGCCCGTCCGGGTGGCGTTCGCGGGGTCGAGCACGCCGTGGACGAGGACCACCGGCCGGGGATGGGCCGTGCTCGGCCATCCGCCACGATCCGGTGCCGACTCCCACCCGGCCGGGCGTGCCTTGTGCGTCGCGCACAACGGGGAGGGACGGAGCCCCCGCGGGCCGTCGTGGTCCGCTCGCCGGGTTACGCCTGCTTCTGCGCGTCGATCTCGGCGATGAGGCCCTCGATGAGGCTCTTGATCTCGTCGCGGATCGGGCGGACGGCCTCGACGCCCTGGCCGGCCGGGTCTTCGAGGACCCAGTCGAGGTACTTCTTGCCGGGGAAGACCGGGCAGGCGTCGCCGCAGCCCATGGTGATGACGTAGTCCGACGCCTGGACGGCCTCGGTCGTCAGGACCTTCGGCTTCCGGTCGGAGATGTCGACGCCGACCTCCTTCATCGCCTCGACGGCGGCCGGGTTGACCTGGTCGCCCGGGACGGATCCGGCGGAGCGGACCTCGATGCGGTCGCCGGCGAGGTGGGAGAGGAATCCGGCGGCCATCTGGGAGCGGCCGGCGTTGTGGACGCAGACGAAGAGGACGGAGGCGAGGGGAGCAGTCATCGGTTCTTCCTCGGGCAGGGATGGATCAGGGCTGCCGCCAGCCCAGGCTGGTATCAGCGTCGGGTGATGTGACAGTATCAGTCCATGATGACGTCAGTCGATACTGATCTGATCCGGGTGCTGGGTGATCCTCTGCGCCTCCAGATCGTGACCCTGCTCGCCCGCGAGACGCTGTGCACCACCCACCTCGTGGAGGAGACGGGTGCCAGGCAGACCAACCTCTCCAACCATCTGAAGGTGCTCCGAGAGGCCGGGGTGGTCGAGACCGAGCCCTGCGGCCGGTTCACCTACTACCGCCTGAAGCCGGACGTCATCGAAGCCCTGGCCGGGCAGTTCGCCGCCCTCGCCGAGACCGCGCGCGCCAACGCCGCCGCCAAGAGAGCCTGCCCGTAGCCTCTCGCCCACCTGCCGAGGAGTACCTGCCCGTGACCGCCACCGAGCCCGCCGCGAGCGACGCCATAGCCACCGACACGTCGCCGCAGCCCGCGCCCGGCGCCACCCCGCCCCGTACGCCGCTGGTCGCCCGGGCCGCCGCCGAGTTCGTCGGCGCCGCCGCCCTGGTGGCGATCGTCGTCGGCTCCGGCATCCAGGCCACCGATCTCACCGACGACGTCGCGCTGCAGCTCCTCGCCAACTCCACCGCCACCGTCTTCGGACTCGGCGTCCTGATCGCCCTCCTCGGCCCGGTCTCCGGTGCGCATTTCAACCCGGCGGTCACCCTGGCCGAGTGGTGGACCGCCCGCCGTGGAGGCGCGGGCGTGAACGCCCGTGGGCTCGCCGCGTACGTCCCCTCCCAGATCCTCGGCGCGATCGCGGGCGCCGTGCTGGCGGACGCGATGTTCGGCGAGCCGCTCGTGGAGTGGTCCACGCACGACCGCTCGGCGGGGAACCTGCTGCTCGGGGAGGTCGTCGCGACGGCGGGCCTGATCCTGCTGATCTTCGGCCTGGCCCGTACCGACCGGCTCCGCTTCGCACCCGTCGCGGTCGCCTCGTACATCGGCGCGGCCTACTGGTTCACCTCGTCCACGTCCTTCGCCAACCCGGCGGTCACGATGGGTCGGGCCTTCACCGACACCTTCGCGGGGATCGCGCCTGCCTCGGTCCCGGCGTTCGTCGGCATGCAGCTGATCGGCGCGGCAGCGGGCCTTGCTCTGGTCGCGGTCATCTTCATGCGCGGCAAGACGCAGGCCGAGTGACGCGCGGCTCGGACGGGCGGTGCCTGGGGGTGAACCCGGGGCCGCCCCATGATCAGTCGACGTGGGGGCTGCGGCGTTCGACGAGGACGGTGTCGCGCCAGACGCCGTGGTGGCGGCCGACGCGCTCACGGGTGCCGATGACCCGGAAGCCGGCCCGTTCGTGGACGGCGAGGCTGGCCGTGTTCTCCGGGAAGATGCCCGACTGGACGGTCCAGATTCCCGCCGCCTCCGTGGATTCGACGAGCGCCTTCAGGAGCGCGGAGGCGACGCCCCGGCCCCTGGCGCGGGGGTGTACGTAGACCGAGTGCTCGACGACGCCGGCGTACGCACACCGGTCGGAGACCTTGGTGGCGGCTACCCAGCCGAGTACGTGCCCGCCCTCGTCGAGGGCGGCGAAGCGGTGCTCGGGCAGTTTCGCCGCGTCGAACTGCTCCCACGTGGGGGCGGTGGTCTCGAAGGTGGCGTTGCCCTCGTCGATGCCGGCCTGGTAGATCGCGACGACCTCGTCGGCGTGGTCGGCGGTGAGGGGCACCACGATCGTGGAGGTGGTCATGCGGCGGCCTTGCTGAGGACGGCGCCCATGGCGGCGAGGACGGCGGGTTCGACGCGGTAGTAGACCCAGGTGCCGCGCCGCTCGGAGGAGAGCAGGCCGGCTTCCTTCAGCTTCTTCAGGTGGTGGGAGACGGTCGGCTGGGAGACGCCGACGTCGGAGATGTCGCAGACGCACGCCTCGCCGCCCTCGTGCGAGGCGATCGCCGAGAAGAGCCGCAGTCGGACGGGGTCGCCCAGTGCCTTGAACATGGCCGCGGTCCGTTCGGCCTCCTCTGCCGTCAGCTGACGCTCGTTCAGGGGTGGGCAGCAGGCCTCGACCTCGGGCTCCAGCAGGGGCAGCGCCTTCGTATTCGACATACGTCTATGTTGGCACATGTCGAACCAAGCATCTGGGGTGCCTGAATAGATGAATGTCTATGTTGACGCTTGTCGATATGGGTGCCATGCTGGGCCGCAAGAGATCGATAAACGTCGAAGCACGGGAGCTGCCTCATGAACGCCACCCGCACTACCCCCGACCAGCTGCCTGTCGTGGTCATCGGGGCCGGGCCCGTCGGTCTGGCCGCCGCGGCGCACCTGGTCGACCGGGGCCTTGAGGCGCTGGTCCTGGAGGCCGGGGCGCAGGCGGGTGCGGCGGTGCGCGAGTGGTCGCACGTGCGGCTCTTCTCCACCTGGGGCGAGCTCACCGACCCCGCGGCCGAGAAGCTCCTCGCTCCCACGGGCTGGGTGAAGCCGGACGCGGGCACGTATCCGACCGGCGGCGACTGGGCGGCGCAGTACCTGCAGCCCCTCGCCGACGTCCTCGGCGTGCGTGTCGGCGCCCGGGTCACCGGCGCCTCCCGAGCGGGCCGCGACCGGATCGTCGACGCCGACCGCGGCACCCAGCCCTTCACCGTCCACGTCGCCCACGCCGACGGTCGCGAGGAGCGGATCCTCGCCCGTGCCGTCATCGACGCCTCCGGCACCTGGTCCACCCCGAGCCCGGCCGGCGGCGACGGCCTCCCGGCTCTCGGAGAGCGCGCGGCGGCCGACCGGATCTCCTACCGCGTCCCGGACCTCAAGGACCCCGCCGTGCGGGCACGTTACGCGGGCAGGCGCACCGCCGTGATCGGCTCCGGCGCCTCCGCGTTCACCGCGCTGGCCTCCCTCGCCGACCTCGCGAAGTCCGAGGACGGCACCGGCACGCACGCCACCTGGATCCTGCGCCGCGGCATCTCCGGCTCCACCTTCGGCGGCGGCACGGCCGACCAGCTCCCTGCCCGCGGCGCGCTCGGCCTCGCCGCCAAGGCCGCGGTCGACGAGGGGTACGCCGACGCCGTCACAGGCTTCCGCACGCGGGCGATCGAGCGCGTCGACGAGCAGCTCGTACTGGTCTCCGAGGACGGCCACCGCCTCGACCCGGTCGACGAGGTCGTGGTGCTGACGGGCTTCCGCCCCGACCTGTCCTTCCTCGACGAGCTCCGCCTGCGCCTTGACGAGCGGCTGCAGGCACCCGTCGCCTTGGCTCCGCTGATCGACCCGAACCAGCACTCCTGCGGCACCGTATATCCGCACGGCGTGAAGGAACTGTCCCACCCGGAGGAGGGGCTCTACCTGGTCGGCATGAAGTCCTACGGTCGCGCGCCGACCTTCCTCGCGCTCACCGGCTACGAGCAGGTCCGGTCCGTCGTCGCCGCGATCGCGGGTGACCGCGCGTCCGCGGAGCGCGTGGAACTCGCCCTGCCCGAGACCGGGGTCTGCGGCGGCGCCGGCCTCTTCGACCAGCCGCAGACCGACGGGGCGGCCGAAGGCGGCGGTTGCTGCGCCCCCGCTCCCGCCCTCGTCCAGCTCGGCACCACCACCCCGGCACCCTCCTGCGGCGCGTGACCGATCTGACCGACCTGACCGGGACACGGCCGGGACATGGTCGGGCTCTACCCGAGAGAGATCGCAGACGTGTGGGGCCGGCCTTCCGCGTCAGTACGAGCGGCTGGGCGGGCTCTGCCGACGCCCTTCGGCCTGGATCGCGTCTGCCGGGACCTCGAAGACGAACACGATGCCGTCCTGCTCGTTCCCCTGCTCACCGACGCGCGTGAAACCGAAGCCCGCGAGGGTGGCAAGGGACGCGCTGTTGTCCGACTTGATCCTGGCCCGCACGGTCCTGACGTCGGGTTCGGCGGCGGCCCTGGCGAGCAGGGCCGTCAACATGGCGCGGGCATAGCCCTGGCGGCGGTACCGGGGCACGACGGTGTAGCCGACCTCGACCATCCCGGCCTCGTCCGGCGGCCCGTGGAACCCGGCGTCGCCGACGACGACCCCGTCCGGCTCGGAGACGACCGCCCGCGTGGTCCAGGGCGCGGCGGACGGGTCCTCGGTGAGCTGGTCGGCGCGATGGCCGAAGATCCAGCGGGCCCGGTCACTGACGAAGTGTTCGTCAAGGTCGACCCCGGCCTCGGCGCTGCCGCCGGCGAGGTCACCGTCGGCAAGCGCCCGCAGCGCCTTCGCGCTCAACTCGACGAAACGGACGTGCTGGGGCGTGGAGAGAGGTTCGTTGCTCATCGCGGAGATGGTCACCCGGCGCCGCAGGCCTGTCCACAGCTTTATGCCCGACCGTCAGCTTTACGCCCGACCGGCGGCGCCGACCTCCGCCTTCCATTCGTGGACGAGGAGTCCGAGCAGGACCTCGTCGAGGAACTCACCCATCACCCAGGCCGAGGAGCGCAGCACGCCCTCGCGGACGAAGCCGTTGCGCTCGGCCGAGCGCAGCATGGCGGTGTTGTCGATCAGGGTCTCGATCTGCAGCCGTTGCAGGCTGCGGACGACGAAGCCGTAGTGGCACAGCACCGCCACCACGTCGGTGCCGTAGCCCTTGCCGCGAGCGGACGGCAGCAGGCCGAGGCCGACGTGCGCGGACCGGTGGTGGTTGTCGATGCCCCACAGCGTCGCCGTGCCGACCAGGGTGCCGCCGTCCAGCTCCACGACAGAGAACGGGACGTGCCCTTCCTCCTTGTCGTCCACCACGAGCCGTGAGTCCTTCGAGCCGGGCGCGATCGGCCGCCACGGCCGGCTCTCGGCCCGCGAGGAGCCGGCCACGTCGTCGTAGAGCTCGGTCCGCAGGATCGGGATGTCGTCCTCGTGCCGGGCCCTGAGCCCGACCTTGGTTCCTCGCAGCATGGAGGTTTCCTATCCGACCGAGCTCGACGACGGCAAATGAATATGCCGGCGTCTAGGACCTGTCCCCGCCGATCCGCTGTTGCAGTTCCCACAAGTTCCGGAACAGGCCCGGTTGTCGGGTGAGCTGGTCGTACGTGCCTTCCTGGACGACCCTGCCCCGGTCGAGGACGACGATTCTGTCGGCGACGGCCACGTTCGCGAGGCGGTGGGTGATGAGGAGGATCGCCCGGTCCTTGGCCAGTTCCCGCAGGCCGGAGAAGATGCGGTGCTCGGCGCGGGCGTCGAGCGCGGCCGTCGGCTCGTCCATCACCAGCAGGGACGCCCGGCGGTGGAACGCCCGGGTGAGGACGACCCGCTGCCACTGGCCCCCGGACAGCTGCTGGCCGCCGAACCACTCCGCCGTCAGCAGCGTGTCGAGACCGGACCGGAGGCCGGGCAGCATGTCGCTCGCCCCGGAGGCCTCACAGGCCGCGAGCACCGCCGCGTCACCGGTGTCCCCTTGGCCGAAGGTGATGTTGTCCCGCAGGGTGAGGGGCAGGTACGTGAACTTCTGCGGCACCAGAGCGACATGCTTCCACGCCTCCCACGGCTCTAGCGCCTCCGTGGTCGTGTGGTCCCACGCCACCGCACCGTGGGTCGGCAGGAGCAGACCGCAGAGCAGCCGCGACAGCGTGCTCTTGCCCGAGCCGTTCTCGCCGATCAACGCCACGATCTCACCGCGCTTCACGTGCAGGGACACCGAGTCGATGCTGTCCTTCGTCGCGCCGTCGTACCGGTAGGTGATGTCCCGGGCCTCGAACCGTTCCGGCGGCGCCGACAGCACCTTCGCGCCGCGCGAGGCCGTCATGGCCTGGCCGTGGGCGTTGTCGAGGAACCGCTGCCAGTCCTGCACGTACCAGCCGGTGCGCACGAGCCGCGCCCCGCCGTTGATGATGCCGCGAACGGATACGGTCGCCGTCTGGAGCGCGAAGACCGCCCCACCGCCCGCTGCCAGGTCCATGCGGCCGGAGGCCAGGAGCCACAGGAGGACGCCCCAGACGGTGGCCGAGGCGATCCCGCCGACGGTCGCGCCGGCCAGGCCCATCCAGGCGCCGGTGTCCGCCGCCCCGCGTTCGGCGGCGTTCACGGAGGCGGCCAGGCGCCGGTAGCGCTCGGCGAGGAACGGTCCGGCCAGACAGGCCCGCATCTCCTCACTGGCCTCCGTGTACGCCGTGTGCCAGCGCAGCTTGTGCAGCATGCGCCGCCGCCCCGAGGTCTCCAGGCCCGCCAGGTACAGGACGCGCGCGGCCCGCACGTACGCGGCGGCCTGCGGCAGGCACGCCAGGAGCAGCAGGGGGAGCAGCGCGGGGTGCAGTACGGCGAGTACGGTTGCCCCGGCGGCGAGCGTGGCCGCGGCGGCCAGCACGTCCTGCGCCTCCGCGACGAGGTCGGGGGTGACCTGGGCGCCTCGGTCGGCGATGTCGTAGAAGTCGTTGTACCCGGGCTTGTTGTTCGCCGCGAGCTCGGCGCCGAGCGCGGCCTCGATCATCGTCAGCTCCGCCGCACGGGCCAGGACCGGCCGCAGCCGACCGGTCAGCCACGTCACGGCGGTCCCCAGCAGCGCCCGCAGCCCGGTCGCGCCGGCGATGACCGCCAGCTGCGGGGCGGCCTCCCGCAGCCGGTCGGTGATGTCGCCCGAGGAGATCAGTGCGGTGATGGTCCCGGTGACCGCGAGCAGTCCCAGGGCGGCGAGGACGCCCGTGCCGATCTGGCAGACCAGCAGCCCTGCCGTCGCGAGGCGGTCCACCTTCCAGGCCATCCTCAAGGACCGCGCCACGAGGGAGGGGAGTCGACGGGCCATCGTGCCGGTCGTCATCTGCGCACCGGCCTGCAGCCGCGACTCGTCCCGGTACCGGAACTCCTCCTCATGAGCGGTGCTGCCTGCTTGGTCAGGTGTGTCTGTCGAGGTCAATGGGGCTCCCTGCAACGCGAGAACGACTGGGTCGCGCTGCTCAACGAGCCCCTCTGGATTTCGAACACCTGTGTTTGAGCCGGACGTCGAACCCCGGGATCACACGCGTGTCGGAGCGTGGGTGATGCACCCACCCCGATACCGCAACGGGTATGCGCCGACGCGGTGCTGGCCGAATCGCCGACACCGCTACTCGGCGATCTCCGTACGCTCCCACCACTCGTACACCCGCAGGGTGCCCTCCGCCGTGTCCTCCCGGCGGGGGGTCTCCCTGAAGTGTTCGTACCCGCCCAGGTGCGGGATCTTCAGGTCCTGGCCGGGGGTCTCGATCGGGACGACCCGGGCCGGCAGGTCGGCCGGGCCGCCCTCCAGGAATGCCTTGTGCTCCATGGCACCATTTTCGCGAGTCCTGCCCCGCCCCGCATGCCGGGGAGCCCGCTACGGCACGTCTGTGAGGCGGCCCGTCACCACCAGGTCGCCGTCCGCCGTGCGCCGCGCGAGGTGGCCGGTGCGGAAGTAGCCGTCGGGGGTGAAGCAGCGTGCGTTCTGCTCGGGCGCCCGGTAGTAGCCGCGCAGGGTGTACGGACCACGGGCCAGCAGCTCCCCGGGCTCCCCGTCGGGCACGTTCCCGCCGTCGGCGTCGACGATCCTGATCTGGTCGTCGGGCGAGAGCGGACGGCCGTGCGTGGTGAGCACGGTCTCCTCCGGATCGTCGGGCCGGGGGAGAACGAGCAGCCCCTCGGCCATACCGAAGACCTGCTGCGGACGGCAGCCCCAAGCGGAGCCGATCCGGTCGGCGGTCGCCCGGTCGAGGGGCGCGCCGTCGATCTGTACGAGACGCAGACCGCTCAGGTCGGCCCGGACCGTCGGAAGCGCGTCGAGCCAGAGCCGGGCGACCTCGGGCACCACCGACGTGACCGTGACCCGCTCCCGTTCGACGACCGGAAGACACTCGGCGGCTTCCGGGCTCTCGACCAGGACCACGGTCCCGCCGACGGAAAGGGTGCCGACGATGCCGGGGGAGCCGAAGGCGAACGGGGAATCGGCCGGCAGCACGGCGAGGTACACGTCGTCCTCGGTCAGCGACACCGACTCGGCGGCGGCCCGCGCCTGATAGGCGAAGTCGTTGTGGGTGCGCGGAACGAGCAGGGGCGCGCCGGTGCCACCGCCGGAGAGCAGGAAGAACGCCACCTGGTCGGCGCTCTGCATGAGCGCCGGCTCCGGCGCGGCGTCGATGGCGCCCAGCGGGCTGTACTGGCAGCCCGACGGGTCCGTCGTCAGCCCGCCGTACGGGGACGAGGCCCCCGGCGCATCGAGGGTGAACACCCGCCGGAGGAAGGGCCAGCGGGCCGCGATGTCCGCCGCGAGGGCCGTGTGGTCGAAGCCCCGGTGGTCCGCGGCCGCGACGTAGCCGACGGCCTGGGTGGCCCGCACGAGGTCGGCAACCCCGGACGCGGGGTGCGAGAGGGGACAGAACACGGGGACCGCGCCGGCGCGCATCAACGCGAAGACGGTGACGACGAGCTCGGGAACGTTCGGCAGCTGTACGACCACCCGGTGCCCCGGCCGGATGCCGCGCAGCCGGAACCCGGCGGCCATGCGGTCCACGCGCCGGTTCAGGGCCGCGTACGTGAGGCGGGTGTCACGGTGGACGAGCGCCGTCCGAGGCCCGTACTGCAGGGCCCAGCCGCGCATGAGGTTGTCCAGCGTGTTGCCACGCCAGTGCCCGGCCGCCCAGTAGCGGTCGACGAAGACCTCGGGCCAGGGCGTACAACCGTCGAGCATGGGTGCCATTCGCTTCTTTCCGTGCCTGCTTCCGAACGACCCGCACGCGTGCGGGTCGGTTGACCTCGGCAATCCAAACGGTCAAGTCCTCTCCGAACAATGCGCATTCCCGACCAGGGACGCCGAATCCCCTCGGCGGAAGATCCAACGCACGCCCCTGACCAGCCGCACCTTCCCGGACCACAAGGACTGACGGATCTCCGCTGCGAAAGGGGGCGTGGCCTGGTTGACTCGGAGCAACCGACACCCGAGGGAAGCTCTCATGCGCACTCTGATCAGCACGGCCTTCATCTCGCTCGACGGCGTCGTGGAGGCACCGGGCGGCGAGCCCGGTTACCGCAACTCCGGCTGGACCTTCAAGCACACCGAGTTCCTCCCGGAGTCCTTCGAGATCAAGGGGCGGGAGCAGAAGGAGGTCACCGCGATGCTGATGGGGCGCGTCAGCTACGAGGCGTTCAGCCCGGTGTGGCCGGACATGGAGGACTTCGCCGACTACAAGGAGATGCCGAAGTACGTCGTCTCCACCACGCTCACCGACGAGCAGCTGGTCACCAACTGGGGCGACACCACGATCCTGCGCTCGATCGACGACGTGGCCGCGCTCAAGGAGACCGAGGGTGGGCCGATCATCGTGCACGGCAGCGCCTCGCTGAACCAGGCCCTGTCGGACGCGGGCCTGATCGACCGCTACCACCTGCTCGTCTTCCCGCTCCTGCTCGGCGCCGGCAAGCGGCTCTTCAGTACCAGTGACAAGGACGTCCAGAAGCTGAAGCTCGTCGAGCACGAGGCCTACGCCAACGGCCTGCAGAAGCAGGTCTTCGACGTCGTCCACTGACGACGACGCCACCAGGACAGCGGCGGACCGCTCGGATTCCCGGCCCGCCGTCCCCGCTGTCCCCTGTGCGACCCGACGGGTGATGTCCGTGCGGGTCGCCGGGCCGTCGGCCGCCGCGCGGGCGCTCCCGGCCGATACTCCGGCCATGACCTCAGCCCGTTCCCCCCGGCGGTCGCGCCGCGCCGTCGTCGCCGCGCTCACCGCACTCGTCGCCCTCAGCACCTCGGTCACAGCCGCCGGCAGCGCGGCGGGCGACGGTGGCCACCGCCGGGCGTGCACCGGTTCCCGTCTGCCCGACCACGGCAACGGTGACGGCACGGCACGTGACGTCCTGCGGGTCGCCGAGCAGGCCATGACCGACATGGACCTCAAGTCGGTGATCCTGCGGGTCACCGTCGGCGGCCGTGACGTCATCACCACCGCACTCGGCGAGTCGATGACGGGCGTGCCGGCCGACCCCGCCATGCACTTCCGTAACGGCAACGTGGCGATCAGCTACATGGGCACGGCGCTCCTGCGCCTCGTCGACCAGGGCAAGGTCGGCCTCGACGACCCCGTCGCGCGCTGGCTGCCCGACCTGCCGAACGGCGCGAAGATCACCCTGCGCATGCTGGCCGCGTCCACCACCGGCCTCGCCGACTACGTCCCCCTGCCGGAGTTCCAGCAGGCCGTCTCCGCCGACCCGTTCCGCCGGTGGACGGCCGACGAGCTGGTGGCCCTGTCGACCGACGAGCCGCGCTGGTACGACCCGGGCACGAACTGGAGCTACTCGCACGCCAACTTCGTCCTCCTCGGCGCCGCCCTGGAGAAGATCACCGGGACCCGGCTCGACGTCCTGCTCCGCAAGCAGGTCACGGGTCCGCTCGGACTGCGCGAGACCCGCAACAGCTTCACGCCCGACATCCCCGAACCCGTCCTGCACGCCTTCACCGCCGACCGGGGGACGTACGAGGAGTCCACCTTCTGGAACCCCTCGTGGACCACCGCCCCCGGCGCCGTCCAGACCACCGACATCTGCGACCTGGCGCGCTCGGCCGCCGGCCTCGGCTCGGGCGAGCTGCTGTCCCCGGCCTCGTACGAGCAACTGCTGAACCCGGGAACCGTCGGCCTCGGCCACGCCACCCCCAAGTGCCCCGCGACCGTCTGTATCGCGAACACCGAAGCCACCCACTACGGCATGGGCGTGGTCGTGCTGGGCGACTGGATCTCCCAGCACCCCCTCTTCTTCGGCTACTCCGCCTCCATGGACTACCTCCCGTCCGAGCGCCTGGCCATCGCCGTCTCGACCACGCAGGACCCGACGGCCACGGACGGCCACACCGCCCACGTGATCGCCCAGCGCATCGCGGCGGCCATCGCCCCCGGCCACCCGATCCCCGACTTCGGCTGACCCTCACTCCGCCTCGTGCCCGCCTCGTGCCCGTCCCGTACCCGCCTCGTACCGGCCCTCCCCGTGCCGTACGGGCCGAGGTTCTGACCGCTGCCCGGCCGAGATCATCCCCATCGGCCGGGAAGAGGTGCATGCTGGGCACCAACACCGGTCGAATTCCTGTCTGGAGGCCGAAAGAGTGAACGGCGGCAACGGGAGGCGGCGCCTGACGCGCCGCGCCTCGGCCGGGCGCGGGACGGCGGCGCACCGCTTCGCCCGTGCCCGCGGACGGTTCGGCCCGGGCAGCGGCGAGGTCCCCCTCGACCGGCTCACCACACGGGGCCGGCTCGCCTGGCTGAATTCCGCGGGCTCCAGTATCGGTACCACCCTTGACCTGGAGCGCACCGCCCAGGAGCTGGCCGAGTTCACCGTGCCCGGCTTCGCCGACGGGGCCGCCGTCGACATCCTGGAGAGCGTCCTCAGAGGCGACGAGGGCGCGCGGTGGACGGGCGCGGGCGTCCCGCCCATGCGGGCCGCGGCCCTGTGCGCCGTCGACGGGCTGTCCTCCCTGGAGCCCACGCCGGTGGGCGAGACCTTCGTCCGCACCGAGCAGGCCCACGAGACGCTGCTCCACCGCTACTGCCTGCGGCAGGGCAGGCCGGTGCTGGTGAGCCGGATGCGCGACGCCGACTACCTCAGGGTCGCGCCGACGGAGAGCGCCGCCGCGAAGATGCGCGCCGCCGGCGTGCACAGCTACCTGGCGGTGCCCCTGATCGCCCGAGGACTGCTGCTCGGCAGCGCCGACTTCGTCCGCGGCCGAGGAACACCGCCGTTCTCCTCCACCGACCTCGCACTCGCCGAGCAGCTCGCCTCCCAGGCCGCCGTCAACATCGACAACGCCCGGCTGTACGGGCGTGAGCGCGCGCACGTCGTGTCGTTGCAGCGCAGCCTGCTGCCCCGCGCGACCCCGGTGACGCCGGGGCTGCGCGTTCACGCCGAGTACGCGCCCTCGACGGCCCACCACGGGGTCGGCGGGGACTGGTACGACGTCATGGCCCTGCCCGGCGGACGTACGGCCCTCATGGTGGGCGACGTCATGGGCCACGGGCTGCCCGCCGCCGCCACCATGGGGCGCCTGCGGGCGGTCGCCCGCACCCTGATGACCCTGGACATGGCACCGGAGCGCGTCCTCGCCCGGCTCGACCTGGCCACGCGCGACCTGGAGGACGAGCAGGTCGCCACCTTCCTCTGCGCGGTCTTCGACCCGGCCGACTCCACCTACACGCTGGCCAGCGCCGGGCATCTGCCACCGCTGCTCCTCGACGGACGGGGCGCCGCCGAGTTCGTCGACGTACCGATCGGCGCCCCGCTCGGCGCGGGAGTGATCCCGTACGACCCCATCCGACTGAAGGTCCCCGTGGGCGGCCATCTGGTCATGTACACCGACGGCCTCGTCAAGTCCCGGCAGGCGGACCTGGACCACCAGCTGGAGCGCCTGCGGTCGGCAGCCCGCGGCCTGAGACCCGAGGCGCTCGAACGCGGGGGACTGACGGAGCGCGCCCCCGCCGACGCCCCCCGCTTCGACGAGGCCGTGCTCCTCGTCGCGACGACCGCCGAGGGCACCCCGGCCGAGCTGCGCGAGTGGCAGCTGCCGCACGAAGGGCGCGCCGCGTCCGTCGCACGGGGCCTCGTCACGGACCAGCTGGCCGCGTGGGACCTGGCCGAGCTCGCCGACGTCTGCGAACTCGTCGTCTCGGAACTCGTCGGCAACGCCCTGCGGTACGGCAACGGCCCCGGCCGGCTCCGGCTGCTGCGCGGCGAACGCCTCGTCGTGGAGGTCTCGGACACCGGACCCGACCTGCCCCAGATCCAGCACGCGGACCTCAGCGACGAGGGCGGCCGTGGCCTGCAGCTCATCAACATGCTCTGCCGCAGGTGGGGTTCCTGCCGCACCGTGACCGGCAAGGTGGTCTGGGCGGAGCAGAACCTGCCCTCCTGAGAGAGCCGCGATGCCCCCGAGGACCGCGCAAGGCCCCTCCCCGGTGAGGGGAGGGGCCGTACCCGTGGGGGGGGCGGTGTGCGGACCTACAAGGTGTGCGGACCTACAGCTCCTTCACCCGGATGTTGCGGTAGGAGATGACGTCCGTCGTGCCGTGGACCTGGAGGCCGATGTAGCCGGAGGCGTAGCGCCGGCCGTCGGTGCCCGGGTCGTCGGCACGCGGCGGCTGGAAGAGCTGGCCACCGGTGTTGTCGAACTCGTTGATGAGCTTGCCGTTGCGGAAGATCGAGTAGTGCTGGCCCTCCACACGGATCTCGTAGTCGTTCCAGGTGCCCTTGGGCGTCACACCCGCGCCCGCGAGGCCCACCCGGTCGAAGCCGTAGACCGAGCCGGACTTGTACATGTCGCCGTCAGGCCGGTCGAGGACCTGGATCTCATGGCCGTACTTGATGGCGACCCACTCCGGACGGGTCTCCTCGGGGTTGTCGTGGACGTTCGGGAAGCGCACGAACACCCCGCCGTTGGCGTTGCCGGCGCCGGGGGCGTCGTCGCGCCACTGGAGCTTGAGCGAGAAGTCGCCGTACTGGCGCTGCGGGAACCACAGCATGCCCATGCCCGGCACCGTGGTGCTGCTGGTCATGGCCCCGTCCCCGCTCAGCGCGAACTTTCCGCCGCCGACGTGCTGCCACTTCGAGAAGCTCGCGGCGGTGCCGTCGAACAGATCGCGGTACCCCTCGGTCTGGCCCGGCTTGCCGATGCCCGACTGCTTGGCGGCGCGGTAGATCTTCTTGTGCTCGCGGGTGTCGATGACGCCGTCGGCGAGCAGCCGGTCGATCACCGTGTCCACGTGCTTGAGGAACAGCGCGTGCGAGGACCAGTCCTTCTCGTCCTCGATGAGTTCGTTGACGGTGCAGCGGCTGTTCGTCATCCGGTTCGGGATGCCGGTGTCGACCGTCCCGACGATGACCGTCAACCGTTCGTCGAACTCGGGGCAGTTGGGAGCCGGCACCCCGCCGCCCTCGGCGACGGTGAAGGACACGCTCCTGGCCGTGGAGGTGTTCCCCGCCTTGTCCGTCGCCCGGTACAGCACCGTGTGGTGGTCGACGCGATCGACGATCACCGGGTTGGTGTAGGCGAGGTACGGGCCGCCGTCGAGCGAGTACTCGATCCGCTCGACGCCCGAGTCCGCGTCGGTCGCCGAGAGCGTGACCGTGGCGCTGGTGATGTACGCGCCGTCGGAGTTCCGCACGCCCGCGACCGAGGCGGAGGCCTCAGGCGCGGTGGTGTCGGGATCCGGCTGCGTCACGACCGTGAACGCGACGGACTTCTCGGCGGCCGCGTTGCCCGCCTTGTCGCTCGCCTTGTAGCGGACGGTGTGGCTGCCCGCCTGATGCACCATCACGGGCGCCGTGTACGGCTGCCAGGCGCCGTCGCCGATCGCGTACTCGATGGTGTTGACGCCCGACCCGGTGTCGGACGCGGTCACCGTGACCGTGGCCATGTCGAGATAGCGGCCCTGGTCGTCCCGTTCGCCGGTGACGGTCGCCGAGGTCTCCGGCGCCGTCGTGTCGTCGGTGGGCGGGGGAGCGACCGTGAACGCGGCGGTCTTCTCGGCGGCCGTGTTGCCGGCCTTGTCGCTCGCCCGGTAGCGGATCGTGTGCGCACCGACCTGGTCGACGACGACCGGGACGGTGTACGGCTGCCAGGGGCCGTCGGCGCCGACCGCGTACTCGACCTTGTCGACGCCCGATCCGGCGTCCGTCGCACCGAGCGTGACCGTCGCCTGGCCGATGTAGGCGCCGTCGGAGTTACGGTCTCCCTCGACCTTCGCGGTCGTCTCCGGCGCGGTGGTGTCCTCGCCGCCGCCCTCGGTGACCGTGAGGATGCCCTGCATCTGACCGTGGCCTGGGATCGTGCACTTGAAGAGGTACCGGCCCGGGGTCAGCGTCACCTCGGCCGTGTGCCGGCCGCCGTTCGCGTCGTTCGGGTTGGCCAGGATGTTGAGCGGTACGTCGTTGTTGTACTCGGGGTCGGAGACGTCGAACGTCAGGGTGTGCGGCATGCCGGTGGTGTTGCCGCTCGCCGTGCTGTTCTCGAAGACGATCGTCGTCGGACCGGCCACCGCCGTGGTCGGGAACTCCAGGTAGCGGTCGATCGGATCGCCCGCCTTCCAGGTCAGCACCTGGGCCGCGGCGGCCCGCGGCCCGTCGTCGCCGCGCACTCTGTCGTCGGTCCTGCCGTAGGCCGGGGCCGAGGTCAGCCCCACGACCATCGCCACGGCGGCCAGCAGGGCCGCCCACAGGCTCGGGCCTCTCTGTCTCATCGTCAGGCTCCTGCTCACCGCGCCGCCTTCCGTGCCAGCTGGTCCGCGGTCGGGGTCGGCCCGCCGCCCTTGTAGGTCACGCGCCACAGCGCGGATTCGGTGTGCGAGGTGAAGAAGCCCCGCCCGTAGTCGAGGACGTACAGCGAACCGTCAGGGGCGAACTTCCAGTCCATCAGGTTGCGGATTCCGCCCTGCCCGACCGGGATGATCTTCTTCAACGACTCGGCGTGCACCGGCAGGCCACCCTTGCCGACCGTCTTCGGGTCGGTCAGCACGGCGTGCCGCGGCTGGTCCCCGTCGTAGAAGTCACCGACGAACCACCTGCCGTCCCAGTACGACGGCCACTTGACGGTCGACTCGCTCGCCGCGTCGTAGCGGTAGAGCGGGCCGTTCATGGTCGCCTGCCCGCCGCCCTTGAGCCACGGCAGCAGCAGCTTCTGCTCCTCCTGCTTGTAGCTCGGGACGCCGTTCGCGTCCCTCGGATAGTCCACGCCGCCGCCCTGGGGCGAGTACCAGATCGTGTTCGACGTCACCGGCGGCAGGTTCACGAGGCCGTCGTTGTTCGGCGACTCGTTCTTCGGGGCGTTGCAGTCGTACCAGCCGAGCGGCTTGCTCGGATCGGTCAGGCCCCGATCCCGGTAGGGCTGCTTGTTGCCCATGCAGTACGGCCAGCCGTGGTTCCCCGCCTTGGTGATCGCGGCGAACGTGTCGTACTTGGCCGGACCCCATGTCGTCGACGGCGCGCCCGCGTCCGGGCCGACCCAGCCCGCGTAGAGGATGTCGGTCTTCTGGTCGACGGAGATGCGCGCGGGGTTGCGCACGCCCATCACGTAGATCTCGCCGCGGGTCTTGCCGCCGCCCTCGTCCGGCTCCTCGCCCGTGAAGAGATTGCCTTCGGGGAGGGTGTAGGTGCCGTCGTCCTCGGGGTGGATCCGCAGGATCTTGCCGTTGAGGTTGTTGGTGTTGCCCGAGGTGCGGCGCGCGTCCGCGAAGGAGACGCCCTTGAAGTTCGGTGCCGGGTTGTTCCCGGAGTAACCGCCGCTGGAACCGGACGAGTTGGTGTCTCCGGTGGCGATGTAGAGGTTGCCCTTGGAGTCCCAGGCCATCCCTCCGCCCGCGTGGCAGCAGCTGTGGATCTGGACCGGCCAGCTCAGCAACACCTTCTCGCTCGCCAGGTCCAGCCTGTTCGTCGCGAGGTCGAGCGTGAAGCGGGAGACCCTACGCTCGCCCATGTGCGCGTCCCGGTCGATCCGGGAGTGCGGCGTGTAGTGGAGGTAGACCCAGCCGTTGGTCATGAAGTCGGGGTCGAGCTCGATGCCGAGCAGCCCCTCCTCGTTCTTGATCAGCTCGTCGCCGCCGCCCTTGTTGCCGAAGACGGTGAGCGCACCGGCCTTGGTGACCTGCTTGGTCTTCGGGTCGTAGACGTGGATCTCGCCGTTGCCCTTGCCGATGTCCGGGTTGCTCCAGTCGGTGACCACAGGCACGCTCCCGTCGGCGCCGCCGCGGCCGATGTACAGGATGCGCCCGTCGGGAGCCGCGACCAGGCCGTGCGGCTCGCCGATCTGGTCGTTCCGGCCTGGCTGGTTGGGCTTGGTGACGCGCTCCGCGGTGTAGTTGGCGTCGATGGTCGCCTTGCAGTCCGCCTGGGAGGTACGGGAGGTCCAGGCGATCGCGCCGCGCAGATGGTCGCGGAAGTCCGTCTCGGCGTAGCTGTCGACGGTGCCGCCCATGGCGGTGTAGAAGGACCGGCCGCCGTCGTAGTCACGGCACCAGGACACCGAATGGTCCCAGCCGTTCGGCTTGGCCGCCGGCTGGAACGAGGCTTCCCGGACCCGCGCCACGGTGTGCACGGTGCCGGACGGGTTGCGGTCCCAGTTGAACCACTTGTCGGGCCGCTTCCATTCCAGCGGAAGGGCCTTGGTGGCCGGGTGCTGCCGGTCGCCGACCTCCACGACCGCGCGCTGCGTGCTGCTCGGTGCGCCGGTGGGCCTGGCGCCGATCAGACCGGTGAACCAGGTGGAGTACGGCTCGGTGCGGGCGGCCTCGTGGACGCCGACGAATCCGCCGCCCGCTTCCATGTAGGCCTCGAGGCCCGCCTCCTGTTCCGGGTCGAGCACATCGCCGCCCCCGGTCAGGAACACCACCGCGTTGAACCGGCCGAGCCGCTTCGCGTCGGTGAAGACGCCGGGGTCGTCGGTGGCTTCCGTACGGAAGCGGCCTGCGGCAGGCCCGGTGAGGCCGATGCTCTCGACGGCCGAGATGCCCGCGTCGACCGTCGGTGACTCGGCGGTCGCCGACCCGTGGAAGACGAGTACGCGTACGTTCGCGCCGCCCGGCGGGCTGGGGAGAGACAACGTTGTCGACGCCATGGTCGACGGTGGATCCGGATACGGTCTGGCCGAGGCGGGGTCCCCGCCGAGCAGTGAGGCCGTCAGGGCTCCTGCCCCAAGTGCCGCCACGGCAAAGCCTGTTCTTGATCTCGACCGGCGATGTGGTGTGCGCTTCATGGGTCACCCATCCCTCTGAGGTCACAACAACAGCCGTTGAAGCTAGACCTCTTTGCGCGGTTCGCCAAGGGCTATGACCGCAACCGGACCGACTTTGTCCTGGATGTGGATAAACGACAGCCGTCCCGCTACCGTGTGGGCCGTCCCCAGGGGCTCCGCACCCGTCAATCTCCAACGAAGACCGGAGAGTTCGACATGGACAGACGCAGCTTCAACCGTCGCCTGCTCGCGGGCGGGGCCGTCGCCGCGACCGGCGTGACATCGTTGTCACTCACCTCCGCCTCAAGTGCCGCACCCGGCACGGCCGCCACACCGAGAACTGCCCCCGCGGGCGGCCAGATACGCCATCTCAAGCTGTACGCCGAGAAGTTGGCCGACGGACGGATGGCGTACGGCCTGGAGAAGGGCAAGGCCACCGTGCCGGGACCGCCGATCGAGATGAACGAGGGCGACACCCTCCACATCGAGTTCGAGAACCTGATGGACGTGCCCGTCAGCCTCCACCCGCACGGCGTGGACTACGACATCGCCAACGACGGTACGAGGATGAGCGGAAGCCACGTCGAACCGGGCGCCACCCGCACATACACCTGGCGTACCCACGCCCCGGGCCGCCGCCCCGACGGCACCTGGCGTCCCGGCAGTGCGGGGTACTGGCACTACCACGACCACGTCGTCGGCACGGACCACGGCACGGGAGGTATCCGCAAGGGCCTGTACGGCGCCCTGGTGGTGCGCCGCAAGGGCGACATCCTCCCGGACAAGCAGTTCACCATCGTCTTCAACGACATGACGATCAACAACCGGCCGGCCGCCGATCCGCCCAACTTCCTCGCCACGGTGGGTGATCGGGTGGAGATCGTCATGATCACGCACGGCGAGTACTACCACACGTTCCACATGCACGGTCACCGCTGGGCGGACAACCGCACCGGGCTCCTGGCAGGGCCGGACGACGTGAGCCGGGTCATCGACAACAAGATCACCGGCCCCGCGGACTCCTTCGGGTTCCAGATCATCGCGGGGGAGCACGTCGGGGCCGGCGCCTGGATGTACCACTGCCACGTCCAGAGCCACTCCGACATGGGCATGGCCGGCCTCTTCCTGGTGGCGAAGCCGGACGGAACGGTCCCTGGCCACGGAGACCACGGAACCCACGGCGCGGGGGCGGAGATAGGGAAACCGGCGGCGGAGACCTCAGGCGGTGCCCATCATCACTGAGGCGGCGCCCCCGCAGGACCGCCATCGCGGATCGGGGTCTCCGAAGCCGCGGGCAGCCCCTTCCCGCCCGCCCCGCTCCTGGCCGCCGCCGAGTGCAGTGCCTTGAGGGCCACCAGGAGTACGCCGATGTCGTCCAGGTAGACCGGGTCGGGAATCAGGTCGATCGGCGAGACCGTGTAGACCACCGCCGCCCAGAACAGGGCCTTGGACTGCAAGGGGACGCCGGCGTCCACCAGCAGCCTGCGAGCCCGGAAGACGCGTACGAGCAGCACGGCCGCGACCCCGGCCACCGCGAGCAGGAGTACCACGGCCACGGTGAGCCAGAGGGCGCCGTCCATGCTGCTCTCCTACCCGTCACGTCGTGGAAGCCGGCTCCGCGATCGGATGATTCCGGGCGCGGAGGCGGCTTTCGTACCGTCATCGAAGGGTACGGCCTGGCCCGCGTGAGCGTGTGCGGGCTTGCGCGGGCCCGGCCTCACGGTGCGTGGGTGTCCTAGACCCTAGACCCGGGCCGGTTCGACGGCCGACCAGCCCTTGGAGGTCGGGGTGAAGACGATCCCGCCCACGACCAGGAAGCCGGACGGGCCGTCCGGGTCGGTGCGGACGCCGCCAGGGACGGTGAACCGGCCGGTCTGCTTGCGGGAGGCCAGGTCGATCACCACGCCCGAGGTGCGGCACCGCACGTACGCGAGGCCGTCGGTCACCACCACCGCGTTCGCCGTCCGAGGGCGCTCCGGGTCGGCGCACTCCTCGGCCAGGGGAGCTTGCCAGACGGCTCCGCCGGACTGCTGGTCGAGTTCCATGAAGGTCGGTGCGCCGGCCGGCGTGGTCGCCATCACGTACAGCCTGCCCCCGGCCGCGGCAGGTCCGGACAGCGTCGTCCCGCCGTGGGGGACGACCATGGTCCGCCGCCTCCCCGGATCACCGCGCAGCACACCCTTCCCGTCCTCGTTGTTGCACAGGAAGACGGTCCCGTCGAACTCGTCCTGGGCCAGCGCGAGCCCGCGCGTCTCGCACCGTCCGGGCATGGCGAACCGGGTGCCGTCCTCGGGGGTCCCGAACGGGAGCTTCTTCCCGGTGGCCCCGTCGAGGGCGGTCACGAAGCTCTGGACCCCCGTGTCGGGGTTCTGGGACCGCCCTTGTACGTAGACCCGGTCCGCGGCCACCCGCAGCGCCGGGTGGCCGGCCTCGGAGCCGGACACCGTCTGCTGCCACAGGACCTTCCCGTACCGGGTCTCCAGGGCGGTGACCCTGCCGGACGCGTCGACCGCGAACACCCGGCTGCCGTCCGCGTCGAGGACCGGCCGCCGGAGCCTCTCCTTGGTACGGAACTCCCACCGGGGGGCGCCGTCGGCGAGGTCGTGGGCGGTGAATCCCTCCCTGCCGAGCACGATCACCGTGTGCGTTCCGGTGACCGCCCCGGGGGCCACCAGCGGGCTCTGCCCGTCCACGACGTCCTGGAGCAGCTGTCCCCACAGGTGCTCGCCGGTCGCCGCGTCGAACCGTTGGAGCGTGTCGTCCGAACCGGCTTCGGGGGCGGGTGCCGTACACACCAGCGAGGAGTCCGCGTACACGCAGGACCCCATGTCGTTCCCGCCGTTCCAGGCACGCCAGTCGGCGGGGCGCCGGGCGCGCGGGTCCGCGTAGGCGCGACTGCCGCCCGGGCTGCCGCCGTCGGTGGCCACGTACGGGGCGAGGGTCCCGGTGACCGCGGGCCGGGCGGGCGGACGGGCGGAGCCGCTGGGGGTCCCGGACGGGCCGGCGGAGGCCCGAGGGGCCTTCGGGTCGTCCTTCGCAGCGTCGGCGGAGAACCGCAGGTAGACCCCGCCGCCGGCAAGGAGGGAAGCCGCGAGCGCCGCGGCGAGGAGGGAGCGCCGCCGGGACCGTCGACGCCGCACGGCCGTCGCCTCGCCGACGGGCCCCGTCGGCGGCTCGGAACCTCCGGCGAGCGACCCGTTTGCGACTCCGTCCGACTGCCCCGCGCCTTCTGCGGCGGCCGATCCCGGCGCGCCACCGGCTGCGTCGCCCCCGCCGGACGTGGCCGGGCCTGCCGGGCCGCCGGACTTCAGGCCGCCGGACGTCAGGCCGGCGTCCGCCGGCTCACCCTCCGCTTCACCCTCGGCCTCGGACTCCGCCGGACGGACCCGGGCGGCGCGGGCCGCCCCGGCGGCACCGGCCGCGGTGTCCCGCGAGCCGGTCCCGGTCTCGGACAGGCCGACGGCGTCCTCGCCCGGCTCCTCGCCCTCGCGGACCGGCGTCTCCCAGTCGTCCGCCGGGATCTTCACCAGCGTGGCCAGCAACTCGTCCGGTCCCGGCCGGGCCTCCGCCTCCTTGGCCAGGCAGGCTCCGACCACGTCCCGCAGCGAATCGGTCAGCGCCCGGATGTCCGGCGCCTCCGACACCACGCGGTAGGCCGTCATGTAGTGCGAGTCCGCGTCGAAGGGCCCCCGGCCGGTCGCCGCGAACGCCAGTACCGACCCCAGCGAGAACACGTCCGAGGACGCCCGTACCCGTGCCGGAGTCGACAGCTGCTCCGGCGACATGTACGGCGGCGTCCCCAGGATCTGCCCGGTCGAGGTCAGTGTCTGCTGCCCCGCCGCCCGCGAGATCCCGAAGTCGATGACCCGCGGCCCGGCGTCCGTCAGGAGGACGTTGTCCGGCTTCAGGTCACGGTGGATCACCCCGGTGGTGTGCAGTTCGCGCAGCGCCTCGACAAGTCCCAGCGCGAGCACCCGCAGCGCGGGCCCACGCAAGGGCCCCTCGGCCTTCACGCGCGCGCCCAACGTCCGCCCGGGCACCAGCTCGGTGGCCATCCAGGGCCGCTCCGCCTCCGGGTCGGCATCGACCACCGCGGCGGTGAAGGCCCCGCTCACGCGCCGAGCGGCCGCCACCTCCTGCCGGAACCGGATCCGGAACTCCGGGTCGTCGGCGAACTGCTGATGGACCAGCTTCACCGCGACCAGCCGCCCCGAGGCGGCCCGCCCCGAGTACACCGTCCCCATCCCGCCGGACCCCAGCCGGGCGATCAGGGCGTACCCGCCGATCGCCCGCGGATCCCCGTCCCGCAGTGTCATGTGCTGCCCCGCCCCCGTGTACGTTTCGTCGGCGGCACCCTATCCCGACCCTGACGAGGCGCACGGAGGCGGCGTCGGACAACCAGGGGCTGACCGGCGGATCAGGGCCGGACAGCCCCAAATCGCTTGCCTCGTCGTCAGGGTCGTGGATCCAATGACCGGCATGACCGCCCGAGCCTGGGGCCAGGCAGCCGAGCACACCGACGGGCCGTCCGTACTCCTGGGCGCTCTCGTCCCCCTCACGCGGCCCGGCTGGGCCGAGGCGGGGCGACACCTGCTCGCCGGACTCGACCTGGCCGTCCGCGAGGTCAACGACGCCGGCGGGATCGACGGCAGGCCACTGGAGCTGCTGGTCCGGGACACCGCCGCCGATCCGGAGCGCGCCGCGGCGGCCGTGGACGAACTGGCCGGCCTGGGCGTGGCCGCCGTGGTGGGCGAGTACCACAGCGTCGTCGCCCGCGCCGCCGCCGCTCGGGCCGACGCCCTCGGCGCGCCGTTCCTCTGCTCGTCCGCGGTGCTCGACGCGCTCACCGAGGAACCCACGGAGTGGGTCGCGCGCCTGGCCCCGGCCCAGTCGCGCGGCTGGCGGATCTACGCGGACTTCCTGCTCGGAGAGGGCCGGCGCCGGATCGCGGTGGCCACGCAGCCGAGCGTCTACTGGGCGTCCGGGACCCGCGTCCTGCGGGACCACCTCGCTTCCCGGGGCGGCACCGTCGTCGAACTCGACGCGCACGCGCTCGGCCCGGAGGCCCTCTGCGACGCGCTCGTCGAGCACGGCGCGACGGCGCTCCTCCTGCTGGTCGGCCATCCGGAGCCCGCGGTCCCGATCGTCAGGGCCGTCCGGGGCGACCGCCGGCTCGCGGACCTCCTGATCGGCGCCCCGGCCGGACAACCGGAGTTCGGCGAGTGGGCCGCGGCGCTTGGCCCGGAGGGCGCCGGGATCCCCTTCCTGCGCTACCTGCCCGAGCGTTTCGGTCCGCTCGGGGAACGCGTCCGGAAGGAGCTCCGCGAGCGGCTGGGCGAAGCGCCCTCCTTCGTCGCCTTCGAGGGCTGGGACGCCGTCACCGTCCTCGCCGAGGTGCTGCGTTCCCACGGCACGGACCGTACGACGATCGCCCAGGCGTGGCCGAAGGCGGCGGTCGAGGGCACCCGAGGGCCCATCAGGTTCTCCCGCACGCCGGGCATCGGCGTATGGCAGTGGACGTGGGCACCGATCCAGGTCGTCGATCGTGACCCGACGGACCCCGATCGTTTTCGGCCCCTCCACGCCGGCTGAGAGATCACGGAGGCCCGGGAAACAACCCGATCACACGTCAGTCGAGCCGCGACTCTCTACAGTTGGTCATGCGCCTGACAGCTCTGGCACCGCACCACCCCGACGAACGGCACCACGCCACGAAGGGAGCGATCAGCTCATGACCAGGCCTGAGAGCACGGGACACGACTACGACGTCGTGATCGCCGGAGCCAGCCTCGCCGGCAGCGCCGCGGCGACCCTGCTCGCTCGACGCGGTGTCCGCGTCGCCCTGCTGGAACGCCGCTCGGACCCCGAGGCGTACAAGGTGCTGTGCACCCACTCCATCACCGCCAACGCCTACCCGGTCCTCGACGAACTGGGCCTCGTGCCCGCCATCGAGAAGGCGGGGGCCGTCCGCAACGACGCCCGCTGGTACACCCGTTGGGGATGGATAGAGCCCAGGCCCGCGCCCGGCGGCCCCGAGCTGCCGTACGCGTACAACATACGGCGCAGCACCCTCGATCCGTTGATCAGGTCCAGGGCGGCCGAGACCCCTGGCGTCGATCTGCTCCTCGGCCACAAGGTGACGGGCCTCGTCCAGGAAGCCGGGCGAACCGTCGGGGTGCGCGCGTCGACGCCCCAGGGCGAGCGTGAGATCCGGGCCCGTCTGGTGGTCGGCGCCGACGGCAAGGACTCGGCCGTGGCGAAGGCCGCCGGGGTGCCCACGCGGCAGTACGAGAACGCGCGGTTCGCCTACCTCGCGCACTTCCGCAACCTGCCGCTGCGCGACGGGATCATCCACACCTGGTTCCTCGAGCCCGACATGGCGTACGCCTTCCCCAACGACGACGGCGTGACGGTCCTCACGGTGGTTCCGGACAAGAAGCGGCTGCCGGCCTTCCGGGAAGACCTGGAGGGCAGCTTCTCCGCCTTCGTCCGCGCCCTGCCCGAGGCGCCGCCCATCGACTCCGCCGAGCGCATCACGAAGATCATCGGCATGGTCGACCACCCGCTGCACACGCGCAGGCCGACCGCATCGGGCATCGCGCTCATCGGCGACGCGGCGCTGACCGGCGACCCGCTGTGGGGAGTGGGATGCGGGTGGGCCCTCGAGTCCGCCCAGTGGCTGACGGAGGCGGTCGCCTCGGCCGCGACCGGTCAGGGCGACCTCGACAGGGCGCTCGCGCGGTACGGACGCGTCCACCGGCGCCGACTGCTCGGCCACCAGTACCTGGCCGCCGACTTCGCCACGTCCCGTCCGTTCAACCCCATGGAACGGCTGATGTTCTCGGCGGCGGCGCGCGACGCATCGCTGGCGCGGCACATGCATCGGTTCTCTCAACGCCTGATCGGTCCGCTGAGGTTCCTGAACCCCGTGGCGGTGGCGAAGGCCTCGGCCGTCAACATCAAGCACCGCGAGCCGGCCGCGCCACCCGCAGGTTGAGCCGCGCTCCTGTACTCAAGGGAGCGTCCAGATCTGGGTGGTGATGAGGTAGAAGAGACCCGCCCAGAAGGCCATCACCACGGTGACGATTCCGAGGCCGATCAGATGGGTCCGCGTCCGCGACTCCTCGGGTGGCGGCCGCAGCCAGCGCCCGAGCAGTCGGTTCACGTAGTGGGGCATCGTCACGAAGCTCATGAGGAAGCTCGACAGCAGATTGCCCACGAGCAGCCCGAGCCAGAACGGCATCCCCACCGGGTGGAGCGCGAGCGAGAGCAGCACGACGGTCGGGTACAGACCGACCCAGACCGCGATGGACGTCTTGGTCTCCGAGGGCGGAGGGGCGTCCTTGCCGTTCTCCTCGAAGGCGAACCAGCTGCCGAAGGAGTTGTCGATCGTCCGCAGTTTGTAGTCGTCGAACCGCTTGCCCTCCGCGAGCAGCTCCTGCCGTTCGGCCGACATCAGCCAGGCGTCCAGGTGCTCCGCGTTGTCGTACCGGTACAGCGTGGTCCATTCGTCCTGGAGCCCCTCGATCGGACGGAAGAGCTCGGTCCCGCGGAAGCCCTCGAATCTGCTCTCCTCCTGGGTCATGCGGCGCTGCCATGCGAGGAAGTCGTCGACGCTGTGCGGATGGACGCGGTGCGTGACCACCACGGTCACCAGCGGATCCGTCGGTTCCGTACCGCCGCTGACCACCTGCTGGGTCGCGGGGCCGTCGAAGTACTTCCGTCCGCTGTCGAGGAAGCTCTGCCGGGTCGCGCTGTTGATCCACGCCTGCAGATGGGCGATCGAGTCGAACCGGTAGACGACGACCCAGTCGGGCTGCAGGGGCGTCGGCGGGGAGCTCTCCGCGCCCAGGAATCCGGCGTAGTGGGCGGCGGCCGCGTTGACGTCCTCCTGCCACATCTCGTACTCCCGCTCCGCTCCCGGGAGGACCTTCTGGCCGATGATCGCCGTCGCCGCGGTGTCTTCGAACCTCTTGGTGGTCATGTGCTCAGGCCGCCGACTGCGCCGACCGACTCTCGTTCAGCCGGCTGTAGATGCGTTCCGGAGTCAGGGGCAGCGCGCGGTGGCGGACGCCCGTGGCGTCGTGGAGCGCGTTCGCCAGCGCGGGTGCCACCGGATTGATGCAGCATTCCGCCATCCCCTTCGCCCGCATCGGCCCGTAGGAGTCCGTCGAGTCCACCAGGAGCACGTCGGTCCTGGGGGTGTCGGCGTAGGTGGGGATGCGGTAGTTGCGGAGGTTGGGGTTGACCATGACGCCGTCCTCGTCGACCTGGAAGTTCTCGGTCAACGCGAAGCCGATTCCCTGGGCGACACCGCCTTCCACCTGCCCCCGGACCTGCGCGGGGTTGATGACCACCGCGGCGTCGGTCGCCTGGACGCTGTACAGGACGCGCATCTCACCCGTCACCCGGTGGACGGCGATGCGGAACCCCTGCGCGTTGGAGGTGACGCTCCGGGGTGATCCGTACGCCTTGCGGGCGGCGGTGAAGCGGATGCCGCGTGCTCGGGCCAGGGCGACGAGCTCGGCCAGCGAGACGCGGCGGTCGCCGCAGACGACACCGTCATCGTCCATCGAGCACATGACGAGATGGACCCCGGTGTGGGCGGCGGCGAATTCCAGGATGCGGTCGCGTACGGCGCTGGCCGCGCGCAGGACCGCGTTGCCCGACACGAAGAGACCCGCACTCGCGAAGGCCCCGGTGTCGAACCCGGTGCGGTCGGTGTCGGACTGCACGAGTCGAATGCGCGAGGGCGTCGTGCCCAGCTGCTGGGCCGCGATCTGGACATGAGCGGTCGACGTCCCCTCCCCGAACTCGACCGTACCGACGGCCAGTTCGTAGACGAGGTCGTCGCCGAGCGTGACCCATGCCTCGGAGATGTGCTCGGTGGGGGGAGCGGTCTCGTGCAGGGAACTCGCCACGCCGCTCCCCACGGTCCACTCCGGCCCGGGGGACTGCTGTCCGGCCGTACGGGCCATCGCCGCGTCCACGAGGTCGATGCAGCGGCCGAGTCCGTCCTCGGTGAACATCACGTCGTCCGGTCCGTCGTGCATGGCCACGAGTGGGTCGCCCGGTCGTACGATGTTGCGTCGGCGCAGCTCGAACGGATCGATGTGCAGGGCGCGCGCCAGTTCGTCCATGGCCGATTCCACGGCGAACGCCGGCTGCGTCATCCCGTATCCGCGCAGCGCTCCGCTCGGCACGGTGTTCGTGTAGACGGAGTACGCGTCGTACTTCTTGTGGGGGCAGCGGTACTGCATGACCGCCGCGCCGCCCGCGTACAGCGTCTCGCCGCCGTGGTTGCCGTAGGCGCCCGTGTTCGAGACGTTGCGGACCTGGAACGCCGTGAGCGTGCCGTCCGCCTTCGCCCCCAGCGTGACCGTGAGCGCCATCGGATGGCGGGGCGAAGCCGTCGTGAACTCCTCCTCGCGGGTGTACTCGAACTGGACGGGCCGGCCGGTGTCCAGGGTGGCGAGCGCGACCAGATCCTCCGAGATCACTTCCTGTTTGCCGCCGAAGCCGCCGCCGACCCGCTTGCAGAACACCCGGAGCTGGTCCGGGCGGAGCGCGAACAGATAGGCCAGCTTCACCTTCGCGATCGACGGCGACTGTGAACTGGTACGGACGTTGAGCCTGCCGTTCTCCATCCACGCGATCGAGCCGTGGGTCTCCAGATGCGCGTGCTGCACGCGCGGTGAGACGTACGTGCCCCGGTGGATCACATCGGCCTCGGCGAACCCCGCCTCGACGTCACCGACCTCCGAGTGGATCTCCAGGAGGATGTTGTGGACGGGATCGCGGGCGAACGGATCGTGCTCCGCGCCGTGCAGCTGCGGCGCGCCCTCGGCCATCGCCTCTTCGGGGTCGAACACCGCCGGGAGCACCTCGTACTCGACGACGAGCCGACGGCAGCCCTCCTCCGCGGCCCCGACCGTGTCCGCGAGGACCGCGGCGACCCGCTGGCCGACGAAGCGGACGGTGTCGTCGAGGACGTAGGTGTCGTCCGGATCGACGAGATGGTCGGTGTGGATGGCCGTGGTGAAGCGTCTGCGCGGGGCGTCCTCCCAGGTGTAGACGCGCTGCACGCCGGGAACGGCGAGCGCGGGGGCCTTGTCGATCGAGACGATCCGGGCGTGGGCGTGCGGTGAGTGCACCACCTTGAGGTGCAGCATCCCCTCGATGTGGGTGTCCATGGTGAACTCGGCGCGACCGGTCACCACGTCGTTGGCCGCCGGAGCTCCGACGCTCGTTCCGACGGCCTTTCCCGGCGCGGCCGTCTCGATGCCCACGACGCCTTTGACGGCGTCCTCGATCCCGCGATAGCCGGTGCAGCGGCACAGGTTGCCCTTCAGGGCGCGCGGCAGGTCCGCCTTCTGAGCCTCCGTGAAGGTCGCCGACGTCATGATCATCCCGGCGGTGCAGAATCCGCACTGGAACCCGGGGGCATCGCGGAACTGCCGCTGCATCGGATGCAGATCGCCGGGGGAGCCGAGCCCTTCGATCGTCGTCACCTGACGACCCTCGGCGCGGAAGGCGGGGGTGATGCAGCTGTGGACCGGTTCGCCGTCCAACCACACCGTGCAGGCGCCGCAATCGCCCGCGTCGCACCCCTTCTTGACGCCGAAGTGGCCGAGTGAGCGGAGGAACGTGCGCAGGCACTGGCCGGGTCGGGGCTCCGCGTCGAAGCTCTCGCCGTTCACGGCGTACGTCATGACGGACTCTCAGCCATCAGCTCGCTCCGGATCTCCTCGGCGAAGTGCTTGGACAGGTGGCGACGGTGATCGGGGGTCCCGTTGGGATCGGCGAACCAGACGTCGTGCGGGACGGCGTCGACGCTCTGCTGAAGGGTTCCGGCATCCGGCATGGCGTCGAAGGCGAGGCGTACCGGCCGGGTGGTGCCGGCGGTGATCGTGAGCATCAGGTCGTTCCGCCCCGGCGTCCGCGTGCCGACGAGGAAGACCGTGGAGCGGCCGAGGTGCGTCAGCGCGAAGCGGCGGTGCGCGGTGTGCTTCCTCAGGGCGTGCACCGGAATGTCGATGCGGCGCAGGAGTTCCCCGGGGGTCAGTACGTTCCGATGGTCCCCGGTCACGAAATCGAGGGCGTCCACGGTGCGCGCGGAGCCGTCGGGCGCATCGAGGCCGTACCGGGCTTCGAGCGCGACGGTGAGGGTGATCATCGGCCCCGCGGGCAGGGACATGCAGATGTTCCCGCCGACGGTCGCGGCGTTCCAGACCTTGAACGAGGACAGGAACGCCTCACAGCTCTGCGCGATGAGCGGGCCCGCGGTCCAGTCGCGCGGCGGCACGTAGGCGTACAGCTCGCGGATGGTGCAGGTGGCGCCGATCTCGAGGCCGCTGCCGCCCGGGACGAGGGGATCCCACCGCAGCGCCGTCAGATCGATCAGACGGCGCAGCTCCGGCTGCTCGACCGAGTACAGCCACGTTCCGCCCGCGAGCCAGGCGTCGCCCTCGCGCCAGTCCCCACCGGGCCGGTCGGACGGGCGCCGGACGACTTCGGTGACGGTGTTGAGATCCATGGGAGCTGATCTCCCTCACGACGACGATCGTGTGGCGAGAGGATGCCGAACGGCGCCGCCTGCGCGCCGGGGCGCGGCGCGCAGCCCAAATGCCCGCTGCAGCACCGAAGGTGACCCACCCCGGTCGACCTCTCGACGAGGGACCGTTGGCTACGGAGACTCCCTGCCAGGATATCGCCGAAGAGCCGGGACCCGCCAAGTCAGGGCGCGCCCGAGGATCTCGCAGGCAACGAAATCCGCACTTGAGGCGATCCAAAGGCATCGAATCAAAAGTTACCGAAGGGTGTTGCTTAAGAAAGCATGGCCCACGGGGTTGCGTGGAGCCCTGCCCGTCGGCAAGTATCGGTCCGGCCCGGGCCGTTTCGCCCCGGCACCCCCACGCCTCCATGTCTGGACGCCTGGCCGCGCACCGGCAACCCCGTGCCGCCAGCCGGTGAACCGCCTGATCCGCGCGGCCGCCCGGACGACCCGTCGAGGCTCCCCGCGCGACCCGCGTCGCGCCCCCTCTCATTCACCTACCTCAAGGCAAGGCAGAGATGGCACCACTGGCCTCGCGCCGACGACCCCGCACCACCGCGCACCCGGTGGACGAGGTCCTTCCGCTCCCCACCCTCGCGCTCTACGGATTCCAGCACGTCCTGGCCTTCTACGCCGGTGCCGTGCTCGTCCCGGTCATCCTCGGCAACAGCCTCGGGCTCTCCCGGCAGGAGCTCGTCTACCTCATCAACGCCGACCTGTTCACCGCGGGCATCGCCACCATCATCCAGGCGTGGGGCTTCTGGCGGATCGGGGCCAGGCTGCCGCTCGTCCAGGGCGCGACCTTCACGGCCGTCTCTCCCATGATCGCCATCGGTCAGGGCGCGGGCGGCGGCACCGCCGGGCTGCTCGTGGTGTACGGCGCCGTGATCACCGGCGGCCTCGCGGCCTTCCTCTTCGCCCCGTTCGCCGGGCGGCTGACCGCGTACTTCCCCCCGATCGTCACCGGCACCCTCCTCACGGTCATCGGCATCGTCCTCATCCCGGTGGCCCTCCAGGACGTCGGCGGCGGGTCGTCGCTGGTCGGCGGACCCGGCTTCGGGGACCCCGTCAACCTCGCCTACGCGGGCGGGACCCTCCTGTTCATCCTGCTGGTGGTGCGCTTCGGCGGCCCGTTCCTGCGCAGCGTCGCCGTGCTGCTCGGACTCGTGGGCGGAACCGCCACCGCCTGGCTGCTCGGCGACGTCGAGCTCGGGGCGGTCGACCAGGCCGACTGGCTCGGTGTCAGCACGCCCTTCCACTACGGACTGCCGCACTTCTCGATCTTCCCCATGATGGCGATGGTCGTCGTCATGCTCATCACCATGGTGGAGACCACCGGCGACGTGTACGCCATGGGCGAGATCACCGGACGGAAGGTCGACGGCGACACGGTCAGCCGGGCGCTGCGGGCCGACGGCGTCGCCACCGTGCTCGGCGGAGTGTTCAACTCCTTCCCGTACGTGGCGTTCGCCGAGAACATCGGTCTGGTCCGGATCTCCCGCGTCACCAGCCGCTTCGTCGTGGTCGCGGCCGGCGTCTTCATGATCCTCCTCGGCCTGGTCCCGAAGGCCGGCGCCGTCGTGGCCTCCGTACCCCACCCCGTACTCGGCGCGGCCGCCGTCGTGATGTTCGGCATGGTCGCCACCGTCGGCATCCAGATCCTCGGCAAGGTCGACCTGCGGGAGGAACGCAACTCCATCATCCTGGCCGCCAGTCTGGGCGCCGCCATGCTCCCGACCGCCGTCGCGCCCTTCTTCGAGCGCATGCCCACCGAGGTGCGGGCCGTCCTGGGCAGCGGAATCACGCTCGGCACGCTGACGGCGGTCCTGCTGAACCTGTTCTTCCATGTGTTCGAGCGCCGCCGCAAACGGGAGGACATCGACTGGGACGGTCTCGCCGCGTACGACGACGGGGCAGGTCCGCAGACCGCCACGGCCCGCTGACAGCCTGGGCCCGCTGACCGTCTGGGCCCGCTGACCGCCTGGGCCCGCTGACCCCGTTTCCGCTCCGCGGGGCCCACCCCTCCGCGGAGCCGCCCACCGAGGTGATCCGTACGTGTCCCACCCCCCGTTCTCCCCCGCCCAGGCCCGGGCCGCCCGTCTCCGCATCGGCCTGACCCCGGAACAGGTCGTGGCGGCCATGGCCCAGTTGGGGGTGTGCCGCCTGCCGCAGACCGTCATGTCCTGGGAGACGGGGGCGGCGGCGCCCTCGGAGACCGAACTCTTCGCGCTGGCCGACGCCCTGTGGTGCACCGTGCCGGAGCTCATGGACCTGCGGCCGAGATCCCTGCGCGAGCACCGCCTGGCCCGGCACTTCACCGCGGAACGGCTGGCCCGGCGCATCGGCATGGACCTGCAGGCGTACGCCCGCGCCGAGAACGACCACCACTGGAACGGAACAGACCGACAGACCCTCTTCCTGGCGGACGCCCTCGGCCTCGAACCGGCCGAACTGCTCGGTGTCATCGGTCGGGCCGGTGAACTCGACGGCCTGCTCCGCCAGGCCGTCGAAGGCCGCTGGAAACACCACACCGCCCCGCTCGCGCGGCTCGTCGGCGCACCCGAGCGCGGAGTCGCGCAGGCGCTGCGCACCCTGCACCAGGAGTACGCCCACTTCAACGAGCGCTACATGGGCCACCTCGTCGCCCGCAACGATCACGCACGGCTGAAGGAGATCGCGACGGAACGCGCCGAGTGGCTGCACGGCCTCAGCGACCGATTCCTCCACCTCGCCGGCGTCGACCAGGCGCCGCCCGACGAGCGACCCTCGCCCTGATCGGTGAACCCCTCGCGTGTTACTCATCGGTAAGCAATGATGTGGGCACAACCACTCACACGCGGGGGCTGAGGCAACGGTGACGACGTTCGAGGAGCGGACCAGGGTGCACGCCTTCCGGGACGACGCCCTGGGAGATCATGACGCCGTCGGTCTCGCCGCGGCGATCCGGCGCGGAGAGGTCGGCGCCGCCGAGGTCGCCAGGGACGCGGCGGAGCGGGTGCGGGCGGTCGAGGCGGAGCTCAACGCCGTCCAGACGTCCGTCGACGTCCCGGCGGACGTCATCGGCGGGCGCGGTGCCTTCGCCGGAGTACCGACCTTCGTCAAGGACAACACCGAGTACCTGGGGCTGCCCACCGGCCACGGCAGCACGGCCTTCACGCCGAAGGCGGCCCGCCGGCACGCGCCGGTCGTCCGGCAGTTCCTCGGCAGCGGCGTCACGGTGCTCGGCAAGACCCGGCTGCCCGAGTTCGGCTTCAGCCCGACCACCGAGTACGAAGGCGCAGAGCCCGTGCGCAACCCGTGGAACACGGGGTACTCGGCGGGTGGTTCGTCGGGCGGCAGCGCGGCGCTCGTCGCCGCCGGCGCGGTGCCGATCGCCCACGCCAACGACGGCGGCGGCTCGATACGTATCCCCGCCGCCTGCTGCGGTCTCGTCGGTCTCAAGCCGACCCGCGGCCGGGTCCTCGCGAACGCCCAGAGCCGTCAACTGCCGCTCGACATCGTGTCCGACGGCATCGTGAGCCGTTCCGTGCGGGACACCGCCGCGTTCCTCGCCGCCGCCGAGACGTACTGGCGCAACCCCAAGCTGCCGCCCGTGGGCCGGGTCGATGGCCCCTCGCAGCGGCGGTTGCGCATCGGGTTCCTGCTGGACTCGCCGAACGGTGTCGCCTCCGACACCGTCACCCGGGCCGCCGTCACGGAGACCGTGGCGACGTTCGAGCGGCTCGGGCACACCGTGGAGCCGGTGGAGCCGGCGATCGACCCCCGCTTCACCGACGACTTCCTCACCTACTGGGGCCTGCTGTCGTTCCTCATAGGCGCCACGGGCAGGACCCTGGGCACCGACTTCGACCGGCACCGCATGGACGGCCTCAGCCGCGGGCTACGCGATACGTACCTCCAGAACTGGCGGCGCACCCCGGCCGTGCTGCGCAGGCTCAAGCGCACGAAGGAGGCGTACGCGGCCTCGTTCCGCGGGATCGACCTCCTGCTCTCGCCGGTACTCGCCCACACCACGCCCCCGATCGGTCACCTCGGGCCCACCGTTCCCTACGCGACCTTGATCGAACGGATCCTCGCGTACGTCGCGTTCACACCCGTCGACAACGTCGTCGGCACACCGTCGATCTCAGTGCCCACCCCGCACGCGACCGAGGACGGGCTGCCCGTCGGCGTCATGCTGTCCGGCCGCCCCGGCAGCGAACGGACGCTGCTTGAGGCCGCGTTCGCGCTGGAGGTCGAGCACCCGTTCCGGCGCATTCAGGACTGAGGGCGGCGCGGCGGTCGGGGGCGGTGGGGGAGAGGTAGGTGTCGGTGGCGGTCCCGGTGCCGGTGTCGCGGGCCGGTGTCATATTCGCTCTGTTGGCCTATCAGGACCGTTCCCGGATGGCGCAGTGTCGCGAGGTGCGCACTAGTGGTAATCGAGTGGGCGCTTTCTGTGCTCACGAGACAGACACGGTGGACGCCTACCGGATGTTCCACGAACGGAGCCCGCGACATGACCCCCGACCCTTTCAACAGCAACGTGGCCGAAGACGACAGGGAACGTAACGCCGGGCCCATCTCCGCGCCCTCCCCCCAGACCGCCGTCTCGGAGGCGCCCGACGCGTCCGAGAGCGGCGACGAGGCGATACGCACCCTCCTGTCGACTGCGGCGACCGAGCGTCCGGTGGCGGAGGTCGCCTCGCTGGTGGCCCGCCTCCAGGAGACCGGAGAGCTGTCCAGCCCCGCGGACGTGGCGCTCCGCGCGGCCGCCGTCTCCCGTCCCCTGGACGAGGTGCGGCAGCTCGTCGCGCTGCTCAACGCGTCGGGGTACGACCTCCACCAGGCCGAGACCACGCTGCGCGCCGCGGCCGTGGGGCGGCCCATCGAGGACGTCGTGGCGCTCGTCAACATCCTCGGAACCGACGGCAGCGACTGGCGGCCCGCCGGCGCGGACGCCAAGCAGGGCAAGGCCGGCAAGGAGGGCAAGGTCGGCAAGGACGCGGCCGATGCGGATGCCGTCGCCGCCTCCCCGAAGCAGTCGCGAGGATCGGAGTCGTGGTCGGCCCTGGACGGCGCACTGGCCGCGGGTCCCGGCAGCCACACCGCCACCTCGGGGCTGCGGTCGGCCCTCCGCTGGCCCGGCGCGGTCGCCATGCTCGTCTGTGGCCTCGTCCATGTGCCCACGGACCTCGCGGGTCTGCGCGCGGGCGACCAGGCGGAGATGCTGTCCGTGGTCGTCACCCTGCTGTGCCTGCTGTGCGGCCTGTGGCTCGCGGTGGCGGACACCCTGATCGCCTGGGCCGCCGCCACCGGACTCGCCGTCGGCGTCATCGTGCTCCACGCGCTGGAGAGCGCCGGCACGGTCGATCTGGTGAACAGCGGCCTCGCCTTCACGGTCACCTGGGCGAAGGCGGCCGCGCTGCTGAGCGCCGTGGCCGTGGTCGTACTCGCCGGCTCGTCCCTGCTGCGCTACGCGAAGACGGCCGGCGCGTCGGACAGCGCCTGACACGACGGTCCGCGCCTGACACGTCGAACGGGCGGGAAGGGGTCAGTCGGCCCCTTCCCGCCCGTTCGACGTCACGCGGCTTCCGTCACCCCTGCGGTGATCCGAACCTGGCGCCCGGTCCGCGACTCGACACAGAGGAGCACCGTCTCGTCGAGGCCCTCGGCGCGGACGGCCGCATGGGCTTCTCGCGGCTCGCCTCGCGTACGCACACCTCCGCCGCCACGGCCCAACGTCGCCTGCACCGGCTGCGGCTGACCGGCGGAGCCGAGAACGCCACCCTCGTCGACCGTTGCCAGGTCGGCCTGGACGTCCAGGCGGTCTTCTTCATCCAGAGCGACGACGGCCGCCGGCAGCCCGTCGAGCCCGGACCCTGCCGGGCCGGCCGGGGCCCGGATAGGACACCGACAAGAATGCGCGGCCACTTCTGGTGAAGATCACCATCACCGGGTCGGGGCGCGCTCGCCGAGGATGGGAGCAGGGCCCGTCCGGAGCGAGACCCGGGGCGTGCACCGCCCCGCCCGGTCGTCGCGCCCTCGGCAAGCCACGATCCCCGCACCCGAAGGACCCCACGAGTGACCCTCCGCGAGATCAAGCCCGGCAACCGCGGCTATCTGTACGTCAACAGCCATCCGAACGGCTGCCAAGAGGTGGTAGACCGCATGTGGCAGCAGACACCGGACCCCGCCCACGACCGGCCCGGCCCCGTCGCTCTCGTCATAGGGTCCAGCGCCGGATACGGACTCGCCGCGACCCTGGTCGGCCTGCGCGCCCACCGGATGCGCGGACTCGGCATCGCCTTCGAGGCCGCCGAGACCGAGCGCCGCACCGCGGGCGCGGGCTGGTACCGCACCGCGCGGACCGCCGAACTCGCCGCCGAGGTCGGCGCCGACTTCACCTTCCTCAACGGCGACGCCTTCTCCGACGGCGTCAAGGACGAGGCCGCCGACCGGATCGCCGCGCGCTTCGGCGCGATCGACCTGCTCATCTACAGCATCGCGGCCCCCCGCCGTACGGACCCGCTGACCGGCGAGGTCCACCACTCCGTCATCAAGCCGCTCGACGCCGACTACCGGGCCAAGACCCTCGTGTTCGAGGACGGCGCCCCGCGGATCGGCGAGCTGCACCTGCAGGCCGCGGACGAGGCCGAGCGCGACGCGACCGTGCAGGTCATGGGCGGCGCGGACTGGCAGCTGTGGATCGACGCCCTGCAGTCCAAGGGCCTGCTCGCCGACGGCTTCCGGACCGTCGCCCTCTCGTACGTCGGATCCGACATCACCGCCCCCATCTACCGGGCCGGAACCATCGGCGCCGCCAAGCAGGACCTGGAGGACACCGCCCGCGCCATCAACACCCAGCTCAAGGGCGCGGGCCACGCCCACACCGTCGTCGCGGGCGCGGCCGTCACCCAGGCCTCCACCGCCATCCCGAGCATCGCGCTCTACACCAGCATCCTCCACCGCGTCACCGGTGAAGGCTGGCGGACGACCGTCGACCAGGCGGCGGCCCTGTGGAACCAGCTCGTCGGTGACGTCGAACTCCACCTTGACGACCAGGACCGCGTCCGGCTGGACGACTGGGAGATGAACCCCGAGGTCCAGGCCGCCGTGCGCGCCGCCTGGGACCAGGTCGACGCCGACACCATCGCCACCGGCGCGGACACCGGTTGGTTCCGCGACGAGGTCGGCCGGCTCTACGGCTGGGACGTTCCCGGCGTCGACTACGAGAGCGCGGCCGAGACCACCGTCCCGTGGCCCGCGCCGCGGCCGTCCGACGCCTGACGGACAACGCCTGACGCGGTCGATTCGTTCATGTGTTCGGTTATTGGTTTACGCTGGACCCATGACGGCATCACGACCCGCCCTGCCCGGACTCCAGGGCTCCCTGTTCGACCAGGGAGAGGACATCCGGTTCGGCCCGCTGGACGGGCTCCGCCGGACGGTGCTGGACGGCGGTGCGTGGATCGACCACCTTCCCGGCTGGCTGCACGGCGCCGACGCGCTGTTCGAAGAGCTGGTCGGGCGGGTGCCCTGGCGGGCCGAGGAGCGGCCGATGTACGACAACGTCGTCGCCGTACCCCGGCTCCTGGCCCACTACGGCGACGGCGTCCCCCTCCCGCACCCCGTCCTCACCGAAGCCCGGGACGCCCTCGGCTCCCACTACGCCCCCGAGCTCGGCGAACCCTTCGTCACCGCCGGCCTCTGCCTCTACCGGGACGGTCGCGACAGCGTCGCCTGGCACGGCGACCGCACCGGCCGCTCCGCCACCCAGGACACGATGGTCGCCATCCTCTCCCTCGGAGACCCCCGTGACCTGGCCTTCCGTCCCCGCTCCGGCGGCCCGACGGCCGTTCGCCTTCCGCTCGGCCACGGTGACCTGGTGGTGATGGGCGGCTCGTGCCAGCGCACGTGGGAGCATGCCGTCCCCAAGACGAGCCGCGCCGTCGGCCCCCGCATCAGCGTCCAGTTCCGCCCGCGCGGAGTGCGCTGAGGCGGCCTGGTGCGGGGGCCGACGGCGTACGGCGGCCTACGGTGTGCGACCGATGGCGTACGGCCGCTAGGGCATCGCGGTCGGGCGGAAGCTCTGTGACGGGGTGTTGTCACAGGGGCGTTGGACGAGCTGGACGCCGGTCGCCGTGGTGCCGCCGGCGGTGAGGCACTTGCCGCTGTGGCGGGCGACGAAGTGGTAGCGGCCGGAGGGTTCGCTCACCGGCAGCCACTGCTGGTTGCCGCCGCCCGCGTACGACCACAGCTGCAGCGGTGCGCCGTCGGCGGTCGAACGGTCGGCGACGTCGACGACCTGCTGGGGAGCGTTGCGGACCCCGACGCGCATATAGCCGTCCGTCGTCGCGGTGAAGCGGAACTGCTGGGCCTGGGTGCCGTTGCAGGTGTACTGCTGGACGGCCGTGCCGTTGGCCGTGCCCGCCGCCCGCGCGTCGACGCACAGACCGTTCGCCTCTGCGGCCAGCGTGTACCAGGAGTCCCCGGGGAAGGACCCCGGCGGCGTGGTGTCGCCGGTGCCCGCGAGCCACTTGAGGCCATCGAGCAGGAGGCGGTTCTGGGTGGGGCTGGCGAAGGTGGACGAGAGCCGGGTGTTGGTGTCGTAGTTCATCGCGTTGTGGCCGAAGTTGGCGTACAGCATGCGGTACTGCGTATTCGTCCACACGAGGGGGTAGTCGCCGCTGTACCAGGACTGGTTCGGGTCGGTGCCCAGCGGGAAGCTGACCGGATCGACCGAGGCGAGCACCTTGATGGACGGGTTGGACCGCAGGTTGTTGCTCCAGCTGTACCACTCGCTGACGGCCGAGGTCCACGTCGCGGGCAGGCCGGCCGCCGCGGGGTGGGACGCGTTCTCGGTGCGTACGACGGCGGTGGTCGGGCCCCAGGTGTTGGAGCGGAAGTTCCCGCTGCCCAGGAACTGGTTGTAGTACCAGTTCCAGCCCGAGGCGTTCGTGGTGAACGCCGACACGTGGAAGCCGAGCCACGCGCCGCCGCCCCGTATGTACCGCTCGAATCCGGCGCGTTGGGCGGCGCTCTGCGGGGCGTCGTCGAGGAAGACGACGACGTCGTACGCGTCCACGCCGCCGTTGGCGAGGAGGTTCCAGTCGGTGGTCGCCGTGTAGCCGAAGTTGTGGGCGGCGGCGGTGCGGGGGAACCAGTCGTTGGCCTCCTTGACGAAGTCGATGTGGGCCGCGTCCCAGGTGCCGTTGTAGAACGCGATCACCCGGAACTCCGGTGCGGCCGGGGCCGCTTGGGCGGGGAGGCTCCCGGCGCCGAGGACCAGCGCCATGAGGCCGAGGAGTCTGAGAAGGCTGAGGCGGAGTCGGTTCACGGGTAGCTCACCAGGTTCGCGACGTTGGTGGAGGAGTTGGACGGACCGCCCCGGTCGTTGACGACGTGCCGGATCGTGCCGGTGCCGCCGAGGGAGACGGTGACCATGTTCCGGAAGCGGACGTCGGGACGGTTGGGGGCCTCGATGGCGCGCTCGGCGGCGACGCCGGGGTTGACGTTGAAGAAGCAGTAGCTGCCGAGCCCGTACGCCTCGTGGCTGGTGACGGAGTCGGCGACCTTGTAGGCGGCGTAGCCCTGGGTCGTGCCGTTCATCCAGGCGGCCTGGTTGGGCGGGTCGTACGGCATCTCGTTCTGGTAGAAGTACGTGCGGCCGCGGTTGCCGTTCCAGACGGTCTGGTGCTTCTGGTAGTGCTCGACGAACAGGCCGTACATGGTGACGTCCTCGCCGTTGACGATCAGCCCGGTGTCGGCCGTGTTGGTGTTCCAGCCGACGCCGGTGCCGTGGTCCGCGCGCCAGACCCACAGGTGGTCGCCGATGACGTGGTCGCTGTTGACGACCAGGCTGGTCGTGGCCTTGCCGACGGCCGCGCCGCCGACCCGGAAGTACACGTCGTGGAGCGAGGTCGGGTTCGCCGCATGGGAGGCGGACGAACCGGCGGGGCCGAGCTCCAGCAGGGTGGGCGAGTTGACGGTGCCGGCGTCGAAGAGGACGCCCGCGATCTTCACCCCGTCGACGTCGGCGACGGTCATGGCGGTGACACCGTTGTCGGGGATGAAGGTGGCGAGACCGAGGCCGAGGATCACGGTGTCGGGGCGGGTGACCCGGAGGGTCTGGTTCAGGTGGTACACCCCGGGCGTGACCAGCAGGTCCTTGCCCGCGGCGAGCGCGGCGTTGATCTCGGCCGCGGTCGCGCCCGGCTTCACGACGTGGAAGCGTTCCATGCCGAGCTGGGTCCCGGCGGGGACGCCGGAGGCCCACGAGGTGCCCGTGGAGTCGGTGCGCGTGGCGGGCACGACGACCTTGTAGGCGCCCGTGGCGTCCACGGTCAGGAAGGGCTTCTCCCGTACGACGGGCGAGCGGTCCACGGTCGTGTACGGCGGGTTGGGGAAGCTCGTGCCGGGGACGCCCTGGCTGCCGACGAAGACCATGTTCCAGTTCGACCCCGTCCAGGAGCCGAGCTGCGAGTTGCGGGTCAGCCACTGCTGCTGGGTGCCGGAGCGCACCTGGCCGTCGATCTTGGAGTCGGCCATGAAACCGCCGCTGGACCAGCCGCCGTCGCTCAGCTCCAGGTTTCCGCGCACATGCATCCGGCGGTACGCCGAGGCCTGGGAGACGGCCCAACGGTCCGTGCCGCCGGTGGGGTTGACGGAGAGGTTCTCCGCGCCGCGCCAGAAGTTGTGCGTCGCGTTCTGCGGCGGGAACCAGTCGGCCTCCACGTGTACGGCGCCGTTGATCGTCACGGAGTCGGGCGACTGGCCGAGCCCGAGGACCTGGGTGTAGAAGCCGACGTTGACATCGTTGTTGTACGTCCCCGGCTTGAACAGGACGGCGTACCGGTCCGACCCGAACTGGTTGGTCTCCTGGCGCTGGAAGATCGTGTTGAGGCGGCTCTGGATGGTCGCCGAGGGCATCGACGGGTCGAGGACGACGACATTGGGGCCGAGGTCGACGTCGCCGGGCGCGGTGCTGACGGGGGCGATCTGGAAGCGCTGGGCGGCCGTGCCGTTGCAGGTGTACTGGACGAGCTGCACGCTGTCGGCCGTGGAGGCCGAGGGGACGTCCAGGCACTTCCCGCTGTTGCGGTTGACGAGATGGAAGGCCCCGCCTCCCTCGTCGACGGCCCGCCACTGCTGGTTGAGGCCGCCGCCGTACGTCCACAGGTGGACGGCGGCGTTGTCGGCGGTGGAGACGTCGCTGACGTCGACGACCTGGGCGGAGTCGGCGCGGCTGCCGATCCTGACGTGGCCGTCCGAGGTCGTCGCGATGTTCCACTGCTGCGCGGTGGTGCCGTTGCACGCGTACTGCTGGACGGCGGTGCCGTTGACGGTCGCGGCCGCGCGGGCGTCGAGGCACTTGCCGCTGCCGGAGTTCACGACGGTGACGATGCCGGTGGGGACCTCGGCCGCGGCCGCCATGGGCGCGGCCGAGGCCGTGCCGGAGGAGCCGGGGGAGAGGGCGACCAGGGCCGAGCAGACCACCGCTCCGGCGGCCAGGACCGCGCCGAGACGGTGGGGGCGCGGGCGGGCACGGGCGGGGCGCCGGGGTCCGGCGCTCCGTGGGGTGAGGGGCATGGGCATGGGCTCCTTGGTGGGGGGTGGGGAGGTGGCGCACGGGGGAGCGCCGCGGGGGAGAAGTCGTACGGGGAGTGCGGTGGTCGAGCGGGTCAGCCGTTGTAGGCCGCGAGGATCCGGGTGAACTCCCACGCCTGCTGGCCGATGCCCGAGCAGGTGTCGGCGCCGCCGCCGGTGCAGGGCCGGTCGCGGTTGACGGACCAGAAGGTGAGACGGGCCAGGTGGCGCTGCTGCGCGTAGGCGAGGATCGTGCGGAAGTCGGCCTGGGTGATGGTCTCGCCGACGTCCGTGACGCCGTTCATCGAGGAGATGCCGGTGTGGCGGTAGGCCTGGTCGTCGCTGTATCCGTACGCGTTCTTCACGGCGGTCTTGAGTCCTTCGGCCGCGCGGACGCTCAGGGTGCCCATGTTCTGTCCGTTGCCGCCGAAGTTGAACGGCATGATGGTCCAGCTGTCGACCGTCAGACCGGCCGCGGCGGCGCGGTTGACGAGGCTGGTGTCGGGGCCGTTCTGGCCGGTGCCGAAGGTGATGTACACCTTCAGGCCGGGGTTGTCGGCCCTGACGGTCTTCAGGGCGTCCACCGTGCGCTGCTGGACGGTGGGGCTGTCGTAGGCCGCGGCCTCGATGTCGATGTCGATGGCCTTCAGGCCGTACGCGTTGATGACCTTCTGGTAGGCGGCGGCGAGTTCACCGGCGCTGGAGCAGGAGCTCTCCAGCTTGTTGCCGCTCCACCCGCCGAAGGAGGGTATGACGTCGCCGCCGGCCGCGCGGACGGTGTTGACCGTCTGCTGGTCGACGCCTCCGAGGAGCGGACGGCTGCCGTCCCACTGCGGGTTGCAGTAGCCGTTGCTGAGGACGAAGGCGAGCGTGAACCACTTGACGCCGGTGGCGTTCATGACCGTCGTCGGGCTCGGCGGGCTGCCCCAGCCGTTGTAGAGGTACGGCGCCACGGCCATGTTGCCGCCGGGGCCCGGGTCGGTCCCGCCGGGCGGGGGAGCCGTCCACTTCTGGTTCGCCGCACCGGTGCAGGTCCAGATCTGTAGCCGGGTGCCGTTGGCCGAGCTGTTGCCGGTGGCGTCCAGGCACTTGTCCGCCTGCGGGTTGACGATGTCGCGGGCCGCGGTCACCGTCCAGCGCTGGGCGGCGGAGCCGTTGCACTCCCAGAGCTGCAGCGTCGTCCCGTTCGCCGTACCGCCCGAGGTCACGTCCAGGCACTTGCCGAGTGCCTTGACGGTGCCGTCGGCGCCCACGTCCCAGGTCTGGGCGGCGGTGCCGTTGCAGTCGTAGAGCTGAACGGCGGTGCCGTTCGCCGTGTTGGCTCCCGCCACGTCGACGCACTTGCCCCCGATCCCGGTGATGCTACCGGCGGCGGCTTGGGCGGGGACGTCGGTGGCGACGGTGATTCCACCGGCGGCGAGAGCGAGTGCCGCCACGGTGAGTGGCAGGCGGATCCGGTGCATGGGGGGTCCTCTCGGTGGGGGGTGGCTCGTCGGGGGACGTGGGCGCCGGTCGGCGGTGCCCGCCGCCGACCGCTGTTCAGGTGCGTGAACGTCGTCCGACTTTCTGCGCGATGAAAGTAAAGGTCTGAACCAAGCGCGTCAATACTCCACACATTCAGATCTTGAACGCGCAACGCCGCTGGGCAGGGCCCCAGTTGGGATTCGCGCCCGGTTGACGTGAAGTCTTGACGACATGTGTGCGCCGTTGTTGATTCCTTGACGCCGCGTCGACATGGCCCTGTCCATGGCCGATCGGCCAACGCCGCCCCCGGAGCACAGGACCGGCTGGGCGGCCCCGGAGTGCCCGGCGGCGACACCGACCCCCAGACCGGCCTGCCCAACCCCGGCAGCGGCGGCCCCGGCGGCAACGGCGGGCGGGGCGGCAACGGCGGCGGAGGCGGCGGCTGGTTCGGCGGCGGAGGAGGCTCCGGCGGAGGAGGCTCCGGCGGCGGCAACCCCGACAACCTGCCGGGCGCCGGGGGCGGCGGTGACAGCGGGTACGCCGCCCCCACCGCGACCGGAGCCGGCCTGACCCCGGGCGTCAACCGGGGCAACGGCCGGGCCGTCATCACCTGGCGGTACGACACCGTCCTCGCCCTCACCGCGGACACCACCACCCCGCTGTACGGGCACCGTACGACCCTCACCGCGGACGTCACCTCTCCCGCCGGAGGTACCCCGACCGGCAGCGTCGTCCTCCTCGACGGTGAAACGCCCCTCGGCACCGTGCCGTTGACGGACGGGCGGGCCGTGCTGCGTACGCCGGTGCTGCGGCCGGGCAGCCACGCCATCACCGCCCGGTACGAGGGCGACCCGCTGCACAGCACGAGCGGCAGCCCTCAACCGCTCGCCGTCACCGTCGGGTTCAGCCGTCCCTGCCTGACCGGACACCACGCGGGCCCGCTCACGGTGGCCGGCGGAGAGTCGCTCTGCCTTGCACAGGGAGCTCGGCAGTCGGGTCCGGTACGGATCGAGCCCGGCGGCGCGCTCGCGGCATCGGGCGCCGCGTTCACCGGACCGTTCTCCGCGGACAGCGCCCTCGCCCTGTCCCTGTGCGATGCGCGCGTCACCGGCCCGCTGACCCTGCGCGGCACCGTCGGCCCGGCCGCCCTGTGCGACGGCGCTTCGGTCACGGGCCCGGTCACCCTCGCGTCCAACACGGGCGGCACCACGCTGTCCGATGCCACCGTCACAGGACCCTTGAGGTGCGAGGGCAACACCCCCGCCCCGGAGCTGCCGGGAACCACCGTCCACGGTCCGCGCTTCGGCCAGTGCCGCTGATTCCGGCGACGGCGGCGGATCGACGGCGGTGAACGCCGGCGCGGGCAGGAGCGCGACCCCTGCCCGCGCCGGCCATCGAAGAGAGGGCGCCCGTCGGAGGTTCTACGCTGAGGCGAGGGAGATCTCGGTCGACTTGATCAGTGCGACGACGGAGGAGCCTTCGGCCAGGCCCAGATCGGCGACGGCGTCCTTGGTGATCGCGGCGGTCAGCTCGCCTCCCTCGACGCTGACCTTGACCGAGGCCATGGCGCCTCCGGTGGCGACGCCTGCGACGGTGCCGGGGATCTGGTTGCGGATCGAGAGGCCCTCGACCGGGCCGGTGGCGAGGGCGACCTCGGTGGACTTCACGAGGGTCCTGACCGCGGATCCTTCGGTGATCCCGAGCTCCTTGACGGCCTCCAGGGTGATCGCGGCGGTCACGTCCTGGCCGCCGGCGAGGCGGACCTTGACGGTCGCCATGACCTCGCCCGGGGAGACGGCGACGACGGTTCCGGCGATCTGGTTGCGGATGGACAGGCTCATGCAGACACGCCTCACAGGAAAGTCGGTGCGGTTTCACCAGGCAAACGCCTGATGTGGTGCACATGCTCGCTCAACCCGCCTTCCCGGCGTCGGAGTCGGCGTCGGAGTCCGTCGGCGATTCTTCCGGGGTGCTTCGGCCGCCCGGGTGGCGTACGGCGCACAGGAAGGCCAGGCCGAGGGCGATGGCCATGCCGTAGAAGACCCACTGGTTGGCCTGGGCGAAGTCCGCCTGGATCGCGGTCATGGCGTCCCGCGTCGCCTCGGCGACCTGGCCACTGCCCGTGGGCGGGGTGGAGTCCCCGTGTCCCGACACCGAGTCGCTGATGCCCCGCGCGACCTGGTCCGCCACCCCGGGGGAGAAACCCCGCTCCCGCAGGGTCTCCGTCACGTTCTCCGTCATGGCCCGGGACAGCAGGGTGCCGAACACCGCCATGCCCACGCTCGCCGCGTAGTTGCGTACGGTCTGGGTGATGCCGGTGACCTCGCCGTACGAGGTCCCGATGGCGCGGTTCACCGCGTCCGTCGAGGCCGGGGCCAGGATGAAGCCGATGCCCGCGCCGGCGAGCGCCGCGTACGGCCATTGGTCGTGCATGGACAGGTTGGTCAGTTCGTTCGCCCACAGGGCGAAGCCCACCGCGCCCAGGACGGCTCCGGCCTTCAGCGCCGGGCGCGCGCCCCGCTTGTCGAGGATCCGCCCGCCCCACTGGGAGGCCAGGGCGAAGCCGGCGAAGAAGTACAGCAGGAACAGGGCCGCCTGGTTGGGCGAGGCGCTCAGGGACACCTGGGCGTAGACCGAGGAGAAGAAGAACACCGGGACGAACGCGAGCATCGCGAAGAACAGCACGGCGTTGTCCACCGCGAACGCCTTGTCCCGGAAGACCCGCAGGTCGATCAGGGGATGGCGGACGCCGCGTTCGTACCGCACGAAGACGTAGAGGACCGCGAGGCCGCCCGCGACGCACAGCCATGTCGCCCAGCTGTCCCACCCCCACGACTGGGCCTGCTGGAAGCCGAGGACGCTCAGGCCCATGCCGACGGCGACGAGCACCGCGCCCGGCACGTCCAGGGTCCCGGAGCGCGGCCGGTCCGCGATGTGCGCGAAGGCGGTGAGGACCAGGGCCACGATCGCCACGGGCACGTTGACCCAGAAGACGGCGCGCCAGGTCCACGAGGCCGTCAGCCAGCCGCCGAGCAGAGGCCCGACGGCCGTCAGCGCGCCGGAGATCCCGAAGAACAGGGCGAGCGCCCGGCCGCGCCGCTCGACGGGGAACACGGCCACCACCACGGCGAGCGCGGCCGGGAAGAGCAGCGCCGCGCCGAACCCCTGCACGGCCCGGAAGGCGATGAGCCAGGTCTGGGCGTAGTCGCCGGAGGGGACGCAGCCGCACAGGACCGAGGCGATGACGAAGACGAGCGTGCCGACGACGACGACGCGCCGGGGCCCGTAGAGGTCGGCAAGGCGGCCGCCCAGGGCGAAGAACGCCGCGAGGGCGAGGAGGTACGCGTTGACGACCCACTGCATGCCCGAACTCGAAAGGCCGAGCTCGCGCACGATGTCGGGGGCGGCGATGGACACGATGGTCTGGTCGATGAAGGTCATCGCCACCGCGAACATCATCGCCGCGAGGGCCACCGTCTGGTTCGGGCTCCGCGCGGACGCCTTGCTCGCGTCGCGCGGCCCCGGACCTGGTTCCGTCCGGCTGCTCACCCTGCCCAGTTTGATCCCGTCCGGGCTGTTCCGCACCAGCTGAGGGAGTCGACGGTGCCCGGGCAGGCAAGTCGACGGGTGCCCGGAAGGGCACGCCGACTCACGCCGGCTTGCGCCACACGGAGATGTGCTTCGCGGAGTCCTGGGTGAACGGCGCCCCGTCCCAGTCCGCGACGCGACGTTCCCGTTCGAGTCCGGCGATCCGTGCCATCAGGTCGAGCTCGGCCGGCCAGGCGTACCGGTGCCGGGAGTTCTCGCGGCGGTAGCGGCCGTCGTCGCCGTCGCGGGTGAAGTGGTGCGAGACGAGGATCTGTTCGACCAGGTCGAAGGTGTCGAGGCCCATGTGTCGCGCGGAGACGTCGAACGGCACCGCGACCTGGCCCGGCGGCAGGAACCGGAGGGGCGGCACGCCCAGTTCGACGACGAAACGGCCGCCGGGCGCCAGATGACGTGCGGCGTTGCGGAAGCACTCGACCTGCTCGTTCTGCGTGAGCAGGTTGGAGATGGTGTTGTAGACGAGGTAGACCAGGGTGAACTCGCCGGGGACGACGGTCGTCGCCATGTCCCCGATGGTCACCGGGAGCGTGTCCTCGTCGACCTTGCGCCGTAGCACCGCTGCCATGTGCTCGGACAGTTCGATGCCCGCCACCGGCACGCCGCGTTCCCGGAGCGGGACGCCGACCCGTCCGGTTCCGATGGCGAATTCCAACGCCCGTCCGTCTCCGGCGAGTTCGGCGAGGAAGGTGAGGGTCGGTCCGAGGACGGCGGCCGACGACATCTCGGTCTCCTCGGCGTCGTAGCGGTCGGCGGTCGCGCGGGTCCACAGCTCACCGCTTGTCACGGGCGGCACTCTGCCGGGCACGGAGCGGGCCTGTCGACGCAATTTCCTGTCCCTCGGGGGCTCTAGGGTCTTTCGTTTGGATCAGGCCAGACCCCGCGAGCCCGGCCTGATCCAAACGAAAGGCCCTAGCTGTCATCGGCGGCGGTCAGCACCTCCACGCCGAGCGCCTCGACCTGCTCCACCACGGGATCGTGCGGGGCCGCGTCCGTGATCAGGGCCGTGACCTTCCGCCAGGGCAGGACACGGAAGCGGGACGCCGTGCCGATCTTCTCGGAGGAGGCGAGGACGTACGTCTCCGCGGCCCGCGCGGACAAGGCGCGCTTCATCGCCGCCTCCTCGGCGTCGCCTGTGGTGAGGCCCGCCTCGGGGTGGACGCCCGTGACGCCGAGCAGGCAGAGGTCGGCGGAGACGTACTGCGCGGCTTCGACGGCGGCGGCGCCGCACGTGACCGCCGAATGCTTGAAGACGCGGCCCCCGAGGAGGAAGAGCTCGGCCCGCGGGTGGTCGAGCAGGGCCGCGGCGACCGTGGGGCTGTGGGTGATCACCGTGCAGTCGAGGTCCTGCGGGAGGGCGCGGGCGACGGCCAGGGCGGTCGTTCCGCCGTCGAGGATCACGGCACCGCCCGGCCGCACCAGGCCCGCGGCCAGCGACGCGACCTTCTGTTTGCCGTCCGGGGCGACCGTCCGCCGGGCCGCGTAGTCGACCACCGCGGGCGAGACGGGCAGCGCACCCCCGTACACCCGTTGGCACAGTCCCTCGGCGGCGAGGTCGCGCAGGTCGCGCCGCACGCTGTCCTCCGAGATCCCCAGGTCGGCGGCGACGTCCTTGGCGACGATCTTGCCCTCGCGGGCGAGCAGGGCGAGCAGGTGGTCGCGGCGCTCAGCAGCCAACATGCACGGTCTCTCCTGTTCTTGCACGTTTCTGCATGTACCCTAGCGCCTCATGACCGACAAGCCCACGCCCACCCCGATCGGTGCGGCCGCGTGACCGCCCCCCGCCCCGGCGTCGACACCCCCGACCACCGCGGCCGCACCGGCCTCGACCGGGCCGGACGCGACCTGCGCCGCAACCCCGACGTCGTCGTCCGCGACGTCGAACTCACCTCGCAGGGCTGGCACGTCCTGCGGCGGACCACCTTCGACCACCGGCGCCGCGACGGACGCTGGGAGACCCAGCAGCGGGAGACGTACGACCGGGGGAACGGCGCGGTCGTCCTGCCGTACGACACCGACCGCGGGTGCGTCCTGCTCACCCGGCAGTTCCGCTATCCCGCCTACGTCAACGGCCACCCCGACGGCATGCTCGTCGAGGCGGCCGCGGGGCTGCTCGACGCCGACGACCCGCAAACCGCCGTCCGGCGCGAGAGCGCCGAGGAGCTCGGTGTCGTCCTCGGGCCCCTCACCCACGTCCTCGACGCCTACATGAGCCCCGGCTCCGTCACCGAACGCCTCCACTTCTTCGCCGCCCCCTACACCCCGGCCGACCGGACCGGAACCGGCGGCGGAGTCGAGGCCGAGGGCGAGGACATCGAGGTGCTCGAACTCCCCTTCACCGAAGCCCTCGCCATGAGCCTCGACGGACGTATCGTCGACGGCAAGACGGTCCTGCTGCTGCAATGGGCCGCCCTCCGCGGGCCCTTCGCCGCCCAGCGCTGAACCGCCCGGCCGCCGCGCCGGACGTCAGACGACCGACAGAACGATCGTCAGACGACCGACAGAACGATCGTCAGACGACCGACAGGACGATCTTGCCGGTCGTACGGCCCCGCTCGCCGAGCTCGTGGGCCTTCGCGGCCTCGGACAGCGGCAGGACGGTGTCGACGACCGGGCGCAGCGCGCCGCTCTCCACCAGCGCCGTGATCTCGCGCAGGCCCAGGTGGTCGGGCTCGACCAGGACCCATGCGGCCCGTACGCCCTCGGGGGCCGCGGGCACGTCGTCGGGGCCGGGAAGGGTGATCAGTCGACCCCCGGTCCGCAGCACCTTCAGGGAACGCTCGGCCGTCTCGCCGCCGAGCGCGTCGAGGACGATGTCGACGTCGGAGACGACGTCCTCGAACCGGGCCTTGCGGTAGTCGACCACCTCGTCCGCGCCCAGCTCCCGGAGCAGCTCGTGCTTGGCGGCGCTGGCGGTGCCGATGACGTACGCCCCGCGCGCCTTGGCGATCTGGACGGCGAGGTGGCCCACACCGCCCGCGGCGGCGTGCACGAGCACACGCTCGCCGGGCTGTACGTCCGCCGCGTCGACCAGGGCCTGCCAGGCGGTCAGCGCGGCCAGCGGCAGAGCCGCGGCCTCCACATGGGTGAGGGACGCCGGCTTCGGCGCGAGGTGGCGCGCAGGCGCCACGACGTACTCGGCGTACCCGCCCGCCTGCCGGGGGAACAGCGGCATCCCGAAGACCTCGTCGCCCGCGCGGAGGTTCCCGACGCCCGGCCCCACCGCCTCGACCGTGCCGGAGACGTCCCAGCCGACGATCGGCAGCGCGTCCCAGTCGATCAGGGCGCCGCTCGCGCGGGTCTTCCAGTCCACCGGGTTCACACCGGCGGCGTGCACCCGCACAAGGACCTCGTTCAGGCCAGGCTCAGGGCGCTCCACCTCGCGCTCCACCAGCTGCTCCGGACCGCCCCACTGCTCCACGACCACCGCGCGCATGCTCTCCGCCTCGTTCCTTCTCGATCGGTCCGCCGGAACCCCTCCGGCGGCGACCCGTTCACGATCCCGTCTCCCGGCCCCTCCTGGTATTGGCCCTCAGGCCACTATGTGACAGGATTTGGCCATGAGCTTGGCCATGGACGAGACGACCCCGGCGACCTCCTCACGCGTCCACCGCATCGCGGTGCTCGCCCTGCCCGGAGTGCCGCCCTTCGAGCTCGGCATCCCCTCCCGCGTCTTCGGCAGCGTCCAGGACGCCGACGGCGGCCCGCTGTACGAGGTCACCGTCTGCACCGCCGACGGCGCGCCCGTCCTGAGCGACGCCGGTTTCGTCGTCCAGCCGGCGGCGGGCCCCGAGGCGCTCGCCGCCGCCGACACCGTCGTCGTCCCGCCGACGCACGCCATGCCGGAGCTGGGGCGCGGCGGCCCGCTGCCGCCCGAGGTCGCCGCCGCCATCGCCGCGATCCGGCCGGGCACCCGCCTGGTGTCCATCTGCACCGGGTCGTACGTGCTCGCCGCCGCGGGTCTGCTCGACGGCCGGCCGGCCACCACCCACTGGAATCTGGCCCCCGAGTTCCGGCAGGCGTACCCCGCGGTCAAGCTCGACGAGGACGTGCTCTTCGTCGACGACGGCGACGTGCTCACCTCGGCCGGAGTGGCCGCCGGGGTCGACCTCTGCCTGCACATGATCCGCCGCGACCACGGTGCCGCGGCGGCCAACCGCGCGGCCCGCATGTGCGTCGTACCGCCGTGGCGGGACGGCGGGCAGGCCCAGTTCATCGACCGGCCCGTGCCCGAGCCGACCCTCGCCAGCACGACCGCGACGCGCGCCTGGGCCCTCGAACACCTCGGGGAGCCCCTCACCCTCGGCCGCCTCGCCGAGCACGCGCGGATGAGCCTGCGGTCGTTCACCCGCCGGTTCCGGGACGAGGTCGGGATGACGCCCGTGCAGTGGCTCACGGCCCAGCGCCTGGAACTGGCCAAACAGCTCCTGGAGACCACCGACCTCCCCGTCGACCTCGTGGCACACCGGGCGGGCATCGGCTCCGGCAACTCCCTGCGCGCGCACATGCGGACGGCCTTCGGCGTCTCACCGGCCGCCTACCGGCGCACGTTCGGCGCGTCCGACCCCGTCGGCACGGGCGCGGCGAAGCGGAACGGATAGGCGGTACGTCCGCCGGCGGCGGTGGCGGGTCAGCCCGCCCAGCGTCCCGAGAAGAAGGCCACGGCGAGGACGACGGAGAGCGGGACCGACAGGCAGAGCCAGCCGGCCGAAAGCCGGGGCCTGCGGAGCGTCCAGCAGGCGAGGCCGATCCACAGCGGCCACCACAGGAGGGTGGCGCGGGGGATGGACATGTACCAGTACGAGGTGCCCAGGGCCCACAGGTTGAGCGCGATGTAGACGGCCTCGGGCCAACGCCGGGCGCGCGCGAGCAGGACCACCGTGACGAGGCCGACGCCCATGGCGACGAGCTCGGCCTGCCACATCAGGGCGTACGGGGCGGTGTAGCCGTGACCGAACGCGGCCTCCCAGGTGGTGCCCCAGGCCTCCCAGGGGGTGTGGAACTCGCGGTACCAGCCGCGTTCCTGGGCGTGCTTCCAGGCCATCCGGTCACCGGTGTGCCCGTACAGGTACCAGGAGTAGAGGAGCGGTGGGAGCGCCGGCAGGGCCAGCCACGGCAGTCGGCGCAGCTCGCCGCGCCGATGGGCCGTCAGGGCGAAGTGGACGACGAGCGCGGCGACGAGGAAGAGCCCGCTCACGCGCACGGTGGTCGCGCAGGTCGCCAGGAGCGCGGCGAGCCGCCAGTCGTGGCGCAGCGCGGCGAGCCAGGCCGGCAGGGCGAAGGCGAGGAAGAGGGCCTCGGTGTAGCCGACGGCGAGGAAGAGGGCGCACGGCGAGACGAGCAGCAGGAGGACGGCCCGGCGGGCGTCGGCCACCTGGGGCAGGTGGAGCCGGGCGATGCGGCCGAGCGCGACGACGGCGACGGCTCCTGCGACGAAGGAGATGAGCAGCCCCGCGGCGGTCCAGTCGCCCACGAGGGGGTGCAGCGCCCTCAGGAGGAGCGGGAAGCCGGGGAAGAAGGCCTCCCTGTTGTCCCATGGTTCGGGCCGGGCCGCGGGGTCGTCCGGGAAGTAGCCGTCGCGCGCGATGTGCAGGTAGTGGTTCCAGTCCCACTGCCCGACGACGGCCCCGAACGTTTCGGGGTGGTGGGCCTCGGGATCGCGCGGGAAGAGCCAGGCGGTGCAGTACGCGGTGAGGAGGAGGGCGACCCTCGTGAACAGATAGAGCGTCAGGACGTCGCGGTCACCGGCGTCGAGGCGGAGACGGAGACGGAGGCGGAGGCGGAGGCGGCGTGGCCGTGTCGACGGGCGGCCGGGGTCGCGGAGAGCGGTCGGCGCCGGCGGCGCGGTGCTCGGGACATCTCGGTCTATGAGGGTCATAGGGGGCGTCTGCTTCTCTCGGAGGGCGTGACGGGGCGCGGGACGGCCTGTTGTGCGGTGGCGGTCCCGGAAGGGCGGGGGTGGGTGCGGCCCTAGGGCCTTTCGGCGCCGCCGGGCGGCGCTGTGGTCGTGGCGCCCGGCGCGACGGAGCCGGGAGGGGTCGGCGGCGGGGAGGTGGTGGTGCCGATCGGGGGCGGGAGGGTGGCGCTCGTGCTCGTACTCGACGGAGCCGGGCCGCTCACCGACGGGCTGGTCGCGGGCACGACCGGCTGGGAGGAGCCGGGCAGCAGGGTGGCGAGCGCCGCCCCGCCGCCGCCCAGGACGAGGCACGCGCCCACGGCCAGTGCCGCGAGGCGGCGGCGGTGGACGCGCCGCCCGCGGGCGCTGATCTCGGCGGCAGGCGCATAGGAGGCGTGGGCCCGGCCCGCGTCGGCGGCCGCCTCGAAGAGCGACCTCAGCGGGTCGTGGGACGGGTCGTCGTGGGACGGGTCACGGGACTCATTCACCGGATGCCTCCTCGCCGGACGGGTGGTCGGTACGGGGGCGTGCGCCCCGCTGGTCTTCGGTACGGGGTCGTACGCCCCGCGGGTCCTCGATCCGGTGGGCGAGAGTCGCCCGGCCGCGGGACAGATGGGTCTTGACGGTGCCGGTCGACAGACCGGTCTCGGCGGCGACCTGGTCGACGCTCAGGTCGCACAGGTAGTGCAGGGCGAGGGTGCGCCGCTGCTGCGGAGGGAGTCCGCGCAACGCGTCGACGAGCACGAGGTGGTCCGGCTCGGGGCCCTCGACCCACGGCGGCGCGCCACCGCGCCGCCACGCCTCGGTCGTACGCCGACGGAACCGCCAGCGGCTCACCGCGAGCCGCCAGGCGACCGTACGGATCCACGCCTCGGGCTGGCCGTCCCGGTCGAGCTGCCGCCGCCGGTTCCAGCCCTTGACGAAGGCCTCCTGCACGACGTCCTGCGCCTCGTGCAGGTCGCCGAGCATCACGTACAACTGGCCCGTGAGCCGCGCCACCGCGTGGGCGTAGAACTCTTCGAACTCCTCGACGGTCAACGAACACTCCCGGATCTCCGACTACACCCCGCATACGCCTGCCGTGGGCCCGCCGGTTGACACGGAAACCCAGGAACAAGAGTGATCGTGATCACGCAACCGAGCCCGGAGGACACGCGTCCGCGGTTGCCGCGGATACACGGCAACGAGGCGCCTGACGGGCAAAAGCCCAGGTCAGGCGCCTCGGGATGGCTTCTGGCAGAAGCCGATCTCCTGCGGGGCTCAGGCCGCCGCGGGGGTGTAGTGGCTGGCGTCGTCGCCCTCGACGACGTGGCTGAGCGTGCCGTCGACACCGGCCGGGACATCGCCCGCGACGGTCACGCGGTGCAGCAGTCGCGGCAGGTCGCCGTAGTCGTCGGGGGCGTAGTGCTGGGTGATGCGGTTGTCGAACAGGACGAGGTCCCCCGGCTGCCAGGCCACGCGCACGATGTTCTCGGGGCGGGTGACGTACGACTGGAAGATGCGCAGCAGGTCGCGGGATTCGGAGGGGCTGAGCCCGACGATGCTCTGGGCGAAGCCGCCGATGAACAGCCCCCGCTCCCCGGTCTCGGGGTGGACCCGGACGACCGGGTGGGCGGTGCGGTACCTCCGGGAGACGAACTGCTTGCGGTGCTCGGCCGCCTTCTCGCTCTTAGGAGCGGCGTAGTCGTAGGCGTTCGTGTGCTCCGCCCACAGCTTGTCGGCCAGCTCCCGCAGGGGCACGGGCAGGTCCCGGTAGGCGGCGCCCGTGTTGGCGATGAGGGTGTTGCCGCCGTAGGGCGGGACCACGATGCCGCGCAGCGTGGACGCCTTGGGCGGCGTACGGACGAAGGTGACGTCCGTGTGCCATTGGTTGGCGCGGATGCCCTCGTCGCCGTCGACCGGCAGGATCTGCGGCTGGCCGTCGACGGACGGCACGGTCGGGTGCGCGGTGGTGAGTTCGCCGAAGAGGGAGGCGAAGCGGAGCTGGCCCGCCTCGTCGAGGCGCTGGTCGCGGAAGACGAGCGCCTTGTGCTCCAGGAGCGCGGAGTTGATCTCGGTGACGACGGCCGGGGCGAGGTCGGCGCCGAGGTCCACACCGAGGATCTCCGCGCCGATACGCCCTCCGATCCTGCGGACGTCGAAGCCGGTACTGGTGGTCATGGGAAGGGTCCTTTCGGGAGGCGGTCAGGATGTGATGGGCAGTGAGGGGCGCGTGTCCCCGGCCGTTCCGAGGGACGGGCCGACGGCTCGCAGCCGGTTGGTGGGGCGGGCGAGGCCGTAGTGCTCGCGCAGGGTGCGGCCCTCGTACTCCGTGCGGAACAGGCCGCGGGCCTGCAGGATCGGGACGACCTGGTCGACGAAGTCCTCCAGACCGCCCGGCAGAAGGGGCGGCATGATGTTGAAGCCGTCGGCGGCGCCTTCGGTGAACCACTCCTGGAGCTCGTCGGCGATCTGCTCCGGAGTGCCGGCGAAGACGCGGTGGCCGCGTCCGGCGCCGAGGCGGGCGATGAGCTGGCGTACGGTCAGGCCGTCGCGGCGGGCGAGCTCGGCGACGAGCGTGAAACGACTCTTGTTGCCGTTGATGTCCCGCTCCTCGGGAAGCTCGGGCAGCGGCCCGTCCAGCGGCAGCCCCGTCAGATCGGTGCCGAGCATTCCGGACAGCTGGGCGAGCCCGTACTCGGGGATCTGCAGCTCGGTGAGCTCCTGCTCAAGGGCGCGTGCCTCGGCCTCCGTCGAGCCGATGACCGGCGCGATGCCCGGCAGCACGAGGAGTTGGTCCTCGCTACGGCCGTGGCGCGCGAGCCGTGACGTGAGGTCCTTGTAGAACGCCTGGCCGTCGGCGAGCGTCTGTTGGGCGGTGAAGACGGCCTCGGCGTACCGCGCGGCGAACTCCTTGCCGTCCTCCGACGAACCGGCCTGCACCAGCAGCGGGTGGCCCTGAGGGCTCCGCGGAACGTTCAGCGGACCCTGTACCCCGAAGTGCTCCCCGCGGTGATCGATCGCCCGCACCCGGTCGGTGTCCGCGTAGACACCACGCTCACGGTCGAGCAGGATCGCGTCGTCCTCCCAGCTGTCCCACAGCTTGGTGGTGACCTCGACGAACTCCCGGGCCCGCTCGTAGCGGAGCCGGTGCTCCAGGTGCTCCTCCCGGCCGAAGTTGCGGGCCTCGTTCACGGTGCCGGAGGTGACGATGTTCCAGCCGGCCCGGCCGCCGCTGATGTGGTCCAGGGAGGCGAACTTGCGGGCGGTGTGGAAGGGCTCGTTGAAGGTGGTGGAGACGGTGGCGATCAGCCCGACGCGCTCGGTGACCGCCGCGAGCGCGGACAGCAGCGTGAGCGGTTCGAAGCCGCCGAGCGCGTTGTACCGGGCGTTCCCCCACAGGGCGAGCCCGTCGGCGAGGAAGACCGAGTCGAGCAGCCCGCGCTCGGCGGTCTGCGCGAGCTGCTGGAAGTAGCGCAGATCGGTGACCCGTTCGGGCTGGGTACGGGGGTGGCGCCAGGCGGCGTCGTGGTGGCCGGCGTTCATCAGGAAGGCGTTGAGGTGCAGTCGGCGGGGGCTGGTCGCGGGCATGAGGTTCCTCGGATCGGGGGCGGTGAAGGCGATCGGGGCTGCGAGGCGGCAGCGGACAAGGCGATGGGGTCGCGATGCGGGGACGGTGGGGCCGGATCAGTCGCCGGGGGACACGCGCCAGGAGCTGAGCCGGCGCTCCAGGACCACCAGGAGCTGGTTGAAGGTCACGCCGATGGCGGAGATCGTGATGATCCCCGCGTACATCTGCGGGATCGCGAAGTTGTACTGCGAGGCGTTGATCAGATAGCCGAGCCCCGCCTTGGCCCCGATCATCTCGGCGGCGACGAGGACCAGGATCGACCCCGCTCCGGCCAGCCGGATGCCGGTGAACATCACGGGCACCGCGGACGGCAGGATGACCTTCTGGAACAGACGGGGCGCGGACAGGTCCATCGACTTCGCGAGCTTCAGGAGTGTGGGGTCGACACTGCGTACGGCGCTGATCGTGTTGAGCAGGATCGGCCAGGTGCACGCGTACACCACGATGGAGATCTTCGAGGTCTCCCCGATGCCCAGGAGCAGGACGAAGACGGGCAGGAGGGCCAGCGCGGCGGTGTTGCGGAACACCTCGAGGAGCGGTCCGAGCAGATCGGCGACGGGCCGGTACCAGCCGATCAGCAGACCGAGGGGTACGGCGACGGCCACGGCCAGACCGAATCCGCTGAACGAACGCACCAGGCTGGCGGAGGTGTTGTCGGCGAGCTGACCGTCGGCCGCCAGCGCCCACCAGGCGAGGGCGACCTCGCTGAACGGGGGCAGGAAGGTCCGGTCGACGAGGCCGAGCCGCGGCGCGGTCTCCCACAGCAGGAGGAGGGCCGCGATCGCGGCGGACTTGGTGACCCCGGTCGCCAGGAGGGACGTCAGCCGCCGGAGCGCCCGGCGGACGGGGACCGGCAGGGAGGGAGCTCGGGGCGACAGGGCGGGGGAGCGGGCGCCTTCGTCGAGGCCGGCCGGGACCGGTGGGGGAGTCTTCTCGGTCGTGATGGTGGTGCGGGTCGTGAGGCTCATACGGATGCCTCCTGCTTCTCCAACTGCTGGGCCCTGGCGACCTCGTCGTGCAGCAGCGACCAGATCTCATGACGGTGGCGTGCGAACTCGGGAGTGGAACGGATGTCGTCCGTGCTGGTACGGGAGTCGAGGGCGACCGGCACGACCTGCTTGATACGACCGGGCCTGGACGTCATCACGGCGACGCGCTGCCCCAGATAGACGGCCTCGTCGATGCTGTGCGTGATGAAGACGACGGTCTTTCCTGTTCGCTGCCAGATGCGGAGCAGCTCGTCCTGCAACGACTCACGGGTCTGGGCGTCGAGCGCGGCGAAGGGCTCGTCCATGAGCAGCACGTCCGGGTCGTAGGCAAGGCTGCGGGCGATCGCCACCCGTTGCCGCATTCCGCCCGACAGCTCGTGCGGATGCCGGTTCTCGAACCCGGTCAGGCCGACCAGATCCAGGAACTCCCGTGCCCGCGCGCCCCGTTCGCGGCGTGGTACGCCCGTGGCCTCCAGCCCGAACTCGACGTTTCCCTGCGCCGTACGCCAGGGCAGCAGCGCGTACTGCTGGAAGACGATGCCGCGGTTCAGGCCGGGGCCTGTGACGGGTTCGCCGTCCAGCAGGATCCGTCCGCCGGTGGGCCGGGCGAGGCCGCCTAGCAGATCAAGGAGAGTCGACTTGCCGCAGCCGCTGGGGCCCACCAGGACGACGAACTCGCCCGCCGCCATCTCCAGGTCGATGCCGTCGACGGCGGTGAACTCCCTTGATTTCGGGGAGTCCTTGACCGTGAAGACCTTCCGTATGCCCTCGAACACGATCTTGGGTGTCGTGGGTGTCGTCGGTGTACTCGATGTACGGGACGGAGTGGACGTCGGCATGGGATCAGCTCCCGCTCGTCGAGGCGGAGGGGGCCGGTGAGGTGGGCGCTGTGCCGCCCTCACCGGCGGTGTTGAACTCGTTGGTGTAGAGGTCGTCCGCCGTGACCTGGCCTTTCTGGATGTCGCCGCGCTCGGCCAACCAGTCGATCCAGAGCTGGAGTTCCTTGCCGGTGATCCGGCCCGCCGTCTCGGCGACGCCGTAGGACCGCCAGTACTTGAGGGGTGTGGTGTCCTCGTTGCGTCCGCGCTTCTTCACGATGTCCGTCATCCGGGCGATGACCTCCGCGCGCGGAGTGGTGCGCGACCACTCGATGGCCCGTCCCACCGCGGTGACGAAGGTCCGGGCCGTGTCGGGGTTCTGCTTGAGGAAGCGGTCCGTCATCACGTAGGTGCCGGCGCTGAACGCGCCGAGCAGTTCGAAGTCCGTGAAGAGCGGCCGTATTCCACCGGTCGCGAGGGCCTTGTCCCGCAGAATGCCGCCGAGTACGGCCACTTCGATCTGTCTCTGGCGCAGTGACTGCTCGGTGTTCACCGGAGGCACGACCAGCGGCTCGACCTTGTCGATCTCCGCCGCGGACAGACCGCCACGCTGGAGATAGATGTCGAGCATCGCCTCCGCGTGGGCCCCGAGGGTGTTCATCCCGACCTTCTTGCCGGTCAGATCGCGGGCGGAACGGATCGGGCTGTCCTTGAGGACGTAATAGCCGCTGTAGGCGTACTGGTCGGATCCGTAATAGCTGACGACGGCCTTGATGGGAGCCTTGTTCGCGGCCAGTTTGACGACCGCGCCGTTGAACGCGCCGCCGAAATCCGTCTGCCCGGTGGCCGCGGACTGGATGTCCTGCGGCCCACTGATCGTATTGCCGACCCACTCCAGCTTCACATCCCCCAGATAGCCGAGGTCATCGGCCAGCTCCGGCAAGGTCACCTGTCCCGCCCAGCCCTGGTAGCGCAGCGTCCGGGTCTGGCCCTTTCCGGCGGTCCCTGTGGCGCTCGTGCCGCAGCTCACCGCGACCGCGGAGAGACCGAGCAGGGTGAGGAACCGTCGTCGCGTCGACGCCATCGTGGTCATGGAGAGTCCTGTTCGCATTCGATGGAACGGCTGGATGGCGCCCATGCGAAAAAGGGCGCGCCAGGGTTCTGGGCAAGGGAAAGGGGACCGCCGAACGGCGGGAAAGGGAATCTGGCCGGAATGCTCCGGCGGGCAGGAGAAAGAGGCCTGCCGGTGGGTCTATCGACCGACAGCACAGATGGCGCTGGCTTGACGTCGAAGATCGACGTGCAGCCGCGCGGCGAGGTTCTCGGAACTGCTCACGACCAAGAGACTCGCAGTGGAATCCGGACACGTCAACGGCTTGTCCTGCTGCGTCTCGCATACTGAATCTCATGCCATACGGGTGAAGTACGGCGTTCACAACCGGCCCGTCAAAGGGTCGGAGAAACCTTTCTTCTGGTGATCGTTCCACGAGGTGGGGTGGTTCGTCCCAGGGGAACCCGCGAGCCGCGATGAGTTCTGCGGCGTCCGGTGGTCATACTGTCGAGCCCGTTTCCGAGGAGGACTTCTGATGCGCAGCGTGACTTATTCGATGAACGTCTCACTCGACGGCTACATCGTCGGGCCGGACGGCGACTTCGACTGGTCGGCCCCCGACGACGAGGTCTTCCGCTTCTGGATCGACGAGACGCGAAAGCTCGACGTCCACCTCTTGGGGCGGCGGCTGTACGAGACGATGCTGTACTGGGAGACCGCCGCCCAGGATCCGACGCTCGACGCCCCGACGCGCGAGTGGATCGAGATCTGGAATCCGCTTCCCAAGGTGGTGTTCTCCACCACGCTGTCGACGGTGCAGGGCAACGCCCGCCTGGCTTCCGGCAGCGTGGCTGAGGAGATCGAGCGGTTGCGAGCCGAGCCGGGGGAGGGAGGCATCGCGATCGGCGGTGCGACTCTCGCCGCCGAGGCGGCCGCGTCGGGTCTGATCGACGAGTATCAGGCCGTGGTCTACCCGGTGCTGGTCGGCGGTGGCATTCCGTTCTTTCCCCGAGCTGAGCGCCGGGTGGATCTCGAACTCGTCGAGACCCGCACCTTCAGCTCGAAGTTCGCCTACCTCCGCTACCGCGTGACCCGCTAGGGTCTTTCGTTTGGATCATGCCGGGCTCGCGGGCTCTGGTGCCGTGCCTCGCCGCGTTGTCGTCGGTTGCCATGGCTCCGCCATGACGCCCTCCTCCGCCTTGCGATGCACGGCACCAGAG